>NZ_JBITDX010000008.1:91665-136782 GCF_044454585.1 Catenuloplanes sp. NPDC051500
CTTCCGCCGCCGCCGTTATGGGAGCGGTGAGTGCCGCAAAAGATAGATCAACTTCGCTAGTTGATCTATCTTTTGCGGCACTCACCGCTTTGAGCATCGAGATTGCGCTTCGGAACACTGACGGGATGTTGAGCGAGTACTGACCCAGCCTCCTAGGAAGCGGTGAGCGGATGTGGCGCGAGCGGCTACATGTGCGCTCGGGGTGCGAACGGGGAGCGGAGGGCGGCGAGCGGGTCACAAAGGCGCGAGGTGCGTGGATGGCGGCCGACAGGGCGAGGACATCCGGCGACTCGGGGGCAGGGAAAACGACGTGAAGAGACTTCAGCGCATCGCGGCGCGCGGAACGGCTACCGCCGTGGGAGCCTGCCTGCTGGTGCTGCTGGTCCAGCCCGCGCCGGCCCTGGCGAACACCTCTACCGCACGGGCCCAGGCGGTCACGCTCACCCTGCTCGGCGGCACCGCGGCCACCCCCGTCAGCGCTGCCGACAACAACGGCGAGCAGGAGACGCAGATCTCCGGAGCCGCCCCCACTCTCGGACTGCTCGGCCGGCAGCCGCTGATCACGGCCGGTGCGCTGGTGCAGAAGGCGGTCGCCTACCCGGACGGCACGTCGACCTCGTGTGCGGGCCTGGTCGGTACCGGCGGCTGGATCTCGGTCGGTGCGGACGGCTCCTGTACGGCGTCCGGCGGCGGAGGCCTCCAGATCGACCTGGCCGGCCTGGCCACAATCAAGGCGGACGCGATCATCGCTTCCTGCCGCGCCGCCGCCGGTCAGCCTCCGGCCGCCGAGGTCACGCTCGCGAACGCGTCAGTGCTGCTGCTCGGCCTGCCGCTGCGCGACCTTTCCCCGGCTACGGCGCCGAACACCGGCCTCGACATTCCCGGCGTCGCCACGCTTGTGGTGAACGCGCGCTCGGCCCCCGCCGACCCTGCCAGCATCCGCGCGACCGCACTCCGGATCAGCCAGGCGCGCAGCGTGCTCGCCGCCGACCTGGGCATAGCCACCTGCGGCGAGAACGCTGTCATCCAGCCGGTCCCGGTACCAAGCCTTCCCGTAGTCGGCGCCGTCGTCGGTGCGGCGCTCTGGTTCGGCCGCCACCGCCTCCGCGATCTTTCCTCCACGCTGCGTATGGCCCGCTGATCGCGGCCGCACCTGTCACACTCAGCGGTCACTCCGGCTGGTAGTCGGAGCCGGTCCAGCGGAGGACAGTGGTCTCGACGGTGCCTTCGGCGCAGTTCGGGGTGCAGGTGTTGAGGTCCTGGCGGATCTCGATGATGCCGTCGTTGTCCGTGTCCACGGGTGTGACGCTGTAGAAGCGGGAGGTCGGCAGTTCGGCCTCGTCCGGAAGTGAGCCGAAGTCGTCGAAACCGGCTCGAGTCGGGGCCAGCACCAGCAGGCCGTCGTAGCGACCCGGGTTGTAGAGGACGAACAGGTGGCCGGTGCGGTCGGTCGCCGGCTCGGCGGGGTGGATCTCCGTCCAGTCGCCACCAGGCCGGCTCCAGTGGACGGTGCGGTCGTCGCCGACCGCGAGCAGGCCGGACTCGTGCGGCACGGTCGCGCTGGGCCCGCCGCCCTGGAAGGTGAGAAGCCAGGTGGGCCCCCACTGCGGATGATCGAACGGGAGTATGCCGGTCGTCGTGCAGTCGATCGTGCACAGGCCGAGCTGCCGGTAGTCGTTCGCGGCGAACACCGGGGCGGTGCTGCTGCGTGGTGCCGCCGCGGATACGCCTGTGGACGGCGGGGCCTGGGGTTCGCCGGGGGGAGCAGCGCAGGCGGTGAGGGCCACGGTGGTCACCAGCGCTGCCAGGGCAGCAACCGCGGATGGCCGGACCGCCCAGCGGGAGAGCCTGAAGTCGATCATCGTTCCCCCATCGGCGAGGTGGCGCGGTCGGTGCGCCGCGTCCTGAATACCATGCCGCCGACGACCGAGGCGCTACCGGTACGGCGGTGACCGGGCGGGTTGCGGCTGCGGGGCGTACCGCTGAGGGCGTGGGGTGGTGGGTTTGATCGATTGCGGAGTGCCGGATCGAATGGCGTGTCGGTGCTGTTGACAGCGTAAGTCAGGCGGCGTACGTCTGGAGTGGACGGATGGAGGACGCCATGACGACCGTGGATGAACCGCGCAGCTTTCCTGCCGCGATCCCGGAACGGCTAGACCCCGACCCGACCCTCGCGGACCTGCGCGCACAGCCGATGATCAGGGTCCGGCTGCCCTACGGTGAGCCGGCCTGGCTCGCGACCCGCTACGAGGACGTGAAGACCGTGCTCGGCGACCCGCGGTTCAGCCGGGCGGCCGGGGCCGGCCGGGACGAGCCGCGGGTACGTCCGATGATCCCGCCGCCGGGGAACATCCTCGGGATGGACCCGCCGGAGCACAGCCGGCTACGGCGCCTGGTGATGAAGGCGTTCACGATGCGGCGGATCGAGCAGCTCCGGCCGCGCGTGCAGCGGCTCGCGGACGAGCTGGTCGACGGCATGCGTGCGGCGGGCCCGCCGTCCGACCTGGTGGCGGACTTCGCGCTGCCGCTGCCGGTCGCGGTGATCTGTGAGCTGCTCGGCGTTCCCTACGAGGACCGCGGCGACTTCCGGTACTGGTCGGACGCGTTCATGTCGACCACGCGGTACCCGCAGGACGAGGTGGTGAGCTGCGCGCGGGCGATGAACGGCTACATGGCCGGGCTGATCCGCAAGCGGCGTGCGGAGCCGCGGGACGATCTGATCAGCGCGCTTGTCGAGGCGCGGGACGAGCACGACAAGCTCTCCGAGGAGGAGATGCTGTCACTGGCGCAGGCGATCCTGATCGCGGGCCACGAGACCACGGCGTCGCAGATCCCGAACTTCGTGTATGTGCTGTTGCACCACCCGGCGCAGCTGGCCGCGATGGACGACATCCCGCGCGCGGTGGAGGAGCTGATGCGGTTCGTCCCGCTCGGGTTGGGAACCGGCATCCCACGGTACGCGCTTGAGGATCTGGAACTGGGCGGTGTGCTCGTGCGCGCGGGCGAGCCGGTGCTGCCGTCGATCCCCTCCGCGAACCGGGACTCGGAGGTCTTCCCCGGCGCCGAACGGCTGGACCTGACGCGGGACGGCGTGTCCCACATCGGCTTCGGGCACGGCGCCCACCACTGCCTCGGCGCCCCGCTTGCCCGGATGGAGCTGCAGGTCGCGGTCGGCACGCTGTTCGGGCGGTTGCGCGGGCTGCGGCTGGCCGAGGGCGAGGCGGGCATCGGCTGGAAGGCGGGCCTGTCCACGCGCGGCCCGGAGCGGATGCCCGTCGCCTGGGACTGAGCGGCGGGGTGACCGGGGCTCCCGCACGGCCCCGGTCACCACGTGCCTCCGGCAGGGCTTCACGGCGTCACCCGAGGCTCGGCCCGTGCGGCGACGCCGCCCGCTGGACCGGCCTCAGGCTCAGCCGATCAGGCGGCAACGCCTGGTGGCCGGAGGGCTACGGCGCCGCCTGAGGATCGGCGTCGACCGGATCGGCAGCGACCGGATCGGCGACCGGCCGGCGGCGTCTGATCAGGACGAACGCCGCGACAGCGACGGCCGTGACGGCGAGGGCCAACGCGGCGATCAGCACGCCCGGTGCGATCGGCGACGACTCCGCGACCGGCGCGGCGGCCGCACTCGTCACCTGTGCCGCCACGGGCGCGCCGGCCCCCACGGTGAACGCATACGCCCCCTGCACCGGGTGCCCGTCCTTCGACACCACCCGGTACGCGACCGTGTAGACGTCATCTCCCGGCGTACCCGTGAAGGTGATCGTGGCTTTTGCGCCGTCGACGACCGGCTCGGAGACCGCGACGCGCGTCTTCGCCGCATCCGACACGATGATCTGGGTATACGCGGGATTGAGCGCCTCAGCGAATTCCAGAACAACCTCCGCGGGTACGGTGTCCAGCCGCGCGTTCTCGGCCGGTGCGGACGACGTCAGCCGGTTGTGGGCGAACGCGGGCGTGGCCGGGACCAGCGCGGCCACGCACACGGCGAGCGCGGCCACGGCCACCCGGCGGATCATGCGAGCACCTGCTGCCCGATCCAGCCGCCCTCGGCGACGCCGGGCGGGACCGCGAACACGGCCGACCCGATCGGCGTTATCCACTCGTTGAGCAGGTCTTTCTCGGCAAGTCGCTGCTGGATCGGCAGGAACTGTTTCACGATGTCGGCCTGGAACGCGGCGAAGATCAGGCCGCAGTCCGCGGTGCCGTCCGCGGCCGGCGCATCGTCGTAGTTGTACGGCCGGCGCACGATCTTCAGCCGGTCGTCGGTCTGCCGGGCGCGGGTGACGTGCGCGAAGTCGGGCATGACCGGGAAGCCGGTGCCGTCAAGCTTCGTGAAGTCGGGCTCGTCCAGCTCGTTGACGCCGGTCAGGGGTGCGCCGGTGCCGAGTGTCCGGCCGACCGCGTTCTCCTTGTCGGTGCGGCCGAGCAGGTCCCACGCTTCGAGCTCGGCGCGGATCCGGCGGACGACAAGCTGGGTGGAGCCGTCCGGCCGCCAGACCGCGGTGCCGAACGACGGGGTGGCGGCGGCCGGGTTGGCGGTGCCGTCGAGCTGGCCGAGCAGGTTGCGCTGGGTCTGCCGGGCCGGTTCCATGCCGGCGCTGCGCCGGAAGCCGCGCTGCACCCAGCGGACGGTGGCGAACGGGCGGCTGTCCTTGACCAGCATGCGCTGCGCGTGCGCGACGGTGATCGGGTCGTCCGCGCAGATCTGGATCAGTAGGTCGCCGCCGGACCAGCGCTCTTCCAGCCGGTCGATCTGCGGGAACGCGGGCAGCTCCGCGACCGGGGAGGGGACTCCGGCCGCCGCGTAGAGGCCGGGCCCGAAGCCGAACGTGACTGTCAGCCGGGCCGGGACCACAGCCAGTTCCGCCTCCGTGTCGGCGAGTGGCGGTTCGCCCCGGGTGAGCCGGGCCGCGTCGTCGCTGAGCAGCCGCATCATCCGGGCCAGCGCGGTCCGGTCGGTGCCGGGCAGCAGCGTGAACGCGACGAACGCGCCGTGCGCCTGCGCCTCGGTCTCCACACCGGACTGACGGTCGCCGTAGAACGGTTCGATCGCCTGGCCGTAGTCGACGAGCGTCGGCGGCGCGGCCGGGGCGGCCGTGGGCGCGTCGCCGGGGGAGAGGGCCGCCACCGCCACGCCACCGGCGACGGCGCCGCCGATCGCGGCGGCGCCCCCGGTGAACAGCCCGCGTCGGCTGATCGTCACGAATGGGTCCCGGTCGGCATCCCGGTCATCTCCGGCATGGCCGAGCCGTGCGCACCTGGCGCGTACGACTCCTGGGCGCCGGTGAACGGCTTGCCGACCGCGGTGAACGGCACGCTCGTGCCGTCGGCCAGGGTAAGCGTCACGGTGATCTCGTCGCCCGCCTTCACCGGCGTGGTCAGGCCCATCATCATGATGTGGTCGCCGCCCGGTGAGAGCACGTGCTCGCCGCCGGCCGGGATGGTGAAGCCGCCCTGCTTGGGCTGCATCTGCATGGCGCCGCCGACCATTGTCGTCTCGTGCAGCTCCATCATCGGGGACACGGACGCCGCGGCCGAGACCACTGTGATGTCCGCCGTGCCGCCGTTGACGAGCGTGCCGAACGCCGCGGTCATCCCGGTGTCCGCCGCCTTGATCCACGGGTCCTTCACGGTCAGCCCGGCCGTGGTCGCCGCGGCCGCGGCGGAGGTGGCGCTCGGTGCCGGCGCGGCGGCTGTGCTGTCGTCACCGCAGGCGGCGAGGCCGCCGAGCGCCAGTGCCAGCGCCATGCCGGCACCCATCCGCGAAGTCCAACCCATGTGACTGCTCCTTCTCGAAGATCGTTCGGCGGGTTGGTCGGCGGGAGGGCTCGAACAGTTCCCGGCGTACCCCGTGAGGTTGCCGATTTTGATCTACGAATCGGGCAAATCATCCTAAAGTTGACTTGACGGGGTTTTTCCAGCAACGGGGGATAAATGAGGATTTCTCGGAAACAGTGCTTGGCGGCCGGTACGGCGGCGGCCGGGGCCGGGATGGTGGCGGTGCTCGGGATCGTCGCGCCGTCGGCGGCGGAGCCGGTGTCAATCCCGCCGGCCACGCTCTACCAGCTGTCGATCATCGCCGGCAGCAACGCCGGGAGCGGCCTGCCCACGCCCGGGCCGGCGATCCAGTCGCGGATGGACGAGCCGACCGACATGGCGTTCGACACGGCCGGCAACCTCTACGTGGCGGACACCAACAACTGCGTCATCGAGAAGATCACGCCGAACTACCAGCTCTCCATCTTCGCGGGCCTGCCCAGCGGGTGTAATCCGCCACTGGCCCGCAACGGCGTCAACAACGGCCGGCTGGTAAGCCTGGCGTGGCTGAACGGGCACCTCTACATCGGCAGCGCGGACTCCGGGTACATCTACCGGGCCAACTCCAACGGGGACCTCACCGAGGTGGCCGGGAACGGGGTCGAGGGGCCGCCGAGCAACAACCAGGTCAACACGCCCACCCAGATGGTGGCGCACGGGAACTACCTCTACTTCGGCGACCAGGCCGAGCACCAGGTCGGGCGGCTCGACGTGACCGCCAGCCCCGCCACCATCGAGGTGGTCGCGGGCGACGGCGGGGCCACGTCGACGACGCCCTCGTCGCCGCTGCAGGACGCGAGGACCATCTCGATCGCCATGCCCAACGGCGTCGCGGTCGCCGGTGACGGCACGCTCTACGTGTCGGACACCCAGGAGAGCCGCATCCTGCAGATCTCGCCGAACCTGGAGGTGCTGGGCCAGGTGTTCTACCCGGGCCCGATCGGCCTGGCGCTGAACTCGACCGGCAGCACGCTGTACACCGCTTCCTACGCCGGCGTCATCACGGAGATGAGCACCGACTTCTCGGTCGGCGGGATCGGGATCGGCGGCCTGATCGCCGGCAAGCCGCAGTTCGGAAGCAACGCCGTCGCCCGGGTCGACCCGGTCAGCGCGCTGACCTCCTCGCAGGTGACGGCGGGACCGGCGCTCGAGACGGAGATCGGCCAGCCGACGGGGGTGGAGGTCGCCGCGAACGGTGACATCTACGCCACCCTCAGCGCGCCCAGCATGTTGATCAAGCTGCAGAAGATCAAGGCGTCGCCGTCGGTGCCGCCGTTCCTCGGGCCGGACCCGGTGGTGACCTCGGTTCCGTCCGCAGTCCCGTCGGTGACGCCGTCGGCCGTCCCGTCCGCGTCCGCCACGCCGTCCACCGTGCCGTCCGTGTCGCCGTCTGTGGTGCCGCCGTCGGTGGTGCCGACCACGCCGGGCCCGGTCGTCACGACGCCGCCGCCGGTGAACCCGTCGAACCCGCCGCGGATCAACCTGAACCTGAACCTGACGCTCGACGCGCCGCTCACCGGTGCCAAGGCGACGGTAAGCGGTGGCGGCCTGGAGCCGCAGTCGCCCTACGTGCTGACAATGAACTCCACGCCGATCGAGGTGGCACGCGGCACGACCAACGCCGCGGGCGCGTTCAACGCGGTCATCACCATGCCCGCCAAGGCGTGTGTGACAGGCGGCTCGCACCGGCTCGTGCTCACCGGCACCGCACCCGGCGGCGCCAAGATCGAGGACACCAGCTACGTGGTCCTGTCCGACACGTGCAAGGCCAAGAGCATCTCCAACGTCGCACCGCCGGCCAACAACACGGTGGTGCTGCAGGCCTTCACGTTCCCGCACTACTCCGCGAAGCTGCGACCCAAGGCACTGCGCACGCTTAGCGAGCTCAAGGGCGCGCTGTCCACCGCCAAGGCCATCACGATCACCGGCTACACGGAGACCGACAGCAAGGGCAAGGCCGCGAAGAAGGCCAACAAGCGGCTGGCACTCAAGCGGGCCAACGCGGTCCGCGCCCAGCTGCGGAAGCTCGGCGTCACGGCCCCGATCACCGTTGTCGGCGCCGGCGGCGTCAACGGCCTCGGCAAGGGCCAGAAGTTCAACCGCCGCGTCGTCATCACCGTCCGCTACTAGCCAGAAGTCTTCCGCCGGGGTCCGTGGAAGTCTCCCTTGACCCCGGCGGGACCTGACCACCTCGTGAGACGCCATCTCTGGTCATGGCGGCGAGCCGGAGGAGCGAAGGGACGACCCGGGTCCGTGGAAGTCTCCCCTGAGCCCGGCGGGACCTGACCACCTCGTGAGACGCGGGCGACCAGAGATGGCGGGCGGCGTCAAGACACGTTCTTCGTCTTGTCGTCGCCTGCCATCGCCGGGAGTGGCGGCGAGCCGGAGGAGCGAAGCGACGACCAGAAACAGAGCTACAGAATCCCGCGGGACATGGCGGTGGTGACCGCGGCCGTGCGGTCGGACACGTCGAGCTTCGCGAACGCGCGCAGCAGGTGCGTCTTCACCGTCGCCTCGCTGATGTGCAGCCGGCGGCCGATCTCCGCGTTCGTGTGTCCCTGTGCGACGTGCCGCAGCACCTCGATCTCCCGGCCGGACAGCTGCGGCGCCTGCGGTTGCCGGACCTGGCGTACCAGCCGGCCCGCCACTGTCGGGGCAAGCACGGTCTCGCCGCGCCCGGCGGCCCGGATCGCGTCGGTGAGGTCCGCACGGCTGGCGTCCTTGAGCAGGTAGCCGGACGCGCCGGCCTCGACCGCGCGCAGGATGTCCGCGTCGGTGTCGTAGGTGGTGAGCACGACGACCCGGGTCTGCGGCAGTTCGGCAAGGATCAGGCCGGTCGCGGTCGCGCCGTCCACGCCCGGCATGCGCAGGTCCATCAGCACCACGTCCGGGTGGAGTGCACGCGCGGCGGTGACCGCCTCCGCGCCGGAGCCGGCCTCGCCGATCACGTCCAGGTCGGGTTCGGCGCCGAGCATGCCGCGCAGGCCGTCCCGGACCACCGGGTGGTCGTCGACGAGCAAGATCCTGATCATGAGGGTACGTCCAGTTCGATAGTTGTTCCGGCCCCTGGTGCGGACGTGACGGTGAGGCGTGCGCCGATCTGCCCGGCCCGGGACCGCATGCCGCGCAACCCGTACCCCCCGGTGTCGTGATTGCCGGTGTGGAAGCCGACGCCGTCGTCGCTGATCGTCAGGTGGTTGCCGACCAGGTCGACGGTGACTGTGGTCGCGTGCGCGTGTTTGCGGATGTTCGTCAGCGCCTCCTGTACGGTCCGCACGATCACCACCTCGACCGCGGTCGGGAAGTCGCCCGCCTCCACCGTGCAGGTCGCGTCGTGCGCCGCGGCCAGCCGGGACAGCACCTCCGCGAGCGTGCGCCCGTGCAGGTCCGCCGGGGCCAGCACGGTCACCATGGCACGCGCCTCGGCCAGGTTCTCCCGCGCGGTGCTCAGCACCAGCGCCAGATGCCGGTCGGCCGCGGCCCGGTCGGTGTCCAGTTCCGACTCGATGGCCTGGGCGAGCGTGACGATGCTCGTGAAGCCCTGCGCAAGCGTGTCGTGGATCTCCGCGGCCAGGCGGGAGCGCTCCGCCGCCACACCCGCGTCGTGGGACAGCGCCGCGACCCGGGCCCGGCTCGCCTCCAGCTCCTCGATCAGCTGCGCGCGTTCCCAGCTCTGCCGCGATATCCGGTCGGTGGTGTTGCCGATCAGTGCGGAGAACGCCAGGCCGATGAGCGCGATGCCGGTGTCGATCCGCAGCTCCTCGATGCCGGCGCCGTGCAGCAGGTCGAGCGGGAGCGGCGTCAGGTTCAGCGCGGCCGCGGTGAGCAGCGCCGGGCGGTTCGGCAGGCACAGGAACGGCATCGGGCAGAGGCCGAACAGTGCGAACGTGCTCATCTCGTCCGCGAGCACCGCGACCGTGAACAGCGCTACCAGCACCAGCCCGAACCAGGCGTTCCCGTCGACCGGGTACTCGCCCTCGCGCCGCGCGATCCGGTGACCCCAGACCAGCCACGCGGCCGCGGCAAGCGCGAGCGCGGTCACCGCGACCGTGCGGGCGGCCGGGGACGCGTCCTCGTGCCGGGCGACCATCACGATCACCACGGCCAGTGCGAGGGTGAGGAACGCGTCCCACGGCCACAGCCATCTCACCGGGTGCGCCGGTCCGTCCAGCGGAACGTCGCCAGGCACAGCACCAGGCCGAGCAGACACCACGCGCCGAGCACCAGCGCGATCCTGCCGTGCTCCCACGAACCCGCCACCTCCTGCGCGGCCAGCTGATCCGGCAGGAACACCGACCGGAAGCCCTGGCCCATCCACTTCACCGGGAACAACGACGCCACGGTCAGCATCGCATCCGGAAGCATCGAGACCTGCACGAAGATCCCGGAGGTGAACTGGAGCGCCAGCACCGGCAGGTTCATCACGGCCGGGGCGCTGCGCGCGGAGCCGGCAAGCGTGCTCGCCGCGATCCCGAGCAGCGTGCACGCCACCACCGACAGCGCCATCAACCAGGCGAACGTCACCCAGCGCCCGACGTCGCTCGGCAGTTGCAGGTCGAACAGCAGCACCCCGGCCGCGAGCATCATCACGACCTCCGCGGCGGTGGTCACGGCCACCAGCACGATCTTGCCGATGAGGTACGCCGTGGCGCTGGCCGGCGTGCCGCGCAGCCGCTTGAGCGTGCCGTCCTCCCGGTCACCCGCGATCCCGATGCCGACGCTGATGAACGCGGTCGCCAGGATGCCGTAGGCGATCATCCCGGCCGCGAACACCTGGCTCAGCCGGGTGCCCGGCACGTCGTCGAGCGGCGCGTCGAAGATGAATCCGAGCAGGATCAGGATCGCCGTGGGCAGCGCGAAGGTGAACACCACTGCGGACCGCTCGCGGAAGAACTGGCGGATCTCGGCGCCGCCGCGGGACAGGCCGATCCGCAGCGTGGACGGCAGGGGCCGGCTCGCGACCCCGGTTACAGTCGTGGCGGTCATGCGGCCTCTCCGATCAGTTCCAGGTAGACGTCCTCCAGGCTGCGGGGCTGCACCCGCAGGTCGGTCACGGCCGTGGTCCTGTCCACAAGCGTGGCAAGCAGCGGCAGCGGCTCCGGCGTCACCACCCGGTGCGGGCCGGTGTCGTCCCGCCAGCTGACGATCGAGTCCGCGGTCCGGCCGCCGATGTCGCCCGGCGTGCCCTCCGCCACCACCCGGCCGCCGGACAGCACGGCCAGCCGGGTGGCCAGCGCCTCCACCTCGTCCAGGTAGTGGCTGGTCAGCAGGATCGTGGTGCCGTCCGCGGCCAGATCCTTGATCAGCGACCAGAACGCGCGCCGCGCCTCCGGGTCGAAACCTGTCGTCGGCTCGTCCAGGAACAGCAGCTCCGGGTCGCCGACGATGCCGCACGCCACGTCCACCCGCCGCCGCGTCCCGCCGGAGAGGGTGCGCAGCCGGGCGCCGGCCTTGTCGGTCAGGCCGCACCGATCGATCACCGACTCCGGGTCGCGCGGGGCCGGGTAGAAGCCGGCCACGTGCCGGACCATCTCCCGCACGGTCAGCTCCGCGCCGTCCTGCGCGCCCTGCGGCACGATCCCCAGCCGCGACCGCCAGCGCCGCCCCGCCGTGGTCGGATCCTCGCCGAGCACGCGCACGTCGCCGCCGTCGCGCGGCCGGTAGCCCTCCAGGATCTCGACGGTGGTGGTCTTGCCCGCGCCGTTCGGGCCGAGCAGGCCGAACACCTCGCCGCGCTCGACCGTGAGCGCTATGCCGTCGACGGCGGTGTGCCGCCCGTACCGTTTCTTCAGTCCCTGCACCTCGATGACTGCCATGCCGTCGATTCTTCGAGCTTTCTCCGGCGCGCGGGACGACCGGGGGACGGAATCGTCTGTCCACCGATCGATGGACACGGGTTAGATGGGTGTCATGCCGCTCGATGCGTACTACACCAGGCACCTGTCCGGGCCCGCAGCTCCACTCCCGCCCTGGGTGCACCCGTCCGTCTCGATCACCCAGACCACAGCCGACGGGGTACGGGTACGCGTCTACACGCCGGTGGCCGGGTTCACGCGCGTGCTGCTGTGGGCGCACGGCGGCGGGTTCACCCGCGGCGACCTGGACATGCCTGAGGCGCACACGGTCGCGGGGGAGCTGGCGCGGCGCGCGGGCGCGCTCGTGGTGAGCGTCGACTACCGGCTGGAGCCCTATCCGGCGCCGCTCGACGACGTGCATACGGCCTGGACGTGGCTGCGGCGCCGGCACCCGGACCTGCCCGCCGCGATCGGCGGCGCGTCCGCGGGAGGGAGCCTGGCGCTTGCGGCGGCCGTGCGTGCGGGGGACGCGGGGGCGCTGCTGCTGGCCTATCCGGTGGTGCACTTCCCGGTTCCGGAGCTCGACGACGTGACCCGGGTGGAGATGATGAGCCTGCCGCCCACGGTCCGGCACCCACCGGCGTCAGTCGAGGCCATGTACCGCTCCTACGCCGGCCGGATCACCGGGCTGCCCGAGGGGGTGCTGCCCGGCAACAGCGCGCTCGACGGGCTGCCGCCGGCCGCGATCCTGCTCGGCGAGTACGACGATCTGCGCCCGTCGGGTGAGCTGCTCGCCCGGCAGCTGGACGAGAGCGGTGTGCCGGTCGCGATGCTGCTGGTCCGCGGCGTGCTGCACGGGCACCTCAACCATCCGGGCGACGTGCCGGCGCTTGAAGATTCCCTTGATTTCTTCGCGGAAGCACTTACCGAGGCACGTGCCTGATCTGTAAGGGTGTCCGCATGACCGATCTACGGGACCGCTTCCGCGCGCTGCACGAGTCCGGCACGTTCATCCTTCCGAACCCGTGGGACACCGGCTCCGCCCGCCTGCTGGAGAGCCTCGGCTTCCCGGCGCTCGCCACCACGTCCTCCGGGCTGGCCGCCGCGCTCGGCAAGCACGACCAGGAGGTCACGCCGGACGAGTTGGTCGCGCACGTCGCCGCCGTCACGGCCGCGGTCGGCGTGCCGCTCACTGTGGACGCGGAGCGATGCTTCGATGACGTTGTGGCCACTGTGGACGCGCTAGCCGGCGCGGGGGCGGCCGGCATCTCCATCGAGGACTACGACCCGGCGGCTGGGGCCGTCGAGCCGCTTGAGGAGGCGGCCGCGCGCGTCGCGACGGCCGCCGAGGCCTGTGCGCGGTACGGCATCGTGCTCACCGCCCGCGCGGAGAACCACCTCTACGGGCGCGACGACCTGGACGACACAGTCGCCCGGCTGCGCGCCTACCGGGCGGCCGGCGCGGACGTGGTCTACGCCCCCGGCCTCAACACCCCTGCGGACATCTCCCGGGTGATCGCCGAGGTCGACGCGCCGGTAAACGTGCTCGCGCTCGGCGGCGGGCCAAGCGTGCCGGAGCTGGCCGCGCTCGGGGTCCGCCGGGTGTCCACCGGCGGCGCGATCGCCTGGGCGGCATACGGCGCTGCCCGTGACGCCGCGCGTGAGCTGCTCGGGCCCGGCACCACGACGTTCCGGGCCAGGTCGCTCACCGGCGCGGAGATCGATTCCGCGTTCGGGTGACATCCGGGCATCGGCGGGGCACGATGCGTGCGGGACACATGATCAGAGAGGATGGCGTCGATGCGCACCGCCTTCACCGAGCTGCTCGGGGTCCGGCATCCGATCGTGGGCTTCAACAGGTCGCCGGCCGTGGTCGCCGCCGTGACGAACGCGGGCGGGTTCGGTGTGCTGGCCGCGTCCGCCTACGCGCCTGACGAGCTTGACGCGCAGCTCACCTGGATCGAGGAGCAGGTGCAGGGCCGGCCGTACGGGGTGGATCTGCTCGTCCCGTCGACGTTCGCCGCCGGTGACCCGGACGATCTGATCGCCAGCCTGCGCGCGCAGATCCCGGCCGAGCACCTGGCGTTCGTCGCGGAGCTGCTGGACCGCTACGGCATCCCGGCCACCGGCACCCGCGACATCGCGGATGAGTTCGCCGCCGGCGTCAGCCCGACCGGTGTGGCCGCGCTGCTCGACGTGGCGTTCACGCACCGCATCTCGCTGATCGCGAACGCGCTCGGCACCCCGCCACCCGACCTGGTCGCCCGCGGCAAGGCGGCCGGGGTGGTGGTCGCGGCGCTTGTCGGCGCCGGCAAGCACGCGGTCCGGCAGCTGGCCGCCGGCGTCGACCTGCTCGTCGCGCAGGGCACCGAGGCGGGTGGCCACACCGGCACGATCGCCACAATGGTCCTCACCCCGGAGATCGTCGACCTCGCCGGTGACGTGCCGGTCCTCGCGGCTGGCGGCATCGCGGACGGGCGGCAGATGGCCGCGGCGCTCGCGCTCGGTGCGGCCGGCGTGTGGTGCGGCTCGGTCTGGCTGGCCAGCCACGAGGACGTCGCGATCGCCGCGATCAAGTCCAAGTTCCTGGCCGCGACAAGCGCGGACACGCTGCGGTCACCGACCCGCACCGGCAAACCGGCCCGGCAGCTGCGCAGCGCCTGGCACGACGAGTGGGAACGGCCGGGCAGTCCCGCGCCGCTGCCGTTGCCGTTGCAGCCGCTGCTGACCGGCGAGGCCTGGCAGCGCATCGACGACGCGGCCACGGCCGGGCACGAGGGCGCGCTGCGCCTGGAGTCGTTCTTCGTCGGGCAGGTGGTGGGCGCGTTCCGCGAGCTGCGGCCGGCCGCGGAGATCACCCGGGCGATCGCGGAGGAGTGCGAGGCCCGGATCGCCGCGCTGGGACGGCTGGTGTGATCGACGACCGGACCCCCGTGATCATCGGGGTGGGGGAGGCGTCCGAGCGGCTTGCCGACCCCGGCTACCGGCGGAGGTCCCCGGTGGATCTCGCCGCCGCCGCGGCCCGCGCGTGCGGCGGCATCCCGGTCGACGTGATCGCCGGCGTCCGCCAGTTCGAGATCTCCACCCCCTGGTCGCACGCGCCGCTCGGCCGCGCCGACACCTTCCCGCGCGCGGTGGCGGCCCGGCTCGGCCTCGATCCACGACGCGCGATCCTCGAGGTCACCGGCGGGCAGGCGCCCCAGCGGCTGGTCTCCGAGCTGGCCGGGGAGATCGCGGCCGGGCGTGCGGAGACCGCGCTGATCTGCGGCGCCGAGGCGATCTCCACTGTCGCGCACTACGCCCGTGCGGACGACCGTCCCGACTTCACCGAGCACGCGCCAGGGCAGATCGAGGACCGGGGGTACGGGCTGGACGGCCTCGCCCCGAAGCAGCTCGCCGCGCACGGACTGCTCGACCCACCCGGGCAGTACGCGTTGTTCGAGCACGCCCGCCGCGCCCGGCTCGGGCTGTCCCGCACGGACTACGCGGCCGCGATGGGCGCGCTCCTCGCACAGTTCACCCGGGTCGCCGCCGGTCACCCGCACGCGGCCGCGCCGACCGTGCGCACGGCGGCGGAGCTGGTCACGCTCACGCCGGCCAACCGGATGATCGCGGACCCGTACCCGCGGTACCTGGTCTCCCGAGACAAGGTCAACCAGGGTGCGGCTGTGCTGCTGGCCTCGGCCGGGGCCGCGCGCCGACACAGCATTCCGCAGGACCGGTGGGTGTTCCTGCACGGCCACGCCGACCTGCGCGAGCGGGACGTGCTCGACCGCCCGGACCTGTCCGCCTACCCGGCCGCGGTGGCGGCGGTCCGGCACGCGCTGGACCAGGCAGGGCTCGACCTGGCCGACCTCGGCGTGCTCGATCTGTACAGCTGCTTCCCGATCGCGGTGTTCGCGGTCTGCGACGGGCTTGGGCTGCCGGCCGACGACCCGCGCGGGCTGACCGTCACCGGCGGGCTGCCGTTCTTCGGCGGGCCCGGCAACAACTACTCGCTGCACGCGATCGCGGAGGTCGTCCGGCGGCTGCGGCGGGCGCCGGGCACGTTCGGGCTGGTCGGGGCGAACGGCGGGTTCCTCAGCAAGTACTCCGTGGGCGTCTACTCGACAGTGCCGGCACCGTGGCGCGAGTCCGGCGACGCGGCGATCCAGGCCGCGCTCGACCGGGTGCCGGCGGTGCCGCTGTGCGACGACCCCAGCGGGCCGGCCGTCGTCGAGACCTACACCCGCAAACCCGGGCAGGACGCGATCGTGATCGGTCGGCTCGACGACGGGCGGCGCTTCGTCGCCAGCACCCCGCCGGGCGAGGACGACCTGCTCGGCGCACGTGGACACGTCACCACCGAGGACGGGCGAGTGGCATTTTCCCGGGATTCGCCGCAGCCGCCGGCCGTCTAGCGTCGTTGTCAGACAGCAGGCGGCACCGCGAGACAGGAGCACGGCGATGAGCGAGACCTACGAGTTCATGATGGACGCGGACGGCAACGGCACCGACGACTACGTGGTCGCGGAGAAGTACGCGGACGGCAGCATCGTCACCGTCGCGGACCTCGACGCGGACGGGCTTGTGGACGTCGCCACCTACGACGCGGACGGCGACGGTGTGGCGGAGGAGACCTACGAGGTCCCGGGCGGCTACACCTCGCTCGCCGCGGACGACACCGTCACTGTCACCGAGACGTACACGTACTCGTACACGAACTGACCTCTCCGGCTCACCCTCCACACAGGATGCGGGGTGAGCCGGTTTTTCATTCATGCGCCGGGATGACGGCCCCGCCCGAGCGCCGTGAGCTGCACATCGTGGTGTTCTCGGCCGGTATGAGGCTTTGATGGACACCATTACGATCGCGTACTCCCAGGTGGCAAACCTTCAATATCACCGATCGGTGCGGCACGATATGAGCACGGACTGCGGCGATCCGATTACTCACGTAGAGTCCCTCTGCACGCCCTAGGCTGCCGCGGCCCGCAGCACCCGTGCCCCGAGGAGGACCGTGCAAGCCGTGGTCGACGTTGAGGATCTGCTGACCGCCGGACTCGACGCCCTCTCCAGCCACCAGCGTCGCGCGGCCCGGGTCATCTCGCTCGTCCCGACGGAGAACGCGGGCTCCCGCCTGGCCAGAGCCGCCTACGCCACGGACGCCGGCGCCCGCGCGTTCTACAACATCGACGGCGAGCCGGGCGGGTGGACGCTGCCGTCCCGCCGGCACGCCGCCCGGATCGAGACCGAGGTGACGCTGCCGCTGCTGCACCACGTCACGGGCGCGTCCTATGTGTCCGCCCGGCCGCTGTCCGGCATGCAGGCGACCGCGCTCGTGCTCGCCTCGGTGGACGCGGAGCCGGGCGCGACAGTGCTTGTGGTGCACGCGGCCCACGAAGGATCATGCCGGACGTCGCGGCTGGTTCGCCGCATGCGGTTCGCGGCCGTGCACCTGGCGCACGCGGATCCGTACCGGCCCGACCCCGGCGAACTGGCAGCCGCGATCTCGGCGTACCGGCCGGTGCTGGTGATCTTCGAGGACGGCGGCCTGTTCCCGCTGCCCCTGGCCGAGCTGCTGCCGGCCGGCGAAGGTGTCCGCACGCACGTGGACATCTCCGCCACCATGCCGCTGATCTTCGGCGGCGTGCTGCCGACCCCGCTCAAGCTGGGCGCGGACAGCATCGGCGGCGCCACCCACACCGCATTCCCCGGCCCTCAGCACGGCCTGCTGGCGATGCGGACCGCGCCGGTCGCCGAAGCCGTCTTCGCCGCCGAACGTGACCTGGTCGCCTCCCACCACCTGGCCGCGGTCTGCGCGCTCGGCTTCGCGCTTGCCGAGTTCCAGTCCCGGGCCGGCGAACGGTACGCGCGCGCGATCCTGCACACGGCCCGCGCGCTCGGCGCCGCACTGGCGGCGGAGGGCGTGACACCCGAGGCGGCCGATCGCGGTTACACCGGCGGCCACCAGCTGTGGGTGGACACCCGCCCGTCCGGGGTGGACGCGGCCGTGGCCGGCGAGCGCCTGGCGGCCGGCGGCATCGACGCGGAGATCCGGTACGACCTGCCGGGCCTGGGCGGGGCGCCCGCGCTGAGCCTGGGCGTGGCGGAGGTGGTGCACGCCGGTCTCACTGCCCAGCATGCGCCGCGCCTGGCCGGCCTGATCGCTCTCGCCATCCACGACCCGGAAGCCCGCGACCGCGTCGCGTTCGACGTCCGGGCCCTGCGTCAGCACCTCCAGAGCCCCTACATCCTGCCGGGCTGACCACCCGTTCAGGAGGCCCTTCGTCCTTGCCACGGCGGGTCCGGCTCCGGAGCGACGTGCGGAGCGCCAGCGGAGCCCGACGCTCCGGTTTGCCCGCGGGAGCACGCGGGCTGGACCCGGGCGGGAGCGGGAAGATCGGGTTGTCAGCCGTTGGTTTCGCGGGCCCAGGGGAGGAGGAGGCGTTCGATCAGGGCTACGCCGTAGAAGAGCATGACGGAGATGACGGCCAGGAGCACGATCGCGGCGAAGGCGGCGGGGGTGTCGAAGTTGGAGGTACTGCGGCTGATCACGGTGCCGAGGCCGCGTTCCGGGTTGGAGAGTTCGGCGACGACGGCACCGATCACGGCCAGGTTGATCGCGGTCTTCAGGCCCAGGAAGATCTGTGGCAGCGCGTAGTGGAAGCGGACCTTCAGGAACGTCTGGCTGCGGGACGCGCAGAGGGACGCGGCCAGCTCGAGCGACTCGGTCGGCGCGGAGGTCAGGCCCTGCTTGACGGCGAGCAGGATGGGGAAGAAGCACATGATCGCCACCAGCGTGATCTTCGGGGGCAGGCCGAAGCCGAGCCAGAAGAGCAGCAGGGGCGCGAGCGCGACCTTCGGCACCGCGTTAAGCGCGACGAAGACCGGCAGCGTAATCCGGTCGGCGGTGGTCGAGGCGGCCAGCGCCACGCCGATCGCCAGGCCGGCCACGGACGCGATCGTGAAGCCGGCGAGCGTCTCGATGAGCGTGATCCACGCCTCGCCGAGCAGGTAGTCCGGCTTGGCCAGGAACGCGTCGAAGATCTGCGGCGGGGACGGCAGGAAGAACTCGGGTACGTCGCCGAGCACTGTGAACGTCCACCAGGCGAGCACGACGCCGATGATTCCGGTGACGGGCAGGAGTGCTGCGCGATGCGTCAAGGGACGGCTCCGGATCAGGGTCGGGGCGAGGACTTAGGATGTGCCGGGCGTGCGCGGGCACACCGGGAAGATGGCGGTCCCGGTGTGCTCGGGCACGCCCGGCACGTATGGAGACGGACTCAGCCGCGCTGAGCGACGACCGAGAAGACCTCGTGGCCGTGGATCAACGTTGCGGGTTGCGCCATGATCTCCGGCACCCTGTCCAGCCGGGCCTTGTCCATGCCGGCGGCCAGCACCTTGTCGTAGGTCTGTGCGTGGATCGCGGTCAGGAAGCGGGCGCCCGCGTTCCCGCCACCCCAGTACGAGCTGAACGTGCGGGTCTCGACGCCGGTCATGCCGAGGTCGGTGAGTGTCTGGTGCATCCCCGGCGCCCAGCCCGGATCCGTACCGTGTGCGTCGAAGACCTTCCGGCCGACGGTCCGCTGGAACTCCTCGACGATCTCCGCGTCCGCGCCGACGACCGCGATGTTCTCCCGCCGGGCCCGGAAGTCCTCAAGACAGAGCCAGCCTCCGGGTACGAGACGGTCGATCAGCCGCGCCGTGATCGCCTTCCGCGGCGGCAGGTGGCCGAGCGTGAGCCGCGCGTGGATCAGGTGGAACGGCCCCTCCGGCAGCGGCTCGTCGGAGAGCAGGTCCAGCTGCACCACCTCGAGGTTGCCGTCCGGTTCGATCGCCGGGTGCAGGTCCAGCGCGACCACGCGGCCGGTGTCGCCGACCAGGTAGCGCATCTTCTGCGCGACGCTGCCGGCCCCGGCGCCCACCTCGAGCATGCTTGCGCCGGCCCAGGTCCCGGAGGGCAGGCCGGTCGCGGGGAAGCTCTCCCGGTCGATCAGGCTGGTGATCCGGTACATGGTGTCGTCGTCGAGCAGGTCGCTGAGCGCGTCGTGGTGCGAGCGTGACGTCGCGTGCAGGTTGCTGAGCGGGTACGGCCTGATGTCGGTCATCAGGTCACTTCGCCGCGGACGGGTTCGCGGCGGGCGTACCACCGGGGACGAAGTTGAAGTCGATCATGTCGGTCACGTCGACCGGCGGCAGCTGCAGCACGCCTTCGAGGATCGCGGCGCCCTTCGCGGCCCGGTTCACGTCGATGAAGCCGACGGGCATCGCCGGGTCCTGCGGGTAGACGTAGGACTTCATGATCTTCAGCTCCGCGGCCGCGACGTCCGGGTCGGTCTCCGGGACCTGCTGGGCCAGGATCTTCGCGGACTCCTCCGGGTTCTTGACCGCGTAGTCGAGGCCCTTCATCAGCGCGTTGGTGAAGTCCCGGACCAGCTGCGGCTGCTCCTGGATGAGCTGGGTGCGCGCGGTGAGCACGTTGCCCATCAGGTCGGTCAGGCCGTCGCTGTAGGGGAGCACCACCAGGTCCTGGTCCTTGGTGATCAGGCCCTTGCCGATCGCGGCCTTGCGCACGCCTGGTGTGCCGGCCACGAACAGGCCGATCGCGTCCACCTGGCCGGCGATCAGCAGGCCCGGCACCTGGTCCGGCGCGACCTCCTGCCACTGCACGGTGTTGAGCTGCGCCACGTCGATGTTGAACGCGGACGCGTAGGCGGGGAAGACCGACTTCGGGGCCGCGCCGGCGCCGACGCCGATCTTCTTGCCCATCAGCTGGCGGGCGCTGGTGATGCCCTTGCTGGGCAGCGTGACCATCGAGATCAGCGTCTGCGCGTGGATGGCGGCCACGATCTTCACGGCCTTGCCGCCCTTGGCGTACCGCGGAACGGCGCCGGACCAGTCCACCGCGCCGAAGTCGACCTTCCCGGACTCCATCGCCGCGTAGTTCTTCTCACCTGCCGCACCGGCGAGGATCTCGACGTCCAGGCCGACTTCCTGGAAGAAGCCCTTGCCCTTAGCCACCGCGCCGGCCGCCTCACGGCCCGGCAGGCCGAACGCGGTCATGTACGTGGTTTTTCGGATCTCACCCGGGGGTGTCGCCGCGGGGGGAGCGTCCTCCGAGGAGCATCCGGCGGCCAGGCCGGTCAGACCGACGCCGGCCGCGGCGCTGCCTGCCAGCAGCGTCCGGCGGCTCAGGGGCCGGTTCAGCAGTGAAGCCACTGCAACATCCCTTCCTGGAATTCCTAGCATTCTAAGTTGCCGTGGAGCAGCCGCGGGGGTGCGGCGAGGGGGGTCTCCAGCGGCAACGCGAGGTGGAGCGCACGCCCCGGTCAAGGGGGAGGGCCCGCCTAACGTCACCCACAGTTGCTGACCAAGAGCAAGCAGGGCGGACCCTCGGCACGAAAACCTAGAATGCTTCTCATTCCAAGTCAACTAGGGGCACTGAGGATTCTTGGGATGCTTGTTATCCGAGGTTGAGCGTGATGTCATGGCAGGCGCTGACCAAGGGAGTCCCTCACCATGCCCGCCACCCCCATCTACCAGCAGATCATGGCTGACATCCGCTCGAAGATCGCCTCCGGCGAGCTCAAGCCCGGCGACAAGTTGCCCTCCATCGCCGGGCTGACAGTGGAATATCGCTGCAGTGCCGAACCGGTCAAGATGGCCCTCCGCATGCTCAACACCCTCGGTGAGCTCCAAGGTCACCAGGGCCGTGGTGTCTACGTGCCCGCAAGCGCCGAGGCGCCGTCGCGGCCGAAAGCGATGTAAAAATATCACTCTACGTGTTTAGTTGAGTCGACTGCGTAATCAATCGATCGAGTGACATCAGTCGTCCCAGGCGAGCCGCGGGCGACCTCCGGCAAGCGAGACGACGCGCGCCAGCAGAAGCTTGTCGTCGATCGCGATCACCACCCGCTCGCCACGCTGCACCTTCAGGCCCTCGCCGCTGATCGCGCCGCCGAGCGCGGTGGCGTCGAACGAGACCTCGGCCGCGCCGGCCGACCCCCACAGCCAGGCCGGACCGCTGGGAACGCTGGCACCGTCCGCGCCTGTGGTCCAGGTGATCGCCGCAACCATGTCCCGGTCCGCCGGGCGCAGGTGGGTGAACGCGAACCGCGCCCGTCCCTCCCGCCCGTCGACGGTGGCCGCGATGCAGGTCATCGGCGACTCGCCGAGCGAGATGCGGGCCGCGACCGAGACGCCGGCCGGCACCTCGCGGTCGAGCTGGGCGGAGAAGCCACCCACGGACATGTCCGTGGTACGGCCGGCCGCGGGTTCGGTCGCGCCGGGCCACCAGACCGCGATGGCCGAGGTGACCGGCAGGCGGGCATAGCGCCGGCGGTCCGCGCCGGTCGGGCGGGGGATGCCGAGTTGCAGCTCCGCGCCGTCCACCCCGCGCACCGCAGCCCACCAGCGGCCGAGCGGCGTGACGCGGACCAGCGAGACGGTGTCGAACTGCTGCAGGCCGGTCCAGTCGCCGCTGCCCCGCCGCAGGCACAGCGCCCGTTCCTCGGCCGCGATCACCGTCGCCTCACCGCCCGGCTCCACGCGTACGGGCACGTCCACCCATCCCTGAAGATCCGCCATGGACCTATCGTGTCTGAAACGTACCGATAAATGCTTCTAAAATGGTTTAAGAAAGTACGGTGGAGATCGCAGAGGAGGTCCAAACCGTGTCGGTGTCCCGTCGGTGGGTCCTGGGCGCCGCGGCAGGCCTGATGGCCGCGTCCGCCGCCGGGTGCGGCGACGACGGGGACACGACCGCGGCCGACGGAGAGACAGTGCTCTGGTACTGGCCCGGCGGGCTCAGTGCCGCCGTGCTTGCCGAGGCCGTCACCCGCTTCGCGGACAGGACCACGCTCACCCCCACGCTGATCGAGGGCGACTACCGGGCCAGGCTGAGCGAGGTGCTGGCCGGCCCGGCAGACGGCGTGCCGTCGATCGCCGGGCTCAAGGGCGAGGAGATCGCGTCCTTCCTGCCCCGCGCCGACCTCTTCGCCGACCTGCACCAACTCGGCGCGGACGACGTGGCCGGCGACTACCTGCCGTGGAAGTGGCAGCAGGCCAGCGCGCCGGACAACCGGCTGATCGGCTTCCCCATCGACATCGGCCCGACCGCCATGTACTACCGCGCGGACGTCTTCGACAAGGCCGGCCTGCCGGTCGAGCCCGGTGAGGTCGCGGCCATGCTCGGCACCTGGAACGACTACTTCGAGGCCGGCCTCCAACTCGGCCGCAGGGTGCCCGGCACGAAACTGCTGCGCAACGCGGGCGAGCTGTTCACAATCGTGATCTGCCAGGGCGCGAAGCGTTTCATCGACGAGGGGAACCACTTCGTCGGCGACGCCACCCACGTGCGCGCGGCCTGGGAGACAGCGGTCCGGCTGGTCGGCATGGGCGTCAGCGCGGGCATCCCGGTCCACGACGACGCACTGTGGAAGGCCGGGCTGGCCGACGGCTCGCTCGCCACCGAGCTGGGCGCGGCGTGGCTGGGCTTCGACATCAAGACCGCGGCGCCCGGTGCGGCCGGCGACTGGCGGGTGGCGGCCGGGCCCGCGTCCGGCGCGAACTACGGCGGGTCGTTCCTGTCGCTGCCGAGCAACGGCCGGGACCCGAAGCTGGCGTACGAGATCGTCTCCTGGCTGCTGTCCCCGGAGAACCAGGCCCGGGCGTTCACCGACGCGGCGCTGTTCCCGGCCGCGCCCGCCACGTACACGATGCCTGCGCTGCGCGAACCCGACCCGTACTTCGGCGGCCAGGTCACGGTCGAGGTGTTCGGCGACTCGGCCCAGCGCGCCCACCGCGTCTACGAGGCCCCGGCGGACCAGGACGTGCACATGATCTACGTGAAGCAGCTGGAGGCGTACGAGCGCGGCGACAAGTCCGAGACCGAGGCCTGGCGTGACGCGGTGGCCGAGGGCCGCCGCCTGGCCGCCAGCCTCGGCGTCAACTAGCGCCTAGACCTGCCCGATCGGCCGCAGATACTGCTCCGGGGAGCGCACGATCGCGTCCGCCATGTCGTCGTACCACTCGCTGCGGCGCGCCTGCGAGATCTGCCGGCCGATCACCGCGGCCGCGTTCCCGCTGTCGATCAGCAGCCCCGGCGTCTGGATCCAGCCGACCGGCAGCGGCCGGCCGGTCTTCGCGGACAGCGCCTGCAGCCGCCCGGCTACGTCACCCTGCAGATAGGGCTCCGTCGACACAAGCGCCATCCGCCCCTTCTGCGCCAGCCCGAGCGACTTGCCGTCGAAGCCGATCGCGCCCGCGGACCACTCCTCCCGGCCGACCGCGCGCAGCGACGCGATCGAGGCGACGTCCCGGCCTCCGACCCCGATGTACGCGATCGCGTCCGGGTTGGCGTTCCGCAGCGTCTGCCAGGCGCGCAGGTTCGCGGACGGCTCCTGCTTGGTGTCGAACGGGCCGACCACCACCGCGCTCGGCAGCAGCCGGTGCAGCGCGTCCCGGACGCCGGCCACCCGCCGCTCCAGCGACGCCACACCCGGACTCGGCGAGCCGATCACGACCACGCCCCCGGTGTCGGCAGGCAGCGTGCCCGCGACCGCCTCGCCGAGCATCTCGCCGAGCCGGTAGTTGTCGTTGCCGATGAACAGCGACACGCCGGACCCGGGCGCGGGCGGCGTGTGCACAGCGATCACCGGCAGGCCGGTCGCGGTCGTGGTGCCGAGCGAGTCGGCGAACAGCTCCGGGCTGAGCGTGAAGATCGACAGCCCGCCCGGCGCCGCCGCCTCGACGTCCCGGTACGCCTTGAGCTCCGCGGTGCTGTCCGCGACGCCCGGCCCGGTCTCGGAGTGCGCGACGCCGCCGACCGACTCCACGCCGTGCGCGAACCCGAGCGTCATCTCCTGCACGAACATGAACTGCCGGCTCGCGACCAGGAACGCCACCGCGCCCGGCCGCCGGCTCCCGGAGCAGCCGGCCGTCGTCATCGTGAGCAGCGCCGCGAGCAGTGCGCCGAGAATCCGCATACGCCTCCCATCGGCACGGTTCCGGATTCACTCAGGGGAACCGGCCTCCGGTCGATGTGCGAAGGCGAGGGGGTGCGGCCGGATGCGTCACTGGTTGCAGCGGCGTGCCGTGGCGCGCAGCGCGATCGTCGCGCTCACCATCGGCCTGGCTCTGCTGGCCGGGCTGGCCTTCTTCAGCGCCCGCAGCGCCGCCGAGGCGTCCGCGTCCGTCGCCGCCCGGCAGCAGGTCAGCCAGCAGTGGAACGAGATCTACCTCAAAATCAACATTGAGTACGAGCTGCTTGTCGACTTCCTGGACCAGCAGAGCGCCCAGGGCCGCGCCGTCCTGACCGGCTCGATCGGGTCCGCCGAGGAGAACCTGCGCTGGCTCAACGCCCACGGCGGCCGCGAGGACAGCGCCCAGGCCCGCGCACTGCAGAACACCTACAGCGGCTACAGCTACACGCTGCGGAACCTCGTCGACGCGACCCGCGGCGACGACGAGGTGCTTGTCGTCCAGCAGGCCCGGCAGGCCGCACTGAGCGCCGCCTCGCTTCGCAAACAGGCCTCGCTCAACATCGCCCGGAACAACCTGGAGATCGGCGACCGACTCCGCGAGGCCCAGCAGAACAGCGACCAGATCAAGCTCGCGGTCGGCGTCATCGCCCTCACCGACCTGGCACTTGTCGGTTTCTGCACCGTGGTGCTGCTCGTCTACCAGCGCAGCACCGAACGCCAGGCCGCGGAGAGCCGGTACCGGGCCACCCACGACGGGCTCACCGGCGTCGCCAACCGCAATCTGCTCACCGAGAGCATCGAGAAGGCCATCGCGCGTACGATCCCGGGTGGTCCCGGCGTCGGCCTGCTGCTCATCGACCTCAACCGGTTCAAGGAGGTCAACGACACGCTCGGCCACCACGCCGGTGACCTGCTGCTCCAGGAGGTCGCCCGGCGGCTGACCGGCGCCTCCCGCGGCACGGACGTGGTCGCCCGGCTCGGCGGCGACGAGTTCGCAGTGCTGCTCTCCGCCGTCCAGTCCGCCGACGAGGTGATGGAGATCGGCCGCCGCATCCTCACCGGCCTGTGCGGCCCCGCCGAACTGGAAGGCCTCACGCTCGACATCAGCGGCAGCATCGGCGTCGCGTACTACCCCGAACCCAGCACCAGCGCGGCCGAACTGCTCCAGCACGCCGACGTCGCCATGTACGCGGCCAAACGCGGCCACAGCGGCATCAGCATGTACGACCCCGAGGCCGACCTGAACAGCTTCGAACAGCTCACCCTGCTCGGCGAACTGCGCCGCGCCATCGAGAACGGCGAACTCGAACTCCACTACCAGCCGAAGGTGCGCGTCGGCACCCGCGCGCTCAGCGGCGCGGAGGCGCTGGTCCGCTGGCTGCACCCGACCCGCGGACTGCTCGGCCCGCACCTGTTCATCCCGAGCGCGGAACAGAGCGACCTGATGCGCCCGCTCACCGAGGCCGTGCTCGAGGAGGCGCTCGCCCAGCACCAGCGCTGGCGGCACGACGGCCTGCTGATCCCGGTCTCGGTGAACGTCGGCGCGTCCAACCTGCTCGACCCCGCCTTCCCCGACCGGGTCGCCGAACTCATGGACCGCTACGGCACCGCCGCCGGCCAGCTCACCATCGAACTCACCGAGAGCGCGCTCGTCGACGACCCGGTCCGCGCCGCCGCCGCCCTCCGCGACATGCGCGACCGCGGCGTCCTGCTCTCCATCGACGACTTCGGCACCGGCTACTCCTCGATGAGCTACCTGCAGGTCATGCCGCTCGACGAACTCAAGATCGACCGCCAGTTCACCACCGAGATCCTCTCCACAAGCCGCGGCCGCCCCATCGTCACCGCGATCGTCGACCTCGCCCACGCGCTCGGCCTCCAGGTCGTCGTCGAAGGCATCGAGGACGAACGTACCCACGCCATGATCGCGGAGATGGGCTGCGAGATCGCCCAGGGCTACCTCTTCTGCCGCCCCCTGCCCCCGGACGACTTCGCCGCCTGGGCCGTCTCCTGGTCCACCACCGAACCCCTCCAGCCCGCCACCCGCTGACCCACCATTCACGTCCGCTTCCCGCTCTCGCGGTGGTCCGGCCCGTTTGCTCCCGCGGGCAAACCTCGCCGCCCGCCAAGACTCCGCTGGCGCTCCGCTTGCCGGGCGGCTCGGAGCCGGTTTCGCGCGGGGCGGGGAAGAACACGCGGCCGCCGCCGTGTAGCGGGGAGTTGCGCGCCTACGGCACGCCGCAGTGTTCGCGCCGGGTGTCGCGTCAGTGCTGGTCAGGGTGGTGCGGGCGCGGTTTGGCGTTCGCCAGAACTGGCATCGAAGCCGGAGGTCCGCGATGGGTGCGGTGGGTTCGGGCTGTGGAGGTCTGCTTCGGGTTGCGCGGGTCTCGCGTCGGTGACGGTTGGTGAGCGCGGCTGTGGTTGGTGCGCGCAAGTGCTGGCGTCGCAGGCAGCTGATCTTGATTCTGCTGTTCGAGTCAGTCCGCGCCACGCGTGAATTACGTCCGGCCCCATTTTTCCGATATCGCACTTTTCTGTGGCGCACGCTATCTCCACTCAAGATCCTTGCGGCTCTGGTGGCCCTTATTGCGGGGTTTTAAGGGCCACCAGGGCCGCGAGGATCTTCAATACCACCAGGTGGATGAGTGTTGCTGGCGTCCGCCCCGGGAAACTGGTTCGGCCGGGCGGGGGTGGATCCGCGTTGCCTAGGCCCGGCCGTGACCCGCCGTTTCCGCAGGTCGGGGCTTTGTGGGGATGCGGGCGGTGGTGGTGGCGACGGTGGTGAGGTCTTCGGCGGAGAAGCCGGCCCGGCTCAGTACGGCCAGGGACTGGTTCGTCGCGAGTGTGGACAGCGCCAGGTCTGCCGCCTCCTGGTTGTCGGCGCCAGCTGCCAGCAATGCCATCTCCAGCATCGCCCGCAGGCTGTCGATCATGGCGCGGACCAGCGTCTGGCTCTCGGCGTCGAGGGCTGGGAGTTGTGCAGCCGACATGGTGAGCAGGCAGCCGTCCGGGACCGCCGGGTCGGCGATGCGGTTCAGGGTGACCTGCAGGTAAGCGGCTATCACGGCGGCCGGGGCCGGGTGTGGGCCGGAGAGTGCGCGGTGGTAGAGCGGGTGGTAGGTCTCGGAGTACCGCTGGAGGCTCTGCCGGAAGAGGGCCGGTTTGTCGCCGAAGGTGGCGTAGAGCGAGCCCCGGCCCAGGCCGGTGCCGTCGGTGAGGCGCTCGATCGAGGCGTCCGAGTAGCCCCAGCGCCAGAATACGAGCATCGCGCGCCGTAGCGCCTCGTCCACGTCGAATTGTTTGCGGCCGGCCATGTCCACAAGCGTACACATCTTGTACTGATCGTTCAAAGATGTGTATGGTCTGGGCATCGCAAGTTGTACCGATCGTTCAAAGATGGGATTCCGATGCTTGAGTCACTGTCGCTGCCCGACGGGTTCACGGACGTCTTCACCAGCCGGATCGTCGAGGTGGACGGGCTGCGGCTGCATGCGGTCACCGGCGGGACCGGCCCGGCGCTGCTGCTGATCGGTGGCTGGCCGCAGACCTGGTACGCCTGGCGGAAGGTGATGCCCGCGCTCGCCCGTACGCACACGGTCGTCGCCATCGACTCGAGGGGAGCGGGGCTCTCCGACAAGCCCGACGCCGGTTACGACGCCGGCACGCTGGCCGCCGATTCGGTCGCGCTGATGGCCGCGCTCGGCCACGAGCGGTTCGACGTGGTCGGCCACGACATCGGCATGTGGACCGCCTACGCCATCGCGGCCGATCATCCCGACCGGCTGGGCCGGCTCGCGGTCGTCGACGCGGTGATCCCCGGCCTCACACCAGCCCCGTCCGTCTTCAGCCCGGTCGCGGTCAACAAGCGGCTCTGGCACTTCGGCTTCAACCGGCTGGACGGCCTCAACGAGGAGCTGGTCAGGGGGCGCGAACGGCTCTATTTCGGCCACCACTTCGCCGTCAAGGCCGCGACCCCGACCACCATCCCCGAGTACGCCGTCGACGTGTACGTCGACGCGATCGCCTCCGATCCGCGCGGGCTGCGGGCGAGCTTCGCGTATTACCGCGCGCTTGACGAGACGATCGCGCAGAACGAGCGGCGTAAGAAGACCCGGCTGACGCTTCCGGTGCTCGCCATCGGCGGCGCGCTCTACAGCGGGCCCCTGGTCGCCGACACGATGCGGCTCGCAGCCGACGACGTCACCGAGGCGATCATCGACGACTGCGGCCACTACGCGGCGGAGGAGCAGCCGGCCCGGTTCACCGAGATCCTGGAGAACTTCCTCGCAGCCCGCTGGTAAGCAGCCCGCCGGTAAGCAGCCCGCCGGTAAGCAGTCGTCCGGTAAGCAGTCGTCCGGTAAGCGGTCCGCCGGTAACAGGCGTACCGCGCGGCGGACACGCTCCGGAGCAGCCCTCGGCACGGGCACGCCCGGGGTTTCCCGGCCACCCGCGGATCGGGAGCCCGCGGGAGCATGCGGGCCGGACCACCGCGGAAGCGGGAAGACAGGTTTCCGCTGTTGGGGTGGTCAGAGGTAGGTCACGCCGGTCAGGCGCTCGGCGGCGGACCAGAGGCGGCGGGCGATCGCCGGGTCGGTGGCGTCGCGGCTGAAGCGGGCGGTGGTGACGCGGCCGCGGGTTTCGCCGAGGCCGGCCGGGCCGTAGAACTCGCCGCCGCGCAGGCCCGGCTCGGTGGCGGCGCGCAGCTGGGGCAGGGCGCCGCGCTCGACCGGCTGGGTGGCCACCAGGCCGATCCGGGCGATCAGCCGGCCGCGCGCGCCGAGGTGCTCCCAGGCGCGTGGGGTCAGGTTGGTACGGGTGAGGCCCGGGTGGGCGAGCGTGCTGACGACAGGGGATCCGGTGGCGCGCAGGCGGCGGTCCAGCTCGACGCCGAAGATCGTGGTGGCGAGCTTGGAGCGGCCGTAGGCGGGGGACGCCCGGTAGTTCCGCTCGAACATCAGGTCGTCGAAGTCGAGGTGCGCGGACTTGTGGGTGATCGAGCTGAGGCTGACGATCCGGGGCTCCGGCGCGGCGGCGAGCGTGCCGAGCAGCAGACCGGTCAGCGCGAACGGGCCCAGCATGTTCGTGCCGAGCTGCATCTCGAAGCCGTCCGCGGTGGCGCGGCGCTCGCCGAGCAGCACCAGGCCGGCGTTGTTGATCAGCAGGTCGATCGCCTGGTGGTCGGCGGCGAGCTTCGCGGCGAACGCGCGCACCGAGTCGAGTGAGGCCAGGTCCAGCTCGCGCACCTCGACGTCGCCGCCGATCCGGCGGGCGGCCTCGGCGCCGGCGGCCATGTTGCGGACGGCGAGCACGACGTGGGCGCCGCGATCGGCGAGCGCGGTCGCGGTGAACAGGCCGAGGCCCGAGTTCGCCCCGGTCACCACCGCGATCCGTCCGTGCTGGCCGGGGATGTGGTCGGCGGTCCATTCGGTCATGATCTGCTCCTCGGTGCGGGGTCGTTGACCGCTGACGCTAGGAGCGGTGCGCGCCGGTTCGGTCGTACCCGCTTCCCTAGGTCTGCGGGACCTACCCCGGCGGGCCGGGCGGGCGGCACACTTGCGTCATGACCCATCCGTACGCGCGTGAGCTCGGCGATTTCCTGCGCGCCCGGCGCAGCCGACTCCGCCCGCGCGACGTCGGCCTGGAGCCGGGCGGCCGCCGCAAGGTCGCAGGCCTGCGACGCGAGGAACTGGCGCTGCTCGCCGGCCTCAGCACCGACTACTACCAGCGGATGGAGCAGGGCCGGGAGGTCCGCCCGTCCGACGACGTCCTGGACGCGATCGCCGGCGCGCTCGCGCTCGACGACGAGGAACGCCGCCACCTGTTCACGCTCGCCCACGCGGCCCGCCGCCCGATGCCCACCGCCCGCGACCGCGGCCCGGAGCGGGTACCGGAGAGCACCCGGCGACTACTGCACGTGATGCACACGCCCGCGGTGGTCCTCGGCCGGCACCTAGACTTGCTCGCCTGGAACCCGATGGCCGAGGCGCTGCTCGGCGACCCGGCCGGCTACCCACCGGACCGTTTCAACATGCTGCTGCTGATGTTCGACGACACCCGCACCCGCGGCCGCAGCTGCCCCGACTGGGAGCGCCAGGCCCTCGACTACATCGGCATGATGCGCGCCGCCGTCGCCACCGACCCGACCCACCCGCGCGCCACCGCAGTCGTCGGCGAGTTGACAATCCGCAGCGCCGAGTTCCGCCGCCTGTGGGCCCGGCACGACGTCCGCGAGTCGGTCACCGGCACCAAGACCTTCAGCGCACCCGAGGTCGGCGACATCACCCTGACCTGGGACACCTACCCCCTGCCCGGCAACCCCGGCCCGGTCATGCTCGTCTACACCGCCGGCCCCGGCACCCCCGACGCCGACCGCCTCCACCTCCTCGCCTCCCTCCACGCGACCCGTACCGCACAGCGTCCTTAAGGATCTTTTCCCGCTTCCGCGGTGGTCCGGCCCGCACGCTCCCGCGGGCACCGGTCGTCGCCCAGGGGCTCCTCCCTTCCGGCTCCGCGGTCGCCAGGCCCAGGGCGGGACTCACAGGGGGTTGTGGACACGGTCGCCTACCGTGGGCGGCAGGGTTCGAGAGGATGAGGTGCGGTGAGCGGATTCGTCAAGCGATTCCTGCTGTCCATGGTGGCGTCGAGGTTGCAGCGCAGGGCGCATCGGGGCAACCCGATCGCGGGCCGGCTGCTGGGCGAGGTCAACCGGCGCCTGTACGGCCATCGCGGTCACGGTGGGTACGGGCACGGTGGGTACGGGCCGCCGCCCGGGTACCACCACGGCGGTGGATACGGACACCACGGTCACTACCGCCACCGCGGCCACTACCGGCACAAGGGGCATTACCGCCGTAAGTTCTGGTGAGGCGGGGCCGGCAGGTCGGCGCGGGTGGCCAGGTCCGACCGCACCCGCGCGGCCAGACCCGGATCCGGATCGTCGGTCAGCGCGCGCCCGGCCCGCAGCGCCACCGCCGCACCCCGCGCCCGGGCCAGCCGGTAACCGGCCCGCCGCACCTCCACCCGGGCGTCCGCAAGCAGCTCCGGGATCAGCGCCTCCGGAACCGCACGCGGCAACGGGCGCAACGCGAGCGAGGCCTCCCGCACCACGGCCGCGGACGGATCGCGAAGCAAAGGCAGGAGAAGAGCCACCGGGAGTACGCCGAGGAGGCGCGACCCGCGCACCGCGGCGGCCCGGACCCGGGCGTCCGGATGCGTCAGCAGCGCGTGCACAAGCGGCGCATCCCGCTCGGTCCCGGCCTCCGCCAGACCGGCGATCGCCATCACGTCGGCGGTGGACACCATCACGTCGGCGGTGGCCACCGTTGTGTTGGCGGTGGCCGACTTTGCGTTGCCGGTTGTCGCTGTCGCTGTCGCTGTCGCTGTCGCTGTCGCTGTCGCTGTCGCTGTCGTGTTGTCGGATGTGGCTGCCGTGTCGGCGGTTGTCGGGGGCGGGGGAGAGGCGAGCGCCGTGACCGCAGCCCGGTAGTGGGCGAGCGCGTCCAGGCCCGCGCGGCGGGCTGCGTCCCGGGCGATCGCGCGTACCAGGTCGCCCGGATCGTCAAGGAACTCGGCGGCCGCCGCGTACCGGCCGAGCCGCACCAGCCCGGTCAGTGCCAGCCCGCGGACCTGCGCGTACCTGGACCGGGTCAGTTCACGCAGCAGGTCATCGCGCGCCGACCAGACCGCCGCCCGGCACACCGCCTCGGCCGCGCCGGCCCGCACCGCCCGGTCCCGGTCCCCGCGGGCCAGCGACTCCAGCCGCTCCGGGGACCACCAGCCGAGGCCCTGTCCCAGCGCGAACACGAACCGGCGCCGGATCGCCGGCCCGGCCAGCAGCAGCGCGTCCCGGACCGGCGGCCGCGCGACGACCAGCCCGGCGACGGCCTGCGCGTGCGCGAAGTGGCCGAGTTGCCGTTCCCGCAGGAGAAGCGACATGTCAAGCGCCGCGGCCAGGTGCGGCGCGTCCGCGACGGCGAGGGCATCCACCACCGCGGTACGTGCCGGAGTGCGCACGTCTCGCACCCAGTCCGCCGCGCGGAGCACCAGGAACGGGGTCCAGACGGGATCCGGCGCCGAGGCCATCCGGTCCACCGCCGCCTGCCGGATCCTGCCGTCGGCGTGCATGCTCGCCAGGGCGATCGCGACAGGCCCGGCATCGCCGTCCCGCAGGCGCGCCGAGGCCGCGCCCATGACCGGTTTGGCCGGGTGGTCCGCCGGCCAGAACCACCGCCGGGCCCGGTCATCGAGCCTGATGATCAGTTGGAGTTCCGTGCCAAGCGCCCGGATTGCAGACGTGGTGTCCAGTTCGATCAGCAGGGCGGCCGCCGTTTGCAGCCCGGCGTCGCCACGCCCGGCCGCTGCGCGAAGGGCGGCGGTCAGCCCGTGCGGGTCCTGATCGCGGTCGTCGCCACCCGGAAGCCGCCGTCCCGGGCGCTCGTGCGGCGTTGCTCCGGGACGGCCGTGATCGCGGGCGGCGGCTTCGGTGGGAGGCCGGGCGGGCCGCTCGTCCGGCGGCGTCGTCCGGTCCGCACGCCACAGTTTCCAGATCACCGCGTCATCATGTCCCGCGGTCCTCGTGCCCGCGAGGCGATTACGCCGAGCTGTGGGAGGTCGTGGCGGCGGCCTCCTCGAATTCGTCCACGGCCGCGTTTCCGCGGTGCGGGGCGAGCACCCGCCGTAGCACCTCGATGCGCTGCACGGCACGCACCGAGTGCGCGTGCTGTGACAGCTTCACGGTCCCCGTCGCAAGCGCCGCCGCCTCGTCCACCTCACCGGCCTGCTCCAGCGCCTCGGCAAGCCACGAGCGGTAGAGCGTGGTCTCGCGGGCGCGATCCGGCCCGTAACCCTCGATGACGCCGCGCAGCGCGGGCACGGCACGCAGCGGGCGCTTGAGCTCCGTCCACACCCGCCCCCGCATGATCTCGACCTCCTCGGGCGTCACCCAGTACGCCCAGACCGGATCGGCCGCCCTGCTGCGCTCGGCGTAGGTCTCGTCCACCGCGCCGAGCGCCCGCTCTGCCGCTCCCGTCTCGCCCGCGAGCGCGTGCGCCCATGCCACCCGCTCCAGCAGCAGCGCGCGCACGGTGGCGCTCGCCTCGTCCCGCGCGCCCGCGTACGCCGAGCGGGCCAGCCGCACCGCTCGCGGCGCGTCGCCGTCGTTGGCGAGCTGATAGGACAGTGCGGAGAGGTTGTTCGCGGCCACGCCGTCGTCCCCGCCCGCATGTGCGGCCCGCATGCCCGCGAGGTACAGCCGCTCGGCCTCGGCGAGCCGGCCTGCGTCGGTGTAGACGTAGCCCGCGAGCTGGCACAGCTCGCCGACCGCGACCAGCAGCCGCCGCCCCACCGCCTCGGTGTACGCCGCCTCGCGCACCAGCCGCCCCGTCGCGGCGAGCTCAGCCGCGACGACCGCCTGCGTGTGCTCACCGCCGAGGTAGTCGTCCAGCAGCCGCAGTCCCTGCACCCGCCGCGCCACCTTCCCGGCCATGCGCTCGCCGACCCGGCGCCCCACGCGCAACTCGTATACCTGCGGCGCCTCGGCGATCAACCACTCGTGCGCCAGCTCCACGGCGTTGTCCGCGGTCGGGGTCGTGTTCTCCAGCGCATCGGCCAGCCGCTCATTGTCGGTGTCGCTCCAACGCTGTGTCAGCGGCCAGATCGCGCCGCAGACGGTCAGCCGTACCAACTCGCCGTTAGCGCCGAGCGCGTCGTCCAGCGCCCGCACGACCTCCGCGCCCGGGGCGGGGCGGTCGCCCTTCAGGATCCGCGAGAGGTGGCCGGCATCGACGTGCGCGCGGCGCGCGAGCTCGCGGACGGGCATCGTGCCCTTCAGGCGCTTCACCGCCTCGCCGAACCGCTCCATCACCGCTCTCCCGGGTGTTGCCAGCGTTGCCACCGGCCGCGGCAACGCGCGGCCTATCGACCTTGCCCACGCTATCTCCCAGATTGGAACGCAGGTTACGGGCTGATCGACACCACCCGTGACGGAAAGCGGCGGGGGCCGGTGCGTGAGGGCCCGGTCCCTGTCTGCTGAGGCGAACGAGGGAGCGGCGATGCGGGCGGCACAGACACCCCGGCGGGGCGCCTCGCCGATCACCTGGGCCTCGGCTGACCGGGACGCCTTACCAGCCATTGACAAGCGGCGATGTTACGCCTACGTTAACCACCTGGGAAAACGCTTTCCGTCTCCACCGGGAAGTGACCGCACGGCCGTGGTTCGCCGCGCCCGGGGTCGGTGCCGGCTCCACCGCCTGGCACCGGCTGCCCGGTGGACCGCGACCCCGAAGGCATTGGACTCCCTGTATGAAACGTATCAAGAAGCGGTACGCGGTCCTCGCCGCGACCGCCCTGCTGCTTTCCGGCGGCGGCGTCACAGTCGCGAACGCGGCCGAGACGGTCACCCCCGTGGCGGCGGCGACCACGGAGAACCTCAACCGCGGCCTGGTCAGCATCCGCACCGAGCAGGGCAACTTCCTCTCCTGGCGGTTGCTCGCCTCCGATCCGTCCGGCGTCGCGTTCAACGTCTACCGGGACGGCACGAGGATCAGCACGGCGTCGGTCACGAATTTCACCGACAGGGGTGCGCCGGCGAACGCGACCTACACGGTCCGCCCGGTCACCGGCGGCGTGGAGACGGCGGCACTGAAGGCTGACGAGCCGGTCCAGACGCTCGCGGCCAGCCAGGACGTGCCGATCCAGGTGCCGGCCGGTGGCACCACGCCGGACGGCGTCGCCTACACGTACTCGGCGAACGACGCGTCCGTGGGCGACCTGGACGGCGACGGCGCCTACGAGATCGTGCTCAAGTGGGATCCGTCGAACGCGAAGGACAACTCGCAGTCCGGCTACACGGGCAATGTGTTCATCGACGCGTACAAGCTGAACGGCACCCGGCTGTGGCGCATCGACCTCGGGCGGAACATCCGGGCCGGCGCGCACTACACGCAGTTCCAGGTCTTCGACTACGACGGCGACGGCAAGGCAGAGGTCGCGATGAAGACCGCGGACGGGACGAAGGACGGCGCCGGCGTGGTGATCGGCTCCTCGTCCGCCGACTACCGCAACTCGTCCGGCTACATCCTCGCCGGGCCCGAGTTCCTGACCGTGTTCAACGGGCAGACCGGCAGGGCTGCGGCCACTGTGGACTACGTGCCGGCGCGCGGCACGGTGAGCAGCTGGGGTGACAGTTACGGCAACCGGGTGGACCGGTTCCTGGCCGGTACCGCGTACATCAACGGGTCGTACCCGAGCATCATCATGGCGCGTGGCTACTACACCCGTACCGTGGTGGCGGCCTGGGACTTCCGCAACGGCGCGCTGACCAGGAAGTGGACGTTCGACAGCAACTCGTCCACGAACGGGTCCGCGTGGGCCGGTCAGGGCAACCACCAGCTGTCGATCGCGGACGTGGACGCGGACGGCAAGGACGAGATCATCTACGGCGCGATCGCGATCGACGACAACGGCGCCGGGCTGTGGAAGACCGGTCAGGGCCACGGCGACGCGATGCACGTGGGTGACCTGATCCCGAGCCGGGCCGGCCTCGAGGTGTTCAAGGTCGACGAGGACACCAGCAAGCTCGCGCACTACATGGCGGACGCGCGGACCGGCGCGATCATCTGGTCGGCCCCCTCCTGTGGCTGCGACAACGGCCGCGGCGTCTCCGCCGACATCTACGCGGGCAGTCCGGGCGCCGAGTCATGGTCCTCCGCGGTCGACGGCCTGCGCAGCTCCACGAACGCGAACATCGGCCGCAAGCCCTCCTCGACGAACTTCGTCATCTGGTGGGACGGCGACGGCCAGCGCGAGCTTCTTGACGCCACCAGCATCAAGAAGTACGGCACGTCCTCGGACACCACGCTGCTTGCCGCGAGCGGCGTCCACTCCAACAACGGCACCAAGTCGACGCCGTCGTTGCAGGCCGACATCCTCGGTGACTGGCGCGAGGAGGTCATCTGGCCGACCACAAACAACACGGCGCTGCGCATCTACCAGACGACCGACGCGACAAGCATCTCGCACGTGTCGCTGATGCAGGACCGCATGTACCGCGAGGCGGTGGCCTGGCAGAACACGGCCTACAACCAGCCGCCGCACCCGAGCTTCCAGATCAGCTAGATCCAGATCACAATCAGCCGGGGGTACGCGTACCCCCGGCTGATTTTTGTGTGAATTCCTTTGAGGACCAGCCTTAACCGTCCCTTAGCAATCGGCTAGCACCGCCTTAGCGGCCCGGGGAGCAGGCTGACGCCGCTTGATCGAACCCCCGTCCGAAAGGCCCCCGCATGTCACGCAAGAGACTCCTGGCCGTCGCCGCCGTGCTCCTCGCGCCGCTCGCCGCGGTCGTGGCGATCGCGCCCACCGCGTCCGCCGCCAGCTCGAAGTTCTGCGAGGGTGGCACCTACACCACGCTCGGCAAGACCGGCACCGGCAAGCGGTTCCGCGGCACCGTCGCGGCACCGGCCGGCCGCTTCACCGTGCAGGGGAATTTCACCCAGTTCACGATCGACCCGGCCACGTTCGGCATCTACGACTACGCGTGGACCGGCCGGGCGAACGTCGGCGACATGACCGGCGGGCGGTTCACCCCGGTCTACGCGAGCAAGGTGCCGGACCACCGCGGCCTCGCGCTGACCAGCGGGATCGCGGTCGAGCTGCGCGACGAGGACATGACGCTCTCCCGGACCGGGCCCGGCGGTCTGAGCATGAAGATCCAGGCCAAGGACTGCGCGCAGGGCGGCATCTTCCAGATGGAGGTGGAACGCGGCGACGGCGCCCGGACCCGGATCACGCACACGCTCGCGGACGGCGCGTTCTACTATGACAACCCGAACTTCCGGGCCCGGCTCGGCCAGTTCCTCGGCGACGACTGCGTGGACCCGGCCACCGGCCCGGCCGGTGACCGCTGTGTGCGCGTCTCGCCGCGGGTCAACATCGGCGCGGACGCGTCACCCCGGCTGGTGCTGCGGGACAGCGCGCAGGTCGCCACCCGGATCAAGCAGCCCGGCTGCGGCCCAGACTTCACTAACACGCTCGGCCTGACCGAGACCGCGGACCACTGCGGCGCCACGAGCGTCTGGGACGTGGCAAGCGGCGGCCGGCTCGGCATGGTGACCGGCGAGGACGCCACCGAGGTCGCGAACCCGCCGACGAACTGCACCGAGGACTGCGAGGCCGGCAACCAGGTCAAGGGTGGGCTCGCGGTGCTCGGCTTCCCGGCCCCGGTCCCGGCCGGCGTCCGGCTCACGCCGCGCACCTCGGTGACCGGCCTGGACGCGCCGCTCACCGCGCCGTAAGCGCCTCCACCACCTCGTCGGGCGACGGCATCGCCGCGATCTCGTTCCTGATCGCCCGCGCGGCCGCCCGGTGATCGCCGCCCCGGTCCGCAAGCAGCGCCTGGGCCGAGGCGGCGACCGCGTCCGCGTGCTGGTCCTCAGGTGGGAGCTGGATCGCGGCGCCCGCTCTGACAAGTGCGTTCGCATTCGCGAACTGGTCGGCACCCTGCGGAAGAACCAGCTGGGGTACGCCGTGGGCGAGCGCGCCGAGCATCGTGCCGCTGCCGCCGTGGTGGACGACGAGGTCCACGACCGGGAGCAGGCCGGACTGGGCCACCCAGGGGCGTACCAGCGCGTTGTCCGGTATGTCGTCCTTCAGGGTGATCGAGCCGGCGGCGACGATCACGTCCGCGTCCAGGTCCGCGAGTCCGCGCATCGCACTGGCCAGCACGGTCGGCGTGCCGAACGCGGTGCCCAGGCTCAGGAAGATCAGCGGTCGCGGGCCACGGCGCGCGGCGGGTCGGGCACCCGGCTCGTTGTAGGGAACGTGTCGCAGCGGGATCCGGTGGGTCAGCGCCGGGTCCTGCAGCGACGGCGGGCAGATGTCCACGTGCGGCAGCTCCATCGACGGCCTGTCGAAGCCGATCCCGTCCGGGAACAGGCGGCCGAACCCGTGCCACACGCTGCGGATCCCGGCTGCGCGCGCGGCCTCGGCGACGCCTGGCAGTCCCCAGCCGTGCACGACGAGGTCCGGTGCCAGCCGGTCCAGGTGTGGCGCCAGGTCGTCCGCGTAGATCTCGTAGAAGGAGTCGGCCGGGCGGAACGGCCGCAGCCCGTGCCCGTCGAGCGCCGGGTGCACATGGTCACCGGCCGCGAAATGCACCTCATGACCGGCGTCCCGGGCCGCTACCGCGAGGGGTACCAGGGGGAAGGTGTGACCGGGTGAAGAAAGACTCGAAAAAAGTATGCGTGGCACGTTTGAACCCTAGAGGGGCTGGGCACAACGGTCGCCGACCGAGACTGTTGTCGTATGCGAACGAGTGAACACTGAAAGTGACTCATACTTTCGGCTATCATAACGCTCCGCTGTTCGGCTATGGTCGGGAAAGCCGAACGGGTATCCGGGCTGGCCGGACAAGCGAAGGACCGCTCTCATGACCATAACCATCGCCCAGTCGACGGTCACTGACCGTGAGACGATGACCGATGACCGCGCCGCCGACGCCGCCGCGAACCTCATCGTCGCTCTGGCCGGAATGCCCGCCGACGACCCGCGCCGTGCCGCTCTCCGCGACCGCACCATCGAGGCCTGGCTGCCGCTGGCCCGCCACCTCGCCAAGCGCTACTCCGGCCGCGGCGAGCTGACCGACGACCTGGTGCAGACCGCGATGGTCGGCCTGATCAAGGCGGTCGACAGGTTCGACGCGTCCCGTGGCGTCGACTTCTCCGGCTACGCCATCCCGACAATCGTCGGCGAGATCAAGCGCCACTTCCGCGACCGCACCTGGTCCATCCGGGTGCCGCGCCGGCTCCAGGAGCTGCGGCTCGCGATCAGCGAGGCGAACAGCACGCTTACCCACAAGCTGGGCCGCTCCCCGCTGGTCGTGGACATCGCCACCTACCTCGGCATCACCGAGGAGGAGGTGCTGGAGGGCCTGGAGGGCGCCCGCGCCTACAACACGACGAGCCTCTCGACGCCGCTCGGCACGGACGGCAGCGCGGAGCTTGGCGACACGATCAGCGACGAGACCGACGACTACGCCGAGGTCGAGCTGCGCGCCACGCTCGGGCCGGCGCTCGCCATGCTCGACGCGCGTGAGCAGCGGATCATTACGCTCCGCTTCTACGGCAACCTGACCCAGTCGCAGATCGCGGACCAGATCGGCATCTCCCAGATGCACGTCTCCCGGCTGCTCACCAAGGCGCTGGTCAAGCTCCGCGGCCACATGGACGTCGACTCCTTCAACTGATCGTCCCCCTTCGCTCGTCATCATGGCGGTGCTGCCCACGTGGCGGTCACCGCCATGAGTCCGTTCCAGCCACCGATCCGCCCAGGGTGCTCGCGGCTCCGTGCTTTCTCTCGTATCCCAGCGTGTCCTCGTACCCAGGCGTGTCGGTCGTACCCCAGCGTGTTTGTCGTACCCCTGGAGTAAGAAGATGATCGTCACGGAGCCCTGAGGAAACGAGTCGTCATGAGTGAGATCGCCCCGGTCGTCGATGCGGCGCACGCCGCGCCGTTCGAGAGCGCCGACGAGTACCGGGAGACGATCGGGCGGATGCGGGAGGCCGCCGCGGCCTACTACGCGGGCGCCGACATCGTGATGGACGACGCCACCTACGACGCGCTGTTCGCCCGGATCGCCGCGAGCGAGGCCGCGCACCCGGAGTGGGCGGCTGCGGACTCGCCCACCGAGGTGGTCGCGGCCGGCGGCGGCGTGGTCGGCGATGTGGTGCACAGCACGCCCATGCTGAGCCTGGCCAACGTCTTCGACGCGGACGAGCTGACCCAGTGGGCCGCGCGCCTGGAGAAGGTGATCGGCCGCCCGGTCGCCGGTTACACGGTCGAGCCGAAGATCGACGGCATGGCGATCGCGGCGCGTTACGTGGACGGCGCGCTGGTGCAGGTCGCCACGCGCGGCGACGGGCAGGCGGGCGAGGACGTAACCGCGCAGGCGCGCGCGGTCGCCGGGCTCCCGGCCGAGCTGCGGCGTCCCGTGACTGTCGAGGTCCGCGGCGAGGTCTTCATGACCGACGACGACTTCGCCAAGGCGAACGAGCTGCGGGTGGCGCACGGCGGCGCCCCCTTCGCGAACCCGCGGAACGCGGCCGCCGGCACGCTTCGCGCCCAGGACCGGGCCTACATCGCGCCGCTGTCCTTCCTCGCCTACGCGGTGCACGACCTGCCGGACGGCGAGGGTCTCACGCACAGCGCGGCGATGGCCGCGATCGCTGATCTCGGCGTCGCCACCACCGCAGGCTCGCCGGCCGGGATGCCGCAGTGCACCACCGCGGAGGAGCTGGTCGCGGCCGTGACCTCGCTCGGCGGGCTGCGCGGCAAGCTCGGCTTCGACATCGACGGCGCCGTCATCAAGGCGGATGCGCCCGCGGACCGGGACACGGCCGGCTCGTCCAGCCGGTTTCCGCGCTGGGCGACCGCGTTCAAGTTCCCGGCCGACACCCGGACCAGCACGCTCACCGCGATCGAGGTGCAGGTCGGCCGTACCGGCGTCATCACGCCTGTCGCCGTGATCGCGCCCGTGCAGGTCGGTGGCGTGGTGGTCACGTCCGCCACGCTGCACAACTTCGGCGATCTGGTCCGCCGCGACGTGCGGGTGGGCGACACCGTCTTCGTCCGCCGGGCCGGCGAGGTCATCCCGGAGATCACCGGGGCGAAGCTCGACGAGCGGGCCGCCGACTCGGTGGCGTTCACCCCGCCGGAGTTCTGCCCGCGCTGCGGCGGCGAGATCGACCGCTCGCAGAAGCGCTGGCGCTGCACCCAGGGCCGGGCGTGCGGGGCGACCGAGTCGCTTGCCTACTTCGCCGCCCGCGACTCGATGGACATCGAGGGCCTCGGCGACAAGGTCATCCGCGCGCTCGTCACGGCCGGCATGGTCACCGACCCGGCCGACCTCTACGAGCTGGACGCGGCGGCCGTCGCCGCGCTCGACCGGATGGGCGCCACCTCGGCCGGCAAGCTGCTCGCCAACATCGAGGGCTCCAAGGCGCAGCCGATGTCCCGGGTGCTGACCGGCCTCGGCGTGCGGATGACCGGCCGTTCCATGTCCCGCCGCCTGGCCAAGCACTTCGGCACCATGCCGGAGCTGCTCGGCGCCTCGGTCGAGCAGCTCCAGGACGTCGAGGGCGTCGGCCCCGAGCGCGCCGCCACGATCGCGGCCGAGCTGGTCGAGCTGGCCCCGATCATCGCCAAGCTCACCGCGCACGGCCTCACCATGACCGAGCCCGGCGTCGTCCCCGCGTCCGAGCGTGCGGCCGCCGTAGCCGCCGCAGCCCCGGACCCGGCCGATCGCCTCCCGCTGCAGAACGAGGACGGCAGCGCGATGACCGTCGTCGTCACCGGCTCCGTCCCCGGCCTGTCCCGCACCGAGGGCAACGAGGCGGTCGAGCACCTGGGCGGCAAGTCCTCCGGCTCCGTCTCCAAGAAGACCCAGCTGGTCGTGGTCGGTGACGGCGCCGGCTCGAAGGCCGCCAAGGCCGAGGAGCTGGGCGTGCGGATCATGCCCGCGGACCGCTTCGCCGCGCTGCTTGCCGCACACCGCGCGGGCGAGTCCCCGTCCCTGGACGACTTCTGAATTCCGCTACACCGTGATCACCACCTTGCCGCTCACCGCGTTCGTCTCGATGGCGTGGTGGGCGGCGCGGATCCGGTCGAGCGGGTAGGTGGTGACCGGGCCGAGCGAGAACGTCCCCTCGGCCAGCTGGTCCAGGGTGCGCTGCAGGATCTCCGGCGGCAGGTTGGCGGCGTTCCCGCTGTAGCCGGTCAGGCGCACCCCGGCCGGGAGGTACCCGATCGGATAGAAGTCCTTGACGATCCACTCGTTCGACAGCATCCCGGCCATGCAGACCGTGCCGTGCACGCGGGTGGCGGCGAGCGTGTCCGGCAGCGCCGGCGTGCCGACCAGCTCAAGCGCGGCGTCCACGCCGTCCGGGACGATCCGGCGGACCTGGGCCGCCACGTCGCCGTCGTCGAGCAGCGGGTGGGCGACACCGTGCGCCGCCAGGTCGTCCAGGCGGTCGCGCTGCCGGGTGGTGGCGAGCACTGTGGCGCCGAGGTCCCGGGCCAGCGCGGCGGTCGCGTAGCCGAGCGCGGACGTGCCACCGCGGATCAGCAGCGTCTGGCCGGCCCGCAGATCGAGGCCCACGGTCAGTGAGCCGTAGGCGGTCTGCAGCGTCTCCGGCACCGCGCCGAGCACGTCCCAGGGCAGCTCGGAGCGGAATGGGATCACCTGCGCGCGCGGCACCACCGTGTACTCCGCGTAACCGCCGTCGAACGCGCGGCCCATGCCGCCCATCATCGCCACCACCTGCTGCCCGGGCCGCAGATCGCTGCCGGGCGCGGCGTCGACCACGCCTGTGGCCTCGATGCCGGGCACGATCGGGAAGCGGGCGTTGTCCGCATATCCCAGCCGGAGGTGCAGCTCGGAGCGGTTGAGGCCGAAGGCGTGCACGCGGAGGCGTACCCAGCCGGGCTCGGGCTCCGGGATTGGCAGTTCACGCGGTTCCAGGTTCTCCACCGGTCCGGGACCGGTCAGCACGATCGCTCGCATGGTCATGTCGGCGCCAACTTCGTTCCATGGAATAATATTCCAAGGAACATAAAATGGGGGTACGGATGAGCGACCGCATCGCGTGGCTGAACGACCTGATCCGGCTGGAGATCCTGCTCTGGGAGCGGGTGGACGCGCGGCTGCGAGCCGTGCACGATCTGCCGCTCGCCCGGTTCCAGACGCTTCACGCGCTGGCCGGCGGGCCGCTGCGGGTCGGCGACCTGGCACAGCGGATGAGCATCACTGTCGGCGGCGCCAGCAAGGTGGCTGACCGGATGGTCACGCTCGGCCTGCTCGCCCGCGAGGCCGACCCCGGCGATCGCCGGGCGAGCCGGGTAGCGCTCACCGTGGCGGGGCGGGAAACGCTCGACGCCGCGGCCGGCACCTATGCCGACGCCGTCGCGGAAATCGTCGACCCGGTGTTGCCGGCCGCGGACAGGCAGCTGATGCACGATCTGGTCCAGCGCCTGCTCGGCGCGTTGGACGGTGCGGCGCCCGGCTCGGCGCCCGGCTCAGCGCCGGCGTGATCCGGTGATCGTCACGGCGCCGGCGCCCATGGTGGTCGCGGCTGCCGGCGGGCTCATTGCGGCTCTGCCGCCTGGCTCACTGCGGCTCTGTCGGCGGGCTCAGCGCCACCACATCTCCAACAGCGCGACGGCTACGCCGACCACGAGGGCCGTGGTCAGGATGATCGCCAGGTATCCGGCGTTCGAGGTGGTGCGCTCCATGTGCTCTCTCCGCATGTCCTTCATATTTCCGATCGACGGGCCGTGCACACCCGTGAATCCTCACCCCAGGGGTTTCCACGCCTCCAGGGCCGCCGCGACCAGTCCGACGGCCAGCGCGGTCAGCAGCAGTATCACCACGTATCCAGGACCGGACGTGGCGCGCTCCACGAATTTCCTCCGCGTTTCCACAGAGTTCCCCTCCCGTGTCCGACACCCTCCGCAGTGGACACAACGTACGCGCCGTCCGGCCGGGTGGTCTCATGTGGGTAGTGGCCTGCAGGCGAACCTCCGTCACCTGCGGTGACCCTGCGCGCCGGCGTTCCGGGCCCGGCAGCAGAATGGTCTGATGACAGCACCGATCAGCCGCGGCACCGCGGCGCGTGACGGAGGCAGAGGCGCCGGGCTGGTGCGACGCGTGTCCCACCAGGCGCGACGCCGCCGCCTGGAGGTGCTCCGCGTCGAGGAACTGGGCTCGGCCATGCGCCGGATCGTGCTCGGCGGCCCCGAGCTGGAGTCCGACTTCCCGTTCCTGCCGCTGGCCGCGGCCGACCACGTGAAGGTGGTCGTGCCGGACGAGGAGACCGGCGAGCTGACCCTCCCCGCCGCCGGCCGCCCGAGCCCGCTGACCACGCGCGACTACACGCCCCGCCGCTTCGACGCGGCCGCCGGCGAGCTGACGATCGACTTCGTGCTTCACGCGCACGGCCCGGCCGGTCGGTGGGCGACCACTGCCGCGCCCGGCGCCTCGCTGGGGGTGATCGGCCCGCGCGGCAGCCAGGTCTTCCCGGCCGACTGCGACGACTATCTGCTGGTCGCGGACGAGACCGGCCTGCCCGCGACCGAGCGCTTCCTCGAAGAACTGCCCACCGACGCGGTGGTACGGGTGCTGGTGCTGGCCACCGGCCCGGAGCGGGAGCTGGGCGGCGGCCGCGTCGCGGACGTGCGCTGGCTGGGTGCGGTCCCGGCCGAGGCCGTGGTGGAGACGGTCGCGGCGATCCCGCTCGGCTCCGGATCGCTGGTCTGGGGCGCGGGCGAGGCCGGGGCGATGCGCACACTGCGCACCCACCTCCGGCAGGACCGCGGCCTGGACGCGGAGCGGGTCTCGGTCCGCGGCTACTGGCGCGAGGGCGTCGCGGGCTCGCTCGACTGACGGCCGTGGGGCGGGGGCGGGGAAGGCCCCGGCCCCCCCCGCCGCCCACCACGGCCGAGAGCCCCCCCGGAACGCCGGGGGCCCCGCCGCCCCGGGGAGCCCC
>NZ_JBITDX010000008.1:136792-150869 GCF_044454585.1 Catenuloplanes sp. NPDC051500
GGCGGGGGGGGGGGTCCGGGGGCGGGGCGGGGGGCGCGGGGGGGGGGGGGGGGGGGGGGGGGGGGGGGGGGGGGGGGGGGGGGGGGGGGCCCCGGGGGGGGGGGGGGGGGGGGGGGGCCCGCGGCCCCCCCCGCCCCACGGCCGTCGCGCAACAGGTCAGATCGCCACCGAGGTACTGCGGAGGACGCGGCGCCCGGGGATCTCGACGCAGAGGAACGCGATCAGCCCCACCACTCCCACGACCGCGGGCCCCAGCCACCACGGCCCGGACGGCCACGGCCGCTCAAGGAACCCGAGCGAGAGGAACATCAGCGGAAGCACGGCCAGCCCGACCCCACCGGCCGTGGCGAAGATCCAGATCATCGCCGCCTCCCGCCGGAGCATCGCCCGGATCTGGGCCGGCGTCGCACCGGCCAGTCGCAGCAGTGTCAGCTCATCCCGTCGCTGCGCCGTCGCCGTGATCAGCTTGTTCGCGATCCCGAGCAGCAGGTAGCCGAGCAGCACTCCCAGCACCGCGACGTTGAGCCACAGTTCCGGCGACACGCCGGCGGAGCCCGGATCGGCCGGGCCGACCACCACGCCGGGCCGGGAACCGGTAAGCGCCGACACCGCCGAGGGCACGCCCGGGTCACCGTTCGTGGCGATCAGGAGCTGCTGGTCGAGCCCGGTCGCGTGACCGGCCGCCAGGTCGCGGGAGATCACCACCGGGCCGAAGCCCAGACCGCGGTCGTAGGTCGCCACCACCCGCGCCCGGACCGGTGTGCCGTCGCCGAGCACCAGGTCCAGCTCGCTGCCCACGCCCGCCTTCCGGGACGAGGCGACGTCTGCGTCGACAGCGATCGTGGCGCCGGTCAGCCCGGCCAGGTCGCCGTCGCGGACGCCCAGGTCGAACACGGACGAGGCCTCCGGCGTCAGCACCATCGCGGACGACGCCTCCACGATCGGGTCGCCGAGCATCGAGTAGGTCATCAGCACTGTCGTGCCGCCGACCATGGCCGCGCCGGTCACGCCGGGCACCTGCGAGACCGCGCCGGCCAGCTCGGACGGCACCCGGCCCAGCGCGGGCGCGGTCACCGCGAGCTGGGCGCGGCTGCCGTCCACGAGGTCACGGGTGGAGCCGGCCAGCACTGTGGTCTGGGTGAGCGCGTAGGTGAGCGTGAACACCACAGCGACCGCGAGCGTGCTGACGGCCGCGGCGGTCCGCACGGCGTACCCCCGGGTGTTGGCGACCGCAAGCCACGTCGAGGCCGCGGCGCGCCGGGGGAGCAGCCGGGCCATCGTGCGGCCGGCGAACGAGAGCAGTCCGGGACCGGCCAGCGCCAGGCCCACGGCCGCGAGGATGCCGGCCATCGCGGTCATCGCGGCGCCGGCCTCGTTCCGGACCACCATCGGCGTCACCGCAAGCGCGTTCGCGCCGGCCAGCACGACAAGACCAGAAGAGAAACGCCAGGCCGAGGGGGTACGGGGTTCCGTCCGCGATCCGGCCACGGCCTCGGTGGCGGGCATCCGGGAAATCTTCGAGACCGCGCACAGCGCCGCGATCCATGCGGTGAGCGTCATCAGCAGCACCGCAGCCGCACCGGGTAGCGGGCTCCACTGCAGCGGCAGCGCGGCCGGGGCCATGCCGAGCGCGACAAGCAGCTCCCGGAAGCGCCCGGCCAGCGCGTATCCGGCCGCGGCGCCCGGCACCGAGGTGACGGCCGCGACGATCAGCGCCTGCCGGGTGGCGAGCCTGCGGATCTGCCGGGGGGTGGCGCCGACCGCGCGCAGCAGGGCCAGTTCGCGCCGCTGCCCGGAGAGCGAGACCGCGAGCGCGCCGCCCACGATGATGCCGATGACAAGCAGCGTCACGCCGGAGAGCGAGCCGGCCATCAGCGGCAGCATGCTGCGCCCGGCCGCGGTCTCGGGGTCCGCGATGTCGCCACGGTCGTCGCCGGTCGTGACGGCCAGGCCGCCGCCGAGCGCACGGGCCGCGTCCGCGACCTGGTCCGCCCTGCCCGGCTCGGTGCGCAGCGCGACCAGGTCGACGCGGCTGTCGGTGCGGCCGCTGAGCGTGATCGCGGTCGGATCGGCGAACCAGGCGCTGGGGGTGGGGGAGTCGAGCACCGAGGTGACCGTGTAGTCGCCGGTCCGGCCGGCCGCGGACAGCCGCACGATGCCGCCGGTGGTGACGCCGGCCGCGCTCGCGGTGGCCGTGTCGAGTGCGACCTGGGAATCGCCGCCCGGCGCGCCGCCGTCAGGGATCCCGGTGGGCCGGCCGCCGTCCTCGGTGCCGGTCAGGGCGAGCGACGTCCAGTTGTGGGCCGCGATCGGGGTCACCCGCCCGTCCGCGCCGATCACCGCGGCGCCGACAGTCACGTCACCGATCGCGGCGGTCACGCCGGGAAGCGCGGCGAGTTGGGCGATGAGCGAGGTCGGCACGCCACCCCGCTCCGGCAGCGCGATCGGCAGGTCCTCGGGCACCGGGTAGGTCTGCGGCGCGGAGACCACCACGTCCGCCGACGCCAGCCTGCCCGGCTCGGGGTGTCCGCGCAGCCCGGACTCCGCGACCACACCGATCGCGGCGACGAGCGAGGCGCCGCCGAGGGTGGCACAGGCGACCGCGATCAGCCCGGCGATCCGGTGTCGGGCCATGCGTACGGCGAGGTAGAGCATGGTGTTACTCCGTCTCCAGCTCGGTGAGGCGCCGGGCCAGTACGGCCGCGGCAGGGTGGGGGATGCTGTCCGCGATCCGGCCGTCCGCCATCACCAGCGCGAGGTCGGCGCGGGCGGCCGCACCCGGGTCGTGGGTGACCATGACGACGGTCTGGCCGAACTCGTCCACGAGCGCGCGGAGCAGATCGAGGACCTCCCGCGCGGTACGGATGTCAAGCGCGCCGGTCGGCTCGTCCGCGAACACCACGGCCGGCCTGGTGACAAGCGCCCGGGCCACCGCGACCCGCTGCTGCTGCCCGCCGGACAGCTCGGACGGGCGCCGGTGCAGCCGGTCCGCAAGCCCGACGCGCTCGACGAGCGTGCGCACCCAGGCGTGGTCGGGCGCGACGCCGGCCAGCCGCAGCGGCAGCGTGATGTTGTCCGCCACCGAGAGTGACGGCAGCAGGTTGTACTGCTGGAAGATGAAGCCCACCCGGCCGCGGCGCAGGATCGTGCGCTTCGTCTCGTTGAGGTGGCTGATCTCCGTACCCTCGATGAAGGTCTTTCCGCTCGTGGGGGTGTCGAGGCCGGCGGCGCAGTGCATAAGCGTGCTCTTGCCTGACCCGGACGGGCCCATTACGGCCAGGAACGTGCCGGCCTCCACGGCCAGCGACACCTCCCGCAGCGCGTGCACGCCCCCCGGATAGGTCTTGGAGACCTGCTCCAGGGTGACGGCCGCCCGGGTCATGGTCGGGATCATCAGTGGCCCGCCCTGCGCTTGCCGCGGTAGTTGACGATCAGCGCGACGCCGAGCGCCAGCACCACCACGCCGAAGCCGGTGCCGAGCCACACGTTCACGCTCGACAGCGCGGCGTTCAGGCCGGCCGCGACCACAAGTGCGATCCACAGCGCCAGGCGCGTCGGGTCGGTGCCGGCGTGCCGCGGCTCCGGCGTTGTCTGATCGGTCAGTCGGTACGGGTCGGTGCCCATCTCGATCACTCCTTCAGCTGGTGTTTCTCGATGTCTACGACGCTATGGCGGCGACGGGCCGGCAACGATCCCCTCACCTGCCCACCCGGGGTACAGCAGGCTGTACTTTCCGGCCGTGCCACTTGCGGCTGCACCCGGCCGGTGGCCTACGGTTCGGAAACCGTTGAGAGCTGGGAGGCGCCGCCATGTCCGTCCGCAGACGTCTGCGCATCGGGATCGAGGCCGTGGAACGCTCCGCGACCGGCTGGTTCACCGCGTTCCTGGCCGGCCTGGTCTGGGTGTCGATGGCGATCGGCCTGGTGGTGCCGAGCGCCGCGCCGTGGGCGCTCGGACGGCTGCGCGCGGTCGCCGACATGGAGCGCCGCCGGCTCGGCCTGCCCGCCGGAATGCCACCGCAGACCTCGATGCGGGCCGTGTTCGGTGACCCGGCGACCGGCCGCGAGACCCGCTGGATGCTTATCCACGCGGTGCTCGGCTTCTTCATCGGCATGCTGAACCTGACGATCGCGGTCGACATCGTCCGCGACGGCCTGTTCCCGCTCTGGTGGCGGATCGCCCCGGCCGCGGACGCGACACCGGCGATCGGTTTCCCGCTGATCCGTACCCAGAACGGCGCCTGGCTGGTCGGCCTGATGGGCGTCGGCTACCTGTTCCTCACGCTCTACGTGATGCCGTGGCTGGTCCGGCTGATGGAGCTGCCGGGCCGCCGGCTGCTCAAGCCCGGCCCCGGCGAGGACATGGCGATGCGGATCGCGGAGCTGACCGCGACCCGCGCGGCCGCGCTCGACGCACACGCGGTCGAACTGCGCCGGATCGAGCGCGCGCTCCACGACGGCACCCAGAACCGGCTCGTCGCGGTGAGCGTGCTGCTCGGCGCGGCCCGGCGCGCGGTCGTCCGCGACCCGGCCAGCGCGGACGACATCCTGGCCCGCGCACAGGACGCGTCGGAACTGGCCCTCGCGGAGCTGCGCGCTGTGGTCCGCAGTATTCTGCCGCCGGTGCTCACCGACCGAAGCCTCTCCGACGCGCTCGCCTCGCTGGCCGCGACCTGCCCGGTCCCGGTCACGGTCGACGCCGACCTGCCGGGTCGCTGCGCGGCGTCCGTGGAGGCGACCGCGTACTTCGTGGCGGCCGAGGCGCTGACGAACGTCGCCAAGCACAGCGGCGCGTCGCACGCGACAGTTGTCGTCGCCCGGGAGGCGGACAAGCTCCGGCTGCGCGTCACGGACGACGGCCGGGGCGGCGCGGACGCGAACGGCGGGACCGGCCTGACCGGCATCCGCCGCCGGGCCGAGGCGCACGACGGCACCGTGACCATGACCAGCCCGGTGGGCGGTCCGACCACTGTGGAGGTGATCCTGCCGTGCGGATTGTGATCGCGGAGGACGACGCGCTGCTGCGCGAGGGACTGGCACTGCTGCTGCGCGCGGAAGGGCTTGACGTGGTGGCCACCACTGACAACCCGGTGACGTTCCTCGCGGCCGTGGACAAGCACACGCCGGACGTGGCGATCGTCGACGTGCGGATGCCGCCGACCCACACGGACGAGGGCATCCAGGCCGCGGTCGAGGCCCGGCGCCGCCAGCCCGGGATCGCGGTGCTGGTGCTGTCCGCGTACGTGGAGCAGGCGTTCGCCACCGAGCTGTTCACCCAGGGCAGTTCGCGGCTCGGCTACATGCTCAAGGAGCGGGTCGGCCGGATCGAGGAGTTCCTGGACGTGCTGCACCGGGTGGTCGGCGGCGGCACCGCGATCGACCCTGAGGTGGTGGCGCAGCTGCTCACCCGGACCCGCCCGGACTCCCGGCTGGAACGGCTCAGCCCGCGCGAACGGGACGTGCTCGCGCTGATGGCCGAGGGCCTCGGCAACGCGGCGATCGCGGAGAAGCTGTTCGTCACGGACGGCGCCGTGCACAAGCACATCCGCAGCATCTTCTCGAAGCTCGAGCTGGCCCCTGACGACCAGACCGACAGGCGGGTCGCGGCCGTCCTGCACTACCTCCGCGACGAGGCGAAACACTAGGGGCATACGGGCTAGGTGAGCAGCGCGTCCAGCGCGGACGTCGTCAGCGCGTCGTCGGGGAGATAGACCACGATGCGCTGGCGGTCGTCCTCGGACAGGAGGAGCGTCTCGTAGCGCAGCCGCAGAAGGCCCATCAGCGGGTGCTCCACGCGCAGCAGGCCGTGCGCGCGGGGGAGCCCGGGGAGCGTGTCGGCCCGCTTCGTGAACGCGTCGCCGGCCAGCCGCTCCAACTCGTCCGCGAGCGCTGCCGCTTCGGGCTCGGCCCGGAACGGCCCCTGTTTCAGCGCTGAGACCTGCTCGTCCGCCACCTCATCCCAGTCCGGGAACACCTTCCGGGCGTTCGGTGAGCCGAACACGAACCGGGGCAGGCTCGGTGGGTCGCCAGCCAGCACGCCGGCCTCGCCCATCAGGCGGCCGTAGCCTTCCGTGTACGCCAGCACCTCGCCCAGCCGGTTCAGCAGCACGGCCGGGCCGGGACCGAGCCGCTCCAGGGTGGCCTGCACGCCCGGCCGCACGTCCCGCGACGGCGTCTCCGAGTGCGCCACGCAGCTGAACGCGCCGTCCGCGGTCTTGGTCAGCCGGTAGAGGTGCGCGCGCTCCGCCATGGTCAGCCGCAGTACGCCGGACAGCGAGTTCACCACCTGCACGGACGGTCGCCGGTCGCGGCCCTGCTCCAGGCGCGTCAGGTATTCCACGCTCACGCCGGACAGCGTCGCGACCTCGGCCCGCCGCAGCCCCTCGGTACGCCGCCGCGCGCCGGCCGGCAGGCCCACGTCCGTGGGGGAGAGCGCGGCCCGCCGCAGGCGCAGGAACACGCCCAGTTCGTTGTCGGTCACCCGAAAACCGTAGCCTGGCCCCGCCGGGGCCACCATCCGCGCGGCCTCCCCGCCCGGCCTTCGCCCTGCCAGGCTGGACCGCATGAACGTGCTCTTCGGACTCGGCCTGGAGACCGGCGTGGACGAGGTCCCGGCGCTGCTCGCGCACGCGGACCGCGCGGACCGCGACGGCCTCGACCTGGTCACCCTCTCCGACCACCCGTACTTCCCGGACCGCCTGGACGCGTACGCCGCACTCGGCGTCGTGCTCGGCCGTACCGCCACGATCGGCGGCGCGGTGAGCGTCACCAACCTGGCGGTCCGGCCGGCCCCGATGCTTGCCCGCACTGTCTCGTCGCTCACCGCGCTCGCCCCGGGCCGGGTCGTGCTCGGCGTCGGCGCGGGCGGCCTGTGGGACGACATCGTGCGCCTCGGCCTGCCCCGCCGTACGCCAGGCGCCGCCGTACGCGCGATGGCCGAGGCGATCACGCTGATCCGCGCGCTGCACGGCGGCGGCCCGCCGGTCACGATGCACGGGGTGGTGGACCTGACCCCGTCGCCGATGCCCTGCCCGCCGATCTGGACCGGCTCCGGCGGCCCGGCCTCACTCGCCGTGACCGGCAGACTCGCGGACGGCTGGATCCCCGGATACGCCGCGGACTGGCACAGCCGCCGCGTCGCCGAGTCCCGCCCGCGCATCGACGAGGCTGCCGCCGCCGTAGGCCGCGACCCGTCCGCGATCACCACCGTCTACAACGTGGTCGGCCCGATCACCCGCGACCCGCTGCGCGTCACCCGTTCCGCGGACGACGGCGCCCGGCTCGGCGGTTCGGTCACGCAGTGGGCGGCGGAACTGGCCGAGGCGGCCGCGGGCGGCGCGGGCGGTTTCATCTACCACCCCTCGTTCACGCCCACGGACATTCCGGTGGAGACGCTTATCGCGCGCTGGACCACGGAGGTCGTACCCGCAGCCCGCGCACTGATAAGCACCATCTGAAACTGTGGAATCGCTGACAATGATCGCCCCCAAAAAAGGCGATCGAACATCAATTACCAATGACCTCGCGTTGGTACGCCCCGCTCGCGGGCATATGAGGCGGTGCCATGATGCGTGCCCGCATGGGATCGCTGACGCTCACGCACCTTCGCTGGTGGACGCGGTACTCCTACGACACCGGCGAGCGCGTCTGCTGACCGCCGCCGCGACAAGGCCGGCCGGCCCCGCGCGGGGCCGGCCGGTTGGTGCTGGTCACCGCTTGTCAGCAGTTGCGGATGGACCAGGCCGGGGTCCAGTTGATCCCGGTGATGCCGCCGCCCGGCGTGAACGAGGCGATGACACCGCCGGACTGGTTGTAGACGTACGACGTGACGCCGCCGGTCTGGTTGTCCAGGTGGTAGCCGGTGCCCTCCCAGTTGGAGAAGTAGTACCGGTTGCAGTTGTAGAGGTCGAACACCTTCCAGTTGCCGGTGGTCGGATCCCAGGCGTCCAGGCAGAGGTTGCCGCTCGGGCAGTCCCAGAAGTCGCCCGGGTTCTGGTGCCGGACCCGGCGCGGCGTCGGCGACATGCCCGGGCTGACCGCGGCCATCGCCGCGATGGTGGCGGCGTCCGGCGCCGGTCCGGCGACCCGGATCGTGCCGGCGGCGTCCGGTGCCGGGTTGGCGGCGGCGGGCCCGGCCAGCGAGAGTGCGCCGGCCAGGACCAGGCCTGCCACCGCGGCGGTGCGGGTGAACCAGCGCAGGGCCGCCCGGCCGTGTCGTGCGTTGTCCAGAGTGGACACGTCCTTCTCCTTATCCCCGTGTTTCCCCGTATGGCCGTCCTTTCGACTGCGCGCATTTCCAAGGGGTCGATCGGGCGGCCACATCCGACATTAGGCGTCGCCCGGGAGGTCGTGTAGATATCCAATTCAATACTTCACGACACGGCGGTATAGTGACAAAACTGTTGACGCCCGTCGATGCTATTGCTGCGGGGTGCGTTGATCTCGCGTGGAGGCGGGAACCTGCTCCAGATCGGGGATCTGACCACGCATTTGGTGCAGACGAGCGAGGCGGTGCTGACGTACCTGGCCGAGGCCGGCGTGCTGGAGTGCGTACGCGACCGGAGGTTGGGGCGCCGCGATCGCTCAGACCAGGCTGAGCACGTGCCCCAGGCCGCGCGGACCGGTCGGGGTCGGCTTCGGGAGCAGGAACGCGAACATGCCGGCCGTGACCGCGCCGGAGTCGGTGAGCGGGTTGTCGCCGACCATCAGCGTGCGTTCCGGTGCGACGCCGAGCTGCTCGGCCGCGGCCGTGAAGCAGGTTACCGCGGGCTTGCAGGCGCCGTGCTCGAAGGACATGACGATCGTCTCGACGTACGGGGTGAGGCCGAGCCGGTCGAGCGCGGGCCGCAGGTCGAAGCCGGTGTCGCTGACCACGCCCACCTTCAGCCCGCGTTCGCGGAGGCCCTGCAGCGTGGGGAGGGTGTCCTCGAACGCCTCCCACGACTCGGCGGCCACTGTCAGCGCGTAGAGGTCGTCGCTGAGGCCGGGCAGCAGCTTGTCGCAGCCGGCCTCGGCGTAGAGCGCGGTCCACACCTCGCGGTGCCGGTCCGGGGACAGGTCGCGGCCCTTGGCCATCTCCTCCGCGGTGCTGCTGCGGTCGAGCACGCGCTGCCAGGCCGCGCCGACCTCGCCGGGGTCGAGCGGGCCGGCGCCCCGGTCGGCGGCCGCCTGGTGCAGCAGCGTCTCGCCGCTGCCGGAGAGGCGGATGAGCGTGTCGCCCGCGTCGAACAGGACCGCCTCGAACCGCGTCACTGCGTCTCCCTGACTGTTGACTCCGCAAGCGCGCGGAGTTCGGTGAAGAGCATGCGGGACGTATCGTCCCAGGTGGGGAACGTGTCGGCCTTCCGTCGCGCGGCGGCGGCCATCGTCGTCCGGTACGCGTCGTCGGTGGCCAGGCGCAGCAGCGCACCGGTGAGCGCGACCCGGTCACCGGGCGGGACGGCCAGACCTTCCACGCCGTGCGCCGCGAGGTGCGGGAGGTTGCCCGCGTTCCAGCCGACGACCGGCAGCCCGGCGGCCATCGCCTCGCCGTAGACCGTGCCGTAGGGCTCCTTCGTGCTGGCCAGCGCGAAGATGTCGGCCGCGCGGTAGAAGCCGGCGACCTCCTCCGGTGTGACGACGCCGTGCGTGACGACGCGGTCGCGCAGGTCGGGCCGGGCGATCCGGGCGCGGACCTGGGCCGCGTACCCGGGCTCCACGTTCTCGTCGCCGACGAGGTGCAGCGTGGCCGCGGTCGGGGGCAGGTTGGAGACCGCTTCGAGCAGGTCGAGGAGGCCCTTGCGGGCCATCCAGTTGCCGACCGAGAGGATTGCGGTCTGCCGGTCCTGCCGTAGTTCCTGAGCGGGCGCGACCGGTTCGGCGGCGGCGTCCCGGCCCGGCGGGACCACGCGCAGCAGGTCGGCGTCGAAGCCCTGTGCCCGCAGCGTGTCGGCCAGATCCTCGGACGCGATCAGCATCCGCTGCGCCCGCTTGTAGAGGGATCTGTCAAGCGAAGCCTGGGTACGCTGCCGGACCGTCGCGTGGTCGATGCCGCCCGGCGGCTGGTGCAGGATCGCCGCGATCGGGGGCAGGCCGGGCGCGCCGAGCCACGGCCCGGCCAGCCCGGCCACGATGCTGTCCACGAGCAGCACGTCCGGCTCGAGCGCCCGGATCCGCCGCAGCATCGCGGCCCCGGCCAGCGCCGGCAGCGGGAAACGCCACGCCGGCAGCGACACGAAGTCGATCCGCGCGTCGAAGGACGCGGCCCGGCCGGCGACGCGCCTGTGGTAGAGGTACCCACCGGTCATCGTCGCCGGGTCGCCGAGCGTGAGCAGCGCGACAGCGAACTCAGTCACCGAGCGGGCCCTCGTATCCGCCGTACATCTGCGGGTCCTCCCAGACGCGTACGTGAAGCGTGGCGCCGGCGACCGCACCGACCGCCCCTGCCAGCACCGCGTGCAGCCACTGCGAGAACACCTCGACGGTGACCGCGTCCTTGCCGGTCTCCTTGCCGACGATCTCGTCCAGGTCCGCCTCGTGCAGCCGGTCCGTGACGCCGCGCAGCGCATCGTTGAGCACGTCGAGGTCGACGACCATGTCCCGCTCGTCCAGCCGCGGCCGGGTGACCCGGATGTCGAGGCGGTAGTCGTGGGAGTGGCGCTCGCCCTCGGGCGGGGGCATTCCGGGCATCGTGTGGAAGGCGCGGACTTCTCGGGAGGTGCCGACTTCGTACATGTCCCTATTCATATCGCAGCGCCGCGTGCAGGACCCCGGCCGTGCCCCGGTCCAGGCTCTCGTAGGCGGCGGGCGCGTCCTCGAACGCGAACTCGGTGGTGGCCAGCGCATCAAGCGGGAGCGTGGGCATCAGGGCCAGCGCGGCGGCGCGGCGGCGGTCACGGGTCCAGCGGTCCTGCTGCGCGGCGGGGATCGTGGAGACCTGGCTGGAGCGGATGGTCAGGCGGCGGCGGTGAAAATCACCACCCAGCGGCAGGGGTACGGGCTTGGTGCCGTACCAGGAGCCGACAAGGGCGGTTCCCTCGTGGTGGAGGCGGCCGAGCCCGTCGGCGAGTGCGCGCGGGGCGCCGGAGGTCTCGACGAGCAGGGCGGCGCTGATGTCCGACTTCTCCGGACTCGACGCGGTGATTCCCACCGAGGTGGCAAGGGCGCGCCGCCACTCCTGCGGCTCAAGCGCCACTACCGTCGCCCCCGCGCGGGTGAGCAGCAACGACGTGAGCAGGCCGACCGCGCCCAGGCCGGTGACAAGCACCGTCTCGCCAAGCACCGGCCCGGCGTCCAGGCTGAGTTGCAGCGCCGTCTCGACGAGCGGGAACATCGTCGCCAGCCGCAGATCGAGCCCGTCCGGCAGCGTCATCACGTCCGCGGCCGGCACGGTGAAGAGGTCCTGGTGCGGGTGGAACGCGAACACCGCCGTCCCGTCAAGGGCTCGGCCGACCGCGCTGTATCCGTACCCGAACGGGTAATGAAAGCCACCGTCGAACGCGCCGAGCGTCTCGTCAAGCGGGGTGTCCGCGTCCAGCTCGCCGCGGTAGGCCAGCAGCTCCGTGCCCGCGCTGATTCCGGAGTAGACGGTGCGTACCAGCAGCTCATCGTGGTTAGGCTCGGAAATCGGCACCTCCTCGACGGCCACCGACCGGGGCGCCAGGAACCGGACCGCACGTGCTCTCACCGACAGCTCCAAAGATCTCTTTAATGGACATATAGGAATATCAACGTGGTACGTCATATATCGGGCCGACGGTGGGCGCTGGCTGATCCACGTGGTAGCAAAGGTGCCATGATTCTTCCGCCACAGCGAACGGGCGACCCGGCGCCCGCGCCGGTCGAGGTCTGTTCCGTGGTGATCCCCACGCCGTACGGGGAGTTCCGGACACGGGTCTTCGAGACCGCGGCCGGGCACACGCTCCTCGCGCTCATCCGTGGCGACGTCACCGGCAGCGATCCCGTCCTCACCCGCCTCCACTCGGAGTGCCTCACCGGCGACGCGCTCGGCTCGCTGCGCTGCGACTGCGGCGTGCAGCTGCGCACCGCGATGCGCACCGTCGCCGCCGCCGGCCGTGGCGTCGTGCTCTACATCACCGGCCACGAGGGCCGCGGCATCGGCCTGGTCAACAAGCTCCGCGCCTACGTCGAGCAGGACAACGGCGCCGACACACTCGACGCGAACCTGCGCCTCGGCCTCCCCGCGGACGCCCGCACCTACGGCGAGTCCGCAGCGGTGCTCCGCGCGATCGGCATCGAGTCCGTCAACCTGATGTCGAACAACCCGGACAAGGTCGAGGGCCTGCGCGCCGGTGGCCTGGCCGTGCAGAGCATGGTCGGCATGCAGACCGCCGCGCACGCGCGTAACGCCGGCTACCTGCTCACCAAGGCCGCGCGGATGGGCCACGTCGCCCCGATCGGCGACGCCCCGATCAGCGTGCCCGAGGCCGGCATCGATGTCCGCGGCCTGATCGGCGACATCCGCCCGCACGCGGACCGCCCCTACGTCATGGTCCGCGTCACCCAGACGCTCGACGGCCGCCTCCAGCGCGAACCCGGCATCCCCACCGCGGAGGAACACGCGCTCCGTGCCGCAGTCGACGCGGTCCTGGTCGGCGCCGGCACGGTCCGCCGCTCCGACCCGGCGCTCACCGTCGAGCTGGTCCCCGGCGCCCACCCGCTGCGCGTCGTCCTCGACGCCGACCTCGACCTGCCGCTCACCGCGCGCGTCTTCGGCGGTGAGGCCGCCACCACCGTCTTCACCACCAAGGAGGCGGACGCGGCCCGTGCCGACGCGGTTCAGGCCGCCGGCGTCGGACTCCGCGAGGTCTCGGCCGGCCCGTCCGGCGTGGAGCTGCCCGCAGTCCTCGCCGAACTGCGCCGCAGCGGCGTCCAGTCCGTCCTGGTCGAGGGCGGCACCGGGCTGATCGCCGAACTGCTCCGGGCCGGCCTCGCCGACCGCCTCATCGTCGCCATCTCCGCCACCACCGAGACCTCCGGCGACACCCGGCTCCCCACCGGCCTGGCCCTGACCAACCGCTCCGCCTACACGTCTGGCGACGCCCTCCTTCTCGGCTGGGACGTTCCCGCCTGACCCACCCGGCAGCCGCGCCGATCACCCCGGGGCCCGATCCACGGAACGGTACGTCCAGCGCCATGCCGCAGAGCGGGAAGATCAACCTCTAGATCTTTCCGCTCTGCGGCGGTGCGTGCTTGCATGCTCCCAACTCTGTTGTCATCTGTCCCGGGGCCGGAAGCCCGGGGCCGGAAGCCCGGGGCCGGAAGCCCGGGGCCGGAAGCCCGGGGCCGGAAGCCCGGGGCCGGAAGCCCGGGGCCGGAAGCCCGGGGGCGGGGGCCGGGGGCCGGGGCGAGGCGGCCAAGGCGGCGAAGGCGGCAAATTTCGGGCGCGCAGCGCCTGAAATTTCATGACTTCTGCATTTCGCAGCCAGGGTTTGGCTTTGGGTGCGGAGGCGGTCCGGAATCCTGCCGTTTGCGTGTCAGTAGGCGGTGCGCCCGCCCGGGATTCGGTGTGTTGGTTGCTTCGGGGGATGGCGCGGTTTCTCTGCCTCCGGCGGCCCTCCGGGAGGAGCGCTCCGGCTCCGGGGCAACCGAAAGGGCTTTGCGGTTTCGCCTTTGGACCCCGGGTGGTCGGGTTTCGTGTGGCCTGGCTGCCCCGTCTGTCATCGACCCGGGCAGAGCCGAGCAGATCATCGGCAGGGCCGCCAGCCTGGGTGGTGTTGGCGGCGGCTTGTGCGGGTCCTTGCGAGTCTGCTGCTCGAGTTGGGCTCGCCGGGCTGCGGTCTGTGGGTGGTCCGGCCTCTTCTCGCGCTCCGCGATGTTGGTATCTGACTGTGGGTGGCGGCCCTGCCGATGATCTGCTCCCCGTGGGGCGGGTCGATTGCAGACGGGGCAGCCAGGCGGTCACCTTTGTGTGCTGCGCACCCCATACGAGATCCAAGGCGGGCGGTGGGGCGCGGTGCCGACAGGGATTTGAGTGAAATGTGAAGAAGTGCGGCTGGGGATGGCGTCAGGTGAGGCGTGTGCACGTTATTCGCGGTGAAAAAACTGACCACCCCACAACACGGGCGTTTAATATAGAA
>NZ_JBITDX010000008.1:150879-276147 GCF_044454585.1 Catenuloplanes sp. NPDC051500
GGGTGGGGGGGGGGGGGGTTGGGTTTGTGGGGGGTTTTTTTCTTTTTTTTTTATCAAAAACCCCCCCCCACGCCTCACCTCGTCGTTGATCTATCGATCATTGTTGCTTGATGACGGCTGCACTGTGCCAGCGGTGAAGGCCTTATCCTGATATTTCGGGCGAGCATGGGGTTGATCAAGCGTTCCGGGCTTGCCGAATGGGCGGCAGGGTTCCGAGGAGGTACGAGCCGACGCGGTGATCGTGGCCCTGCCGCTCGACTGGCTCAGCGCCCGGCACGGCTTCGAACCGCAGGCAAGTCGAAGTTCGCGAACATCGTGTTCGCGTCGGAGTTGGACCGGCGGATCCAGGCGGCCGGGAGCCTCGCTGCGGGCAGAGACGCCGCTGGCGCTCCTTTTCGCTCCGCATCGGAGCCGGCCCCGCACCGCGCCCGAAACCTCCGTGATCCCCGGCCCCCGAAACCTCCGCGATCCCGCCGCGCACCGTCCACCTGCCGCGCTTCAGCCTGTGTCGTGGCTCGGACTGTGCCGTCACTTGACCGGGGCGTGTCCCGGCTGTGTCGTGGGGGCAGGGTGGGCGGTGGCTGTACCTGCGTCGTGGAACAGTCGCCGGGCGGTCTGCCACGCCCGGACGGGTGTGGGGTGACCAGCGGCGGGGCTGGAGCCCGCGGGAGCGTGCGGGCAGCACCACCCGCGGAGTGGGAAGATCGGCTTTTTGATCGTGGTCGTGGAGGGTGGGGCTGTGGGGGAGGGCGGCCGGCTTGAGGTGGTGGGCTAGGAGATGGTGGTCACGGCCGTGGTGGCGACAATTGTGGACATGATCACCGCGGCCTGGATCTCCTTGATGAACGTGCCCACCGCGACGCTCGCCCAGTGCGCCTCGCCCATCTCCTTCAGCCGCTTCTTCGTCTCCCGGGTCGGCAGCTCCGGGAAGACGGGCTTGACCCAGTCCAGCGCGTCGACGAGCGTGCAGAGCGCGATGGTGCGGGCGTCAGCCTCCACCGCGGGGTCGCCGATCGCCTCACGCATCAGCCGGCGGCGCTCGGACTCGACAGCGGGCTCGCCACCCTCCGGCGCGGGGTAGCGGGTCACCGGGAACACAAGCATCACCTTGTCGGCGCGACGCTCCAGCACACCGGCCTCGACCAGGCCGTCAAGCACCGGGTTGCGCGCCTTCTTGGAGAGCTTGTAGATCCAGTCCTTCGGCTTGCGCGGCTTGTCGTCCGCCACGATCGTGGCAAGCGCGGCGTCGACGGCCGGGGAGCCGGTCGGGGTGGGGTCGATGACGGCAATCCGGTCGTCGCGCACCTCGATGCGCTCGGCCAGCGCGAGCTCGACGAGATGGGCGCCGGCGACGCCGTAGTCCATCCAGATGCTCGTCCCCTGCGGGGCGCCCTCGTTGTTGTAGGCGAGCAGCACCAGTTCCTCAGCCAGCGAAATCGTCATGACCCGATGGTATTTCCGGCCTGCCAGCCGCGCGTCCGCCGCGCGCGGGACCACGGCGGTCCGCCTCACGGGGGATCATGGGCCGCATGGATGAGCTCACCGTTCCGGCCGCCGACGGGCGAACCCTGCACGTGTACGACAGGGGCTCCGGCGCGCGCGTGGTCCTGTGGCATCACGGGACGCCCAATATCGGCACGCCGCCGCGCCCGCTCTTCGACGCGGCGGACCGGCTCGGTGTGCGGCTGATCGGGTACGACAGACCCGGGTACGGCGGTTCCACGCCCCTGCCCGGCCGGGACATCGCCTCCGCCGCCCGGGACGCCGCGGTGGTGGCGGACGCGCTCGGCGTCGGCACGTTCGCGGTGCTCGGCCACTCCGGCGGTGGTCCGCACGCGCTGGCCTGCGCCGCGCTGCTGCCCGGCCGGGTCACGGCCGCGGCGTCCATCTCCGGGCTGGCCCCGTTCTCCGAGGAGTGGGACTGGTTCGCCGGGATGGGACCGTCCGGCGTGGCCGGGCTCAGGGCCGCGCGTGACGGCCGTGCCGTGGAGGATTCCGGCGTCGACTTCACGCCCGCGGACTGGGCGGCGTTGGAGGGGGAGTGGGGCTGGTTCGGCGAGGTGGTGGGCCCGGCGGTGGCGAGCGGGCCGGAGCCGCAGCGCGCCGACGACCGCGCCTACGTGAGCCCGTGGGGTTTCGACCCCGCGGGCATCGCCGTGCCGGTGCTGCTCGTGCACGGCGCCGACGACCTGGTGGTGCCCGCGGCCCACGCACGCCACGTGCACCCGGAGGCGGAGCTGTGGATCACGCCGGGGGCGGGGCACATCTCGGTGCTGCCGCCGACGGCCGAGCGCGCCCTGGAGTGGCTGGCGGTCAGAACGTGAGGCGGGCCGCGAGCGGCAGGTGGTCGCTTCCGGTGCGGTCGAGCGTCCACACCCTCGTGACGGTGAGCGACCGGGCCATGATCTGGTCGATCCGGGCCACCGGCGCCCGGGCCGGCCAGGAGAACGCGAATCCGCGGCCGGTGGTGCTCACCACGTCCTGAACCGGCTGCAACGCGCGGTCCTCGGTGGTGCTGTTCAGGTCGCCGATCAGGATGACGCGGCCGAGGGGCTCCGCGGCGAGCCGCTTGCCGAGCAGGATCGCGCTCTCGTCCCGGCGCTCGCTTGCGAACCCGCCCGGGCCCAGCCGCATCGACGGAAGGTGCGCCACGTAGACGGCGACCTGGCCCTTCGGCGTCTCCACGACCGCGCGCAGGGCCCGGTTCCAGAACGGGTCGTCCACTGTCGACGGCCGAATGTTGACAAGCTGCGACTCGGTGATCGGGAAACGCGACCACAGCCCGACGGTCCCGTGCGTGGCGTGGTGCGGGTAGGCGGACCTGAGGACGGCGTCGTACTCCTCGGTCACCGCGGGCAGCAGCTCCTCGACGCCGATCAGGTCCGCGCCCGCGTCCCGCAGTGTGTGCGCGGTGCCGGTGCGGTCCGAGTTGACGTCGCTGAGGTTGTGCTGCACCACTGTCAGGTCGTGCGGCGCGTCCCGGCCGGGCAGCAGCTTTCCGCCACAGACGACGAGCCACGCGAGCACCGGCAGCAGGGTTACGATCGCCGCGGTACGTGACTTCGCTAGTAGCGCCGCAAGCAGCAGCAACGGCACGCCAAGGCCCAGCCAGGGCAGGAACGCCTCGATCAGACTGCCGGCCCTCGGCCCCCAGTTCGGCACCAGCCGGTGCAACCCGATCAGAGCGGCAAGCAGCACCGCCCCCGCCGCGATGATCCTCGTCCGCACCCGACGATCATGCCAGGGCCCGCTCAGACCATCGACGGCACCGCGGCGTGGGTCCGGTGCAGATAAACGATGTCGCGAACGAACGACCACGTCAACGCGGTCAGTGCCGCCCCCACCAGCAGGCCCGCGTACAGCCCCGGCAGCAGCCCGGAGGCCGCGATCACCAGCACCACGCCCTGCACCGCCGCCACGGTCTTGCGGGAGTACCGCACCGGGAGATCGCCCTGCAGCCACGTGAAGTGCCACCCGAACGCCACGAACACGTAGCGGAACGCGCCGATCGCCAGCACCCACCACCCGAGATGAAGCGCGACGAAGACGCTCAGCACCAGGATGAGGAACGCGTCCACCTCGCCGTCGAAACGCGCCCCGAACGGCGAGCTCGTCCCGGTCCGGCGGGCGACGACGCCGTCCACACCGTCAAGCACCAGCGCCACCGAGGCGAGCACGATCAACACCGCCACGGGGGTACGGTGCGGGTCCGCCACCAGCGCGGTCACGCCGCCGACAAGCGTGGCCCGGGACAGTGTGACCGCGTTCGCCGGCCCGAACGCGCGCATCCCGGAGCGGTGCATCGCGCCGCTCACCAGAGCACACAGGGCCAGCGCGTAGATCGTGCCGGCCACCCACCCGGCCGTCCCGATCCCGGCCGCGGCGGTGAGCCCGCCGAGCACTGCGAACTGGGCGAGCAGCCCGGCCGCGGGCCCGCGAAGGGGACTGACCGTGCCGGTCCATACGCCTGCAGTCACTACGCATCCTCCATGCCGTTGACCGCGGTAACTCACCGGCGGTCGCGTTCTGTCAACACGGAAATGCGCGGCAGACGGTTCATCGGATCTTCGAACCGGATCGGCGAAACATCCGTACTCCCTGGTGACGACGACGGTTGGGGATCTTGACCAGCCGGTCGGCGTGCAGCAGACCGTTACCGTCAGTGGAGGACCGGATGAGTGTCGCCGAAGCGCCGAGGTACGCCTCGTCGTGGCTGGACCTGCGTGAGCCCGCGGATGCCGCGGCCCGCGCGTCGGAGCTGGTCGATGTGCTTCGCGGCCACCTGACGGAGGTCCCGGACCCGGTGATCCTCGACATCGGCTGCGGCACCGGCTCGATGGCCCGGTGGCTGGCGCCCCGGCTCGGCGGCCGCCAGCACTGGATCCTCCAGGACCACGACGCGGATCTGCTCGACGTCGCGGCGGCGAGCATGATCGGCACCGGCGCCGCGATCACTGTCGAGACCCGGCAGGGCGACATCACCAAGCTCACCGCGAAGGACCTGGACGGCGTCTCGCTCGTCACCACGTCCGCGCTGCTCGACCTGCTTGACGCGGATGACGCGGCCCGGATCGCCGCGGCCTGCGCCGAGTCCGGCACGCCCGCGCTGCTCACGCTCTCCGTCGCCGGCCGTGCGGAACTGACCCCGGCCGAGCCGCTTGACGGGCCGCTGAACAGCGCGTTCAACGCCCACCTGCGCCACCACGTGGCCGGGCGCACGCTGCTCGGCGCGGACGCGGCCGACGCCGTGGCGCAGGCGTTCACGGAAAAGGGAGCCACGGTCCAGGCCGTACCCAGCCTGTGGCGCCTCGGCCCGGACCAGCGCGAACTGACTGCCGAATGGTTACGCGGCTGGGTCACCGCCGCCTCCACCCGGCTGGGCCGCGACGCCGCGGTCGAGACGGAGATCGACGACTACCTCAGCCGCCGTCTCGCCCAGGCCGCGGCCGGCGAGCTGACGGTCACCGTCCACCACACCGACCTGCTCGCACTGCCGGGGGATCAGCGATGATGCAGAAGGTCCTGTCCTGGGTGAAGCCGATCGCGGGCGCCGCGATCCTCGCGCTGCTGTTCTGGCGCCTCGGCTCCGTCGCGTTCTTCGACAGCCTGCGCGTGCTGACCTGGCCGATGCTTCTCGCGGCCGCCGGCATCGGACTTCTCACCACCGCGTTCAGCGCGTGGCGCTGGTGTCTGACCGCCCGCGGCCTGGGCATCCGCCTCCCGCTGCGCGGCGCGATCGCCGACTACTACCAGGCGCTCTTCCTCAACGCCACGCTCCCGGGCGGCCTGCTCGGCGACGTCGACCGCGCGGTCCGCAACGGCCGCGACACCGGCGACGTCGGACGGGGCGTCCGCGCGGTCGTGCTTGAGCGCACCGCCGGCCAGCTCATGCTGTTCGCGGTCGGTGCCGTGGTGCTGCTGGCGGACCCCGGCCTTGCGCTCGCGGTCCTCGACATGGTCACCATCAACCCGGTCGCGGTCGCCGGCAGCACTGTCGCACTGGTCGCGGTGCTGGCCTTCGTCGCGGTCAAGCTCCGCCGCAGCCCCGGCCGTCTCCGCCGGGCGCTTCACACCGCCACCGGCGACATCCGCCGGGGCCTGCTGTCGCGCCGGAACTGGCCCGGCATCCTGCTCGCGTCCGCGGTGATCCTCGGCGGTCACGTCGCCACGTTCCTGCTGGCCGCGCGCGCCGCCGGCTCGCAGGCACCGACGCTCACGCTGCTTCCGCTGCTGGTCATGGCGTTGCTGGTGATGGTGCTGCCGGTAAGCATCGGCGGCTTCGGCCCGCGCGAGGGCTTCCTGGCCTGGGCGTTCGGCACTGTCGGCTTCAGCGCCACCCAGGGCATCACCGTCGCCGTCGTCTACGGCCTGTTCGCCCTGGTCGCGAGCCTGCCCGGCGTCGCGGTCCTGGCGTTGCGCCTGCTCGCCCGCCACCGCGCCCCCGAGCCGGCCGCCGAGCCCGAGCCGCTCCGGCCCCCGGCCACGCCCGCGGCCCCGGTCGTCCCGAAGGATCTTCTTCCGGCCCGCACCCGTAAGCAGCTTGAGCCCGCGACGGTCTGACAAGCGTCAAGCGATCTTCCCGCTCCCGCGGTGGCCCGGCCCGCACGCTCCCGCGGGCCGCCGGCCCCGTCGTGGCCGGGCCCAGGGCGCTGCGCGTCCACAAAACCGCCGCGCGGGCTCGCCCCGGTCTGGCGGGAATCAGACCAGGCGTTCGAAGAGCGAGGAACACCAACGGGTGTACGGGTCGGCCGTCCCCTCCCGGCGCGGATGCACCCGGTTTCCGAGCACCACCACGCCCAGCTCGCGCGCCGGGGAGAGCCAGAGTCTATTCCCGACAAATCCGGTATGGCCGAACCCGGGCAGCGCGGCGGCACCGAGCCCGGGCCGCGGCGTGACCATCCAGCCCAGGCCGAACCCGGCACCCGGTGACGGCGGCGGGGGCGGGGGCGGCGAGCGCAACCACCCCTGCGCGGCGGCCGTGACCAGCGCCAGCGTGCCGAACGCACCCGCCTGCCCGGCCACCCCGCCCATCGCTGCCGCGTTCTCGTCGTGCACCTCGCCCACGATCAGCCGCCCCCGCCACCCGCAATCCTCGGTCGCGACTGAGGACGACGGCGGCGCGCCGAAGCGAAGACCGGTCCGGTCCAGCGCCAGGGCGGCCAGCGACCGTCCGGTCAGCGACTCCACCACCTCGCCCAGCAGGAGGAATCCGAGGTCGCTGTAAACCTCAGCGGGCGGGCCGAGCGGTACGGACAGGGCGGCCCGCACCACCGCGTCGCGGCCGGAGACGGTGCGGAAGAACGGCACCGACGCGGGCAGACCGGCGGTGTGCGTGAGCAGCTGCCGGATCGTCGCGCCGCCCACGGCGTACCCCCGGCAGGGTTTCCAGATCGTGGCGAGCGGCGCGTCGAGGGGCAGGCCGAGCGCGAGCACCTCCGGCAGCGTGACGAGCACCTTGGTCAGGCTGGCCAGGTCCCACCAGTCGTCGATCGCGGCCGGGCGGCCGGTGGACAGGTCCGCGGTGCCGTGCACCACCTGTGCGAGGACGCGGTCCGGGCCGAACACGGACACCGCTGTCGCGGGTGCAGGCGACGACGCCAGCACATCGCGCAGAAAATGAGCATCCAACCCCACGCGTACAGGTATAGCCGAGCCACTATTTTGGTGCGGTGACGCACCTCTGCATCGACTTCGGCACGTCCAGCACGGTTGCGGTGCTGGCCGGCCCCCAGGGCGTACGCCCCGTGATCTTCGACGGCGTCCAGTCGCTGCCGTCCGGCGTCTGCGCGGACCCGACCGGCCGCCTGCTGACCGGCGTGGACGCGGAGCACGCGGCCCGGACCGCGCCGGAACGGTACGAGCCGTTCCCGAAGCAACACATCGACGAGCAGTCAGTGCTGCTCGGCGGCGTCGAGTTCGCGGTCGCGGACCTGATCGCGGCAGTGCTCCGCCGGGTGGTCGCGCAGCTGCCCGCGCCGCCGCAGCGGGTCACGCTCACCCATCCGGCCGCCTGGGGCTCGCAGCGCCGCGAGGTGCTGTGGGAGGCGGCCGCGCGGGCCGGTCTGGGCTCGGTCCGCCTGGTCAGCGAGCCGGTCGCGGCCGCCGCCCACTTCACCGCGAACGCGGGGGACACCGTCCCGGCCGGCGGCAGCGTGGTGGTGTGCGACGTGGGCGCGGGCACTGTCGACGTCTCGGTGGTCCGCCGCACGCCCACCGGCTTCGAGGTGCTGGCCAGCACCGGTCTCGCGGACGGCGGCGGCCTGGACCTGGACGCCGCGATCGTCGCCTACCTGGGCACCGTCTACGCGCCGCGCAACGGCGGCGCCTGGCAGCGGCTGGTCGCGCCGTCCACGCCCGCGGACCGGGCCGCGTCGCGCGCGTTCTGGACCGCCGTGCGGGTCGGCAAGGAGCAGCTGACCCGGGCGCCGTCCACCCACATCCACCTGCCGATCCTCGAGGCGGAGGCGCCGCTGGGCCGCGAGCAGTTCGAGTCGCTTGCTCGCCCGGTGGTGGAGCGGACCACCGCGACCGCGCTCGCGGTGCTGCGCGAGGCGCGGGTGGAGCCGTCCGCGCTGCACGGCGTGTTCCTGGTCGGCGGCGGCACCCGGGTTCCGGTCCTCACCTCGATGCTTCACCGTGCGCTGGGCGTGGCGCCGCGGCCGGCCGAGAAGCGGGAGCTGGCGGTCGCGCGCGGCGCGGTCACGGCCGAGGACGTGAGCGGCCCGGACATGGAGCTGACAGTCCAGGCCGCGAAGCCGCTCGACCGGACGAAGGTGTACGCCGCCGCCCAGATCCCGGTCCGGAAGCCACCGAAGGGGAAGACGAGCCGCACCCAGCGCCGCCGGCGGTTCCTGGTGGCGGCCGTGCTGCTGGGCGCGGTGGCGGTCGGCGGCGGCGTCGCCTACGCCGTGGACCTGGGTAACCGGGCGGACTCCGGCGCGTCGTCGCCCGAGGTGCCGGAGAACGACTGGGACGGCGACGTCTTCATGCAGATCAACACGGTGCGGGAGGGCGCGGACGGCACGCTGCTGATCAGCGTGCGCGAGGCGGCCCAGGACGACGGCAGGGGCTACATCACGATCGACGGCACCGACCCGTGGGTGACAGTGCTCGTGGACGGGTCCGCGGAGGTCCGGCGCGTCGATGACACGCCGTCAAGCGTCGACGAGCTGTTCCAGGATCTGAACGCGCGGGCCGGTGAGCACCGCGCCGAGGGCCTGATCCTGACGTTCGGCCCGGATCACACGGTGGTCGGTGTGAAGTGGGTCTATCCGCCGGCGGAGTGAACGGCCGCCGCCCGCTCAAGCGTCTGCCGGAACGCGCGCGCGGCCGGTGACGCCGCGCCGGCCACCCGCTGCGCCGTGAAGATCGTGCGGCGTGGCGACGACGGCAGGTCGACAAGCCGGCACGACGTCGACCGCCCGGCCCAGACCAGGTCCGGGATCAGCGCGACCGCGTTACCTGACTCGACAAGCCGGATCTGCGACTGCAGGTCAGCTGTCTCGTAGCGGACGTCCGGCTCGAAGCCGGTGGCCCGGCACAGCTGCATCGCGAAGTGCCGGGACGCGGTGCCGTGCGGTTCCATCACCCAGGGCAGCTCCCGGGCGTCGCTGAGCGTCGACACCGGCCGCAGCGCTTCGGAGACCGGCGGCAGCGCGAGCCGGATCGCGTCCGTGGTCAGGTCGCGGCGGTCCAGGCCCGGGTGGTGCGGCGCGGCGTGCGCCGGGTACTGCTCCGCGACCACCATGTCGAAGTCGCGCGCCCAGGTCTCGCGAAGTGCCTCCTCCGGCTCGCGCTGGACCATCTCCACGCGCACGTCCGGGTGCTGGGTGGCCATGCTGCGCAGCGCGGCAGGCATCAGCGCCAGTGCGGCGGACTGGAACACCGCGACCCGTACCCGGCCGCTGACCCGGGTGAGCGACGCCTGAAGTGCGGCCTCCGCGCGTTCGAGCGAGTCAAGCACCTCGCCCGCGGACGCGACAAGCACCTCGGCCTGCGGGGTGAGCTGCAGCCGCCGCCCGGACTTGCGCAGCAGCACCATGCCGGTCTCCTTCTCCAGCAGGCTGAGCTGCTGGGACACGGCGGAGGGGGAGAAGTTGAGCGCTTCGGCGACGGCCGCGATCGTGCCGCGGATGGCGAGCTCCCGCAGCAGCACCAGTCGTCTGATCTCAAGCATGCCGTCCACCTCCCGCTCACAGGAACCGCGCCCGCTTCCCGACAAACGGGAGACAGTTAATCTCAGCTGAAGAGTATGCGTAATAAAGCGTCGCTTTTCCTAACGCAAAGGTGGTCGGAAACTGGGCATCAACAAGCATGGAGGGAATCGCCCATATGAACGCCACCGATCCCGAGCTCAGCGCCGAGGCCGTTGACCTGGTCCGCCGCTGGCTGCGTGAAGCGGAGACCTATCCCGTCTCCGGCTCCGCCGCGCAGCTCGCCGGCGTGCTGCGCGACCCGAAGGGCCTGGCGTTCGCGGTCGGTTTCGTCGACGGCGTCGTCCGGCCGGAGGATCTGCAGGTCAGCGCGCGTGCACTCAGCCGCCTGTCCCGCGATGTGCCGTCCTTCCTGCCCGCGCCGCTGCGTGCCGCGGTGAAGGCCGGTGGCGCGCTCGCCCCCACCATGCCGGGCGTGGTGGTGCCGATCGCCCGCCGCGTGCTTCGGGAGATGGTCGGCCACCTGATCGTCGACGCCACCGACGCCCGCCTGGGCAAGGCGATCGCCAAGATCAAAGGCCAGGGGGTACGACTCAACGTCAACCTCCTCGGCGAGGCAGTGCTGGGCCGCGGTGAGGCGTCGCACCGGCTGACCGAGACCGAGCGGCTGCTCGCCCGCCCGGACGTCGACTACGTGTCGATCAAGGTGTCCGCCACAGTCGCCCCGCACAACCCGTGGGCGTTCGACGAGGCGGTCGCGCACATCGAGACCGAGCTGACGCCGCTGTTCGAGCGGGCCGCGCGGGAGAACAAGTTCATCAACCTCGACATGGAGGAGTACAAGGATCTCGACCTGACGATCGAGGTCTTCACCCGCCTGCTCGACCGGCCCTCGCTTGAGCACCTCGAGGCCGGGATCGTGCTGCAGGCGTACCTCCCGGATGCCTTGAGTGCCATGATCCGGCTGCAGGAGTGGTCCGCGGCCCGGCGCGCCCGGGGTGGCGCCGGCATCAAGGTCCGGCTGGTCAAGGGCGCGAACCTGCCGATGGAGCAGGTCGAGGCGTCGCTTCACGGCTGGCCGCTGGCGACCTGGGGCAGCAAGCAGGAGTCGGACACGAACTACAAGCGGGTGCTTGACTACGCGCTGCACCCGGACCGGATCGGCAACGTGCGGCTCGGCGTGGCCGGTCACAACCTGTTCGACGTGGCCTATGCCTGGCTGCTCGCCGGCCGGCGGGGCGTCCGGGACGGCATCGAGTTCGAGATGCTGCTCGGCATGGCGCAGGGACAGGCGGAGGCGGTACGGCGCGAGGTCGGCGGGCTGCTGCTTTACACCCCCGTGGTCAAGCCGGCGCAGTTCGACGTGGCGATCGCGTACCTGATCCGGCGCTTGGAAGAGGGCGCGAGCAGCGAGAACTTCATGTCCGCGGTGTTCGAGCTGAACTCTTCGCAGGAGCTTTTCGCGCGGGAGCAGAAGCGTTTCGAGGCCTCGCTTGCCGCGCTCTCCGAGGAGGTGCCGGCGCCGCACCGGGTGGCCGACCGGCACGCCGTGGTGCCCGCCTCGACGACCGGGCACTTCGAGAACACCCCCGACACCGACCCGTCCGTCCGCGCCAACCGCGACCTGATGCGCGCCGCGGTGAAGAGGGCCGAAAAGTCCGACATCGGCCGGGCGGTGATCAACGAGGCGCGGGTGGACAGCATGGCCGCGCTCAACGACCTCCTCGAGAAGGCCGCCGCCACCACCTGGCGCACAGTCACAGGTGAGGACCGCGCGAAGGTGCTGCACCGCATCGGCGAGCGCATCGAGGCCCACCGCGCCGAGCTGGTGGAGGTGATGGCCGCCGAGGCCGGCAAGACCGCGGACCAGGCCGACCCGGAGGTCTCCGAGGCCGTCGACTTCGCCCACTACTACGCGGAGCTGGCCCGCGAGCTCGACACAGTCGACGGCGCGGTCTTCACGCCGGCCGGCATCACGCTCATCACGCCGCCGTGGAACTTCCCGGTTGCGATCCCGGCCGGCGGCGTGCTGGCCGCGCTCGCCGCCGGATCCGCCGCAGTCCTCAAGCCGGCCGGCCCCGCGGAGCGCTGCGGCGCGGTCCTGGCCGAGGCGATCTGGGAGGCGCTCGACGACGCCGGCGTCTCCCGCGACGTGCTCACGCTTGTGCAGGTGGACGAGGGTGCGCTCGGCGCCGGGCTGATCGCCCACCCGCGGATCGACCGGACCATCCTGACCGGCGCCTACGAGACCGCGGAACTGTTCCGCTCGTTCCGCCCCGACCTGCCGCTGCTCGCCGAGACCAGCGGCAAGAACGCGATCATCGTGACGCCGAGCGCGGACCTGGACCTCGCGGTCAAGGACGTGGTCCACTCCGCGTTCGGCCACGCCGGCCAGAAGTGCTCGGCCGCCTCGCTTGTCGTGCTCGTCGGCTCCGTCGCCCGCTCGAAGCGGTTCCGTACCCAGCTGCTCGACGCGGTCTCCTCGCTCACCGTCGGCTACCCGTGGGACCCCGCGTCGCAGGTCGGCCCGGTCATCGAGCCGGCCGCCGGCAAGCTCCTCGACGGTCTCACAGTGCTCGGCGACGGCGAGTCCTGGCTGCTCGCACCGCAGAAGCTCGACGACTCCGGCAGGCTGTGGAGCCCCGGCGTCCGGGACGGCGTGCGCCGCGGCTCCGCGTTCCACCACACCGAGTTCTTCGGGCCGATCCTCGGCATCATGACCGCGGACACGCTCGACGAGGCGATCGGCATCGTCAACGAGGTCGACTACGGCCTGACCACGGGCATCCACTCGCTCGACGTCGCCGAGCTGCGCACCTGGCTCAACCGCATCCAGGCCGGCAACCTCTACGTCAACCGCGGCACCACAGGCGCGATCGTCCGCCGCCAGCCGTTCGGCGGCTGGAAGCGCTCCTCGGTCGGCCCCGGCACCAAGGCCGGCGGCCCGAACTACCTGGTCGGCCTCGGCTCCTGGGACTCACGCCCGTCGACCGCCGTCGCGGAGCCGTCCGCCCGGGTGCGCGTCCTGCTCAACCACGCCCGCGCGGTGCTCACCGGCGACGAGGCCGCCTACCTCGAGCGCGCCGCCCGCAGCGACGCCGAGGCCTGGACCGGCCACTTCGCCCCGTCCGACGTCTCCGCCCTCACCGCCGAACGCAACGTCCTCCGCTACCTGCCGGTCCCGGTCGACCTCCGCCTGGAATCCGGCGGCTCAGTCGCCGAGCTGGTCCGCCTCGTCGCCGCCGGCACGCTCGCCGGCGCCGACCTGACCGTCTCCTCAGCCGTGCCGCTGCCGCCGGCCCTCGCCATCCCGCACACAGTGGAGCCGCTCGACGCCTGGACCTCCCGCCTCGGCCCCGGCCGCGCCCGCCTGATCGGCGGCTCGGTCTCCGACGTGGTCACCGCCACCGGCGGCCGCCCCGACCTCGCCGTCTACGGCGGCCCCGCCACCGAATCCGGCCGCCTCGAACTCCTCCCCTTCCTCCGCGAACAGGCGATCAGCCTCACCGCCCACCGCTTCGGCAACCCCGACGGCGTCGCTGCCGCAGCCCTCTGAAGGTCACGATCCGGCGGGGGTACGCGTACCCCCGCCGGATCGTGACCTTTGTTCTGACGCCGCGCTCGTCGACCCGGGCCGGGGTAGGCCGTCACGATCCGTTTGTCACGGAGCGATACTCGATCGGTCACGTCTGGATCACCGGCGGCACCGGAATCGGCCCGCGGGCGTCAGACCTCCCAGGCTTCACCCACGGGAGGAAGACAATGGCGGGACGACAGTTCAGGGCGCCGGCAGTGGCGCTCGCACTTCTTCTGGCGCTCGGCGCGTGTACCGGGAACGGCTACACCGCAAGCGATTCCGGATCGGCGGCGCAGCCGGGGCTGCTGTTGGGCACCGCGCCCGCGCCCGCGCCCGCGGCCGAGTCGGAGTCCGGTTCCGGGGAGGTCGATCCGGCGCGGACGCCGGAGTCGACGTTCGCGATGGACGTGGACACCGCGTCCTACCACTATGCGCGCAACATGATCGGCCAAGGGCTCGCGCCGGGTGTGGACGGGATCCGGCCGGAGGAGTTCATCAACTCGTTCCGGCAGGACTATCCGCAGCCGGCCGGTAGCGCATTCAGCATCACGATGGACGGCGCGCGGCTGCCCGGCGGGCATCGGGTCACGCCGGAGGGCGGCGATGTGCGGCTGCTCCGCGTCGGGCTGCAGGCGAGCGCGGACGACGCCGCGAGCAGGCCGGACGCGCGGCTCACCTTCGTGCTCGACGTGTCCGGATCGATGGGCGATCCCGGCAAGCTGGACGTGGTCAAGGACGCGTTGCGCGCGTTCGCCGCACAGGCGCGCCCCACGGACGAGGTCGCCATCGTGACGTTCAGCAACGACGCCGAGCTGCTCCGCGAGATGACGCCGGTGCGGGACTCGTCCGGGTTCCTCGACGCGGTCGACAGCCTGCGCCCGCTCAGCGGCACAAACCTCGAAAAAGGACTGACCCGGGGGTACGAGGTGGCGCGCGCCGCCTTCCGCCCGGGTGCCACGAACCGGGTGGTGCTGGTCTCGGACGCGCTCGCCAACACCGGTAACACCGCGCCGGACGCGATCCTCGCCGAGGTTCGGGAGGCCGCCGCCAAGCAGATCACGCTGCTCGGCGTGGGGGTCGGCAACGACTACGGCGACCGGCTGATGGAGCAACTCGCGGACAGCGGCGACGGTTTCACTGTCTACGTGTCCGGTTCGGCCGACGCGCGGGAGACGTTCGTACGGCAGTTGCCGGCCGCGGTGCCGGTCCGCGCGCTTGACGCAAAGGTCCAGGTCACGTTCGACGCGGACGAGGTCGCCGGGTACCGCCTGATCGGCTACGACAACCGGCGCCTGGACGCGAGCGAGTTCCGGGACGACGGCGTGGACGGCGGCGAGGTGATGGCCGGCCAGAGCGTGACCGCGCTCTACCTGGTCCGCCTCCGCCCCGGCGCCTCCGGCACGATCGCGCACACCCAGCTGCGCTGGCAGGATCCGGGCACCCGCCGTCCCGAGGAGTCCGGCGCGGACGTCTCGGCGGCGACGCTTGCCGGCGGCTTTCCCGGCGCCGCCACCGGGCTGCAGGTCAGCTATGTCGCCGCCTGGTTCGCCGAGCAGCTCCGCCACAGCGACCACGGAGCGGCCCTCAGCCACACCGACCTGATCGCGCTTGCGGACGCGGCCGCCAGTCGTACCACCGATCCGGCCGTGGCCGAGTTGGCCGCCCTCATCCGCCGCAGCGGCGACTGACCGCCACCGTAGTTCTAGCCCGTCGGGGACCGGCTCTCTGCGGGGGCGGAGCCCCGACTCGACTCCACCGGCTCCGGCGGTGTGGCCATGCCGACGGTCCAGGCGGTGTGGGCGCCGAGGAAGACCAGGATGGAGAGCATGATGCCCTCGATCTGGATCGAGGAGAGCGGGAGGCCGCGGAACGGGAGGACCGCGACGAGCGTGACGAGCAGGTAGAGCGGGAGGCCGAGGAGGCGGAGCAGGAGCGCGCCGCGGCGGGTCATCTCGTTCTCGCGCACGACCTCGGGCGAGAGCATCAGGATCGAGACCGTGCCGAGCACGCCGGCCAGCGCGAACGCGGTGCGCCAGAAGGCCGGCACCTCCGGCGCGACCTGGGCGAGCAGCGACAGCGCGCCGGGGATGAGGAACTGCAGCGAGACCGTGTAGGCCATCCGGCGGACCCGGGGGCCGCCCTCACGGAGCTGGCGGCGCTCAGTGACCGCGACCCACCAGAGGCCGAGAAGCGTGAAGTTGATGCCGGCGACCGCGGCGTAGAACTGACCGACGTCCATGGCGCGGGACGGTAGCGGTCAGGAGAACACGAAACGGCCCCGGGGTCGTCAATCCCGGGGCCGCACGGATGGTCGGTCAGTGCACCATGATCGGCGCGGCGGCCGGCTGGTCGTCGTTGAGGTGGGAGACCTCGCGGCGGCGCGGCAGGAAGAACGCCGGGACCAGTGTGAACAGCACCAGGCCGAACGCGACCCAGAACGTGTTGCCGAACGAGTTCGCGGCGAAGTCCAGGCCGCGCTGGATGAGCGACGGGTCGACGCCCTGCGCGGACGCCGGGTTCAACTGTGAGCCGATCGCGATCTGCGCCTCGGTGACAGTTCCCCCGTTCGGGGTGGGAACGGCGGTGGAGCCGTCGAGGTGGCTGGTGAGCACCACCGACATGATCGCGGTGCCGACCGAGCCGCCGATCTGCTGGAGGATGTTCACGAGCGTGGAGCCGCGCGCGACCTCGTGGCTGGTGAGCGTCTTCAGCGCGGACGTCATGATCGGCATCATGGTGCCGCCCATGCCCAGGCCCATCACGAACAGCGAACCGCAGAGCAGCAGGTACGACGTGTCCGCGTCCAGCTGGGTGAAGGTGAACATGCCGAGCGCGATCAGCAGCAGCGCGAACGGCACGGTACGGCCGACCGGCACCCGGTCCGCGAGCATGCCCGCGATCGGCATGGTGACCATCGCGCCCAGGCCCTGCGGCGCCATCAGCAGGCCCGCGTGCAGCGTCGACTCGCCGCGCACCTGAAGGAAGTAGCTCGGGAAGAGCAGGCCGGCGCCCATGAACGCGACGATGAACACGGTGATCGTGATCGAGGCGACCGCCAGGTTCCGGTTGCGGAACAGGCGCAGGTCGAGCAGCGGGTGCTTCGGCTTGAACGAGTAGAGCACGAAGCCGATCACCAGCAGCGCGCCAACGAGCATCGGTGCCCACACCTTCGTCGCGGTGACAGTGCCCTCCTCGGGCAGCGACGACAGGCCGAACAGCAGCGCGGCCAGGCCCGGCGACAGCATCAGCATGCCGAGGAAGTCGAACGACTCGGACGGCTCCGGGTTGTCCTTCGGCAGTACCAGCCACGCGTAGACGAGCGCGATGATGCCGATCGGCAGGTTGATCAGGAAGATCCAGTGCCAGGAGGCGATGTCGATCAGCCAGCCGCCCAGGATCGGGCCGCCGATCGGGCCGAGAAGCATCGGCACGCCGAGCACCGCCATCAGCCGGCCGATCCGCTCCGGGCCGGCGGCGCGCGTCATGATCGTCATGCCGAGCGGCATCAGCATGCCGCCGCCGAGGCCCTGCAGCACCCGGAACGCGATGAGCATGCTGATCGAGTCGGCAAGCGCGCAGAGCACGGAGCCGATCGTGAACAGCGCGACCGCGGCCATGTAGAGCCGCTTGGTGCCGAACCGGTCGGCCGCCCAGCCGGTGAGCGGGATGACTGTGGCGAGCGCCAGCGTGTACCCCGTCATGGTCCAGGCGACGCGCGCGTAGGTGGCGCCGAACTCCTCCTGGAACGTCGGCAGCGCCACGCTGACGACTGTCACGTCCAGGATCGACATGATGGCGCCGAGGACGACTACCCCGGCGATTTTTAGAACCGCACCATCAAGTTTCTGTGATGTTACGGGCGCTGACTGGCTACTCATGGGCTCCCCCCGGGACAAATTCCGGGCCAAGCCTAATCATTAACCAGGCGCATGCGCACATCGGTTAGAAAGCCCAACAACACTTCGGGGGTACGGCGTGAGCTGCGCACCGAACCCGTCCTGCCGAGTTTTGCTCCGCTTTTCGGCGCTGGTCACGGCGGCTTTTCCAGTGACAGATGTTGCCATTGTTCCGGTTTGACGCCATCGATCCGAAATCGCATTCCCGAGACGAGCGTCACGTGCGGAATATATGACGCACCACGTTTACGTTACCGCCGCGTTGCATTCATCGGCCGTCGGAGGCGGCACCACCCGTGCGTGTGACCTACGCCGAACACGATCATGCCGTCGACGGGTCGCTGAGACAGTCGTTCTGCGACCCCTTGGAGGAAGAGTGCTCTCAGAAGCCAGCGCGCCGATCGTGCGGGCCACACTGCCCGCGGTCGGCGAGCACCTGGAGGCGATCACCGGCACGTTCTACGACACGATGCTCGGTGACCACCCGGACCTGCTGAACCTGTTCAGCCGCAGCGCGCAGGCGACCGGCGAGCAGAAGGCGGCGCTGGCGGGCGCGATCGCGGCGTACGGCGCGCAGCTGGCCGGCGTCGGTGGCCTCCCCACCTCCACCGTGGACCGCATCGTGGAGCGGATCGCCCAGCGGCACGCCGCGCTCGGCATCCGCCCGGAGCAGTACACCCTGGTCGGGAAGTACCTGCTCGGCGCGGTCGGCACGGTGCTCGGCGCCGCGGTCACCCCCGCGGTCGCGGCCGCCTGGGACGAGGTCTACTGGCTGTTCGCGGTGCGGCTGATCGGGCGGGAGGCCCGGCTCTACGCGTCGGCAGGCGTCACCGGCACCGAGCCGTTCCGCCGGGTGACAGTGCTTGGCCGCGAGCAGGCGGCCGCGGACACCGTGTCATTCACGGTGGACTGGGCGGCGCCGTTCCAGCCGGGGCAGTACATCAGCGTCGCGGCGGACCTGCCGGACGGCACCCGCCAGATCCGGCAGTACTCGCTTACCGGCGCGCCGGGTGAGCCGCTGCGCATCACCGTGCGGCACGTGCCGGGCGGCGCGGTCTCCGGGTGGCTGCACGCGTCCGTGCACGCCGGGGACGTGCTGACCGTCAGCCCGCCGTACGGCGACCTCTCGCCACCCCCGGGCGACGGGCCGTTGTTGCTGATCAGCGCCGGGGTGGGGGTCACCACTATCGCGTCGATCCTGGCGCACGTGGCGGCCACCCAGCCGGGACGCGTGGTGACGCTCGCGCACGCGGAACGCACGCCGGAGCGGCACGCGCTGCGCGACTGGGTGGCCGCGCACGGCGCACTGATCCCGAACTTCGACAGCCGCGTCTGGTACGGCGAGCGGATGGACCCGGAGCTGCTGCCGGTGACGCCGGAGACCGAGGTGTACCTGTGCGGGCCGATCCCGTTCATGCGCGCGGTCCGGGCCGCGCTGTTGGCCCGCGGCGCGCCCACCGAGCGCATCCGCTACGAGGTCTTCGGCTCCGACCGGTTCCACACCGCGGCCCCGGTGGCCGCCTGACGCCCGGGTCAGGCGTTCCTCACCCCGGGTTTGATCGTGCGCCCACGGATGCCGCGGCCCGCGGGAGCACGCGGGGCTCGAGCCCGGCGGGAGCGGGAAAATCTGCGGTGTGGGTCTGCCGTTGATCAGCGTGGCGAGGCTGGTCGGGCTACCCCCGCCAGCCGTGACCGTCGTAGCCCGACGTGCCGGGCTCCCAGCCGGGCGCCTCCGGCTCGGGGCGCAGCTGTTTGTCGACGCGCTCCGCGATCGCGCGCGCGGCAGGCGAATCGGTGCCCACGGTCTCCGCGATGATCTCCTGCGAGCGGTCCGCGACCGTCGCCTTGGCCAGCCGGATCGTGGCCATCACGGTGCGCGCCAGCTCGTCCGGGCTGACCCGCTGGCTGCCGCGGGTGAACCTCAGGTCGAGCAGCGCGCCTGTGGAGTCGATGGTGACCTCGACCAGGTCGTGCTCGTCCGCGAGCGTGACCCGGAGCTCGCCCAGCCGGTCGCTCATCGTCTTGGTGTCGGCCGCCAGCTTGTCGATCCGGCCCTTCCAGGCACGCATCCGATCCATGGCACCGTCGGGATCCAGAATCCCGCCCCCGCCCAGAGCCCCGCTCTCCATGCGCCTCCTCCCACCGGTCCGCGATCGCCGCGGACATCGTATGTGCCGGTGACCAGTCCGACGGGCCGGGGAGCGGCCGGGTTCCCGGGCCACGGCAGTCTCCCCTCAGCGTTGTCTGATTGTGTGGTTTGGTCCGCAAGAATTCGACGAGATTACGGAAATATTGCGCAGTGGCCTTGTGCGGGACGGTACGCGCTTTTTAGAGTCGGTCCTCCATCGATGAATCGAGCGCTGCCATGTCCTTGCGCCACCGCCGCGCGGGAGGGGTGATCGCGACCGCCGTGCTCCTCACCGGCCTCGTCGCCGCCCCCGCCTCCGCCGCCGCACCATCCACGCCCGTCACCCGGGCCGCCCTCGATCCCGCACTCACCGCCGGGCGCGGGGCGGACGTGCCGTTCCTGGAGCAGGAGGCGGAGCGCGCGGTCACCAGCGGCACCGTCATCGGGCCGGGGCGGGACGCGTACACACTGCCCGCGGAGGCGTCCGGGCGGAGCGCCGTGTCACTCGCGCCGGGACAGTGGGTGGAGTTCACGCTGCCGCGCGCGGCGAACGCGATCACGGTGCGGTACAGCATCCCGGACGCGCCGGGCGGGGGTGGGATCACGGCGCCGCTCGGTGTCACGGTCAACGGACGCGATGCCCGCACCATGACGCTGACCTCGGAATACTCGTGGCTGTACAACCAGTATCCGTTCACGAACGACCCGGGTGCCGAGTTGCTGCACCCGGACTGGTGGATCACCGAGTGCGGGTGTGTGCCCGCGGAGACCACGCCGACGCCGGTGATCTCGAAGCCCTTCCGGCCGAGTCACTTCTACGACGAGCAGCGGTTGCTGCTGGGACGCGGTTACCAGGCGGGCGACCGGGTACGGCTCACCGCGTCCGCGGCGGCCTCCTGGACGGTGATCGATCTGCTCGACTCGGAGATGGTGGGGGCGCCGCGGGTGCTGCTCAAAGCCGCGAACGTGCTGGCCTTCGGGGCGGACCCGACGGGCCGGCGGGATGCGGCGCCGGCGATCGAGCGGGCGATCCGGTTCGCGCGGGTGGCGCGGGTGCCGGTGTATCTGCCGCCGGGGACGTACCAGGTGAATCGGCACATCATCGTGGACGACGTGACGATCGAGGGCGCGGGTAACTGGTACACGATCGTCAAGGGGCGGTCGGTGGCGCTTGAGACGCCTGCTCCGGACGGGTCCACGCATACCGGCGTCGGGTTCTACGGCCAGAACTCGCGGCATGTCCGTCTGGCACACTTCGCCATCGAGGGCGATGTGCGGGAGCGGATCGACAAGGACCAGGTCAACGGCGTCGGCGGCGCGATGAGCGACTCCGTGATCGAAGGACTGCACATCCGGCACACCAAGGTCGGGCTGTGGTTCGACGGGCCGATGACGCGCACCCGGATCCTCGGCAACATCATCGTCGATCAGATTGCCGACGGGCTCAACTTCCACATCGGCGTGACGGACTCCGTGGTCAGCAACAACGTTGTGCGCAACTCCGGCGACGACGGGCTGGCGATGTGGTCGGAGACGGCCGCCAACGCGCGCAACACGTTCGACAGGAACACAGTGCAGACGCCGGTGCTGGCCAACGGCATCGCGATCTACGGCGGCACTGACAACACGGTCTCCCGCAACCTGATCGCGGACCCGATCCGGGAGGGCAGCGCGCTGCACGCCGGCTCCCGGTTCGGCGCGCTCCCGTTCGCCGGCGTCCTGCACTTCACCGACAACACGACGGTACGGGCCGGGACGTTCGAGCTGAACTGGAAGGTCGGGCTGGGCGCACTCTGGATCTACGCGCTGGAGAGCAGTATCTCGTCCGGCATCTCCGCCGACGGCAACCACTTCCTGGACAGCACCTACAACGCGATCATGCTGGTGTCCGACTGGCCGGTGAAGGACCTCTACTCGATCAGCAACGTCCGGGTCACCCGGACACGGGTGGACGGGACTGGGACGTCGGTGCTGAGCGCGCGGGCGGCCGGGTCGGTCTACCTGTCCGACGTGGATGCCCGGAACGTGGGCGCGGTCGGGGTGAACAACTGCGGAAGCTTCGGCTTCACCCCGGCGGGGTCCGAGTTCGCACTGACGGACGGTGGCGGCAACGACGGCGGCTGGCTTGCGGCCTGGATGCTGCCGAACACGATCACCTGCGACGACCGTCCCCCGGTGGTCGCACCGCCGGCGCCCTCGCCCTGGGGGTAGCGCTGCCAGCGCCGGCACCCTGGGTGGGGTGCCGGCGCTCACGGCACCCGAACCTGTGCATTCGACTCCATCAGGCGGTGGGCGTCGGCTATCCGATCCAGGCCGCCGCAATCTCGGTGACGACGGGGTGGAGTCCGCAGCTGCGGCGGATATGTCTCGGGCTTCGCCTGCGACAAGGCATATAAATGTGAGGACGGCGTTGCGCCGGGCGGACAGCCGCCTGAATAGAAATCATGCGGAGGCGGAGATGACCGGGCGGGTCGCCGGACCGGCCCATCGACGTCGCGCAGGCCAGTGCGAGGGGATCACCCCTCTCCGTCGCGACCGCGGGCTCATCGCCATCGTGTCACTCCGGTTCGGGAGCACCACCGCGGGCCAGGCGAAGGCGCCTGGCGTTCCGGATCGCGAGACCCCAGGCGCGGTGGCGCTCGTGCACGCGGCGGAACTCCTCGGCCGCGGGTGAATAAGACCGTGAGGCGGTGCGATCGCGCATCGTGGCCAGCTGGACAGTCGTGAACATCTGTAGTTGCCGCATTGATACATGGTGTCACGGGATGGAGGGGAAAGCCGATTTCCGGCACCGTCATGAATTCGCCATGTGCACCTTGTGGGAATCAGCCAATAAGGCCTCGGATAGCGTGACCTATTAGGCAGCAACGGTCGCAGAAACCTTGCATTACGTTCGTGCCGGCCGCCGCTCCTCAGGGTGGCGCCCGTGCTGCCGATGCGGGCATCGCCGCTACGCCCACTCGATCCTGGTCGCCCCTACCGGGGCGCCGTTACCGTGGGTTCATGATCCTGACCGGTGCCGAGACCTTCCTGGAGACGCTCGCGACAAGCGGGCTCCCGCCCTTGCGCGGCGCACGGCGGCTCGGTGACGACTTCCGCGCCGGGGTGGTGACCCGCACGCTCGGCCCGCTGCGGCTGGCCGAGATCCGCACGCCCGGCGGCGAGTGCTTCCGGGACGCGCGGTCCGGGCTCGCCGCGCACGCGGAGATGTGGCAGCTCGACGTGATGCTGCGCGGGCGGGTCCGGGCTGAACAGGGCGGCGGCACCGCCGAGCTCGGACCGGCGGACCTGATCCTGATCGACCCGGTCCGGCCGGTCTGGTTCGCCAGCACCGACGCCACTCGGGTGAGCATGCTGGTGCCGCGGCAGGCGTTACGGCTCCGCGCGGCTGACGCGGACCGGCTGGCCGGCGTGCGGATCCGCGGTGACAGTGGCCCTGCCGCGCTGGTGTCCTCGCTGGTCCGGGAGATGGCCCGGCCGCTTACCGGCTTTCGCGCGGTGGAGGAGGTCCGGTCCGCGGCCGCGGTGGTCGAGCTGATCTCGGTGGCGCTCGCCGCCCAGCTCGGCGATGCCGGCGCGGTCCCGGACGACGAGGCGCTGCGGGACCGGATCGCCGGATTCGTCGAGGCGCGGCTGGCGGACCGGGATCTGACGCCGGCCTCGATCGCGGCTGCCCACCACATGTCCGTGCGCCGGCTGCACAAGCTCTTCGAGGGCGCACCGCTGACAGTGGCCGCGCTGATCCGCCGCCGCCGGCTGGAACGATGCCACGCGGACCTGGCCGGGACCGGGCGCACTGTCGCATCAGTCGCCGCGCGCTGGGGGTTCGCCGACCCGGCGCACTTCAGCCGGTTGTTCAAGGCTGCCTACGGATACAACGCGGCGGCGCTCACGTCCAGCGGCCGTGCACGGACGGTCAAGGCGCTCGCGTCCGGTCCGGGTCAGGATGGAGCGCATGGAACAAGAGTCAATCGAGGCGATGCGTGCGATCCCCGCCCGGATGTGCGCGGGCTGGAACGCGGGTGACGCCGCCGCGTTCTTCGGCGACTTCGCGGAGGACGCCGACTTCGTCGAGTTCGACGGCACGATCCTCAAGGGACGTGCGGAACTGATCGCGGTCACCCAGCCGATCTTCGACACCGTGATGAAAGGCTCCCGGCTGGAACGCAGCGAGGTGCCGATCGCCCGGATCATCCGTCCCGGCTGGGGCGTGCTGCACCACCGGGCCGGCATCCAGCTCCCCGGCGAGGACGCGCCGCCGGCCCACCGCTCCACGATGCAGCTGATCACGGTGGTCCGGCAGAACGAGCGCTGGGAGGTCGTGGCGCTGCAGAACGCCCGGGTGCTCTCGATCGACGCGATGATGGCGCTGGAGTCCTGACCGCCGCTGGATCGTAGCCAACCGGCGGGTCTCAGCTCTGCGCGCTGAGCAGAGTGGCCAGGCGTTCTTCCAGCTCCGCGTGCGGGAGAGGCGGGCAGAGCTGGAAGCCCTGGGCCCGGTCGCAGCCCATCGTGCGGAGCGCGGCCACCTGTTCCGCGTTTTCGGTGGCCTCCGCGACGACCTCCAGGCCGAGCGCGTGACCGGCGTCGACAAGCGCGGCGACAAGCGCGCGGGCCGAGATGTCGGCGTGGACGCCGGCGGTGAGCGAGCCATGGATCTTGAAGGCGGACACCGGCAGGCGGCGCAGGACGTTGAGCGCGGCATCGCCGACTCCGAAGTCGTCGACAGTGAGCGAGACGCCCAGCGCGCGCAGGTCGTTGAGACGGGCGTGCAGCTGGTCGTCAGCGGGCAGCAGCGCGGTCTCGGTGACCTCGAGCGTGAGGCGGCTCGCGGGCAGGCCGGTGTCGTGCAGGACCCGGCGGACGGACGCGACCAGGTCGGGCTGGGCCAACTGGCGTTTCGAGACGTTGATCGCGACACCGCACGGGAAGTGGCGGGCGTCGCGGCACGCCCTCCGCAGCACCCATTCGCCGAGCTGGGTGATCGCGCCGGTCTCGTCCGCGAGGTCGATGAAGTCCTCAGGCATCAGCAGGCCGTGCGTGGGGTGGTCCCAGCGGACCAGCGCCTCGATGCGGGTGATCCGGCCGTCCGCGAGCGCGAACTCCGGCTGGTAGTGCAGCACCATCCGGCCGGTCTCGATCGCCCGGCGCAGGCCCGCGTCCCGGGTGCTGCCGTCCAGCTCCGGCGCGTAGACCGCGTACCGGCCGCGGCCCGCGCGTTTCGCTGTGTACATGGCCACGTCCGCCTGGTGCAGCAGCGTGTCGCCGTCCGCGGTGGGTGTGTTCCGGAACGCGACGCCGATGCTTGCCTCCACGCCGAGCAGGTGTGCACCGAAGAGCACCGGCAGGCGCAGCGCCTCAAGGATGCGTTGCGCGGTCGTCTCGGCCGCGGCCTGGTCCGGCAGGTCCTCCAGGATCACCGCGAACTCGTCACCGCCCAGCCGGCCGACCGTGTCCTTGCGGCGCACGCAGGACAGTAGTGCGGCGCCGACCGCGACCAGGACCGCGTCACCGGCCTCGTGGCCGTAGCCGTCGTTGATCGGCTTGAACCGGTCGAGGTCGATGAGCAGCACTGCCGTACGCCGGTGCGCGCGGATCGGCTGGGCGGTCACCGCGGCCAGCCGGTCGTTGACCAGCGACCGGTTGGCCAGCCCGGTCAGCGGGTCGGTGACGGCCAGCTCCTGGTTCTCCTTGAGCGCGTAGACCTGCCGCAGCAGCACCAGCCCGGTAAGCGCGATCGAGCCGACCACCATGCCACCGAACGGGTACGCGCCCTCCGCACCGGCCACCACGCCGAGCAGCCCGTAGGCGACCACGATCGCGCCGTAGGGGATCAGGTGCGCGCCGACCAGCCGCCGTTCCTTGCGGATCTGCAGGTTCTCCGCCCAGCGGTACTGCCGGTCCGCGGCAAGCACCAGCAGCAGGCAGCCGGCCAGCCAGAACATGTCCGGCCAGTCGCCGCCGGTGAACCCGCCGTGCAGCTGGATGTAGACGTAGCTGATGTCCGCGATCACGAACATGACGATCGCGCACGCCAGCACCGTGGCCGGGCCCTGCACGGACCGGGTCGCGCGGCGCAGCGCCACAGTGCTCACCGCCAGCACGAGTACCAGGTCGCCGACCGGGAACGCCACTGTCAGCAGCTTGGTGCCGAGGCTTGAATCGTTCGCGGCGATCACCGGGCCGAGCACCAGGTACCAGAAGACCATGAACGTGCCGGCGCCGACGGTGAGCACGTCAAGCGTCAACCGGATGTGGTCGCGCTGCCTCCGGTTCGCGCCGGGCAGCGTCAGCAGGCCGGCGAACATCACCGGGACGAACGCGAGGAACCAGTAGTCGGCGAACGCGGGGTACACGTCCCGGTGCAGGACTGTCTCCTCGATCAGCCACGACGTGTGCGCCACCAGCTGGCAGGCGAATCCGGCGGTGATCACCCACCAGGCGCGCCGGACCGCCCGGTCGAGCCGCCGGTAACACGCGGCCCGCGCCGCAAGTGCGGTGAACGCCAGCGCCAGCGGTACGTAGACGATGTCCGTGACGACAGTGCGGGTCCACTCCGAGCCCCAGCCGGCCGCGTACCAGACGAAGTAGGCGCCGACCAGCACGATCGAGGTGTTGGTGACCGCGGACCCCCAGTCACGCGTGTCACGTCCCTCGGCCCGGGCCTCCACCAACTGCCCATCGGCGTGCTTTGGACTCAGCTGAGACTTATGGGGAAGTCCGCGGGGGCCGGTGGGCGCTGCCAGTCGACCGGGTCCAGGCCGCGCTTCAGGCCGGCCGGGGCGAACCGCAGCACGCCGTACCGGAACGTGGCCGGCACCTCGACGTAGACGCCGTGCGGGATGATGCCGCTGCTCAGATCCACCGCGATCCGGTCCGAGTCGGCCACGTGCACGTCGCCCTCCGGGGTCGTCACGGAGAACGTGCGCGACGGGTCGAGCGTCAGCTCCTCCCGCGGCTCACCGCCGGAGACCCGGAGCCGTTTGATCGCCAGCCAGGCGCGCCCGTCCCGTGCCCAGCCGAGGCCGGGCGCCCACGGCTCCAGCGAGTACCCGTCCGCGAGCGCCTGGAACCGCACTGTCTCGCCGGTGGGGTAGGCGCCGTTCCCGGCGTACCGGAGGCCCTGGTCCTGCAGCGGGCGCGGGTACTCGCCGCGCGCGTCGTCGATCCTGGCGCCCGCGCGGACGTCGATGCTCTGGGTGACGCCGTCGTCGGTCAGCTGCAGCAGCACCGGCGCGTCGTGCGGCACGCTGACAATTACCGCGTCCGCGTACGCCTGCGGGTCCATCGAGCCGGTCAGCGGCACGGTGAGCGTGGTCCGCACGCCGCCGGCCAGCACCGAGATGGTCGCCCACTCCACGTCCCGGTCGCTGTTGCGCCACTGGCGCCCGCCGAGCGACAGCGACGCCCAGACCAGCTCGTGGCCGTCGTCCGCGCGCACCTCGTCCGGCAGACCCCACCGCTGAGCGGTGAGCCGGTCGACCCGCGTCACCACGCCGGTCTCCCGGACGTGCAGCAGCGCATGCCCGCCGACGAGCCCCGCGCCACGCGCCTCCCGTCCACCGGGCAGTTGTGCGACGCTCGCGGAGTGGAGCACGTGCACGGTGCCGGCGGGCAGTGTGGCGGCCGGATTACGGCTCACCACCCCACAGGCTGAGGTCGTGGCGGTCAGGATGAGCAGTGGCACCAGGGCGGTGAGCGAAGATCGACCCATGTCTTCACTGTCCTATATGGAAGGCCGGAGGCGATACGCCTTCCCGGATGGCGCTGATCAAGGTTGACGCGATCACGGTATGCGCTCCCGGCGTGCGCCTACGGACATTCGGCGCAGACCCCGCGAAGATCACCCAGGCGAGCGGCTGCGCCGTACCCGTTCGGGTCGCGGCCGGACGCCTCTGCCGGCCTGTCCGCCGAGCGTGGCGCTGCCGAGGGCGGTCATCATGGTGCGGCGTCGGGTGGCGCGGTGGCGGATCGGTGGACCTCCGGGCGGTTGCATAGATCATGAGAACCACCAAACCCTATCAAAAGCGGATATTCCCACTCTCGTCGTGGTCGCGTGCCGTTTGCTCCCGCGGGCATCGGCCCCGCGTCGCAAGACCTTTCGAATCGCTGCCCGCATCGATTATCATCTACCGGTCCCGCGTCACGGAACGTCAGATAGTTTTCACTTAACGTGATTCACGTTCATTCGCAGGGACCTTTGGGAAGTGGAATTCCCGGCAGCGTGGAACGCCCTGTAGGCGGGCCCGTCCGGGCGTTCACCGGTCCGGGAGGTGGCTGATTCACGAATCCGGGCGTGGCTCGGCACGCGATCAGGGTGGTTGTTGCGTGGTTACTCCCGCTCGCGGCTGCGGAGGCCGTGGGTGGGCGTCCACCACTCGACGACGAGGAGCGTGGCCTCGGGGTTGAGGTGGGTGTGCGTGACCGAGGTGATGGTGGCGCGGAACAGCTCGCCGGGCGGCCCGCCGACGATCGGCCCCGCGGGCAGCGCAAGCCCGGACACCTTCGCCTCACCCGGCCAGTCCGCCTCCGCACCCTCGACCGGATCCACAGTGGCGCTGTGCAGCGAGAAGCGGGGATCCCGGTGCAGATCCGCCCCCTTGCGCGCGTGCGTCATCGACCCGAACGTCAGCTCGCCCCCGTCGAACGACGCCTCGATCCCGGAGATCCGCGGCCCACCGTCCGCCCGCAGCGTCGCGATCGTCTTGTGCTTGTGCGCGTCGAACAGCCCCCGCACCCGCGCCGCGAACTCCGGCGCCGCCTCCTCCACGTCCCGCCAGGTCGTCATGCGGCCCATGCTGTCACGGCTGCTCGGTGACCGGCGCGAGGGAGAGGGCTTCCGCGCCGCGCACCGCCTGGACCGCGCCTCGACATGGGGTACGACAGAACCCGACAGTATCCGCGCGCGGGGCCGCCGGCTCCTCCTTGAAACAGAAGGGAGAGCCGGATGACCAGCGAGAGCCACCTGGGCCCGGACGAGGTCCAGCTGAGGACGTTCACCGAAGCGCCGCCCGCCACCACCAGCCGGCTGATCGACTTCGAGTCGGCCGACGTGATCATGCTGAAGACGTTCCCGCCGCAGTACGTTCTGCGGGTCAAGGGCACCAAGCCGTGGGCGAACATGACGGTCGGCCTGGTGCCGCTTGTGTACGTGCGCCAGCCCGAGTACTGGGAGATCGAGGTCGTCGGCACGCTTGCTGGCGTGGGCCTGCCGGTGGAGACGCCGTACGAGGTGTCGCTGCCGGTCACGAGTACGCTCGGCACCGTCGGCGTCGAGGTGGTCGGCGCCACCACACGGGAGCGGATCGACGTGCTCGACAACCCCGGCAGTGCGCTGCCGATCGAGGCGGAGTGGACGGCGTTCGTCAACCGTCAGCCGCCCGGCCCGTTCACGCTGCGGGTCGCCGGCCGCCTGCAGATGCCGACGCCCGGCTACACGGTGACGCTGACGCGTACCTCGCCGCAGGGCTTCAACCCGCGCGACCTGCTGCTGGACCTGGAGGTTGTGCCGCCGGCCGGCATTGTCGCGCAGGTGGTCACGGAGGTTGAGGTCACCTACAAGGAGCGGACCGAGGCCGGCTTCGACACCGTCACGATCCTGCCGGGTGGCCCGAGCATCAAGGTGGAAGAGGTCAGCTGAGGCCGGGCCGCGACGGACGTCCTCTCAGGCACCGTCCCGCGCGAGACCTCGATCGCGCGGGACGGGCCGCCACCAGCGTTGCGCCGCCGTCGCCAGCACGGCGGTGGTCAGCAGTGCCACGGCCGCGCCGGCGAACGCGGCGGCCGGCCCGGCGTTGTCGATGAGCGGGCCGGCGATCGCCATCCCGCCCGCGTTGCCCGCGGTGATGCCTGTGGAGAGCCAGCCCTGGGCCTCGCTGCGCCGGTCCGCGGCCGTGAACGTGTCGACGAGCGACTGCTGGATGATCAGGCTGGGCGCGATTGTCAGCCCGGTCAGGGTGAGCAGTGGCAGCAGCACGAGCAGCGGCGGGTGGCCGGTGGCCGAGATCAGCAGCGCGATCAGCCCGGTGCCGAGGCCGTAGCCGGCGATTGTCAGCGGCAGCCGGTGGCGGGGCTGCCCGGGCCAGCGCCGTGCGCCGTAGACAAGTCCGCCGGCCGCGCTGCCGCTGGCGACGAACGCGAACAAAACGCCGAGCATCCCGGTCGACTCGAAGATGCGTTCCGCGGTCGCGGTGAGCCCCACGTCGAAGTGACCGAATCCGATCGCCACGCCGGCGGCGGTGAGCACTGTCAGCAGCACGCCGGGCGCGCGCAGCGGGGACCTGCCGCGCCGGGAGGAGGTGGAGGCGTCGGACCGCCAGGATATGGCGGCATAGGTCCGGACGTATCCGATCGCGCCGCCGGTCATCAGCCCGGCTGTGACAAGCAGCGGCAGCGCGGGCGGGCCGGTCAGCAGCAGTGTCAGCAGCAGCGGGCCGGCCACGAAGATGGTCTCCACGGCCGCGGCGTCCATCGCCCACGCCGACTCCCGGCGCGACTCGTCCGGGATCACCGCGGACCAGGCCACCCGCATCGCCGGGTTCAGCGGCGGGAACATGATGCCGACAAGAGCGGCCATCGCGACCAGCACCGCGTCCGGCGCGCCCTGCACGGCGAGCAGCGTCAGCGCCACCAGGAACGCGGACGACGCGACCGCGGTCCCGGCCACCACGCGCGGCTGTCCGAACCGGTCCAGCATCGACGCCCACACAGGCGTTCCCGCGGCCGTGGCCAGGGCGAACGCGCCGGTGACAAGGCCGGCGGTGGAGTACTCGCCACGGATCTCCTCGACCAGCACGACCAGGCCGAGCGGCACCATCGCGAACGGCAGGCGGGCGATCACGGCGAGCGCGAAGGGCGTGCGGACACGCGGGTCACGCAGCAGGTCTCTGTAGGGTCCGAGCACCCGGACACGCTACCCATACACGCCGGAAACATGGGATGACTTTTGTTACATGGCAGGCGGGAAATGATGGGTGTCAGATGATGGTGTACCGCCCCTGAGGAAAGGCATCGCATGTCCGAGACCCTGCTGTCCGCCACGCCGTCCGGTTCGTACGCGATCGGCGGCGACCTGCCCGTCACCCGGCTCGGCTACGGGACGATGCAGCTCACCGGCCCTGGCGTCTGGGGTGACCCGGCCGACCCGGACGAGGCGCTGCGCGTGCTCCGCCGTACCGTCGATCTCGGCATCACGCTTATCGACACCGCGGATGCGTACGGCCCGTACACGGCAGACCTGCTGCTGAAGAAGGCGATTCACCCGTACCGTGACAATCTGGTCATTGCCACCAAGGTCGGCTTCACCCGCCAGGGCCCGAACATCTGGACCCCGGTCGGCCGCCCCGAGTACCTGCGCCAGCAGACCGAGCTGAACCTGCGCCACCTCGGCCTGGAGCGCATCCCGCTGCTCCAGCTGCACCGCATCGACGCGAAGGTTCCGCTCGAGGACCAGATCGGCGAGCTGGACGCACTCCGCACGGAGGGCAAGATCCAGCACATCGGCCTGTCCGAGGTGACGGTCGCGCAGATCGAGGCCGCGCGCGCGATCGCGCCGATCGTCGCCGTGCAGAACCGCTACAACGTGGCGGATCGCGCCGCCGAGGACGTCCTCGAATACGCGGAGGCGAACGACATCGCGTTCATCCCGTGGCACCCGCTGGCGACCGGCCGTCTCGCGCGCGCCGGCGGCCCGCTTGAGGCGCCGGCGAAGCGTCTCGGCGCCACGCCGTCCCAGGTCGCGCTGGCCTGGCTGCTCCGCCGCTCCCCGGTGATCCTCCCGATCCCCGGCACGTCCTCAGTCAAGCACCTTGAGCAGAACGTCTCCGCCGCCCAGATCACCCTCTCCGACGACGACTTCGAAACCCTGTCAGCGGCATAAACCTTTCGCGGGTACGACGTGAGGCCCGGCCGGTGCGGCCGGGCCTCGCCGCGTTCCTGGGGTCCGGCTTCGTGGTGCGTCTGCGCCGGCTGGTGAGGGTGCGCAGGCGCGCCTGCTTGAGCGGGCGCGGCTGTGGGGTCACTCTGGCCGCTTGGTGAGCCGCCACCAGCGCCGTTTCTCCTTCTTTACCGGCGCGTCCGGCAGGGCCGACCGGGATGAGCGCTTCGTCGCCTCGACGCTCAGGAGCAGTGCCAGGATATCCATGATCTCCTCCGTTAACGTTCCCGTGAACGATCACGTTAACGTTAACGGGAAGGCGCGGCCGGCGTCCAGTGGCTTTTCCGGTGGGCCGGATACGATGCGACGATCGTGAGCGAACAGCAGCAGCCGCCCCGGCGCGTCACCCTCAAGGACGTAGCCAGACTGGCCGGCGTCTCCCACCAGACCGTGTCCCGGGCGATCAACGACAAGGGCGAGATCGACCCTGAGACCCGCCGCCGCGTGCTCGACGCGGCCCGCGATCTGAACTACCGGCCGTCCCGCTTCGGCCGTGGCCTGGTCCGCCCCGGCGCCACCACGCTCGGCCTGATCGTCTCCGACGTGATGAACCCGTTCTTCCCCGAGCTGATCGCCGGCGTGATCGAGGCCGCGGAAGAGCGCGGCTGGCAGGTCCTGATCAGCAGCACCCAGGACGACGAGACCCGCGAGCCGGACCTGATCCGCACGCTCGGAGCCCAGGTGGACGTGATCGTCGGCTACCTCAGCTCGCCGGACGCCACGCTCGTCACCGCGCTGGAGGGATTGCCGCTCGTGGTGATGGGCCGCCCGGTGCGCGAGCCCGCGTTCGGCGTTGTCGAGGCGGACATGGCGGCCGGCGTGCAGGCCGCAGTCGCACACCTGGCATCCCGCGGCCACCGAGTGATCGGCATGATCGACTGCACCGGCGGGACCGATCATGATCGGCGACCACCGTTCCTGGCCGCCGCGGCCGCGCACGGGCTGACCGTTCCGGACGGCGCGATCGTCGACGCGGTGCAGGCGGTCGAGTCGGGAGAGGACGCCTTCACCCGCCTGCGCGCCGCCCGGCCGGAGGTGACCGCGGTGTTCACCTTCAACGACCTGCTCGCGCTCGGCGCCTACCGGGCCGCCCGCCGCCTGGGCGTGACGATCCCGGGGGACTGTGCGGTGGTCGGCTTTGACGGACTGCCGATCGGGGAGCTGATAGATCCACCGCTGACCAGCGTCAGCCTGGACAAGCGGCGGATGGGGGCGGTGGCGGTCGCGGAGGCCGCACGCCTGCTGGCCGGCGAACCGCCCGGCCGGACCGTACTGCCGGTCGAACTTGTGGTCCGCGGCAGCGCGTAACGACCGCCGCTACTCGGGCCCTTGATGGAGCGGCCGACGGACCGATCCGGACGTTTCGGGAGGACCGTGATCGAGGTCTGCGTGCGCACGGTTCTCTCGTGCGCACAGTTTCTCGGGCGGACGGTTCCCTCGGGCACACGGTTTTCTCGGGCATGCGGTTTGTCGGGCGCACGGTTTCACGGGCGCACGGATTCACAGGCGCACGGTTTTCTCGGGCACCTGTGACACTTCGCGACGCGCGGACCGGCGGGTGTACCAGCCGGCCATCCCGGAAACGAGCGCTATGCCGGTTTCGGCCGATCAGGGGGCCTTTCTAGGGTTAGCCTCGCGTGGAAGCAACGGCCGATCACGGGGGTGTCGAAGTGCCGATGCGCGGATGGATTCTGCCCGCCCTGACCGTCGCAACGCTGAGCGCCGGTGGCGTGGGCGTCGCGGTGACCGACCGGACCGACCCGTCGGTGCAGCAACTGGAGCTTGCCGCCGCCCGGGACGGTGGCACGGTTACGCTGCCGCCGCGTACGGTCCGCCCGTTCAGCTTGATCGGCATCACCTGGCCCGACGCGGCGCAGTCGATCGCTGGCTCGGCGTCGGTGCGCACCCGAACGGACAACGTCTGGAGTGGATGGACGCCGCTCGACCTGGAGCAGCAACACGGTCCCGACGACGCACCCGCGGCCCGTGGCGGCACCGATCCGCTGTGGATCGGCCGAGCGGACGGTGTGGAGGTTCGCATCCGCTCGCTCGGCCGCGCACCGCTCCCGCCGGCGCTGCGCTTGGAACTGGTCAATCCGGATGTCTCAGACCGTGATGCGGCTGGGAGCCAGTCCACCGCGTCCGCTCCCAACTCTGCCACCGTGTCCGCTCGGACCTCTGTCGGCGGCTCTGCCCGCACCGAGGCGACCGCCTACCCGACGGCGCCGCCCGTAACCGCCGCACCTGCAGCGGCCGCTGTTCTCCCGACACCATTGGTGGGCGCGCCGGCACTTGTCGACCGTGCCGCCTGGAAGGCCGACGAGTCAATCGTCGATCCGGGATTCGCCTACACCGGCGCGCCCAAGGTGATGTTCGTGCACCACACCGCCGGCACGAACAACTACACCTGCGCCCAGTCACCCGCGATCATCCGGAGCATCCACATCTACCATACCAAGAGTCGCAAATGGGGCGACATTGGCTACAACTTCCTTGTGGACAAGTGCGGGACCGTCTACGAAGGACGTGCCGGCGGTGCCGAACTCCCCGTGTACGGCATCCACACGCTCGGCTTCAACGACGACTCGGTCGGCGTCGTCGTGCTCGGCACCTACACCTCGAAGGGCGCCTCCGCCGCTGCGCTCCGTTCGCTGGCCCACATCGCCGCCTGGAAACTCGGGGCGGAGGCCGCGGACGTCAGTGGCCAGGTCATCCTGAAATCCCATGCCAAGAATCGCTACAACATCGGCAACACGGTCATCTTCGCCCGCATCTCCGCCCACCGCGACGGTGTGTTGACCGAGTGCCCCGGCACCGCTCTCTACAACCAGCTCCCGTCGATCCGGCAACAGGCCGCCGCCCTGGTCAAGAAGGCAATGACCAAGCCCTGAGTCCTGGCCTTCCCGCTCCCGGGGTGGCTCGGGCCTTGCGGGTCCGCGACTGTGCGGCCCACACACTGGGCGCGCTGGACTGTTCGGGAAGGTGGTAACCGAGGTGTGCATCCGAGTCGACGGTGACTCTTGAGGATTCGCGGTAAGGGTGAGCGCGCGTCAGGGTTCTATATGCCGAAATTTCGGGCACGGAGTGCCCGAACCCGCGCCCCTGACCGCGAACCTCAGTAGGTGCAAGAGGGCCGCCTCGGCGACAGACCTCGACCTCTCGCAGGCTTCGCCGGTGCTCCGCTTCCACCCGCCTTCGCGCCGTGCTCGCCGCGATGTCGTGACTCGCCACGGCCCCGCGATGGCGTGACTTGCCGCGGTCCCGCGATGGCGTGACTTGCCGCGGCCCCGCGGCCTCGCGACTTGCCTGGCGGGTCTGGCGGGCCTGGCGGCCCTGCGGCTCGACTCGGCCCTGCGGCTCGCACAACCTCGCAACTCGGCGCGGCCGTGCGTGCCCGGCGTGCCCCTCGTGGAGTCCACGCGACCCGCGGGGCGCGGCGTCCTGTCGAGGACCTGCTTCGCAGCGTGACGGGTCGCGCAGTGGTGGGTGCCGAGCCGCAGAACGACGACGTCGAGGTGATCTTGCCCGTGTCGCTGGTCACTGTTGTCCGCGGGGCGGCCGGGCGACGTTTGGTGATCGTCGAGTCCGGCTCCGGCACCCGCGCGGGCCCTCACCTGCGGCGGAAGCGATCTTGCGTGATGGGGCGGCCGGCGACGGCGGAAGCGGGGCGGTGTTTGGGTGGCCGGGCAACAAACAAGGGCGGGTTTGTGGCATCAGGGGGCGGGGAAAGGGGGCGTGATTCTGGGCGCGGGGTCCCGGATTGTGGAGCGAGCACAGGATGTGGATCACGGCACGGCCGCAGGTTGATCACTTTACGTGAGTTCAAGTGCGCTGATTCGTACCGTTATATCTTGATTTTTGGGGATTTAGCGAGTGACGGTGAGGGCTATAGCACACGTCGACTACCGAATTGTTACCACCGTCGGTCGTGCGGGATCTTGCGAAACGTGTTCGCCTTAAAATAAGTTCTTCCCCGCAACAAATGCACGTCAGCTGATGTAGATCATCCTCCCGGAGGCAACCATGACGGTCGTGAAGCGGCACGGGGATTCCCGTCCGTGCACCGTACGGTCCAGGGCCGCGGAGCCCAGGCCATGAGCAGTGCCCCGGTTCTGCTGGAGATGCGCGGGATCACCAAGGAGTTCCCTGGTGTGAAAGCGCTCTCTGACGTTTCGCTGCGTGTCCGCGCCGGCGAGATCCATGCGATCTGTGGTGAGAACGGCGCCGGCAAGTCGACCCTGATGAAGGTGCTCAGCGGCGTCTACCCGTACGGAAGCTACGACGGGCAGATCGTCTACCAGGGTTCCGAGGTCCGGTTCGGTGACATCCGGGCCAGCGAGAACGCCGGCATCGTGATCATCCACCAGGAACTCGCGCTGATCCCGCTCATGTCGATCACCGAGAACATCTTCCTGGGCAACGAGCCGAAGAAGAACGGCGCGATCGACTGGACCGCGGCCCAGCTCAAGGCGATGGACCTGATGGCCCGGGTCGGCCTCGAGGAGGACCCGGACACGCTCGTCAAGGACCTCGGCGTCGGCAAGCAGCAGCTCATCGAGATCGCCAAGGCGTTCGCGAAGGACGTCAAGCTGCTCATCCTCGACGAGCCGACCGCGGCGCTGAACGAGAACGACTCCCAGCACCTGCTGGACCTGCTCCGCGGCTTCCGGGAGCGCGGCATCACCTCGATCATCATCTCGCACAAGCTCAACGAGATCGAGGCGATCGCGGACTCCATCACGATCATCCGGGACGGCAAGACCGTCGAGACGCTTGACGTGAAGGCGGACGGCGTCGACGAGGACCGGATCGTGCGCGCCATGGTCGGCCGCGAGCTGACCAACCGCTACCCGGACCACACGCCGAAGATCGGCGAGGTCTTCTTCGAGGTCCGCGACTGGACCGTCAGGCACCCGATCTCCGCGGACCGCCTGGTCGCCAAGCACTCGAACTTCACTGTGCGGCGCGGCGAGATCGTCGGATTCGCCGGCCTGATGGGCGCCGGTCGCACGGAGCTGGCGATGAGCATCTTCGGCCGCTCCTACGGCGTCTACGAGGGCGGTGAGATCTTCAAGGACGGCAAGCGGATCGAGATCAAGACGGTCTCGGACGCGATCGACCAGGGCCTCGCCTACGTCAGCGAGGACCGTAAGGCGGTCGGGCTCAACCTGCTTGACGACATCAAGACGTCCACCGTCGCGGCCAAGCTGTCGAAGATCACCAAGCTCTTCAAGCTTGACGAGGTCGCCGAGTACGAGGCGGCCGAGGGCTACCGCAAGAGCCTGCGGATCAAGACGCCCACCGTCGACGAGGGCGTCAACAAGCTCTCCGGCGGCAACCAGCAGAAGGTCGTCCTGGCGAAGTGGATGTTCACCGACCCGGACCTGCTGATCCTCGACGAGCCCACCCGCGGCATCGACGTGGGCGCGAAGTACGAGATCTACGGCATCATCCAGCAGCTCGCCGACCAGGGTAAGGGCGTGATCGTCATCTCCTCGGAGCTGCCTGAGCTGCTCGGCCTCTGTGACCGCATCTACACCGTCTTCGAGGGCGCCATCACGGGTGTCATCGAGCGGGCCGACGCGACCCAGGAAAACCTCATGAAGCAGATGACCTCCAACAAGAAGATGCAGACGCGATGAGCCGAATCAAGGATCTTCAGAAAAACCTCTTCGGGGGTACGACAAGCAACGCACGCCAGTTCGGCATGATCTTCGCCCTGGTGGCGATCGTGCTGTTCTTCCAGGTCTGGACCGAGGGCCTGACGCTCAGTTCCGGCAACCTGATCGCGGTCGTCAGCCAGTACTCCTACATCCTGATCCTGGCCATCGGCATGCTGATGGTGATCGTGGCCGGCCACATCGACCTCTCGGTCGGCTCGGTCGCCGCGTTCACCGGCATCGTGGTCGCGAAGCTGATGCAGGACCAGCAGATCCACTGGTTCCTGGCGCTGCTCCTCGGCCTGGGCGTCGGTGCGCTGGTCGGCGCGTGGCAGGGCTTCTGGGTCGCCTACGTCGGCGTACCCGCGTTCATCGTCACGCTGGCCGGCATGCTGATCTTCCGCGGCGCCAACCAGTGGGTCGGCAAGTCGCAGTCGATCGCGGTGCCGGAGGGCTTCCAGGACATCGGTGGCGGCTTCCTTCCCGACGTCGGCCCGAACACGAACTTCAACAATCCGACGCTGCTGCTGGGCTTCCTGATTTGCGTCGTGGTGATCGTCCGCGAGTGGCAGCAGCGCCGTACCCGTAACCGGATGCACGCGGACCCGGCCCCGCTCTGGGTCGCCGCCATCCGCGTCGGCGTGCTGATCGCTGTCATCCTGTTCGCCACGTTCCGGTTCGCCGGCGGCCGGGTGGGCACCAGCTTCCCGATCTCCGGCATCATCCTCGGCGTCCTGGTCGTGGTGTACTCGTTCTACACCCGCAACACCGCGGCCGGCCGGCACATCTACGCGGTCGGCGGCAACTCCCGCGCCGCCGAGCTGTCCGGCGTGAAGCTCAAGCGGGTCAACTTCATGGTCATGATGAACATGGGCGTGCTTGCCGCGCTTGCCGGCATGATCTTCGTGGCCCGGTCCCGGGCCTCCGGCCCGCAGGACGGCCTCAGCTGGGAGCTGGACGCGATCGCGGCCGTCTTCATCGGCGGCGCCGCGGTCTCCGGCGGTCTCGGCACGGTCTCCGGTTCCATCGTCGGCGGCCTGGTGATGGCCATCCTCAACAACGGCCTGATCCTCAAGGGCATCGGCGCCGACCTGGTCCAGATGATCAAGGGCGTGGTGCTGCTGCTCGCGGTCGCGCTCGACGTCTACAACAAGAGCCAGGGCCGATTCTCGATCATCGGCTCGATCACCAAGGGATTCCGTGGCAGTGGTCCCTCTACACCGGCCGCGACCGGCCCGGTGCAGAAGGAACAGACCCCGGTGGCCGGCTGACCGCCGTCCACCTCTACGCGGGGCGGGCAGGTCCGCTCGCCCCGTACCAACACCATAAGAAGGGCACCTCCCACCATGCGTAAGTACCTCGCCAGAAGCGTCGCGATCAGCGCGGCCGCTCTGCTGGCTTTGACCGTCACCGCGTGCGGCTCCGAGCGTGAGGGCGGGACGCCGTCCGGCGGCAGCAGCGGCGGCGCGTCCGGCGGCTTCCCCGCCGACTCGCTGATCGGTGTGGCGCTGCCGTCCAAGACCTCGGAGAACTGGGTCCTCGCCGGTGACCTGTTCACCAAGGGCCTGGCGGACGCCGGTTTCAAGGCCGACGTGCAGTACGCCGGCGCCTCCACCACCGTGGCGGACCAGCAGAACCAGATCACCGCCATGACGACCAAGCAGGCCAAGGTCATCATCATCGGCGCGACCGACGCCGCGCAGCTCTCCGCCCAGGTGGACGCCGCGCACGCCGCCGGCGCCGTGGTCATCGCCTACGACCGCCTGATCAAGGGCACCGCGAACGTCGACTACTACGTCGCGTTCGACAACTTCAAGGTCGGCGAGCTGCAGGGCCAGGCGCTGCTCGAGGGCATGAAGGCCAAGAAGCCGACCGGCCCGTACACGGTCGAGCTGTTCTCCGGCTCGCCGGACGACAACAACGCCGGTGTCTTCTTCGACGGCGCGATGAGCGTGCTCAAGCCGGAGATCGACAAGGGCAACGTGGTCGTCGGCTCCGGCCAGGCCGCGGTCAACCAGACCGCGATCGAGGGCTGGAAGGCCGAGGGCGCGCAGCGTCGCATGGACGCGCTGCTCACCTCGACCTACAACGGCACCAAGACGCTTGACGGCGTCCTGTCCCCGAACGACACGCTGGCCCGCGCGATCATCACCTCGGTGAAGAGCGCCGGCAAGCCGATCCCGGTCGTGACCGGCCAGGACTCCGAGGTTGAGTCGGTCAAGTCGATCATGGCGGGCGAGCAGTACTCGACGATCAACAAGGACACCCGCAACCTGGTCAAGGCGTCGATCGACATGGCCAAGGCGCTGCAGGCCGGCACCACGCCGCAGGTGAACGACACCAAGTCGTACAACAACGGCGTCAAGGTCGTCCCGTCCTACCTGCTCCCGCCGGTCATCGTGACCAAGGCGAACGCGGCCGAGGCGTACGCCAACGACCCGACGCTCTCCGCGCTCACCAAGTAATCCACCTCATGTGAAGGCCCCCGGGAGATCCTCCCGGGGGCCTTTTCGCGGGCTCAGGACAGCCCGGCCGCCTTGGCCGCCAGCTCGTAGGAGCGGACCCGCGCCTCCGGGTCGTAGATCACCGTCATCAGCATCAGCTCGTCCGCGCCGGTAAGCGCCGTGAGCTCCTCGAACCGCCGGCCGGCCGTCTCCACGGTGCCGCGGACCTGCGCCGCGCTGTGCTCCGCGATCATCGGCCGCAGGTCTTCCGGGAGCTCCATCGTTGCGGCCTGCTCCGGTGCGTGCAGTGCGGACTCGCCGCGGCCCGCGACCAGCGCGACCTTCGCCAGGTCCATCGGCCGGCTCAGGAACGCCACCTCCTCCTCGGTCTCGGCCACTGCCGTTTCGACGGCGACCATCACGTACGGCCGGTCCGCCCACTGCGACGGCGTGAACAGCTCCCGGTACCGCTGCGCGGCCGCGACCGTGTTGTGCGGCCGGATGTGATGCGCCAGCGCGATCGGCACGCCAAGCCGCGCGGCGAACTCCGCCCCGTTCGGGCTGGACGACAGCAGCCACGGCGCGGGCCCGCCGAGGCCCAGACGCTGTCCCGCGATCAGCCGCACATCGGTCTTGTCGGAGACGTAGTCGAACAGCGCCTCCACGTCCGCCTGGTACTCCGCGTCAGTGGCCGGCTCGCCACCGCGTCGCAGCGCCCGCGCGATCGACTGGTCGTGCGTCCCCGGCCCCCGGCCCACTCCGAGGTCGATGCGGCCCGGGTAGAGCGTGGCAAGCGTGGCGAACTGCTCCGCGAGCGCGAGCGGCGCGTGGTTCGGCGCGAGCACCCCGCCGGACCCGAGCCGGATCCGCCGGGTCTGCGCCGCGAAGTGTGCGATGAGCACCGACGGCACCACGCTCGACGCGAACGGCGAACCGTGGTGCTCCGCGAACCAGACCCGCTTGTATCCCAGCTCATCGACGCGCCGCACCGTGCGCGCCGTGGCCTCCAGCGCCTCGGCGCCGGTGCGCCCGTTCTCGGTTCCCGCCACTTCAAGTGCGGACAGCGTTATATCCATACTTATCACCCTAGTCAGGGTGATCTACAGGAGATTGACGGCGGAATCAGCCCCGTGGTCTTCGGTCTGGGCGGGACCACCGCGGCGCCGGTGCCCGCGGGAGCGTGCGGGCCGGACCGCCGCGGAAGTGGGCAGATGTTATTGCCATGCTTTTGCAATTAGCGCATGATGATCCCAGCGGGCGCCACGGGAGAGGCGAGCGTGAGGGGGTGTCCCGGCATCGCGATGATCCACGCGCCGGGACATTCCCCTTCACACGTGCCGGTCCGTCACACACGCCCTAGCGGGCACCCGGAGCGACGAGGCGGCGTTCCCAGGCCCAGGCCGCAATCTCCACCCGGTTCCTGGCGCCGAGCTTGGCCTGGACGCTGCTGAGATGCGTCTTGACGGTGCCGACCGAGATGAAGAGCTGGGCGGCGATCTCCGCGTTCGTGCGGCCCTGGGCGGCCAGCCGGACCACGTCGAGTTCGCGTGGGGACAGGTCGCCGAGGTCCTGGCGGACCGGCGCGGGCGGGGTCAGGTGCTCAAGCAGCCGGACCGTGATGGACGGGCTGATCAGCGCGTCACCGGTCGCGGCCGCACGCACCGCCTCGATCAGCAGCGCCGGGCCGGAGTCCTTGAGCAGGAAGCCGCAGGCGCCGTTGCGCAGCGCGGCATGCACGTACTCGTCCAGGTCGAAGGTGGTCACCACGACCACGTTGACCGGGTTCGCGACGCCCTGACCGGCCAGCCGGCGCAGCGCCTCCAGGCCGTCCATCCGCGGCATGCGGATGTCCATCAGCGCCACGTCCGGCCGCAGGCGGGTGGCGAGCTCGACGGCCTCCACGCCGTCAGCGGCCTCGCCGACCAGCTCCATGTCCGGCTGCGCGCCGATGATCATGCCGAAACCGGTGCGGACCATCGCCTGGTCGTCCGCGACAAGCACCCGGATCGTCACTGTCTCTCCTCACCCGCCGCGATCGGGAGCGCCGCGTCGACGACCCATCCTCCGTTGATGCCCGGCCCGGCGCGCAGCCACCCGCCGACCGACGCTACGCGCTCGCCCAGACCGTCAAGGCCGTAACCCTTCCGGTCGGTGGCGCGCAGCGGCGCCGCGCCGTCGTTTGTCACACGCACGAACAACCACTCGGGGGTACGCCGCAGCTGCACGTCCGCCCGGCTCGGCTCCACCGCGTGCCGGCGCACGTTTGTAAGCGCCTCCATCACCACGCGGTACGCGGACGTGCTCACGTCCACCGGCAGATCGTCGAGCGGGCCCTCCACGAACAGCCGTGCCTTGGCGCCGCCGGCCGCGGTGTACTGGTCAAGCAGCGGCTTCAGGTCCGCCACCCCGGCCAGCGGCGCGAGCGGGGCGGCCGCGTCACCGCTGCGCAGCACGCCGACCATCCGGCGCATCGCGGCCATCGTCTCCGCGCCCGCGTGCTCGATCTGGTCGAGTGCGGTGATCACCCGCTGCGGGTCCTGCTCCGCGATGAACCGCGCGCCCTGTGCCTGCACCACGATGCCGGTCACGTGGTGGGCGATGAAGTCGTGCAGGTCCCTGGCGAACTCGGCGCGCTGCTCGGCCCGGACCGTGGCGATCTGCCGCTCCCGTTGCCCTTCGCTGAACCGGTTCCAGATGCCGATCGCGGCGATGCTCGCGGCCAGGATCACCAGCAGCAGGCCGATGGTGAACATGTCGATGCCGCTGTTGGCACGTTGTGGCTGCAGCACGATCGCCAGCAGCAGCGCGCCCGCGGCGACCCAGCCGAGCCGCTCGTGGCCGAACCGGGCCACCATGAACAGCACGACGATCAAGCCGAGCAGTTCGGCGTAGCCGATGGCGCCGCCGCGCGTGCCGCCGCTGCCGCTCGCCAGCACGGTCACCGTGATGGAGAAGAAGCTGAGCAGGATCGCGTAGACGACCAGGCGGATCGAGCCGCGTCGCCGGCGAGGGATCCAGATCGCCACCGCCGCGATCGAGAGGATCAGCGAGAGCGGCCACAGCATCTCACCGCCGCCGTAGGAGGCCTCGACCGTGAGGATCAGATCGAGCAACGAGAGGAGCACGGTCAGTAGGAGGACGCCGGTCTTACGGACGCCCATTCTTCGTTTCGTCATCGCCCGCCCAGCGTAGTGCGGGTCCGGGGCGGGCCGGGTCTGCCGTTCGACAGGCTGTGGTCTCTGACTTTCGGCCGAGTCCGGGACGCCGTTCTCCGGTCCACGGGCGGATGTGAGGGATGCCCGGTTTCGACAGGCTGGGCCCATCGCTTTTCCATTACCGAGAGGACACCGACGATGATGCTCGCCTGCGAGGCCCGCGACCTGGTCAAGGTCTATGGCCGCGGCGACACCGCCGTGCGCGCGCTGGATGGTGTCTCGGTCGGCTTCGGCCGCGCCGAGTTCACCGCGATCATGGGCCCGTCCGGCTCCGGCAAGTCGACGCTGATGCACTGCCTCGCCGGGCTCGACCGTGCCACAAGCGGCTCCGTCCTCCTCGGTGACGTCGACCTGAGCCGCCAGAACGACCGCGTGCTGACGAAGGTGCGCCGCGAGCGGATCGGGTTCGTCTTCCAGGCGTTCAACCTGCTGCCGCAGCTGACCGCGGCGCAGAACATCACGCTCCCGCTCGACCTGTCCGGCAAGAGCGCGGACCCGGCGCTGTTCGCCAGGCTCGTCGACGTGCTCGGCCTGCGCGACCGGCTCAAGCACCGGCCGAGCGAGCTGTCCGGCGGCCAGCAGCAGCGCGTCGCACTGGCCCGCGCGCTGGTCTCCCGGCCGGAAGCGGTCTTCGCGGACGAACCGACAGGCAACCTGGACTCGCGTACCGGCGCGGAGGTGCTGTCGTTCCTGCGCAACGCGGTCCGCGAGTACGGGCAGACCGTCGTCATGGTCACCCACGACCCGATCGCCGCGTCCTACGCCGACCGCGTGGTCATGCTCGCCGACGGCCGCATCTCCGGCCAGCTCACCAACCCCACCCGTGAGTCCGTCGCCGAGGCCCTGAACCAGCTGGCTGGCGCCCGATGAGCGTCCTGCGCACCCAGCTCGCCGGCATCTCACGGCGGCCGGCCCGGTTGCTGCTCACCGGCCTGGCGCTGATCGTGGCCGCGACGGTCGTCTTCGGCACCGTGCTCGCCCAGCGGATCACCACCCAGACCATTCTCAACACCTTCAGCGGTACGTCCGCGGCCGCGGACGTCGTGGTCGGCGCGCAGACCGGTGGCTCGCCCGAGGCGCTGGCGACCGTGCTGAAGACGCCAGGCGTCGACTCCGCGATCTCCAGGGTTACCGCCTACTACGAGGCGCCGACGTCCGGCGGGTGGATGGAGATCACCGCCGACCCCGGGGCCGGGCCGCTCTCCGACGTGAAGACGATCTCCGGGACGTTCCCAACGGCGGCGAACCAGATCGCTGTCACGCCGCGCACCGCCGAGCGGATGGGTCTCACGGTCGGCGGCACGGTCTCGGTACGCGGCGGCTCCGAGTCGCCGAACCACACGCTCACCGTCACCGGCATCGTCGAGCCGGCCAAGGGCGAGGGCTGGTCCGGCACCGGCTACACCACAACCGAGTTCGTGAACGCGCTCGTCGCGGCGGACGGCCCGGCGTACACGCCGTACATGCCGCGGATCGAGGTCCACCTGCAGTCCGGCGCCGACCCGGCCGCGGTCGCGCAGCAGCTCGGTCAGACGCTCCCGAAGATCCAGGACGTGAACGACGAGAACAACAAGGTCTCGATTGACGTGGCGCTCGGCCCGGAGCTGCGCCGGCAGGAGGCGCTCGACGCCGCCGCCTCGCTCAACGAGGTCTTCTTCCTGATCGGCATCTTCGTCGCGATCGCGGCCGCCGCGGCCGCGCTGGTCGCCACGTCGACGTTCCGGATCGTGTTCGCCCAGCGGATGCGGCAACTCGCGCTGCTGCGGGCGGTCGGCGCCGGACGCGGGCCGCTAACCCGGGCGCTGATCATCGAGGGTGCGCTCACCGGCATGGTCGCGGGCGCGGCCGGCGTGCTCGTCGCCTACCTGCTCGGCCTCGCCGCCGCCCCGGCCGCCCGGGTGTTCCTGGACACCGACCTCGCGTCGCCCGGACTGCCGCTGCTGCCCGCGATCCTGGTCGTGGCCGGCACCACGATCATCGCGATCATCGCGGTGCTCTCGCCCGCGATCTCCGCGTCCCGGGTCTCGCCGCTTGAGGCGCTGCGCTCCGCCGCGGTCACCGGCGCCTCCTCGACGCTCGGCCCGGTCCGCTGGGTCTTCGGCCTGCTCATCACGGCCGGCTCGGTGGCGCTGCTCGCGGTCGCGGTCCTCAACCTGCCCGAGCCGAACACGCCGAACACCACAGGCGAGCTGGTCATGCTGGCCACGGTCGCCGGCGGCACGCTCGGGTTCTTCGCGCTCGTCGTGCTCGGCCCGGCCGTGCTGCGGCCGGTGCTCTGGCTTGTCGGCCTGCCGCTGCGCGCGCTCGGCCCGACCGGGCGGCTCGCGGTCGGCGGCGTCGGCGGCGCCCCGAAGCGCGCCGCGTCGGTGAGCGTCGTGGTCGCGCTCGCGGTCACGCTCATCGCCGCCGCTGTCGTCGCGCTCTCCACCGCCCGCGTCGAGATGGACCAGCAGCTCGCGCTGATGGCCCCGGCCGACCTGCAGGTCGCGGCCGAGACCGGCACCACGCTTCCGGCAGGTGCGCTCGAGGCGGCCAAGGCCAGCCCGGAGCTGAAGAATGTGCTCCCGTACCGGCTGGTCGAGGCGGACGTCCCGATCAAGCCGGGCGGCAACATGTACGTCGCGCCCGGCGAGGAGGCCCCGGACAAGACCACGGCCAAGGTCTCGGACCTGTCCCTGGGCTCGCTGAGCACCATCGACGACATCCAGATCACCGAGGGCAGCCTGGACCAGGTCGGCCCCGGCAAGGTCGTCGCGGTCGACTACCTCGGCGGCGACATGGGCAGCGACTACGGCCTCGGCTACGGCGACCAGACCACGCTCACCCACGAGGGCAAGAAGATCACGGTCACCGTCGTCGCCACCGTCTCCGGCCTGCCCGGCGACGCGTGGGTGCTGCTCGACCCGGCCGACATGACCGCGCTCGGCGCCGCCCCGGCGCCGACCGGCCTGCTCGCGGACGCTGCCGGTGACCGCACGGCCGCGCTCAATGCCGCACGGGCTCTGGTGCCCGGCGGCGGCGTGCAACTGCTCGCCGACCAGCGTGACGACTTCGCCGAGCAGCTGCTGCTCCTGACGATCGTGGCGTTCGGCCTGGTCGGCATGACAGTGTCGGTTGCGGTCGTCGGTGTCGGCACCACCACCGCGCTCTCCGTGGTCGAGCGCCTCCGCGAGGCCGGCCTGCTCCGTGCGGTCGGCATGTCCCGCGGCCGGCTCCGGGCGACGCTGCTGCTGGAGGCCTCGCTCTACGGCGTGGTCGGCTCGCTGCTCGGGCTGGCGCTTGCCATCCCGTTCGCGTCGCTGATGCTCTCCGCGATCGGCCTCAACGGCCCGCTGGCGCTGCCCTGGGGCCAGCTCGCACTTGTCATCGTGGTCCTCGGCCTGCTGACCGCCGCGTCGGGCGTCCTCCCCGCCCGCCGCGCCTCCCGCGTCAGCCCCACCGCCGCGCTCGCGATGGACTGACCGCGGTCACCGGAAGCGGGGCCCGGCGGTGCGCCGGGCCCCGCTTCCTGCATGCTCCCGGACGACGATCAACTGTGGGTTACCGGCTCCGGCGCGGTGACCTGATGGCGGCGGGTGGGCAGCAGCAGCGTCGGGTGCCCGAGGCTCCAGGCCGCGCCCGCCGCGATCATCTCCTTGATGCGGGCGGCCGGGCGGCCCAGGACCGCGGTCGGCTTCGGGCGGTCGTCCGCGGTGACGAGCTGGATGATGCCGTCGTGGCGGCCGAGGCTGATGCACTGGGTGTAGTAGCGGATCGGGCTCTCCGGCACCGGCCGGCCGGTCAGGCGCGCGGCGATCGCATCCGCGGCCTGCCAGGCCATCGGAATGCCTGATGCGCAGGACATCCGCAGCGTGGTGTCGTTCGGCCCGGCCGCGAGCGCGGCGTCGCCGACCGCGTACACGTCCGGGTGGGAGACCGAGCGCATGGTGGCGTCCACGATGATCTGGCCGTTCGGCGCGACCTCCAGCCCGCTTGCGGCCGCGAGCGGGTGCACCGCGAAGCCGGCGGTCCACACCGTCACCGCGGCCTCGATGCGCCGCCCGTCCGGCAGTAGCGCGCCGGACTCGTCCACGCCGGTGATCGACACTCCGGAGTGGACTGTCACGCCGAGCCGCTTGAGCACGGCGTGCAGGTGCCGTTGCGCGCGGGCACCGAGACGGCCGCCGACCTCGTCCCGGCTCGCGATCGCGACGCGCAGGCCCGGCCAGGACTCGGCGATCTCGGTGACGGCCTCGATCGCGGTCAGGCCGCCGCCCACGACAAGCACTGACGCGCCGGGGGAGAGGGCCGCCAGCCGGGACCGCAACCGCAGCGCGGCCGGGCGGCTGCCGACGTGGTCTACGTGTGCGCCAGGCGTCGCGACAGTGCTGCCGAGCGCGTAGACGAGCGTGTCGTAGGGCAGGTCGCCCGCGTCGGTGGTGACGACCCGGCGGGCGGCGTCGACCTCGGTGACCCTGGCCGCCCGCAGCGTCACGTGCGTACCCGCGAACACGTCCCGCAACGGCCGGGGCGGCAGCTCCTGACCGGCGGCGAGCTGGTGCAGGCGTACCCGCTCGATGAAGTCCGGGTCCCTGTTGACGAGCGTGATCTCGGTGTCTGCGGCCTGCAGGCGGCGGGCCAGGCGGCCGGCCGTGTGGACGCCGGAGTAGCCGGCGCCGAGGACGACGATGCGGTGCTTCATGGTGAGCTCCCGTCTCGGTGATGCGGTCGCTACCTGAACCGGGCAGCGAGGCGATCCCTGACAGGAGTCGGCTGTGGTCCGGGTCACCCGGCCCAGGCGCGGGCGATGCGCGCGAGCTTGGCCGGGTTCGCCTGGTTGTGCAGCGCCGCGATCCCGTCCGGCGTCACCTGAAGCGAGATGACGCCGGCCATGCTCCCGTCGCCGTTGACGGCAAGCACCGCGGGGCCGCCGTTGACGACCGCGGCGTGAAGCGTGAGGTTCTCGTCGTACAGCCGGCGGGACGAGGGCTTGAGGAGCCCGCGCACGAAGCGGGCGATCGCGAGCGCGCCGACGATCGGCGTGGTGCGGGCCGGAACCTGGCCGCCGCCGTCCGCGATGCTCACCGCGTCGCCGCTCAGCAACCGGAGCAGCGGCTCGATCTCGCCACTGCGCGCGGCCCTGAGGAAGTTCGCCGCGATCTCCTCGGCCGCGGCGGGGGAGGTCTCCACCCGCACCCGGGCCGTGGCCAGGTGCTGCCGGGCGCGGTGGTGGATCTGCTGACAGTTCGACTCGGTGAGGTCGAGCATCCGGGCGATCTCGCCGTGCGGGTAGCCGAACGCCTCGCGCAGCACGTAGACCACACGCTCGTTCGGGGAGAGCCGTTCCATCAGCGTGAGCATCGCGATCGACACGGACTCGCGCTGCTCCGCGGTCTCGGCCGGGCCGAGCATCGGGTCCCCGGCGAGCAGCGGCTCGGGCAGCCACTGGCCGACGTACGTCTCACGCCGTACCCGCGCGGAGCTGAGCTGGTTGAGGCACACGTGGGTGAGCGCGGTGGTCAGCCAGGCCTCCGGCGTCTCGATGCGCTCCCGGTCCGCCGCCTGCCACCGCAGGAACGTGTCCTGCACCGCGTCCTCCGCGTCGCCGGCCCCGCCCAGCATCCGGTACGCGATCGCCTCCAGGCGTCCCCGGCAGCGCTCGAACAGATCCACCTCGTGCGAACTGAGCGTCATCGCGGCCGAGCTTATCGTGCGCATGCGCGGTGTGGTCAGCCGTGTGGTCCGCCGTCACGGGGGTAGAACGGATGATTGGGAAGTCGACAAGTCGATCGAGGAGAGGCAGGCCATGAAGGCAGCGGTGTACTACGAGAACGGCGGACCCGAGGTGTTCCGGTACGAGGACGTGCCGGACCCGGTACCGGCGGACGGCGAGGTGCTGCTGCGGGTCGAGGCGATCGGCGTACAGGGCGGTGACCTGCTGCACCGGCAACTGGCCCCGATCACTGCCGCGCCGCACATCGTCGGCTACCAGGCGGCCGGCACCGTGGTCGCGCTCGGCGGCGGCGTCACAGGCGTACGCGAGGGGCAGCGGGTGGTCGCGTTCATGCCGTCCGGCTCGCACGCGGAGCTGGCCGCGGTGAAGGAGCGCAACGTCTACGTGGTCCCGGACGACATGGACGCACGCGTCGCGGCCGGCATCCTTGTCGAGTTCGCCACCGCGGACGACTGCCTGTTCGAGTTCGGCAGGCTGCGCGCGGGGGAGACAGTCCTTGTGCAGGCCGCGGCCGGTGGCGTGGGCATCCCCGCGGTGCAGCTCGCCAAGGCGGCCGGCGCGACGGTGATCGGCACCGCGGGAAGCGACGAGAAGCTGGCCCGGCTGGCCGGGTACGGCCTCGACCACGCGATCAACTACCGGACCGAGGACGTGGTCGCGCGGGTCCGGGAGATCACCGGCGGCCGCGGCGTGGACCTGGTGCTCGACCCGGTCGGCGGGCGCACGCTCGAACACAGCATCGAGGTGCTGGCGCACCGCGGCCGGATCAGCTGGATCGGCGAGGCGGGCCGGGAGGACCACACGCCGCGGATCCGCCCGCTGATGGCCAAGTGCGCGTCGCTCAACGGCGTCTACCTCGCGGCCGAGATGCAGCACGACCCGGTGCGGGTACGCGCGCTCGTCGAGCGGCTCATCGCCCGGATCGCCGCGGGCGAGCTGACAGTGGTGGTGGACCGGGAGTTCCCGCTCTCCGAGGCCGAGGCGGCGCACCGGTACATCGAGGAGCGCAAGGCGTTCGGCCGGGTGGTACTCCTTCCGTGACGTGACACCGCCGCGCGGTCGCCGGGGAGATCCGGACTCGCCGGGTGGTCGGGCAGGCGGGGTACCGTACCGGAGTGGATCTTCTGGTGGTGGGTGGCAGTGGCCTGCTCGGGCGCGAGATCGTGACGCAGGCGGGGCCGGGCGCCGCCGCCACCTACCACAGCAGTCCGCCGGACGCGCCTGACCGCCACCGCCTGGACCTCCGCGACCGCCACCGCCTGGACATCCGCGACCGTGCCGCGGTGGCGGAGCTTGTCGACCGCCTGCAACCGCGGCTGATCATCAACGCGGCCTATCGGCAGCACGACTGGGCGATCACCGCGGACGGCGCGATGCACGTGGCCGCGGCGGCGGCGCGGACCGGCGCGCGGCTCGTGCACGTCTCCAGCGACGCGATCTTCTCCGGGAACGCGACGACCTACGACGAGCGCAGCACGCCGGACCCGACCACGCCCTACGGCGCCGCCAAGGCCGCGGCCGAGCTGGCGATCCGGGGCCTCCTGCCGGACGCGGTCATCGCGCGCACCTCGCTGATCATCGGCGAGGGGGAGGTGGCGCATGTCCGCAACGTGCGGCAGCGGGTGCTGTTCACCGACGACATCCGCCTCCCGATCCACGTCGCCGACCTCGCGGCCGCGCTGCTCGAGCTGGGCCGGGGGCAGCACACCGGCATCCACCACGTCGCCGGCGCGGACGCGATCAGCCGCTACGAACTCGCCCGGCTCATCTGCCGCCGGGACGGGCTGGACGAGACCACCCTGCACCCCGGCCTGCGCGCGGAGACCGGGCCGCCCGGCCCGCTCGACCTCCGCCTGGACTGTGCCTGGACTCAGGAGCGGCTGAGTGTCAGGCTGCGGGGCGCGCGGGAGTTCCTGGCGCGGCCGGATCCGGCGGTGGCACCCCCGGTCCCTGACGCAGCGTCCGTACCGCGACCGTCTCACCCTCGCTGATCTCGCCGGTCTTGACGAACCCGAGCCTGAGGTAGAACGGCTCCGGCCCGCCGTCCCGCGGCACGAACGTGACATAGGTCCGGTCGATGCCACGCGACCGCAGCTCCTCGGTGACCGCGTCGACCGCGAACCGGCCGTAGCCCCGGCCCTGCGCGTCCGCCGCGATGAGCAGCCGCCACAGGCCGGAGCGCCGGTCCGACTCGTCGTCGTCCCACGCGAGATCGATGAACGCCATCACGAACCCGACCGGCCGGTCTCCGTCGTAGATCAATCGCGGCCAGGCCGTCTCCCCGAAGACATACGCCTCCGCAAGCGACTTCACCACCGGTGCGACAAGCCCCTGCTGATCGTCGCGCACGGACAGCGCCAGCGCCGCCTGGTAATTGGCCGGCGTCACGAGCTCAAGTCTCATGCCCGCAGGATAGGTGCCGGGGGAAAGCGCTTTTTCGCTCCTGACGGCTCACCCCGGATGATGCCGAAGATCAAAGATCGAACGCCGCCACGGTACGACCCGGAGGCGGAACCGCGCAGTCAGAGGTATTCGCTTCGCAGGCCGGGGTGGGCGCGCCGCTGTCGTACCGTGGCGGCCTTTGGATGATCTTGATCTGGCCTTTGGGCATATTGCTTGTCTGACTTGTCTGGAATGAGAGCATAAATCGGGCGACGAATGTGAGGACCGTTACGGTCGGGTGCGGACCAGTGTGGTCCGGTACGGACTAGGTTGGTCCTATGCCGCGACAGACCAAGGAAGAGATCGACGAAGAGATCCTCGAGCATGCGGCGGCGCTCTTCGCCAGGCACGGGTTCGCGGAGACGTCGGTGCAGCGGATCGCTGATGCGGCGGGGTACTCGAAGACCGGGCTGCTGCATCGTTTTCCCAGCAAGGGGGCGATCTGGGACGCGGCGATCGGCAAGTGTGCGGGCGTGATCCACGAGATCGCCGGCGTCGAGGAGCTGCCGGTCGGGCCGGAACGGGACCGGCTGCTGCTGGCCGGGCTCGTCGACCTCGGACTCAGCAGCCCGGGGCTGATGTCGCTCACGCTCGCCATGTTCAGCCGCGCCTCGGCCGAGGACGACCGGGACGAGATCGGCATGATCGCGGATCCGCTGCTCACCGCGTTCGGCATCGGCCGGGACCAGGACGGTGACCTCGGCCGCGCGGTCCGGGTGATCGCGGCGCTCGGCGCGATCGTCATCCCGGTGGTGGCGCTCAGCGACTTCGAACCGCGCACGCAGCTCCGGGAACACCTGATCGCGGCCAGTTACGACGCGCTCGGCCATTCGCGCTGAACGTTATTGGAGAGGAACCAACGGCATGGCAACATTCCTTCATCGCCTCGGGCTGGGCTCGTTCCGGCACCGGTGGACGGTCACCATCGTCTGGCTGCTGGTCTTCATCGGCACAGGTGTCGGCGCGGCCACGCTGGCCGGCACCATGTCCACCTCGTTCAGCATCCCCGGCCAGGAGTCGACCACCGCGCTCGACCTGATCGACGAGCGGTTCGGCGGCGGGTCCGGCGGCACCGCACAGGTCGTGATCGCGGCGCCGGAGGGCGGGAAGGTAAGCGACCCGGCCACGGCCGCGCAGATCACAGCGTACGTGCAGAAGCTCGGCGCGCTGCCCGGCGTGGAGAGCGCAAGCAACCCGCTCGAACCGCAGCGCCCCACCGTCTCCCCTGACCTGAGCGCGGCCTACAGCACCGTCACCTACAAGGTCGCGGCGCCGGAGATCACCGTGGAGGAGCGCGAGGCGCTGCTCGACACGGTCGCCGAGGCGCGCGACGGCGGCCTGAACACCGAGGTCAGCGGCGAGGCCAGCCAGGAGAGCGGCGCGGACATCGGCGGACCGGCCGAGGCGATCGGCGTGGTCGTGGCACTTGTCGTGCTCGCCATCACGTACGGCTCGCTTGTCGCGGCAGGCATGAACCTGCTCACCGCGGTCGTCGGCGTCGGCATCGGCGCGCTCGGCATCACCACGCTCAGCGGCTTCGTCGACCTGCAGTCCACCACGCCGATCCTCGCGGTCATGCTCGGTCTCGCGGTCGGCATCGACTACACGCTGTTCATCGTCACCCGCTACCGGCATGAGCTGCTGCACGGGCGTACCCCGGAGGCCGCCACCGGCCTGGCCGTCGGCACGGCCGGATCCGCAGTCGTCACGGCCGGCATCACCGTCGTCATCGCGCTGGCCGGCCTCTCCATCGCGGGCATCCCGTTCCTTACCGAGATGGGTATCGCCGCGGCCGCCACGATCGTCGTGGCCGTGCTGATCGCGATCACGCTGGTACCCGCGGTGCTCGGCTTCGTCGGGCGGCGCGCACTGCCGAAGAAGCTGCGGGCCGCCGGTGCCACGGAGGTGCCGGCCCGGCCGGTCTACCGCGTGTGGGCGGACACCGTCACCCGGTTCCGTACGCTGAGCCTGCTGGCCGCGGTCGTGGTGCTCGGCGTGGTCTCGATCCCGTTCTTCTCCATGCAGACCACGCTCATCCAGCCCGCGCCCCCCGGCAGCACGCAGGAGAAGGCGCAGGAGCTGATCTCCACGAAGTTCGGTCCGGGGTTCACGGGGCCGCTCGTCGTGCTCGTCGACGGACCCGGCGCGACCGCCCGTGCCACCTCGATCGCCGCGACCTTCGGCGGACTCGACGACGTGGCGCTTGCCGCGCTCGGCGGTGCCCGGCCCGACGACACCGCCGCGCTGGTCACCGTGATCGCCAAGTCCGAACCGGACAGTCAGGAGACCAAGGACCTGGTCCACTCGCTGCGGGACGCGGTGGACGCGACAGGCGACGACGCGATCTACGTGACCGGCCAGACCGCGGTGAGCGTCGACGTCTCCGAGAAGCTCGACCAGGCGCTGCCCCGCTACCTGATCCTGGTCGTCGGCCTCGCGCTGATCCTGCTCATCCTGGTCTTCCGGTCGCTCCTCGTCCCGGTCATCGGCGTTCTCGGCTTCCTGCTCACCATCGGCTCCGCGCTCGGCGCCACCACAGCGGTCTTCCAGTGGGGCTGGCTCAACCAGATCGTCAACACGGACGTCGAGGCGCCGCTGCTCAGCCTTTCGCCGATCATCGTGATCGGCATCCTGTTCGGCCTCGCCATGGACTACCAGGTCTTCCTGGTCTCCCGCATGCACGAGGCCCACGCCCACGGCGCCTCCCCGCGCGACGCCGTGATCACCGGCTTCAAGCAGGCGGCTCCGGTGGTGGTGGCGGCTGCGACGATCATGTTCGCGGTCTTCGCCGGCTTCGTCCCGGAGGGCAACGACACGATCAAGCCGATCGCGTTTGCCCTGGCCATCGGCATCCTGTTCGACGCGATCATCGTCCGCATGATCGCGGTCCCGGCCGCGCTCGGCCTGCTCGGGCGTGCGGCGTGGTGGCTGCCGTCCTGGCTGAGCTGGCTGCCGGTGCTTGACGTGGAGGGGGCGGCGCTGGAACGCACCGTCACCGAGACGCCGGAGACGACGGCGTCGTCCTCGTCGTCTTCGTCGTCCTCGGAGAGCGTGAGTCACTGACCGGTGGCGGGCAAGCCGGGGTCCGGAACCGGCTTGCCCGCTCACCCGTCGGCGATGAGTCGCACGGCGAACCCATCCGGCCGCCCTCCGCCGGCTGGAGTCGTCCGTTTCGCGCCGCTGGGGGACGGGCGGTTGTTACATTGCGGACATGCTGCCTGTCACCGAGAGCACGCTTGTCGTGCGCACCGACTTCGCAGACCCGGACGCGTGGGACAGGGTCCGGAAGGCTGTGGCGTACCCGCCCGGCGGGGATCTGGTGTCCGCCGCGTTCACGTTCGTCGACGACCCGCGGTACGCCGGGCTGAGTCCGGTCAGCGCGCTTGAACTCGTTCCCCGCCGCCCCGCCCACCAGATGGTCGCGCTCGCCGACACGGTGACGATGGCGACGCCGGACCGCCCGCTGCTCGTCGTCGACCTGATCGACGACCCGGGCCAGGTCTTCCGGTCCGCACCCGAGGTGCTGTGGCACGTGGCGAGCAGCCTGTTCGTCGCGAAGGGCTACTTCCACGAGTACGTCCGCAGCGTCGGCGACGACGGCGTCTACCGGTGCGGCGGGCTGGACGGGCAGATCAAGGTCCTGGCCGCGATCGCCTCACTGAAGGGCGTGCCGTTCGACGCGGACGACTACGCCGGACTGTCCCGCCGGCGGTAGGCGCGCCAGGTCCGCAGCACGTGCGTCGCGGCCAGCGCCCACACCACGAGCAGCGGCTGGAACAGCAGCCGGACACCGCGCTCCAGGTCCGAGTCCAGGCCGAAGGCGTCCCGGTGCCCGGTGAACTGCGCGACGTTCCCCGGGAAGATCGCCACGAAGAACGCGGCAACCACCGCACCCACGACCGCCCGGTACGGCTGCCGCCACACGCTGAGCAACGCCAGCCCGAGCAGCACCTCCACCACCCCGGACGCGATCACCACGAACCCGGCGTCAAGCGGGACCCAGGCCGGCACCTGCGCATGGAACTCCTCGCGCAGCACCGTCAGGTGCCCGGTCCCGGTACCCACCAGAATCAGCCCGAGCAGCACCTGCGCCGCGACCGCAAGCATCGTCATCGTTCCTCTCACCCGGACCGCAGCGGCACCAGCAGCGCCGTGACGGTGTCGTGCCCACCCTGCCCCAGCGCAAACGCGGCCAGCCCGTGAGCCCCGCCGCAGTGTGTGCAGGCCATTCTTCAGGCGAGCGTGGCGCGCCACTCCGCGACCAGTCCGGGCTCGACCGGCAGGTCCCAGCGCCCGTCCGGCCGTACCGCGCCGCCGGTGTGGAACGCGGTCACGCCCGCCGCGCGCAGCGGGGCCACGTGAGCGGGGCGCAGACCGCCGCCGGCCAGCACCGGAACGCCGGCCGCCGCCTCCGAGGCGAGCACGTCGAGGCCGTCCCCGACGCCGGACGGCGCGCCTGCGGTGAGCACGCAGTCGAGTCCGGGCAGGCCGCGCAGCGTGGACCAGGCCGCAACACGGTCGGCCGCGTGGTCGATCGCGCGGTGGAACGTCCACGGCGCGCCGTCCAGCACGTCAAGCAGCTCGCAGACCGCGGGCAGGTCGACGCCGCCGCCGGGGGAGAGGAAGCCCAGAACGAACTCGGTGGCGCCCGCACCGCGCAGCGTCTTCGCGACCGATCGCAGCGCGGTCAGATCGTGCGGGGCGAAGCCGTCCCGGTCGCGGAGCATCACCCGGACGGGGATGTCGACTGCCGCGCGGACCGCCTCGACCGTTGCCGGATCCGGCGACAGACCGGACGAGTCCATGTCGCTGACCAGCTCGATCCGGTCGGCGCCGCCCTCGGCGGCACGGCGGGCGTCGGCGGGGCCGAGCGCGATGACTTCCAGGAGCGGGCGCGACATAGGCGGCATGGTCCCATATGCGCCGCATCCGCCACGCTGAGCGGGGTCTGTGATCCGACTTACCGCACCGCGGCTCAGCCCAGGCGGGCGGTGAGGACCACGGCACCGGTCGGCGCGGGCTGATCGTTTTCGGACTGCTCGGTCACCATCAGTTCCGGGAAATCGGCCGGGTCGACCGCGCTCCACAGAAAGATCGGAATGCCGGTCCGCCGCTCGGTGAACGAGCCGAGCGGCACCGTCCGCCCGTCCGGCGCGCGCAGCCATGCCGCGTAGTAGTCGCCAACCTCGGCCGCGGGCAGGTTCTCCGGCTCCAGCACCACGCCCGTGCCGGTCCCGGTCGGCACCAGCCGCACCGTCCCGGACACCCCACCGTCCCCGGTCGCGGCGAACTCCGTGCCGCCCTCCAGGAACGGGTTCGGCGGCGTCAGCGCCCGGTCCACCACCAGTACCCCGGCGGTCAGCGCCGCGGCAGCAGCCAGCGCCGCGAGCGGCAGCGCCCACGGGCGCCGGGACAACCTTGACCCATCCGCGGGTACGGGGAGGGAGCGCGACTGTGAATGCCGTGCACCGGGCTGATCTGGCGCCGGCATTGGCGGCAACGGCGCAGTCGACGGCCGGGCCGGTGGCGGCAACGAGCCCGGCCGAGCGGGTGGCGGGGCCGGCAGCGAGCCCGCCTGGGCTGACTGCTGCGATCGGGCCTGCGGCGGATGGGCCGACATCGGCTGTGCCAGCGGCGACTGGGCCTGCATCGGCTGCACCGACAGCGGCTGAACCGGTGGTGGCGCTTGGGTGGGTGTTGGCGGGATGGTTCTGCCGCGCTTCTTCCAGCCCTTGCGTCCCTTCGGCGGCTCCAACTCGGACTCGACCCGCTCCCTCGGCGGCTCCGGCCAGTACTCGGGCGGCGCCGTCCCGGCATCCGGAAGCGGGGTGGTCGCCGTCTCCCGGACCGGCGTGCCGGCCGGTGGCGACGATCGATATGGCGGCGGCGTCTCCGGGAAGTCCGGAAGTTCCTCGTCGTCGATCTCGAAAACGGGATCGGGCAGGTCAGGGCGCATACCCGGTTCCGGTGTGCGCTCGCCATCGGTCACACTCGCCACAATACGACCCCGTCGATCCGTCCCGTGGATGGGGCGACTCGCCCGTACCCACGCAGGGTGGAGAACCGGTTGTGACTTTTCACCGTATTGGGAGCGGCGGGGTGAGCGGGTCCCGGACCGCACGGGGGGTCCGGGGTTCGCGGCACGGCGAGGCGGAGGCGGTTCATGGTGCGGCGGGTGACGGTACGGATCGTGGGTGTGGGGGTGGCGGTGCTGGTCGGCGCGGGGGTGGCGCTGGCCGGTACCCGCCTGTTGCTCGCGGACGACAGCGCACGCACCGGTGCACCCCCGGTCGCCGGTCAGGAGAACGGCCGCGATCCGGACGTTCCGCTGACCAATGCAGCACGGGCGATCGCCTCCAACCGGCTCGAACCGGCAGGCCCGCAGTCCCTCTTCGACAACCGGTCCAGCGAGCCGCTGAAACCCGGCGCCGAGGTCAACGTGTCCCTGCTCGACGTGGCGGAGGCGAGCACGGCCGTCGTGCTTGCCGTCTCCGCGCTTGACGCGACCCGGGCCGGCGCCGTGACCGTGACGTCGTCGGCGGGCACGATTCCGGCGATGCGGCTGGCCGGCCCGGGCGGCCAGACCAGCAGCACGCTTATCGTCCCGATCGCCGGCGACGGTGCGCTCCGCGTCCGCGACGAGGCCGGCGGCCGGCTCGTGGTCCAGTTGGCCGGCACGCTGACACCGTCGTTCTCAGCGACGGACGGCCGGGTGGTCCCGGTCCCGTCGCGCGAGATCTTCCGCCTGGTCAAGGCGACCGAGGGTCATGAGAAGGAACTCGCGCTCGACGCCGTCCTCGAACTTTCCGGCAAGTCCGTCTCGGCCGTGCTGCTCCAGGTCGCCGCGGACGTCGGCGTCGACGGCGGTTTCGTCCGCGCCGGCGACGAGGACCGCCAGGAGCTCTTCTGGTCCGCAACCAAGGGCGCCGACCGCACCCGCGGCGGCCTGATGCTCGTCCCCCTCGACGGCGACAAGATCACAATCCACTACGAGGCGGGTACGGAACTCCGCGCCGACCTGGTCGGCTACGTGACCGGCCCCGACGCCCCGCAGTCGGCCGAGGGCCTGATCGTCCTGGTCCCCCCGCCCAGCCCAAGCGAATCGCCCAACCCAAGCGAGTCGGCGAGCCCGAGTGGCGCGGCCGGCCCTGACGGCGTGGGTAACCCGAGCCGCACGACCGGTCCGAGTGGTGCGGGTGTCCCGAGCAGTGCGGCTGACAGGACCGATGCGGCTGACAAGAGCGGCACGGCCGGTCCGAGCGGCGCGGGTGACGGGGGCGTGTCGGGTGAGGACGTCGGCGCGGAGGCGGAGAAGCTGACCGTGATCCCGGCGGCCGGTCTGGCCGGTGTTCCGTTCGATCGGATCGGCGGGGCGTTCCTGCGTGTCACCGCTCAGGGCGCGGGCACCGGAGAGGTGGCCGTTCGGGGTGGCGCCACCACCCCCGTCCCGGCCGCCGCCGACCAGGGCAATCCCACGATGCTTGCCGCTGCTGGCCTCTCCCGCAGCACGCTGACGCTTGTCACGGTCACCGACGGTGAGGTCTCCGCCTCGGCGGAGGCAGGCGCCGCACTCACACTAACCCCGGAGGCAGTGCTCCTCACCGCGCCGTGAGAGCCGCGGTTGAAGCGGCGTCGCGGCGCCTCTTACCCACGGTGGTAGTCGCATTACCCGCGGTGGTAGTCGCACGGTTGAAGCCCGGACGCTGTTGCTCCTCGCCGCGCCGTGACGCGGCGCCTGGTTGAAGGCCGGCCGGCGGCGGGGCCGGAAGGGAGGAGCCCTGGGCGACGACCGGTGCCCGCGGGAGCGTGCGGGCCGCACCATCCGCAGAGTGGGAAAATAGCGTTTGACCTGCGCTTTTGATCCTGCTTTCGCGTCTTTCGGAACGGATGGGAAGCGGCGGGCGAGGTGTGCGGAGGGCTGCTGCGGTGGGGTGGGCGGGGCATGTCCTATGTTCAGCAGGATCGCCTCGGGAGATCCGGGGGTGCGGAACAGCGCTGGGGAGTGACGTGGAGCTGCGGGAGCTGCGGGGACGCCGGGTGGCGGTCTGGGGGACAGGGCGGGAGGGGATCGCGGCGGTCGAGGCCATCGCGCCGGCCGGGCCGGAGCGGCTGATCACCGTGCAGGACACCGCTAACTACCTGGCCACGAACTGGACCGGGACGCTTGCGGAGGTCGCGCCGCTCTTCTCCGGTGAGGACGCGCTCCGGGAGCTGGCGGAGATCGACGTGATCGTGCGTTCGCCAGGCATTCCGGACGTGCATCAGTGGATCGTCGCGCATCGGGCCAAAGGTGGCGTGGTGACGAGCGGGACCGCGCTGTGGATGTCCGCGAACAAGAGCGTGACAGTGGGTGTGACCGGCAGCAAGGGCAAGAGCACCACGTCGAGCCTGATCCATGCGCTGCTGGCCGGTGCGGGCCGGCCGAACGAGTTGGGCGGCAACATCGGCATCGCGGCGCTGGCCATGCCGGAGGCGCCGGCCTATGTGATGGAGCTCAGCGCGTACCAATGTGCAGATCTTGATGATTCTCCGCGGGTCGCGGTGGTGACCTCGCTGTTCCCGGAGCATCTGGACTGGTTCGGCGGCGAGGCCGCCTACTTCCGCGGCAAGCTCAACATTGCGATGCACGGCGCGGAGGCGGTCGTCTTCAACGGGCAGGACGCGCGGCTTGTCGACGAGTTCGGGCGGCGGGCCGGGCTGCCGCTTGTCGCGGCCGGGCTGCCGGACGGCTTCCACGTCGCGCCGGGGCCGGACGGTGAGCGCTGGTTCTTCCGGGCCGGTGACGCGCTGTTCCCGCGTGCGGATCTGGCGCTGCTCGGCCGGCACAACGAGAGCAACCTGTGTGTGGCGCTCGCGGCGCTCGAGGCGGCGGGTGTCGACTGTGTCGCGTCCCGGGCGGAGCTGGCGGCGGCGCTGCGCGGGTTCGCCGGGCTGGAGCACCGGCTGCAGCCGATCGAGGATCCGTCGGGGCTGACGTTCGTGGACGATTCGCTCTCCACGATCCCGCAGTCGACGATCCACGCGATCGAGAACTTCGCGGACCGGCCACTGAGCGTCATCGTCGGTGGGGACGATCGTGGTGTGGACTACACGCCGCTGCGCGACTACCTGCTGGAGAACAAGGTCAACGCCACGCTGATCGGCATTCCGGACAGCGGCCCGATGATCCTCTCCCTGGTCGCGGACGTGCCGACGATCTCCACTGTCGAAGCCCAGGACATGCATGACGCGGTACGCCTCGGGCGTGAGCGGACCGCGGCCGGCGGCGTGGTGCTGATGTCGCCCGCGGCCGCGAGCTACGGCCGCTACGACAACTTCGCACACCGCTCGCGGGTGTTCCGGGAGGCCATCGAGGCCACCCGTTCATGATCTGAGGGCCGGCTCACGGTTGGAATGCGCGAGATCGGGAAAGAGTTCCGGCAGAGCACAATTCACCGTGGAGGTAAGTGATGACCAGCAACGGCAGCCTTGTCCACGACATCCCCGCGATGAACGGGAAGGCCGACTCGAGCCGTGTCAGCCAGGCCGTCGCCGCCACGCCGGAGGCGGCTCGCAAGACCGGTGAGGCTGTGCGCCGTAACCCGGCGCCGGTGGCGGCCGTGGCGATCGCCCTCGCCGGTGCGGCCGCGGTCGTGATGCGCATGCGTGCGGCCCGCAAGCCGCAGACGCGGGTGCAGAAGGTGCGTGCGGCGGTGAGCGGTCTTCCGTCGCGGATGCCGTCCCGGAAGAAGCCGTCGATGATGAGCCGGCTGGGCGGCGGCAAGCCGTCGATGACCAGCCAGGTGCGTAGTCGTCTCGGCATGCGGTAGGTGACGAAGGGCTCCGGCCCGTGGGTCCCTCAGGGATCCGCGGGCCGGATTTTTTTGTGTCCGGGCCGGTGCAGCAGCAGGCCGGGCCCACCGCGTTGAAGGGGTGGAGGGCATTAGTCCGAATACGAACTATTGACATGTTTGCGGTCGATAGCGTGAAATATCGGTAGAAGTGCGGTCTTGCTCAGCCGGTAATAAGCACAAGTCCGGCACCAGGTCGCCAGGGCGCAACGCGTCCGAGGCGGGGCGGACCGCCACCGACCATCTGGAGATCTACCAGTGGCCATCACCACCCGCGCGCGTCTTCTCGGCGCGCTCGCCGTCACCGCCGCCACGGCCGTGACCACCGGATTCGTCGTCGCCGGCGCGCCTGACGCGTCCGCCGCCGCGATCACGCCGCCCACTGCGAACGCGAAGTTCGACTACCAGATCGGCGGCGTCTACGAGCCCCCGAGCGGCGTGAAGGTCGTCAGCCGCGACCGGGAGGCCGCGCCCGCCACCGGCCTCTACAACATCTGCTACGTCAACGCGTTCCAGACCCAGCCGAGCGAGGCCGAGTGGTGGAAGTCGAACCACGACGACCTGCTGCTCAAGAAGTCCGGCCAGTACGTCGTGGACGGTGAGTGGGACGAGATCCTGCTCGACGTGTCCACCTCCGCCAAGCGCACCGCGGTCGCGAACATCGTCGGCGGCTGGATCGACGGCTGCGCGACAAAGGGCTTCAACGCGGTGGAGCCGGACAACCAGGACTCCTACGACCGCTCCGAGAACCTGCTCACCAAGCAGAACGCACTCGATTTCATCAAGCTGATCGCCACCCGCGCACACACCAAGGGCCTGGCGATCGCCCAGAAGAACACCACAGCCTTCGGCACCGCGGGCAAGGCGGCCGGGCTCGACTTCGCGGTCGCGGAGCAGTGCGGCGAGTGGAGCGAGTGCGAGGACTACACGGACGTGTACGGCGCGAACGTGGTCGCGATCGAATACAAGGACTCCGCATACTCCGCCGCGTGCAGCGCGGTCGGCTCCAAGATCTCCGTCGTCCGCCGCGACAAGCTTGTCACCGCGCCGGGCAGCGGGACCTACATCTACAAGGAGTGCTGATCAGCCGGCGTTGAGCAGGCGCCCCATGGACAGCACCGCGGAACGGATCTCCTGAAGGTAGCGGTCCGTGCCGGACGCGGCCGGCGGCTGCGGCGGCACGGCCCGCACCGGGTCGAAGCCGATGGTCTCGACCACGCAGCCGTACGGCAGGCCCAGCATGCGGATCGCGTCGCAGTGCTGGAACGGCACATAGATCGGTGAGGTCACGACGAGCACGTGCTGCCCGGCGTCGACCCGGAAGCGGCGGGCCCAGAAGTCGTAGGTGTCCGGCGTGTGCGCCCGCCGCCTCTCCGGGTCGCTCGACGGCGCGGCCAGCACGTGCACCTCCGGCGCGCCGCCGAACGTCCGGACCGCCCACGAATCGTGCCCGAACACGCCGTCCTCGCACTCGACCTCCGGCTGCCGCGCGACGCCGAACGCGGCTCGCACCGCGACCTCCATCGCGTCCACCTCGTGTGTGGCGTCCGCGAGGCCCGGCTCCGCACGCTCGGCGCCGGACAGCGGCCGGAAGCTGCCGAGCGCGGCCACCTGGCCCGCGGTGAGCCCGGCCTCGAACAGCGCCGCCGTGTACGCCACCCGTTGCAGACAGGCGCGGCCCAGACCACCGAGGATGAGCACGTGGTCGTAGTGCCCCCGGGACGGCGGCCGGGCCGTGGCCAGCCCCAGCGCGGTAGCGGCCGCCCGCACCGTGGCGGCCGTCAGGTGATCGAAATCCGGCGGGCGGACCTGGTCACGCTCGACGTTCCCGGCGCGGCGGAAGTCCCAGTGCCGCGCGGAGAAGTCGTCAAGCCACGTCTCCACCCCGGCGTCCGGAAGATCCCCGCCGAACGCCGCCACCAGCTCACGCAGCGGCGGGGCGGTGAGCCACGCCCGCACCTCGGCGGTGATCAGCTCGGGTCTGCCGGACGGCAGCGGCACGGGCGCGAAGCGGGACACGATCCTCCTCCGGTGCTGTGGAAACAGACCCTAGCCCGCCAGGCGGTGGGCCTCGCGCAGCACCTCCGAGGCCGCGATCGGATCGAGGTCGCCGAAGGTGGCACCGCCCGGGGCGTTCCGGCTGGTCGGCGGTCTCGCGGCACGCGGGGGCAGCACGGTCATCGTCTGAGCGGTGGCTGGTCTGGGCGGCGGCGGTCTGGGCGGTCGCAAGGGCTGGCACCGAGGCTGAGGGCTGGCGGGTGGGGCGGTTGGTCTCGGTCTGGGTGGCCGCAAGGGTCGGCAGCGAAGCCGGGAGCTGCCGAAGGATCAGTCGATCTTGGCTCTCGCGTGTCGCCGGGCCGGGGTCACGGCAGCTCGGGCGCTCCGCGCCGAGATGGGTTCGTTGTGTGGGATCTCGCGTCCATCTGGCGGGATGCAAGATCCTTGCGGCTCTGGTGGCCCTTATTGCGCTCGGATAAGGGCCACCAGAGCCGCAAGGATCTTGACGTGGGCCTTTCCTGACCCTTCGGCGTCAGGAAGAACGCACAGGAAGGCACTCAAATAAGGAAATATCCGGCGCGTAGCGCACGAGCCTGTGCACTTATCGCGGATCTCCACCTGACGCGGGTCGCGAGCGCGAGCCGTGTCCTGACATATGCGGATCCGGTACAGCTCCGCGTTCATGCCCGGCCCTGAGACCTGCCGAAGTGCCGCGACAGACCCGCACACCTGCGGAACTCGCGGCCTCGATGCCGGCCCTTGCGCCCACCCACGCCGCAGTTACCTCGGTCCGCAGTTACCTCGGTCCGCACCCGTGGCGTGGCGTTAACTGACCTTCCGCGGTCAGGGTGAGGGTGCGTTAGAAGCTTCTATACAACGAAATTTCGGGCACGGAGTGCCTGACTCGCACTCCAACCCGAGACTCCAGAAGGCGGGCGCGTGGCGTGGCATTAAGGCGGCGCGTGGCGTGGCTTCAAGATCCTTGCGGCTCTGGGGGCCCTTTGTGGACAGTAATAGGGGCTGCTGGAGCCGCGAGGATCTTGTGCTGGCGCGTGGCGGCATGTCGTTGCCTACCCCCGGGCGGTGTCGCTGGGGGAGCGGGGTCTTCGGTTAAGGATCTTGCGCCGGCGCGTGGCGGCAGCTCAATCCCCGCCACCGGGCGGTTGTCGCCGGGGGTCTTTGGTGACCAGCGGCGGGGCCGGTGCCCGCGGGAGCGTGCGGGCAGCACCACCCACAGGGTGGGAAGAGAAGCCTTTGATGTCTGGTCTTTCGTGACCCGCTGGTGGGCGGGGCCGGATCAGCCCAGCTCCGCGCGCAGCGTGTCGAAGGTGGCCTGGACGACGTGGTCGAGCGTGCGGGGGTCGTCGCTGTCCAGCCACTCCTCGATGGAGAGGCTCAGGACTGTCGCGCAGACCTCGCCAAGCAGTGCGGCCCGGGAGGCGTCGATGCCCCGGGTGAGGAAGCCGGTGCGGATCGCTTCGGCCATGGCGGCGCGTTTGCGCAGGTCGCGTTCCTGAAGGCCGGCGTCGGTGGCGACAAGCGCGCGCCGGGCCCGCAGTTCCGGTCTGCGTCCCTCGAAGCGGGTCTCGGCGAGCACGCGCAGGCCGTCGCGGATCAGCGCCATCGGCTCGACGGCGGCGGGCGCCTCGGCCATCAGCCGGGCCACCATTTCGGAGATCTCGTCCTCGTCGACGAAGAGGACCGCGCGCTTGTCCGGGAAATGACGGAAGAACGTGCGCGTGGTCAGCCCGGCCCGGGCGGTTATCTCCGGCACTGTCGTCGCGGCGAAGCCCTGCTCGGCGAAGAGTTCGAGCGCCGCCTGCCGCAGGCGTTCCCGCCCGTCCGATGGCCATCTGCTCACCGTGCCAGTCTAGTGATGACATCTCGTGTCGTTAGCGGTACGGTGACGACACTGCATGTCGTCACTGCGAAGAGGGATGTTCATGACCGAGGTGTGGATTCTGGGCGGCGCGGGCCGCAGTGGCCGGGCGATCGCGGACGCGCTACGCGGGCACGGCATCCGGCCGGTGCTGGTCGGGCGGAACGCCGGTCGGCTGGCCGCGGCGGCCGAGGCTGCGGGAGGCACTGCGGCCGTCCTGAGCAACCGCGGCGCCGGCGCCGCCACTGGGGCCGGGAACGCCGCTGGGGCCGGGAACGCCGGTGGGACCGGGAATGCCGCTGGGGCCGGCGGAGGGGATCGGGTGATCGTGACCGGGTCGATCGAGGAGATGGCGGCGGAGATCAGGCGGCAGCGGCCGACCGTGGTCGTCAACACGGCGGGGCCGTTCGCCGGCACGGCCGGGACGCTGATCCGGGCGTGTCTGCCGTTCAGTCACTATGTCGACATCGCGAACGATCTGGACGCGGTCGCGGCCACGCTCGCGCTCGGCGCGGCGGCCACCGAGGCCGGCCGCACGGTGGTGACCGGTGCCGGATTCGGCGTCACCGCGACCGAGAGCGTCGTCGTGAAGCTCTGCGAGGACCGCCCGGCGCCCGTGCGCGTCCGGGTCGACATGGTGCCGTCGCTGTCGCTTGAGGCGGGAGTGTTCGGCGAGGCTCTGGCCGCCACCATCCTCGACGGGCTGGCCGGCGGCGGCCTGCGCAAGGGCCGCGCCTACCGCGGCGGGCGGCTGGTTCCCACGTGGCTCGCCGGCGATGCGGCCCGGCTGACGCTGCCGGACGGCGTGACGGTCACGACCGCGAGCATGCCGCTCGGCGAGCTACTGGCCGCCCAGCGGGCCAGCGGCGCGCCCGACGTGGTCGCCGCGTCCAGCGAGGCGCCGTCGTCCCCGGCCGTGCGTGCTGTGTTGCCGCTTGTCACCACGCTGCTGGGGATCGGCCCGTTGCGGAACGCCGTGAAGCGCCGGCTGGCCGCGGTACGGTTCGGCGCCCGCCCGCGCCCGCGTGAGTACTCGTGGGGCCACGCGGTCGTGCGCTGGGCGGACGGCACCACCAGGGAGGGCTGGCTCCGCCTCGGCGAGGCCCAGTCCTGGACGGGTGCGGTCCCGGCCGAGGTGGTCCGCAGGCTGCTGGCGGGGGAGGGGCGGCCGGGCGCCTACACCCCGACGGGTCTCTTCGGTGCGTCGCTCGCGGAGGCGTGCGGTGCGGAGTACCTCATTCCACGATGATCGTGGCGGGTAGTGCACGTGCCGGTGGCGGCCGGCGATGTCGTAGGTGTCGAATGGTGTGCCCGACGCCCTGAGGGCCGGCCGGCGGCACGCCGCTGACCCGGGGCGTCGTGGCTCGGCTAGCCTGGTCGGCTGGCGTGGACGGTGACCGGGGGTGAGGGATGTCGGTGCTGGTGGAGGCGGGGGAGCGGGACCCGGGGGCGCGGCGGTCGCCCTCGGCGGAGGCGTCGCGGCGGGGGCGGTGGCGGGCGCTGGTGTTGACCGATCCGGTGGCACGGCTGGTGCGGAACGCAGCTTTTGCGAACGTTGACGACCGGCGGTTCGATCTGCGGCAGCTTGCGCTTGCGGCGGTGGACATCGCGGTGGCGTCGATGGGGTTCGCGCGGCAGGTGACGCTCGGTGAGCTGCTGGAGTCGATCGCTGACCTGGCGGTGCGGATGGTGCCGGGCGCGCCGCGGGAGGCGTGTGCGGAGGCGGCCCGGTGGGTGATCAAGGGGCTGCTCAACGACGCGGAGGGGCAGCGGGCGTTCGTCTACGTGTTCACTGACGACGACGGCAGGCGCGAGGATTTCGCGTTCCGGCTGCTCCAGCTGCAGGACAGTCCGGACGGCGCGATTGTGCAGGCCACGCCGCAGGCGGTGATGCTCTACCTGAGCGGGCTCGACCTGGACGTGGACGACGCCGAAGCCGCGTTCTCGGTGGTGTTGCGGCGCCAGTTGCGGGACCGGCGGTTCGAGGCGGCGGGCCGGACGGCCGCGCAGGCCGAGCGCGTGTCGGTGGCGATGGCAGCGTCGTTGACGGACCTGATGGACGCGACCCGGCGGGACGTGCGCGCCGTCGACTGGAGCGTCGACGTGCCGCGCCGGCTGGAGCGCGCCCGCGAGCACGTGGAGTCACGGGTCGCCGAGGACGCGGACGTGCTCAACCACGTCGCGGCCGGAATCGACACCGAAACCGACGCGGCGGTACGGCAGGCGTCCGGCGAACTTGTGGAGACGCTGCGCCGCATCCGTCAGGTGCACCTGGACCTCGCCTCCCGGGTCGGCAGCGCGCACACCGTCTTCATCCAGGCGCAGCTCAGCCAGGTGTTCGCCCGCCCGGTCCACCTGCGCCTGCTTGACCCGGAGAAGGAACTGTTCCACCCCGTGCTGCGCCTGCCGGACGTGGATGCGGCGCCGGTGACCGAGGCGTTCGGGGACCGGGTGCTCGGGCTGCGCGTGCCCCGGCTGCTGCACCTGGACGGCCTGGTCGACGCGCTGCTCGCGCCGCCGCGGGCGCCGGAGCCGGACGAGTTCGACCCGGAGCGCCCCGGTGAGGCCGACGGCGTGGACCTGCAGTCGTACCCGCCGGTGGTCATCGCGGCCGCGGAGCGGATCCTGCGCACCGCCGGTGACCGGCCCGCGTCGCTGTCGTCGCTGGTGTCCGCGGTGGACCTGCCGGGGGACGAGGCCCGGGATGCGATAGAGTTGATCTTGCTGTCCGCTTTGTGGGCGTACGCGCCGGACGGTGCCGCGGATACGCCTGGCGACGAGGACGACGGCGGCCTGACCGCGCTTGTCGCGTCGCTCACCGTGGAGCACAGCGGCGCCACCATCGACACGCCGGTGGCCTGGGGCGACGACCTGCTCGTCCGGTTCACGCCTGGCGAAGCCCCGAACGAAGCCCTGAACCAAGCCCCGAACGAAGAAGCCCTGAGCGAGGAGGACCCGCGGTGACGGTGCCGCTGGAGGACGTGCGCGCGGCCGCGGAGCTGGTCGCGTACGGGCTGCGTGCCGGCGCCCGGCCCACGGACGCGAACCCCTACGGCGTGCTGCTGGAACGTTTCCGCAGCAACACCGACTTCCGCGACACGGTCGAGGCGGTCGCGGGCGGGCTCGGCCTGACCGTGCTCGGCGCGCCGAGCCGTGGCGGCATCGTGCTCACCACCCAGCCGCACAGCGTCTTCGCGGTCCGGATGAGCGACCTGCGCAGCACCGCCATGACCGCTGACGACAAGCTTGTCGCCGGGCTGATCGTGCTCGGCATCGCGGCGTACGCGTTCCCCCGTCAGCTCGACCTGGACAGCACGGACGTGAAACTCGTCGAGGTGGCGGCGCTCGACGCGTTCGTCCGGGACTCGATCGAGCAGGTCGCGGCGCTGCCCGGCGACGAGGGCACTGTCGACGGGCAGGCCCGGATCGCGGCCACTGTCTACCAGCGGATGCCGTCGTTCAAACCCAAGGACCGCCAGCCCGGACCGGCGCGCGGCTGCACCCAGTTCGCGATCGCCGAGGTGCTGGGCTGGCTTGTCGACCGCGGCGCCGCCCGGGTGATGCCGCAGATGGGGCCCACGTCGTACCAGCTGACTGATCGTTTTCGTCTTCTGGTCGCGGACGTGGCCGGTGGCGAGGCGCTAGCGGCGCTGCGCGACCGGCGGCGGCAGGAGGCGGCCTGATGGCGGCCCCCGCGCGCCTCTGGCAGATGCGCCGCATCGTCCTCGACCGGATCGGCTCGCCCGCGGCCCGCTTCCGTGACGTCACGATCGAGCTGACCGGCCGGGACGGCACGCCGCTCGACACCATCCTCTGGATGCGCAACGGCGGCGGCAAGTCCACGCTGATCGCGCTTGTCTGCGCGCTGATCAGGCCGGACCGCCGGGACTTCCTCGCCACCGCGACCACCGGCCGTCACCTGGAGGACTGCATCCTCGGCGCGGACACCGCGCACGTGGTGGTCGAGTGGGCGGACCCGTCCGGCCGCCGGCTGATCACCGGCGCGGTCTACGAGTGGGCCGACCGCGTACAGCCCGCCGACCCGAACGCGGCGCACGACCGGCTGCGTCAGTGCTGGTACGCGTTCAGCCCGATCGACGTCGCGACCCAGATCGAGACGTTGCCGTTCACGAGGAGCGACGGGCGCCCGGCGGACTTCAAGGAGTTCGTCAAGGAGCTGGAGGCGCTGCCGCTCGACCTCGACCCGGTCGTGGTCACCAAGCAGGAGCGGTGGGCCGGCGCGCTGACCGACCGTGGCCTCGATCCCGGCCTGTTCACCGCCATCCTCAAGATCAACTCGACCGAGGGCGGCATTGAGCACCACTTCACGTTCAAGACCGCTGACGAGTTCGTGCAGTACCTGCTCAGCCTGGTCACCGACCCGGGCTCGGCCGGAAAGATCTCCGAGATCCTGCGTACCACCCGCGACCGCCTCGCCCGCCAGCCACGGCTGCGCGCCGAGGTCGACTTCTGCGACGAGGCCACCGGACTATTGGAGCGGCTCGCCGGCGCACGCGACGAGGTGACCGACGCGGAGCGCACCGTGGCACTGCGCCGTGACGCCGCGGCCACGCTCGCCGGATCCCTGCGGGCGGCCGCGGCCGAGGCCCGCGCGCGGGTGGCCGCCGAGTCCGCCGCGGCGTCCGGGCATCGCGCATCGGAGCGGGCCGCGCTCGCGCAGGTGGCGGCGAGCGACGCGCAGATCCGGGAGTACGCCTGGTGGGCCGCGCATCTGCGTCATGCGGAGGCGACCGGCGCGCACGCGGAGGCGCTTGACGACGTGCGGCGCTCCGCGCTTGACCACGCGGCCTGGCAGATAGTGCCGCTGCTGGCGGAGCACCTGACCGCCAGCCGGCGACTGGCCAGCGCGGTGCAGCGCCAGGAGGAGGCCGAGGCCGGTGCGGAACCGGCCCGCGTCGCCCGCGCGGAGGCGGCGGCGCTGCTTGTCGCGGTGCTCCGGGCGGTGGCGGTGACGCTTGACGCCGAGGCCGGCGAGCACCGGGCGTCCGCGGCGCGGTCGTCGGCGGCGCACGCGGTGGCGCGGGCGGCGGCGGGGGAGGTGCAGGGCCTGCTGGGCGGACTGGACACCCGGCTGCTGACCATCGACGAGCAGATCGCGGCGTTCGTGACCGCGCGCGAAGCGGCGGTGGCGGAGGGGCATCTCGGCGCGATCCCGGACACCGCCGGCACGATCACCGACCGCGAGATCGAGGACGCTTACCAGGCCACCCGCGACGCCGACGCCGCTGTCGTGCACGAGTTGGAGGAGACGATCCCCGCCGCCGCCGAGGCGCTGGCCGCCCGCCGCCGGGAGCTGGACCTCGAGGCCGCCGAGCTGGCCCGCACCCGCGCCACCGCCCTCGATCGCCGCGCCGCCCTTATCGCGGAGCGCGAGCCGCTCGTCGTGGAGATCGACGCGCTCGCCTCCGAGCACCGCCTCCTGTCCCTCGCCGAGGCGGACCGGATCGACCCGATCGGCGAGCACCGGCGGCTGGCGGACCTGCTCACCGAGGAGATCCTGACCGCGGACCGGCGGCGGATCGATCTCGCGGTCGCGGACGTGGAGGACCACCGGGCCTCGCAGGCGCTGGAGTCAGCGCGCGGGCTGCTGCCGGCCGCGCTTGATCTGGCGATGGCCACGGACGTGCTGGCGGCCGTGCGGATCCCGGCGATCACCGGGTGGCATCACCTGGCCGACGCGGTGCCGCCCAGCCGGTGGGCGCCGGTGATCGCGGCCGCGCCGGACCTGGTCGGCGGCCTCCTCGTACCCGCGGCGGGGGATCTTGAATTGGCTCGTGCCGCGCTGGCGAAGGCGGCGTTGCGGCCGACGAGCGCGGTGCGCGTCTCGACCACGGCCGCGTTGCAGCAGGTGGTGGACGAGCTGCCGGAGCCGGGTGACGGGTTCGTGATCGCGCCGGCACAGGCGATGTTCGACCGGACCGCGGGCGCGGCGGAGGCGGAACGGCGGCGGGCCGGGCAGCGGTCGCGCAGTGAGCAGATCCAGGAGTTGACTGACAGCCGGGACCGGGACAAGACGCTCAAGGACCGGCTGCTGATCCTTGTCGACAGGTGTCCGCCGGGGCGCCGGGAGCATCTGGACGAGAGCATCGCGCGCCTCGACGAGCAGGTGGCCGACGCGGACGCCCACGCTGCCGCGCTCGCGCACGGCCGGGCCGCGCTTGACACCGAACACGCCGAGCTGCAGGAACGCCGTCAGGCGCGGGCGGCCGAGCGGCGCACGCTGGCGATCCGGATGGGTGTGCTTGCGGACATCGTGCAGCGGGCGCCGGTGGCCGCGGGCCTGCGCGCGGAACGGGACGGGCTCCCGGCCGCGCGTGCGGAGGCGGAGGCGGCGCTGCGGGACGCGCACGCCGAGGAGCAGGCCCACGCGACCGCGGCGAACCGGGCCACCCGGGCCGCGGAGGAGAAGGAGTCCCGGGCGGCCGACTACCGCTCCCGGGCCGATGAGCTGCGCCGCACCGCTGGAAACCGCACGGTGGACCCGGGCGGGACGACGCTCGCGGACGCCCAGGCCGTGTATCAGGCGGCGGACGAGGCCTACCTTCGACAGGCCTCCGGGTCCGCCCTCGAGGCCACCATCGCCGAGATCAACAACCGGCTCGCCGCGCTTGACGACCAGATCGACTCCTTCGGGCGCGCCGAACGGGCCGCCGCCGACCTGCTCGCCGACACCCCCGAGGCCGCGGACCCGGTGGCGGTCCGGCGCTCCACCGCCATCGCCAAAGACGCCTACGACGAAGCGCTGATCATGTCCGGCACCGCGCGTGCCGACGTCCAGTCCGCCGAGCGTGTGCTCGCCGCCGCCACGGCCCGCCGCCCGGAAGCCGCCGCCACGATCATCACCCCGCCCGACACGGCCGGCGAGGCGGACCTGCGCGCCCGTGACCTGCGCACCATCATGGACCGGCAGCAACGCGAGGCGGACGCGCACGCCACCGCGGCCGCCACCTCGGAGCACCGTGCCCAGGCCGCCACCCGCCGCGCCGAGGACCTCGACCGTGCCGCGACCGATCTGATCGACGACGGTACGGCGTACCCACCGGGCATCGTGCCCTTCGCGGGTGAGGTGTTCGAGGCCGACCGCGAGGTCCGCGCGGCGCGTCGGGCGCTGACCGAGGCGGAACAGGCGCGGACCGCCGCGGCCGGCGCGCTCACCGCGGGCGGCCATCGCCTGGGCCGGTGGGCGGCGCAGGAACGGTTCGCAGTGGTCAGCCCGGAGGTGCGCGACAGGTTCCGGACCGAGAACACCGTCGACGAGCTGGCACCGCACGCGGAGGCGCTGGCCGCCCGGCTCACCGACTACCGGGAAGGGCTGCGTGGCGAACTGTCCGCGATCGACAAGGACAAACACCTGGTCGTGACCGCGCTGTGCGCCGAGGTGCGGGAGGCGCTGAAGACGTTGCAGCGCGCGCAGAACCACGCCCAGCTGCCGAGCGGGCTGGGCGAGCAGCTGTCCAACCGGCGCTTCCTGGACGTGGGCCCGCGCGCAAGCGTGGACACCGGCGACGCGGTGCTGCGGTCGCGCGTCGAACGGCTCGTGGACAAGCTGGTCGAGCGCAAGGATCCGATCCCGGACGGCATGACGCTCGCCTGGGAGGCGACGTCGGCCGCGGTCGGCAAGGGCAACTTCGTGGCGCGGGTGCTGAAGCCGTCGACCACGCTCGGTGAGGAGCGCCAGCCGGTCGAGCTGATGAGCAAGTGGTCCGGCGGTGAGAAGGTCACCATCAGCCTGCTGCTCTTCTGCATGCTGGCCCGGCTGCGTGCGGCGAACCGTGGCTCCGACGTGCCGGGCCTGGGCACGCTGCCGATGGACAACCCGCTCGGCACGGCGAACTATGTGGCGTTCCTCGACCTCCAGCGCCGGGTCGCCGCCGCCAACGGCATCCAGCTGATCTTCCTGTCCGGGCTCGGTGACATGCGCGCGGTCGGGCGCTTCCCGAACGTGGTCCGCATGCGCAACACGCAGAACCAGGGCCGGTCCTACGCGCAGGTGGTCGACCGCGATCTCAACGAGGAGGCCGTCATCACGACCGCCCGCCTGACGCTTCCTCGACAGGAGCGCCTCCTGTAGCGATCGACGCCGCGCTTCAGTGCGCGTAGGAGTCGGCGAACATGCTGTCGTCCGCGAACGCGCCGTCCCGCATGGAGATCACCCGGTCCGCGATCGCCGCGATGCGTGCGTCGTGCGTGACCACGACGAGTGTCTGGCCGGCCAGCCGCATCTCCTCGAACAGCCGCAACACGTCGAGCGTCGCGGCGGTGTCCAGGTTGCCTGTCGGCTCGTCGGCCAGCACCAGGTGCGGCTCGTTGCTGAGGGCGCGGGCGATCGCCACCCGCTGGCGCTGGCCGCCGGACAGCTCGGACGGCAGGTGCGCGGCCCGGTCGGCCAGACCGACCTGGTCGAGCAGGTGCAGGGCCCGGCGGCGGGCCTGCCGTGGCGCGGTGCCGGCGAGCAGCGCCGCCATCTCGACGTTCTCGACGGCGGTGAGCTCGTCCATCAGGTGGAACGACTGGAACACCAGCCCGATCTGATGCCGACGCAGCTTCGCCAGCCTGCGCTCGCTCATCGTGTCGATGCGCTGCCCGGCCACCCACAGCTCGCCCGACGTCGCGCGTTGCAGGCCGCCGAGCAGGTGAAGCAGCGTCGACTTGCCGCAGCCGCTCGGCCCCATGATCGCCAGGGTCTGGCCCGGTGGCACGTCCAGGTCGATCGCGTCGACCGCGCGGACCAGGGAGTCGTTCCAGCCGTACCGTTTGGTGAGTCCGCGTGCCCGCAGCGCCGTCATGCCGTCCGTCCCGTCCACATGCGCTCGCATGCCTCCAGCCACTCCAGGTCGGCGCGCAGCCGCAGCACGACCCCCTCCAGCAACAGCCCGGCGATCGGGTCGACCGCGCGGTCCAGGGCGGCGCGTTGCGCCTCCCGGATGCGGCGCATCACCTCGCGCCGCTGTGCGTCCACCAGGTCGACCGGGTCGGCGAGCCGGGCGGCCCCGGCGGCCACCAGCTTCAGGTGGAACTCGGTGATGTCCGGTTTGGGCCAGGTCACCTCCGTCAGCCAGGCGGCGACGCGCTCCCGCCCGGCCGGTGTCAGGTCGTAGACGCGCCGGTCGGGCCGGTCGGGCAGCCCTTCGTCGTGGGTGGACTCGACGAGGCCGGCCTTGGCGAGCCGGGTCAGCGTGACGTAGATCTGCCCGGCGTTCATCGCCTCGCCGAGCGGGCCGAGCGCGTCGCGCACGCGGGCGCGCAGCTCGTAGCCGTGCGCCGGCTCCTTCGCCAGCATGGCCAGCACCACGTCCTGCACCGCCCGCCTCCTTCCCGTAGACCGCCTATGGATAACCGTTAGCCAATCAAAAGTCAAACGCCGCAGGGGGTACGGGAGGTCAGAACCCGAGCGCGGCCACCGGCGACCCGGCCGGCGCGAACCATGAGGTCTCCCCGCCACGCAGCGTGGTCTCGATGCGCAGCCGCTCATAGTCGTTCAGCTCCGGCAGCGCCTCCTCGGCGAACCACCCGACGGCAAGCGACTCGTCATCCGCCACGAACGCGTTCCCGGCGACCGGCCGGCACCGGAACCACAGGTTCAGGTACTGGCACTCGTCCCCGTTCGGGTAGCTGACCGGGTGCATCGCCACCCCGGCCAGCCGCTCCACCACCACGTGCAGGCCGGTCTCCTCAAGCACCTCGCGCACGATCGCGTCTGCCGGCTGCTCGTCCGGATCGATCACGCCGGACGGCACGGACCAGCGGCCGTCGTCACTGCGGCGCTCAAGCAGCAGCTCACCGGCGTCGTTGACGATCACACCGGAGACGCTCGGCAGCATCAGCATGTCGTGCCCGACGCGCCGGCGGAGACCGGCGAGGTACGTGGATATCCCCATGATCAGACCTTAGCGAGGAAGCCCCGCAGCGCCGCCATGAACTCCGCCGGCCGGTCCAGATTGATCATGTGGGCCGCGCCGTCGATCACCACCTGCTCCGCGCCGTGCGACGCCAGCTGGTCCGACACCCGCCGGATGTCAGTGGTGTCGAGCGTGCCGACAATTGTCAGCATCGGAAGCCTGCTGGAACCGCCGGTCGGGTGGACCGCCACGCATCGTCGTGTATCGACGATTCGGGTGGGCGGGCCCGGGTAGATCACCGTGGTGGATCAGGAGCGCACCGAGGACGGCCACTTCGTCATCATCTCCGGGCGCCGGTGGCGGGCCACCGACCCCGGCATTCCGGAGGAGGTGGGTGCGGAGCTGCGCAAAGCCTTGATGTCCGCCCGCCGGGACGTCGGCGCCGCACTGCGTGCCGGCCAGGATCCGGCGTCGGCGCGCGCCCGGGTGCAACTCGCGAAGGTGGCCCTCGGTGAGCGTGGTGTCCCCTGGTGGGAGCAGACGCCGGAGGAGCGCCGGGAGCGCTGGGAACGAGGTCTGCAGGAGCTCGCGACACGCCGAGAAAATCTATGACCGGTGTACTAGACATCCTTGCCGGGAGTGGTTAATGTTCCTGCTGTTGAAGAAAGAGATCACGGGAAGCTGCTGACGAGTCAGACCTTGTATCAGGGCTGACGAGTCAGACCGTGAAGCAAGACCGCGCGTCGCACGTGTGGAGGCCATGAGGTTGCGTGGGGCTTCGACACCGGCGGGCAGCAACACCGCACCACAGTTAGAGAACGCAGAGGAAAGGGAGGGCAGAACACACCGTTGGATCGCCCGCAACCGGGAGGCTTCGACAGCTCACGGGCGCGGACACCGCAGTTTCCATCGAACGAGAGGTGGTCTCCGGTCACGCATACGCGATCCTCGCGCCCTACGCCGTCACAGGCGATGGGCGTGGACACGACAAGCCGGCGAACGTGCCGGTAGATGGTGTTTTCCACCCGTAGTCCCGGGCCCCGGCGCATGCAGCGCCGGGGCCCTCGTCATGGAGAAGATGTGTATATGACCCAATCCGAGGACATGTTCGGTGACGACGACTACCCCGCCTACACCATGGGTCGCGCCGCGGAGATAACCGGTGCCTCGCAGGACTTCCTGCGCCGGCTCGGTGAAGCGAAACTGATCACCCCGCTCCGCTCCGGCGGCGGCCACCGACGCTACTCCCGCTACCAACTTCGCCTCGCCGCCCGCGCGCGCGAGATGGTCGACCAGGGCACACCCCTGGACGCCGCCTGCCGCATCATCATTCTCGAGGACCAGCTCGAAGAGGCCCTCCGCCAGAACCAGCAGTACCAACGCCGGCAGGAAGCCTGACCGACGGTCCTTCTCCACCACGGGAAGGACCGTTTCGCGTCCTCCGGCGGGTAACCTCGGCTGATGTTCTCCGCCCACGGCCCGTCACTTCGTGAACTGTGCGTCCAGGCGATGACCTCGGTGGAACGCGGTTACGACCTGCTGGCACCCACGTTCGACCACACGCCGTTCCGTACGCCGCAGCGGATGCTCACCGCCACCACGGAAGCGCTCACCGGGCTGGGCCCGTTCCACACCGCGCTTGACGTGTGCACCGGCACCGGCGCCGGGCTCTCCGTGCTCTCGGCCGTGTGCGACGGGCCGATCACCGGCGTCGACTTCAGCACCGGCATGCTCGCCCGGGCGCACAGCGCACACCCGGCGGCCACGCTGGTAAGGGCGGACGCGCGGGCGCTCCCGTTCAACGGCGGTTTCGATCTCGCGGTCAGCTTCGGGGCGCTCGGCCACTTCCTTCCCGCCGAGCGGCCGGCACTGTTCGAGGGGGTGCACCGCGCGCTCAATCCCGGCGGCCTCTTCGCCTTCGCCATCGGCACACCCCCGCCGATCCTGCACCCGGCGCACTGGGTGATGCTCGGCTTCGACACCGTCATGCGCGTCCGCAACGCGGTCTGGCGGCCCCCGTTCGTCATGTACTACCGCACGACGCCGCCGCGGGCGCTGCGCGACGATCTGGCCGCGGCCGGCTTCGCGGTGGACACGAAGCCGCTGCCCTCGTTCGGGTCCTATCCGGACGGCACCCCACGCTGCCTGCTGATCCTCGCCCGCAAGAGCTAGCGCTCGTACCCCCGAGGTCCTCCGCGTCAGTCGTCGTCCAAAGATCTCCACGGTACGTCAGCGGGGGGAGCGCTTCGGGACGGCGATTCGAGGAAGCATGATGATCTGATGGTCTCCACTGTCGCGGTGCTGTCCGACATCCACGGTGTGCTGCCCGCGCTTGAGCGGGTGCTCGCCGAGCCCGCTGTGGCGCGCGCCGATCTGATCGTGGTCACCGGCGACCACACCTGGGGTCCGCAGCCGGCCGAGGTGCTCGACCTGCTGGTGTCGCTGGGCGGCCGGGCGGTGCTGGTGCGCGGGAACGCGGACCGGGAACTGCTCCAGATGTCGCGCGGCATCGATGTCGGGCTTGCGGACGATCCGCTCTCCGTGTGGGGCGCGGCGCAGCTTCGGCCGGACCATCAGGCGCTGCTTGACGCGATGCCGGAGCAGGTGACGCTCGAGGTGGACGGCTTCGGCCCGGTGCGCTTCTGTCACGCGACGCCGCGGGACGACGAGGAGGTCGCGCTTGTCGACAGCCGGCTCGCACGGTGGCGCGAGGTGCTCGCCGGCCTGCCGGACGAGGTGCAGACGGTCGTGTGTGGACACACCCACATGCCGTTCCTTCGGCTGGCCGAGGGGCGGCTTGTGGTGAACCCGGGCAGCGTGGGTCTTCCGTACGGCCGCCGGGGCGCGCACTGGGCGATCCTGTCGGCAGGCGTCGTCTCGATGGGCCGCACGCTCATCGACCCGGACGTGCTTGTCGCGGCCGTGGTGGCGGGGTCCGGGCTGCCCGGGGTGGCGCGGTGGGCGGAGGAGAACCTGCGCGATCCGGCCGGCGACGGTGAGGCGCTCGCCACCTTCGGCCCACGGGACGGGCGGCTCGCGGGCTGATCCTGCCGGCCGGCGTTCAGAAGCGGAAACGGCCGACCAGGGTCTGGAGGGTCTGGAGGGTTTGGGGGATTCACCGCCGCTGTGGGCTGATCCCCTGCACCGCAAGCGCGAGCAGCCGTTCCGCCTCCGCAGCCGGAGCCGCGTGTCCCTCGGTGGCCAGCGCGATTCCGGTGACGAGCGCCAGCAGATCAGTGATTGTCGCGCCCGGCGTCAGCTGGTCCGCCGCGCGCCGGACCAGCGGCTCGCCGGCGCTGATGAGCTGATCGGTCGCGCAGTAGACGTCGCCTGGTGCGCCGCCGGTGCGGTCCCGGTTCAGCGCGGTCGCCAGTCCGCCGATGGTGGCCGCCTCCGCGGCGAACAGGCCCAGCCACTCCAGCAGCGCCTCCCGTGGGGGCGCGTGTTCCGCACGCTCGCGGGCCCGGTCGCAGAGCGCCTCGATCCGGTCGTGGAAGACCGCGGCGAGCAGCGCGTGCCGGGTGGGGAAGTGGCGGCGGACGGTACCGGAGCCGACGCCTGCGGTACGCGCGATCTGCTCGAGCGAGGCGTCGGCGCCGTGCGTGGCCACGGCCTCGGACGCGACCGCGAGCAGCAGCGCGTAGTTGCGGCGGGCGTCGGCGCGCTGCGCTGTCATGTCGCCTCCTTGCATAAACGGCGGGGTCCGCCATATCGTAACCTCATCGAAGCGGCGGCCCCCGCCGTTTTGTGGAGCGAGGAGTCTGTCATGACCGTTCTGGTAGTCGGCGCCACCGGGCAACAGGGCGGCGCCACCGCCCGTGAGCTGCTCGCGGCCGGTGTCCCGGTCCGCGCGCTGGTCCGCGACCGCGAGTCCGGCCGCGCGCGGGAGCTGGCCCGCAACGGCGCCGAGCTGCGCGTCGGCGATCTGCGCGACCGGGACTCGCTTGCCGACGCCGCGGACGGCGCCCGCGCGGTCTTCTCGGTGCAGATGCCCGAGTTCACGGACGGCGTACCCGACTTCGACGGCGAACTGACCCAGGCCGTCAACCTGATCGAGACCGCGCGGGCGGCCGGTGTGGAGCAGTTCGTGCACACGTCCGTCTCCGGCGCGGGCCGGCACACCGAGGCGCCGGGCTGGGCCGAGGGCCGCTGGACGCCGATGGCCCAGGTCTACAAGGCCAAGATCGGAGCGGAGGCGGCGGTACGCGACGCGGGCTTCCCGCACTACACCCTGCTCAAGCCGGGCTTCTTCATGGAGAACCTGCTGCCGGCCACCGCCTACCTGTTCCCGCGTGGCGTCGAGGGCGGCCTGGCCACCGTCCTCAAGCCGACCACCCACCTCTCCCTCGTCGCGGTCGCCGACATCGGCCGGGCGGCGGCCGCCGCGTTCCTCGCGCCGGAACGGTTCGACCGGGTGGAGTTGGAGCTGGCCAGCGACTATCTGACGATGGCGGAGATCGCGGCGGCGCTCTCCGACGCGCTCGGCACCGAGGTGGTCGCGCCGGACATGACCGAGGAACAGGCGCTCGCCGCCGGCATGCCGGGCTATGCGGCGCTGTCCCACGCGTTCCTGCAGGTCGCGGGCCAGCCGGCCCGGCCGGAGTTCGCGCGGGCGCTCGGCATCCCGCTCACGCCGTTCGCGGAGTGGGCCCGCGCGCACCTGAGCCGTTAGGCCACCGGGGTTCGGGCCGTCCCCGTGAGCGGCCCGAACCCCCGGGCGGCTCAGAACCAGCCGGTGCAGGCGGAGTCCGTGCGGCCGGCGGGCAGGCCGCAGGCGCGCATGACCACGCCGGAGTCGTTCCACTGCGTGGTGACCGCGTCGGTGCCGGACGTGACGCCGGTCAGACCCAGCTTCGACGTCCAGGTGACGCCGTTGTCCGAGCTGCGGTCGGTCCAGACCTGGTCGCCGGCCGTGCCGTTGGTGAGACGCCCCCACGCGCACTCGGTGGCGTCGCTGTACCGCAGCTCGATCGTGCGGCCGAGCAGCGTGATCGTCCGCGGGCTGCGGGCACCGGCGCCGTCCGGCACGCTCCCGTCGACACAACCGCCCCCGCCCCCGCCCGGCGGGGTGTAGCCGCCGCCGATCTCCGGGTACTGCGTGCAGGCGGGCACGCCGGGCAGCACCTCCGCGCCCTGGATGTACACGTTGTTGACCCAGAGCTTGTAGTCGGCCAGGTAGGACCAGATGTGGTTGGTGTAGCCGCCGGCCGTCACCGATTGGCCGTCCGCCTGGCAGAGCGCCCGCACCAGCACCGAGTGCCCGCTGCCGGTGAACGCGGCGGCGCCGCCGGTCCGCGTGGTCCGGTAGCTGGGGGAGCCCCACGTCTTGAACGACGCGCCCAGGCCGGGGTAGCGGTACGGCGGCTCCGGCTGGGTGCCGCCGATCCGGATCGCGCCCTGATACCGGTCCGCCCGCCACTGCGACACCTTCACGAGGTCGCCGGACTCGCGCGCCTCCACCATCAGGCCGCCACCCAGGTAGAGCGTGGTGTGGCCGAGGTCGCTGTAGTAGAGGAGGTCGCCGGGCAGCAGCGGCGCGGTGCCCTGCGCGGCGCTGAACACCTGGTTGGACGCCTTCGCGGACTGCACCGAGTGCTGCGTCGCCACCGTCCCGGGACCGAGCAGATCCACGCCGGTCGCGGCGTACCAGGCCCAGCGCACAAAGCCGGAGCAGTCGAAACTCCAGTACTCGGGGTCGTGCGCGCTGTCCTCCGGGTCGCTCTCGTCCACCTCGCCCTGCGACGGGCCGGGCAGTCCGTCGTGCCCGCCCGCCCACGCGTAAGGCCGCCCGACGACGCCACACGCGGCCTCGACCGCCCGCCGTGCCGCCGCGGAGCCACCACTGCCGATTGGCGCGCACGCGTCCGCCCGAGCCGCCGGGGGCAGGGCGGCGCCGCCGAGAAGCAGACCCAGCAGCGCGGCCCCCGCCACACTCCACAGTCTTCGCAATGTCATGCCGACGAGCCTGTCAGCCCGCGGCGGCGCGGCCAACCATTTCGTCCCTGACGAAAAAGACCAGGTCAAAGACGTTTCTCCCGCCTCCGCCGGTGACCGTTTCCGCGCGCTCCCGCGGCCGGGGGATCCGTGGCCGGCCGGGAAAAACCTCAGGACCTCGCGTTCAGCAGGCCGAGCCCGAGGTGGGTGATCTCGTGCCGGACCGCGCCGCCGTCCCGCCGGGTGGTGATCAGGCCGGCGCCGCGCAGGACGGCGGCCTGCTGGCTTGCGGACGCGAGCGAGACGCCGCAGCGCCGGGCCAGCTCGCTCGTCGTGCAGCCGGACGCGGTGGCCTCCAGCGCGAGCGCGCGGGTCCGCCCGAGCAGTGCGGCCAGCCCGGCGGGCCCGGTGTCGGGGTCGAGCGCACCTGGTGGCGGCGCGGTCGCGTACACAAGCGTCTGTGGCAGTGTGGGGTCGCGCAGTTTGGTCGGGGCGACCCAGCAGAAGAACGACGGTTGCAGCAGCAGCCCGCGGCCGTCCAGGTGGAGGTCGGCGTCCGCGAAGTCGAGGATCTCCAGCACCGGTGCGCGCCACCTGATGCGTGGGTGCAGCCCGGCGAGCATTCCCTCGATGCCGTGCCGGGCCATGGTGTCGACGCGGCGGGCGCGGTCGTTGGCGAGGTGCCGGCGGATCGACGGCCAGTACGGCCCGAGCGCCGTGTCGTAGTAGGAGCGCACCGCCCCGCTCAGCCGCCGCACCGCCTCGGCCCGCCCGCTGCCCAGGTCCCGCGTCCACGGTGTGGCCGGCGTACGGGTGGCGAGGTAGGCCAGCTCGGTGTGCAGCCGCGCGGTGGGGGTGGAGGAGAGGCGGTCGAGCGCGGTGCCGAGGTCGTCGCCGGCAGCGCCAGGTGTGAGGAAGTCCGGCGAGTACCCGGTCGGCGGCGCCAGTTCCCGCAGCAGCGCCAGGTCGGCGCGCGGTGCGGTGGCCGCCCGCCGCCGCCAGGAGCCGAACGTCGGCTGTCCGTCGCGGGTCTGGGTCTGATGGAGGCTGAGCAGCACTTCCCAGAGCGGGTCGGGCTGGTCGGCGATTGTGGTACGGGCCAGGTCGGCGGCGGTGAAATGCACGCGTAGCACAGGTACGTCCCCCGAAGATCGTCCACTGTGGTCAACCTGACGGTAGGCCTGTCACACAGCGACGTCTGTCAACCTCCCGACGGCTGGATCCAGTCGAAGGTGTGCGCCACGGCACGCCGCCAGTTGGAATATTCGGCCTCGCGCAGGTCCGGGCTCATGTTCGGCAGCCACTGCCCGGCGCGGTGCCACAGCTCGCGCAGCGCGGCCAGGTCCGGCCAGTAGCCGACCGCGAGCCCTGCCGCGTAGGCCGCGCCGAGCGCCACCGTCTCCGCGACCATCGGGCGGACCACGGGCACGTCGAGCACGTCCGCGACGAACTGCATGAGCAGGTTGTCCGAGGTCATGCCGCCGTCGACCTTGAGCGTGGTGAGTGTGAGGCCGGAGTCCGCGTTCATCGCGTCGACCACCTCGCGGGTCTGCCAGCCGGTTGCCTCAAGCACCGCCCGGGCCAGGTGACCCTTGGTGATGTAGCTGGTCAGCCCCACGATCACGCCGCGCGCCTCGCTGCGCCAGTGCGGGGCGTACAGGCCGGAGAACGCGGGGACGATGTAGCAGCCGCCGTTGTCCGCGACGGTCCGGGCCAGCGTCTCGATCTCGGGCGCGGTGGTGATCAGGCCGAGCTGGTCGCGGAACCACTGCACGAGCGAGCCGGTGATCGCGATCGAGCCTTCAAGTGCGTAGCAGGGCGGCTCGCCGGCGATCTGGTAGGCGACCGTGCTGAGCAGGCCGTGGGTGGAGGCGACAGGTTCGAGGCCGGTGTGCAGCAGCAGGAAGCTGCCGGTGCCGTACGTGCACTTCGCCTCGCCCGGGGTGAAGCAGGTCTGGCCGAAGAGCGCGGCCTGCTGATCGCCGAGCGCGGCCGCGATCGGCACGCCCTTGAACACGTCGGTGCAGGTCCCGAGCACGCCCACCGACGGCCGGATCTCCGGCAGCATAGCCTCAGGAATGCCGAAAAAAGCTGATAGATCCGGGTCCCAGGCCAGGGTGTGGAGATCCATCAGCAGCGTCCGCGACGCGTTCGTCACGTCCGTGACGTGCAACCCGCCGGTCAGGTTCCAGATCAGCCAGGTCTCCATCGTCCCGAACAGGATGTCGCCCGCCTCGGCCCGCGCCCGCAACCCCGGCGTGTGGTCAAGCAGCCACCGGATCCGCGGCGCCGAGAAGTAGGTGGCCAGCGGCAGCCCGGACCGCTTCGGGATGCTCTCCGCCCCGGGCGCGGCGGCAAGCGAGGTCACAAGCGAGTCCGTCCGGGTGTCCTGCCAGACGATCGCCCGCGCGACAGGCCGCCCGGTGTGCCGGTCCCACAGCACAGTCGTCTCGCGCTGATTCGTGATCCCGAGCGCCGCCACCTGGTCGAGCGTGATCCCGGCCGACCCGAGCGCGGCCGCCGCGGTCTTCCGCACGTGGTGCCAGATCTCCATCGCGTCGTGCTCGACCCACCCCGGCCGCGGATAGTGCTGGTGGTGCTCCTGCTGCGCCACCGCGTGCAGCCGCCCCCGCCTGTCGAACACGATGCAGCGGGTGGAGGTGGTGCCCTGGTCGATCGCGACGACGTACCGCTCGGTCATGCCCGGCCCCCGAGATCCCGGGACACGGCCCGCGCCGCGTCCCGTATGTATCCGACAAGCCGGGCGTCGGGCCGCAGCGACGCGGAGCACAGCCGGTCGACCGCGCCGGAGATCCCGATCGCGCCCACCACGAGCCCGCCGTGCCCGCGGATCGGCGCCGCGATCGAGGCCTCCCCGGGCGTCATCTCGCCGGCCTCGAACGCCCAGCCGGCGTCCCGCACGGCGGTGAGGGAGCGGGCGAGCTCGCGGGGCGACGTCACGGTCCGGCGGGTGAAGGCCTCCAAGGTGCGCAAAGAAGCAAACGCCGACGAGTCGTACGCCAGCAGCACTTTCCCCAGCGCAGTGGCATGCAACGGGAGCAGAGCACCCGTATCGAGCGTCTGCAGCGTGTCGTCCGGCCGGAACACGTGGTGCACGACGAGCACGTGCCCCTCACGCACCGTGCCGATCCGGACCGCCTCGCCGCTGCGCGCGGCAAGCGGGTCCGCCCAGTTGATCGAGCGGGAGCGAAGCTCGTTCACGTCCAGCTGGGACGTGCCGAGGTGCAGCAGTGCGGTGCCGAGCAGATATTTCCCGTCCGGGTCCTGCTCGACGAAGCCGACGCGCTGCAGCGTCCGCATGATCCCGTGCGCGGTGCCCTTCGCCAGGTCGAGCGAGCGGGCGATCTCCACGATGCCGAGTCGCCGCCCAGGGCTGGTCGCGAGCAGTCGCAGCATCGCGGCCGCCCGCTCGATCGACTGCACCGGGCCCGGCATGCATACAGACTCGCCCATGGACGGCGGTTCGACAATGTCGACCTGCCTTCGTTGACGATCAATGTTGACCGTCCATAGCGTCATCACCGGTAACCGATGCGCAACGTCTCCGTAAAGGAGTTCGGATGGCACAGCGACTCAGAATCCCCGGCGGCCTGACTGGCGAGTTGGCCGCGGAGTTCGCCGGGACCCTGATCCTCATTCTCTTCGGGTGCGGCGTCGTCGCACAGGTCGTCGCCGGCGGGATCGGCGACCACGACAGCATCGCCTGGGCATGGGGCCTCGGCGTCACGCTCGGCGTCTACGTCGCGGGCCGGATCAGCGGCGCGCACCTCAACCCCGCGGTCACCGTGGCGCTCGCGGTCTTCAAGGGCTTCTCCTGGCGCAAGGTCGGGCCGTACGCGCTGGCCCAGCTGCTCGGCGCGTTCGTCGCCGCGCTCATCGTCCGCTGGAATTATTCAGAGGTGCTCAACGCGTTCGACCCCGGCCTGACGATCAAGACCCAGGGTGTGTTCTCCACGCTGCCCGGCAACGGCGCGCTGCCGGTCGGCGAGTGGGGCGCGTTCCGGGACCAGGTGATCGGCACCGCGATCCTGCTGTTCCTGATCCTGGCCGTGACGGACGTGGCGAACACACCGCCGGCCGCGAACCTGGCCCCGTTCATCGTCGGCCTGATCGTGGTCGCGATCGGCATGGCCTGGGGCACGGACGCCGGCTACGCGATCAACCCGGCCCGTGACCTCGGCCCGCGGCTGGCCTCGTTCCTCACCGGATACGAGGGCGCGTTCCGCGATCAGAACGGCTATCTGTACTTCTGGATACCCATCGTCGGCCCGCTTGTCGGCGGCGTGCTCGGCGCGGGGCTCTACCAGACGCTCATCGGCCGCTTCCTGCCCGCGCAGCCCGAGCCGGTCGCCGAGCCGGACGTTCCTTCCCAGCGTGCGAGCGTCTGACAAGCAAAGATCAAGATCATGCGGGGGTACGACGTGGAGCGCGCCCCCGCATTCTCACAGAGAGGGCACCCGATGGCTGATTTCGTCGGCGCGATAGACCAGGGGACGACCAGCACCAGGTTCATGATCTTCGACCACGGCGGTAACGAGGTCGGCCGCCACCAGCTCGAACACGAGCAGATCCTGCCGCAGGCCGGGTGGGTCGAGCACAACCCGATCGAGATCTGGGAGCGGACCGTGGCGGTCGCCCGGACCGCGATGGCCAAGCAGAACCTCGGCGCGACGGACCTGGCCGCGCTCGGCATCACCAACCAGCGCGAGACCACTGTGGTCTGGGACCGGCGCACCGGCCGTCCCTACTACAACGCGATCGTCTGGCAGGACACCCGGACCGACCGGATCGCCTCCGCCCTCGACCGGGACGGCCGCGGCGACGTGATCAGGCAGAAGGCGGGCCTGCCACCGGCCACCTACTTCTCCGGCGGCAAGATCCAGTGGATCCTGGAGAACGTCGACGGCGTGCGGGAGGCGGCCGAGCGCGGCGACGCGATCTTCGGCAACACTGACAGCTGGCTGCTGTGGAACCTCACCGGCGGCGTGGACGGCGGCCGGCACGTCACGGACGTCACCAACGCGTCCCGGACCATGCTGATGAACCTCGAGACGCTGCAGTGGGACGACGAACTGCTCGGGTTCTTCGGCATCCCGCGGTCCATGCTTCCGGAGATCAGGCCGTCGTCGGACGCGTCCGGGTACGGCGTGTGCCGCGTGTCCGGTCCGCTCGGCGGCGAGGTCCAGATCACCGGCGACCTCGGCGACCAGCAGGCGGCCACCGTCGGGCAGGTGTGCTTCAACGTCGGCGAGGCCAAGAACACCTACGGCACCGGCAACTTCATGCTGCTCAACACCGGCACCGAGCTGGTCCGGTCGAGCAACGGGTTGCTGACCACAGTGGCGTACCAGCTGGGTGACGCCGCGCCGGTCTACGCGCTGGAAGGCTCGATCGCGGTCACCGGGTCGGCCGTGCAGTGGCTGCGCGACCAGCTGCGGATCATCGGCAACGCGGCGGAGAGCGAGTCCCTGGCCGCGCAGGTCTCCGACTCCGGCGGGGTCTACTTCGTGCCGGCGTTCTCCGGGCTGTTCGCGCCGTACTGGCGGTCGGACGCGCGCGGCGCGATCGTCGGCCTGTCCCGCTACAACACCAGCGCGCACATCGCCCGCGCCACGCTCGAGTCCATCTGCTACCAGAGCCGCGACGTGGTCGAGGCGATGCGCGAGGACTCCGGCGTCACGCTCGACGTGCTCAAGGTTGACGGCGGCGTCACGGCCAACAACCTGTGCATGCAGCTCCAGGCGGACGTGCTCGGCGTGCCGGTCAGCCGTCCGGTCGTCGCGGAGACCACAGCGCTCGGTGCGGCGTACGCGGCCGGGCTCGCGGTCGGCTTCTGGAAGGACACCAACGAGCTGCGGGCGAACTGGAACGAGTCGCAGCGCTGGACGCCGAACTGGGACGCGGAGCAGCGCGAGCAGGGGTACGGCCGGTGGAAGAAGGCGGTCGAGCGCACGCTCGGCTGGGTGGACGTGGACTGATCCGAAGGTCCCGGGGGCGGGTGAACGCCCGCCCCCGAGGACGGCGTGGTGAGCACGGCAGGAGCCGGGAACGGACAGCGGCGTACCGTAGCAAGATTTTGATCTTGATTGGTGGTTGCAGCATGACGGATCTGTCACCTGCCGCACGTGTGGCCGCGCTCGAAGCGCTTGCCGACGGGCCGGAACTCGACGTGGTGGTGATCGGCGGCGGCGTGGTCGGCGCCGGGTGCGCGCTCGACGCGGTCACCCGCGGGCTGAGCGTCGGGCTGGTGGAGGCGCGCGACTGGGCGAGCGGCACGTCGAGCCGGTCGAGCAAACTGATTCACGGCGGTCTGCGCTACCTGGAGATGCTCGATTTCGCGCTGGTCCGGGAGGCGCTGCGCGAACGCGGGCTGATCGTGTCCGTGCTGGCCCCGCACCTGGCGCGGCCGGTGCGGTTCCTCTACCCGCTGCGGCACCGGGCCTGGGAGCGGGCGTATGCGGGCGCGGGCGTGCTGCTCTACGACGTGCTTGCGCGCCGCGGCGGGCTGCCACCGCACCGGCACCTGACCCGGCGGCAGGCGTTGCGCACCTGCCCGGCGCTGAGGAAGGACAGCCTGGTCGGAGCGCTGCAGTACTCGGACGCGCAGCTCGACGACGCGCGGCACACGATGTTCCTGGTCCGGACCGCTGCCGCCTACGGCGCTCACGTGGCGTCACGGACACGGGTGATCGGGTTCCTGCGGGAGGGCGCGCGGGTGACGGGCGTGCGGGTGCGGGACCTGGAGTACGACCGCGAGTTCGACATCCGTGCCCGGCAGGTGATCAATGCGACCGGCGTGTGGACCGATGACACGCAGGGACTGGTGGGGGAGCGTGGGCAGTTCCACGTGCGCGCGTCGAAGGGCATCCACCTGGTGGTGCCGCGCGACCGCATCCAGTCCTCCACCGGGCTGATCCTGCGGACCGCGTCGTCGGTGCTGTTCGTGATCCCCTGGGGCCGGCACTGGATCGTGGGCACGACTGACAGTGACTGGGCGCTTGACAAGGCGCACCCGGCCGCGTCCCGCAAGGACATCGACTACCTGCTTGCCGAGGTCAACCGGGTGCTGGCCCGGCCGCTGACACGCGCGGACGTGGAGGGCGTCTATGCCGGACTGCGTCCGCTGCTGTCCGGCGAGTCGGAGTCGACGTCGCAGCTGTCCCGGGAGCACACTGTGGCGTCGCCGCAGCCGGGACTGGTCGTGGTCGCCGGCGGAAAATATACGACTTATCGTGTCATGGCGGCGGATGCGGTGAACGCGGCCGCACACAACCTCGGCGGCGCGATCCCGCGGTCCGTCACCGCGCGGGTGCCACTGTCCGGCGCCGAGGGCTTCGCCGCGCTGTGGAACCAGCGCCGTGGACTGGCCGCCTCCTCCGGCCTGCACGTCGCCCGGATCGAGCACCTCCTCGGCCGGTACGGATCACTGATCCACGAGGTGCTGGCGCTGATCGCGGCCGACCCTTCGCTCGGCGCGGCGCTGTCCGGCGCCGACGACTACCTGCGCGCCGAGGTCGTCTACGCGGTGACGGCCGAGGGCGCCCGCCACATCGAGGACGTGATGACCCGGCGCACCCGCATCTCGATCGAGACGTTCGACCGGGGACTGGAGGCGCTGCCGGAGGTCGCGTCGCTGATGGCCGGCGCGCTGGGCTGGACCGACGAGCAGACCCGCCGCGAGATCGAGCACTACCGGCTGCGCGTCGAGGCCGAACGCGCCTCCCAGGAGGAGCCCGACGACGAGACCGCCGACGCGACCCGGCTGGGCGCCCCCGAGGTGGTGCCGCTCGCATAGTCGGCGTCGGGTCGGCTGCACGGCCGCTGATATTCCGCTGAGCGTCCCTTGTGTCCGGGGCGCGAAACGTGGTCGGGTGGATCACAATGTTGTAGGCGGATGTGTGCGGAGCGGTGGGAGGGACGATCGTGGCCCCGGCAATAGTCCATCGTGGAATGTTGCGTGGCGGAGTCGTCGTCTAGTGGCGGAGCCCAGCCGTCTCGTCCGGGTGATCGGCGCCGCTGACCGGCCGCTCGGCTACGTGATCGCGGACGGCCTCGTGCTGACCGCGGAACACCACCCGGGCCGGCTCGACGACGCGGTGGAGGTCGAGGGCTACCCGGGGCATCCCGGGTCGACGCCGGGCCGGCTGATCTGGTCCGACCCGGTGATGGAGGTCGCGCTCGTCGAGGTGCCGGCCAGCGCGGGGGAGACCGGCTGCCCGGCCACCAGGTTCGGGCGGGTGCTGTCGTCCGGGACCGAGCTGGTCGTGTCCGCGCTCGCGCTCAGCCCGCCGGTCGCGGAGATCCCCGCACAGCGCGCGCCGACCGCGGCGGACGCCAACGTGCGGCCGATCGGGACCGCCCGGCCCGCAGGACCCCAACCACGGCCGGAGTGGGCCGGCGGGCCGACCCGGCAGACCCGGATCGTGACCGGGCCACCGGACCCGATCTCCGCGCTGCGGCGGCTGGAAGCGTTGCAACTCGACCTTGACGAGCACGTCGAGGAGGAGCCGCCCGAGCCCGAGGACGAGGAGCTGCCGGTCGCCCTGTCCGGCCGGGTCCGCGTCTCCGACGGCCTCTACCAGCTGGAACTCGACACGGACCCGCTCCCGCCCGGGCTGGCCGGCGCGCCGGTCTTCGCGAACGGTCTGCTACTCGGCGTGATCACCGACGACGCGTACCGGCCGGGCCGCCGCTCGCTCTCGCTGGCCCCGGTCTGGCGGCTGCTGCGCGACCGCACGTTCGCCCGGCCGGTGGGCAGGTTCGCCAAGCGCCCCGCAGTCACCGAGCCGGTCGAGCTGGCGTACGCGCTTGTCGACCCGTACGCCGGCCCGGACCGGATCGTCACCCGCGCGGCCGAGGGCCCGTACCCGCCGCTGCTCACCGCGGAGGCGGCGGTGGTGCCGTTCCGCGGCCGGGTCCGGGAGATCCGCGACCTCACCGCCTGGTGCAACGCGGAGGACCGCACGGTCCACATGCTCATGCACGCGCCGTCCGGCGAGGGCAAGACCCGGCTCGCGGCCGAGCTGCTCACCCGGCTGCGCGCGCAGGGCTGGCTCGGCGGCGTCGCCGGGGACCTGCGCCGCCTGATCGCCGGGCTGGACGCGGTCGACGGCCCGATCGCACCTACCCTGATCATCGTGGACGACGCGGAGTCCCGGCCGCCCGCGCTGCTCGCCGAGGTGCTCGACCGGCTCGCCATGGGCCGCCGGGCCCGGGTGCGCGCGCTGATGCTGTCCCGGTCCGCGGGCGCCTGGATGTCCGGGCTCTCCGACCGGACGAGGCTGGCCGGCATCCGTACCCTCGCGCTCGGCCCGCTCTATCCCGACCCGGCCCTGCGCGCGGCCGAACAGCGCCGCGCCGCCCGCGCGTTCGCCGAGGTCTTCGACAGGGGCATGCCCGGCCGCCCCTACACCGCAGTGGTCGAGCAGTCGCCGCGGCCGATGACCGAGGGCCTGCCCGCGTTCGCCCACGCGCTGACGCTGCAGGCCGCCGCGCTGCTCTGGGCAATCGGCCGGCCGCTTCCGGACGCCGGCCGCTACTACCACGACCCGCTCGCCGCGCTGCTCCGCCACGAGGACCGCTACCTCAACCGGGTCGCGGACCGCCACCGGATCGCCCCCAACCGCGCGGCCCGCACCCGGCTCGTCGCGATCGCCACGCTCTTCGGCGCCGCCACCGAGGACGAGGCCCGCACGCTGCTCGGATCCCACCACGGCGCCGGCGACGTGGACGCCTGGCTGGCCGACCTCTACCCCGCGGAGCGCGGCGGCCGCTGGCGCCAGGTCCGGCCCGACCTGGTCGCGGAGGAGCTTGTCGTCCGCGCGCTGCTGCCCGCCGGCGCCCCACTGCGTGCCGCCGACCTCGCGCTCTTCGTGCCCAGAGCCGCACACCATCAGCGGGTACGCCTGCTCACGCTCCTGACCAGCGCCGCCGCCCGCCACCCCGCGCTGGCCGGCGTGCTCCGCGACCTGGTCCGCCGCCATCCCGACGCGCTCGCCCCCGCGGTCCCCGAGGTGCGCACCCGCGTCCCCGACCCGGCCCCGCTGCTTCGCGCGTTCGCCGACGTCGGCCCGATCGTCCCCACCCCCGCGCCGCACGCCGCGACGCTGCCCCCACCCGCCCCCGACCGCCTGTATGCCTACGTGGCGTCCGCGACCAGCCGCGGCCTGGCCTGGTGGCGCGTCCTCTGCGAGGTCGACGCCCCCTACCTGCGCCTCAAGGCCACCACGTCCGCCCCGGACGGCCCGCTTATCGTCGCGTCGATCGCCTGGCTGGGACGATCAAAGGCCCACCAGGGGGTACGCCCCGCGCCCCGCCCCGACGAGTGGCACCAGTTCGAGATGGACGCCCCCACCGAGGCCGTCCTCGGCTCCGTCTCGGTCGTCGGCGACCGCAACTTCCCCACCCCGGCCATGCTGCTGGTCTCCCCGGAGCCGCTGACCGTCCCTCCGGTCCCGGTCGGCCGCGTGACGGACTCGGCCGCAGCTCAGCTGGGCCGGGCGCTGAGCACGCTCCCGCTGGCCCGCCCACCCTCCGCCGACGCCCCGGACCCGTTCTACCGCTGACCGGCGTCGTAGCGTGGGTGACGGAGGTGGCGCCGCCGCTTGTGTCGTTCCGGTACACCTACCGCTTCCCGGACGGCGCGGAGTTGACCTCGGATTCGACGCTCCGGTTCCGTACCCTCGACGAGCTTGAAAGATCTTTGCGGAATGCGGGCTTCACGGTACGGGACGTGCGTGACGCCCCGGACCGCCGAACCTGGAGTGGGTGATCATGGCACAGCGGTGAGCTGATCGTCGTAGGTCTGCAGGCCGGCGACCGGCCAGGAGGTGTAACCGGTTGGCCCGTCGGGCAGCTCGACCGCGCCGGCGCCATAGTCGAGCGCGAGTTGCAGCGTCGCCTTCCACAGCGCGGCCGGGCACGGCGACTGTCCCTCGCAGATCTTCGCGGCGGTCGCGGTCTGGTAGGAGATCGGCCCACCCTTCGCCGCGATATATTCGTACATTTCCACGTAAGTCGCGGGTCGATCCGGGTCAAGCGAATTGTTGCCGAGCACGCACCGCGCCCCAAGCGTCGTCCGGCAATAGTCGATCATCGTCTTGGTGAACGGCAGGTCGACCCGCCCGGTCCAGGTCGTCTCGTCGATCCGCTGGAACGGGTTGAACGCCAGGTAGGCGCGCGTCCGCTGCCACACGGCGTGCGCCTCGATCTCGTCCCGGTGGCACTCGTCGTCGGCCGCGGCCGTATACCCGGCGTCCTCAAGCGCATCCCGGTTCAGCGCGAGCTGGCCGATATGCCGGATGTACGGTTCCGCGAACTCGGTCGTGCACCGCGAGACCGCGACCTCCCGCAGCCGGGAATCGCCGTCATACGCCGCAGCCAGCCGCTGCTGCAGGTCCCGGTAGGCCGCATCGAACGCCGGCTCCCAGAAGTGGCCGATCGTGCCGATCTGCGCGCCGTCCGCGTACCACGGCATCGGATCGGCGCCCTTGAGCCAGGCGGGCGCGTCGACGCCGGCGGTGATCCGCAGCCGGACCGAGGTGCCCCCGGCCAGCGCCGCGTCGATCGGGGCCGTGTTGAGCGTGCCGGGCGCGGGCTGGAGCTGTGACCAGGGAAGCCGGATCACGAAGGTGTCGACGACCGGCCGGTACGCCGTGGGCGCGGGCCCGTTGCGGTCGGTCAGCCCTTCGACAGGAGCCTTCAGATCGTCGGCGAGCACGGGAACACTCAATGCGAGCAGCGCGGCGACGGCCGCCAACCTGATCACCATCAATGCATTCTGCACGCCGCCGGACCCGGACGGAACCATCGGTTCGCCGTGGAGTACCCGGCGAACCGCGATCGTCAGAAGACCGCCGGGCGTCGTGCGTGGAAGGCGGCCACGCCCTCGGCGCGGTCCGGGCTGGACACGCCGATCTCGTGCCAGTGTGCGACGAGCGCCGGATCGTCCGACTCCACGAACGCCTTCGCGGCGGCAAGTGACATCGGGGACCGGGACGCGACGGTCGCGGTGAACTCGGCCAGCCGCTCCGGCGTGGCGAGCTCGTTGACCAGGCCGAGCTCCGCCGCTCTCGGCGCGGGGACCGGATCGCCGGAGAAGATCAGGTACTTCGCCACGGCCGGGCCGACAAGCGCGGTCAGCCGCCGGGTGCTCGCGGACGGGTAGACGATGCCCAGCTTGCCCGGCGGCACCCCGAACACCGCGTCCGGCGCGGAGAACCGCAGGTCACAGGCGACGGCGAGCTGGCAGCCGCCGCCTATCGCATAGCCTTCGACATAGGCGATCGTGGGGTGTGGGAACGCGGCGAGCGCCGCCTCCGCGCGGGTCACGATCGAGTCCTCACCGCCGGGGTACGCCTCCGCGATGTTCGCCAGGTCCGCGCCCGCGCAGAACGTGCCCGCCGCACCGCGCAGCACCAGCACCCGGGTCCGCTCGCGCAGGCCGTCCAGCAGGGGTGGGAGCGCGCGCCACATGTCCGCGGTCATCGCGTTCCGGTTGCGCACGTTGGTGATCGTGACCGTTGCTACCGGCCCGTCTTGTGTGAGCTCCAGCGAGCCGGTCATGCTTCGAACCGTGACGGATCCCCCGCACCGACCCGCAGCACCTCCGGCACGTCCTCCGACAGGTCCACAACTGTCGTCGGGACCACGCCGCACTCGCCCGCGTCCACCACCGCGTCCAGCTGGTGGTCCAGCCGCTCCTTGATCTCCCAGCCCTGCACCGGCGCCTCGTCCTCGCCCGGCAGCAGCAGCGTGGTCGACAACAGCGGCTCGCCCAGCTCGGCCAGCAGCGCCTGGGTGACCGTGTGGGCCGGCACCCGTACCCCCACGGTCTTCTTCTTCGGGTGCAGCAGCCGCTTCGGCACCTCGCGGGTGGCCGGCAGGATGAATGTGTAGCTGCCCGGGATCGCCGCCTTCACCGACCGGAACACCGCGTTGCTGATGTGGACGAACTGTCCCACCTGCGCGAAGTCCCGGCAGATCAGCGTGAAGTGGTGCTTGTCGTCGAGCCCGCGGATCGCCCGGATCCGCTCCAGCCCTTCCCTGTTGCCCACCAGGCACCCGAGCGCGAAGCACGAGTCCGTCGGGTAGGCGATCAGGCCGCCCTGCCGCAGGATCGCCACCACCTGCTGGATGGTCCTGGGCTGCGGATTGTCCGGATGCACGTCAAAGTACCTCGCCACCCGCGAAGCCTACCGCCGCCCGCGGCGCCACGATCAGAAGCCTTGCTCTTCCCGCGCACGCGGTAGCCGGGGCTCGAAGAACGCGACGATCGCATCGAGTACCTGCAGCACGCTGCGGGTCGTGTAGAAGTCGTGGTCGGCAGCGTCGTGCTCGTGGAACACCACCTGCACTCCGGCCGCCCGCAGCGAGTCGGCGAGTTCGCGGCCCTCCGCGGCGAGCGTGTCGAGCGCGCCGGTTTGGATGATCGTGGGAGGCATCAGCGCGGCAAGCGACGGATCATGGCGCGGCGAGGCCAGCGGCTCACGTCGCCGCCCGGCGTCCGGGAAGTAGCTCCACTGCACGAAGCGCTGCACGAACGGGCTGATCGCTGCCCTGTGCCCGGGGGAGGTCCGGTCGGCGCGCGTGGCGTCGGTGAACGGTACGACCAGGGAGACCGCCACCGGCCGCGGCCCCAGCTGGCAGATGTTGATCGCGAGCTTCGCCCCGGCGCTGATGCCCGACAGCAGCAGGCGTTGCCCATCCCACCCCCGACCGCCGGAGCGCGCCCACTGTGCGACGTCAAGCATCTGCTCCTCGGCGACCGGATAGCTGACCGCCGGCGCGGTGTCGTAGTCGGGCAGCACCACCACGACGCCGAGCCGCGTCGCCAGGTGTTGCGCGATGTGCAGATCTTGCTCCGGGTGCCGGTTCACGAAACCGCCGCCGTGCAGGTGGAGGAGGACCGGCGGGTTCGGGTCGCCGGCGCCGGGACGCTGGACGACGCAGCGCACCGGGCCGTGCCGGGTCGGAACTGACACGGTCTCCCGCGCGGGCGCGCCGGCGATCAAGGCGAATCGCGGGGACGGCACCCGGACGCGGCTGCCGAGGTGCGCGAGTGCCCAGAAGACGGGATTGAACGGCCTGCGGCTCATCGGCGTCTCCAGGGGTTCAGCGGTGTTCGCGTACGCGGTCGACGGGCCATCCGATGAATTCGGCGATCTCCTCGTCCGGAGTCGATTCGTCCACCGCCCACTCCTCCAGGACCCGCCGCAGCGAGCGCGGGACACCGGGAGTGACGACATCGCCGTCGTGGGAGGCCACACGGGCGCGGCGGGCCAGATCGGCGAGGAAGGGCGCCCGCAGGTACCGCCGGACGTGGTCGCGGGCGGCGTCACCACCCGCCGTCGGGCGGTTCCCGGCGCACGGGGATCGTCTCATGGCAGCTCCTCATCCCGGTACCGAGAGTTACCTAGATAAACTAGATACCGGAGGTGAGAGTTAGCTAGAGAAACTAGCAACTAGTTGCGTGATTTACTTCTCGCCATGACCGACGACGAGAGGCTGTACGGCACGCTCGATCCGACCACGCTCGCCGTCCGCGACCTCATCGGCGCCTCCCGGCAACTCGTCGGGCGGATGGCCCATGTGATGGGCATGAACCCGAATGACATGTCCGCAATCGACGCACTGACCCGCAACGGCCCGATGGGCGTCGCCGAGCTGGCCGACCGCCTCGGCATCCGCTCTGCGTCGGCCACCGTCATGGTCGACCGCCTGGAACGGGCCGGCCACGTCGCCCGTACCAGGGACGGCACCGACCGTCGCCGGGTCACCGTGACCGAGACGGAGACCGCCCGGCAGGTCACCCAGCAGGTCTGGGGCCCGGTCATCACCGCCATCGACCAGGCCTGCCGCGATCTGCCCGAGCCGGACCGGGAGACCGTCCGCCGCTTCCTCACCCACCTCACCGACGTGGCGCTGCGCGCCGCTCAGTGACAGCCGACTGCCGGCATCGGGCGAGTGGACCGTCAGCGTTTCGGCCACTGCCAGGGCGGGCCCTCGAAGCGGCCCAGGCCGGCGACCCGTGTCTCGCCCTCCTCCTTGACCAGTTCGATCACCTGCGCGTCGTCCGCGAGTGCGGTCAGCTCGCGCGCATGCGTCACCACGATCACCTGTGAGCGGGTCGCCGCCGTCGTGATCAGGGAGGTGAGTGGGGCCAGCAGGTCGGGGTGGAGGCTGGTCTCGGGTTCGTTGAGGACGAGCAGCTCGGGTGGGCGCGGGGTGAGCAGGGCGGCGACCCAGAGCAGGTAGCGAAGCGTGCCGTCGGAGAGTTCGGGCGCGTTGAGCGGGCGGCGCAGGCCGGGCTGGTGCAGGGCGAACGTGAGGAGGCCGCTGTCCTCGCGGCTGATCGAGAGGTGGCTGCCGGGGAACGCGGCGTCGACGGCCTCGTGCAGCGTGGCGGCCACGCCGATCTCGATGATCGTCTGGAGGGCGGCGGCCAGGTCGGCGCCGTCGTGGGCGAGCACGGGCGTGCGGGTGCCGATGATGCTGCGCCGGGCCGGGGCGTCCGCGTCCGTGCGCAGGTGGTCGTAGAAGCGCCAGCGGCGGATCCGCTCGCGGGCCATGATCAGGTGCGCGTCGGCGTATTCGCTGAGCATGCTGTCGAACGGCGACACCGCTTCGAGCGCGGGTTCCGGGCGGCCGCGGCCGTTGCGGACCGAGATCAGCGGGCCGGCGCGGTCGACGAGCAGCGTGGATGGGCGGAGCAGCGGGCCGGTCCAGAGCGCCTCGCGTTTGATCTCCGGGTCGGAGCTGAACTCGGACGAGCTGGGTGCCGGCAGCCCGAGATCGATCGCGTAGCCGATGTCATCGCCGGCGAATCCGAGCCGCAATGCCACCGGGCCGCTGCGACCCGGGCCGGCCCAGAGCGTGGACTTCAGGCCGCCTTCGCGGGCCAGTGCGGCGACCGCGCCGTTGCGGGCGGCCTCGGCGAGCAGGCGGAGCGCGCGGTACAGGCTGGACTTGCCGCTGCCGTTCGCGCCGGTCACGACCGTGAGTGGCGCCAGTTCGACGGTGAGGTCACGCAACGAGCGATAACCCTCGATCGCCAGGGTACGGATCATCGCTTCTCGGCCGACTGCGAGGGATACGCCATCCCGCATTCAACCATGGGCCGATCTAGGGCGGTCCGCCCTAGATCATCCCCCCATCTGCAAGGCCCCCCGTGCAGGTGTGTCAGGCTGCCGCGACCGGTCGGCGCGCCAGCAGGTGAAGCGCGCCGAGGAACTGCTCACGCGAGTCCTCGTCGAGCGACGCAAGCGTCTCCTCCTCGGCGGCCTCCAGGCCGGCCGACAGGTCGGTGAGCACGGCGCGTCCCGCGTCAGTGATCACCAGGCGGCGCACGCGACGATCCGCGGCGGACAGGTGCCGCTGAAGCATGCCGGCCCGCTCCAGGTCGTCGATGCGGTCGGTGACCACTGTGCGGTGGATGCCGAGGCGGTTGGCAAGCGAGATCTGCGTGCCGTAGTCGCCGGCCGACACCGCGGCCAGTATCTCGTAGCCGTGCTGTCCGCCGGGCGCGGTCGCGAGGACCGCGTCGGCGCGTGCAAGGTAGTCACGCAGGACGGTACGCAGCGCCCAGCCGAGACCGGCTGAGGAGGGCGGCGGTACATGCCGTGCGGGAGCGGGTCGTGGAGTGAGCGAAATGCGCTGCACGGTCGATTCCTCCTCGTGCGAATGTGCCGGGCTTTCTGCAATTAGGCCCGCGCGGTGTTGACGACCTGTTGACGAGCGATAGGCGCCTCACGTTCGAAGGGTGTCGTAAATACAGCAAAAAAGCCCGGAACGCCGATCAGGGCGTTCCGGGCTCGTTACTCAGAGTCAGTTTTCGTCGTCGTCCTCGTCGTCCGCCTGGGCGTGCTGGGACACGGGCTTCGCAAGCGGGTGCTGGGGCTGCGCGTGCTGGGCCTGAGCGTTGGAGTGCTGCGCCGCCTGGGCCTGAGCCTGCGCCGCGGCCTGCGCCTGGGCGGCCTGGACCGCCTGCTGCGCCTGGGACGGGATGGCGGCCGGCGCGGTGTCCGCCTCATCGGCCTCGTCGTAGTCCGCGTCCTCAGTGAGACCGGCCTCGACCTGCGGCTGGTCCACCCACAGCGCGCGCAGCTGGCCCTGCATGAACGAGGTCAGCCGCCCCCGGTACTCGCGGTCGAACTGCTCCAGCGCCTCGATCTGGTCCTGCAGCGACTCGCGCTTCGCGCCGAGACTGCCGACCACGTCGTCGAACCGGCGCTGCGCCTGCTGACGGGTGTGCTCCGCGTTCTGCTCCGCGTGCGCCTCGATGGTCTTGGCCGAGGCGCGGGCGTCCGCGACGATCTTCTCGGCCATCCGGTGCGCCTCGTCGACGCGCGCCTGTGAGTCGCGGGTCATCCGCTCGGCAGCGCTGCGCGCCTCCGCGACGGCCTTGTCGGCCTCCCGGCGCACGTTCTCCGCGTGCTGCTCCGCGGCCGCGGCGATCTGCTGCGCCGCGGCGGCCGCATCGGCGCGGATCTTCTCCGCCTGGGCCTGGGCGCTCGTGATGTGCACCTCGGCCGTGCGCTGCGCCATGGTCAGGACCTGAAGCGCCTGGCCGGGCATGGGCGGGCCGCCGGCGGGGCCGCCGAGCTGGGCTGCCATCGCAGGCATGATCTCGGGGTGCTCCGAGGTCGTGCTGTCAGGCATTGCGTTGCCGTTGAACATCACCTTGACACGATCCTTCATCCGATTGTCAGCCACGGCCTTCTCCGTACGTGTGGGCTCATACGCGCGGCTTCGTGCCGACGAGACGCCGGTGAAACGGGCCTTGAACCGCGGCATGTTACCAAGCCGCTGACACCTAATGCGAGTGTCGTTCTGACCGTATTCCCGCTATCGTCACAGCGCGATCCCGCAACCCCACTCATATCGCTGCTGACCTGCTCCAACCCCTCAAAAGCGACGTCCGTGCGCGCCGGGCGGACGCCCGCCGTGCACCGTCCGGTGGACAGCCGCGGAATTCATCCGATGGCGAACTCCGTGCCGGAATCAGATCAACATCGAAACCATTCACAGGCCGATGTCCCACTCCCGCCGGACTCACGTCCCGCGGCTCCCGCGGCCACCATCCCCGTCGTGCCAGGTCAAGAGCGGCGGGCGTCACCACCCCGGTCAGGCTCGCCCGGTCGCCGCTGCGACAGTGCGGTGCGCCGCCGGCGGGCCGCGGCGATGGTGCGGGCGGTGTCGGCGGGCGTGCGGAACACGTCGTCGGCGGTGAATCGGAGGACGAGCCAGCCCGCCTGCTCGATGCGCCGTATGCGGGCGATGTCCTTCCGGAAGGTGTCGCGGTCGCGGTGGTGGTCACCATTGCGGGTGGCCCGGCCAGGCATCGTGTGGCGGGGATGAGGAGGATGGGATTGGGCCCACCATGAGCGCGGTGCCACGCTGCGTGGATGAGACTGGTCGCCGCTGCCGCCCTGCTCCTCACGCTGATCATCGCCCCTGCCGCCCCTGCCGCCGCCTCCGCCGACCTGGACACGCTGCCCGGCACCGCGTGGTGGACCGACCCCGCGACCGGGGTCCGTATGGTCGCGGTCGACGCCTCGGTCGCCGCCCGCGATGTCGACAGGCTGGCGCGGCGGGCCGTGACAGTCGTCCGGGAGCCCGGCGTGCGGACCAGGCACGGGGCAGGTGGCGACGTGCTCTACAACGGGTCGTACCGGTGCACGATCGGCTTCAACGTGTCCAACCCCGCCACGCCGAACGTCTACTACTTCATCACCTCCGGCCACTGCGTCGGCGCGGTCGGCAGCCCGGTCCGCAGCGGCCCCGGCGGCACCGTGATCGGCACCGTGGTGCAGCGGCTCGACTCGCGGGACTTCGCGCTGGTCCGGTACACGCCGTCCTCGGTCACCCGGCCGCCGAGCGCGGTCAACCGCTACAACGGCACGCTCCAGCCGATCACCACGTTCGGCACCGCGTTCGTCGGCCAGCAGGTGCAGCGCGCCGGTAGCACCACCGGCCTGCGCGGCGGCACGGTCACCGCGCTCAACGCGACAGTCAACTACGCGGAAGGCACCGTCTACGGGCTGATCCGCACCACTGTCTGCGCCGAGGCGGGCGACAGCGGCGGCCCGCTCTTCGCGGCCACCGTCGGCCTCGGCCTGACCAGCGGCGGCTCCGGCAACTGCACCACCGGTGGCATCAGCTACTTCGCCCCGGTCACGCCGCTGGCCGCCAACTGGTCAGTCGGCCCCTACTGATCCTTACGTCGCCACCCAGCCGGTCTCCGGCTTGTCCGCGGACTCCTTGACGAACAGCCGGGGTCCGGGCGCGGTGCCGATCCGCTGGTAGACGTCGCCGATCAGGCCCGGCACGACGCCCTCGGGCGCGACCTCGCCGACCAGGACGCGGCCGCCGCCGAGCGCGCCCGCCCCGCTGACCATCAGCGCGCGGCCGGGCAGGTTCGTCAGGCCGGTGACCGGGCCGCCGTCGTTGAGCGCGCAGACCGGGGTGCCGGTGAAGTCGGTGCCGGCGAAGTGCACGGCCGCGGCCGCGCCCCGGATCGTGTTCGCGGTGACCGAGACCGGGCCGAGCGGGTGCCGCGCGACGATCTGCACGCCCTGCTCCCACCGGCCGGTGCCGCGGACGCCGATCGTGTTGCCGCGCACCGACACTCCGCCGGTCGGGCCGGCCTCCGCACGCAGCTCGACCGCGGGCCCGGCGTTCCCGGCCGCGATCAGCAGGTTGTCCACGACGGCCACGTCCTCGCTCGAGTCGACGCGGATGCCGACACCGGTGATCACCTCGCAGAGGTTGCCGGTGATCAGCGCGCGGTCGACCGGCCGGTCGTTGACCTGGCTGACCAGGATCGCGGCGTTCGTCGTACCCCCGATGGTGTTTCCGTAGATCTTGATTGTGTCGCCGCCCCGCTGCACGTGGACCACGGGCCGCGCCGGAAGCACACCGCTGAACACGTTGTCCACGATGGACATCGCTTGTACGTCGGTGCTGAAGAGCGTGCCGCCGTCGACGCGGTTGTTACTGAACGTGACACGCCGGGCCGGGTCCGGGCCGGAGACGCCGGAGAGCGCGACCGCCACCGTGGACGTCCGGTGCACGATCACATTGCTGTCGATCACGATGTCGGCCGGGCCGCCCTCGCCTGTCGGTTCCAGGTCGATGGCCGCGTCAGTGCTCGGCGCGCTGACGTCGAAGTGGCAGTCTCGGACCCAGACCGCACGGGTGCCGCGCTGGAAGCCGACGCCGGTCCGCTTGTTCTGAATGAACCGGCAGTGCGAGACGACGACCTGTTCGACCAGCTCACCGGGATTGCCGAGCAGGCGCAGCCCGTCGCCGGCGGTCTGGAAGAACCGCACGTCCTCGATGATCGTGTCGCGCGTGCTCCGATTGAGGTTGATGCCGTGCATCTGCTCGTTGACAGTGGCCTGCGTCAGGTACGCACCGTGGACGGACATGTCGCGGAAGCGCAGCCCTTCACAGCCGATCGTCTCGATCACGTGCGTGTCCCGGTCGCCGAGCTCCTGGCCGGGCATCAGGCTCAGGATCGTCGCGCCCGGCCCGGCACCACGCAGCGTGACGTTCCGCAGCCCTTCGAAGCGCAGCACGCCGCCACTGCGCACCGGCGTCGCGGGCCGCTTGAGGTCGTAGACGCCGGGCGGCAGCACGATCTCGGCGCCGGAGCGCAGTGCGGCCTGGAGATCCGGCAGGCTGTCGTTCCGCCACACGTCCGCCTGGCCGCCGCTTACCGCCCGCGGCGCCGGATCGCGCAGTTCCAGCCGGTTGCCCGGGGACGGCGCCGCCGTGACCACGCTCCGGAACACGCCCGCGCCGGCCAGGGTAAGCGTCTTCCCGAGGTCCGCGTGCGAGAAACGGGCGGTCGCGCTCTCCACCGCGCGCCCGCCGACAGTCACCGCACCGTCGGTCACAGTGCGATCGCCGAGGCCGAGCGTCAGCCCGGTGCGGGTGTGCCTGGCGTATCCGGAGAGCCCGGCCCGCTCCGGCGCGTTCAGGTGCGCCTCCACACCTGTGACGTCGGCGGACGCGGCCTGCGCGAGCGTGAGCGTGCCGTCGTCGACCACCGCCACCACGTCAGTGACCAGCACGCCACCGCCCGGACCGGCCCCGGCGACAGTGATCCGGCGTCCGGCGTGCTGGGGCCGGAACGGCGGCCGGTTGACGGTGCCGTCGCTGGAGACGGTGACGATCGTGCCCCGGAACCGCGGGCTGCCCGCGGTCATCGCCGCCTCCGGCACCACTTGATGCTGATCGAGCGCGGTGATCGTCGCGGTCAGGTCGGCCGCGCCCGGGATCGCGATGTTCTTGCCGACCGCGAAATCGGTAAGTCCGCCGTCGGCCACGGCGAGCAGCCGCTCGCCGTTCACAATGGACACACTGCGCAGGAAGAGTCCGTCACCGATGAGAGCCATGGCATCCACCCTCTGCCCGGGACAGAGATGCGGGCGCGCTCAGTCCTTGATCCGACCTCAGCCCACCGCCTGCTCCGGACCCTCCCCGCAGTTTGTCAGCCGGCGGAGGTGAGCCGCTTCGCGCGTTCCGCGACCGCGTCGACGTCCTCGGACAGGTCGGGGTGGTCGGCGGGCTCGGGGACGCACAGCCAGAGGGCCTTGGGGAGGATCTCGGCGTGCAGGCGGGTGCCGGGGTCGATGGTGTCGCCGTCGAGCTGGCGGGGCTCGGCGTGCGTGGCGATGATCTCGACAGTGGCGGCGCGGAACACCTCAAGTGAGGGCACCCGCTCCTTCCGCCGCACGATGCCCCAGCCCAGCGCCACCCACTGCGGCAGTGAGCGCGGCGACAGCACGGCCACGTCAAGTTTGCCGTCGGCCGGGTCGGCGGCCTCGAGCAGGCGCACGCCGCCCTGGAGGCGGCCCACGTTCGCGATCAGCACGGTACGCGCGCGGCGCCGGATCGGCGGGCGGTCGTCGATGCGGATGGTGACGCGCATCGGGCGGTCGCGCAGGTGCTTGGCCGCGCCGATGATGTAGGCGGGCCAGCCGATCCGCTTCTTCGTGGTCTCGGACGTGGAGTCGAGCATCTTGGCGTCGAAGCCGAGGCCGGCCATCACCGCGAAACAGGAGCCCTCGGTACGGCCGACGTCCAGCCGGCGCAGCCCGCCCTCGATCGCGACCCGGAGGCCGGTGTCCAGGTCGGCGGCGAGGCCGAGGTTCGCGGCCAGCAGGTTGCCGGTGCCGGCCGGGAGGATGGCGAGCGCCACGTCGGTCTCGGCGAGCGCGGTGACGCAGGCCATGACCGTGCCGTCGCCGCCGGCCGCGAAGACGACCTCGGCGCCGTTCTCCATCGCCTCGGTGGCCTGGCCGCGGCCGGGGTCCTCGGGAGTGGTCTCGTACCAGGTGGGCGCGGGCCAGCCGGCCGCGTCGAGGGTGCGGGTGACCGTGTCCCGGAAGGCCTCCAGGTCGGGCACCTTCGACGGGTTCACCACGACCGCGCAGGCGGCGGGGACGTTCAGTTCCATGGGTGCGTGTTCCTCCAGGTCGCAGGCGGTCCCTGCATACCCTGCCGGATGGCTTCGCACACCCGCCCATTGCCTAATCCCAAGTAGTCCTATAGGAATATACGGGTGACCGCTGTGCTTGAGTCCGCGGCGCCGACGACCTCCGTCGGCGCGCCCGCGGCCACGAGGAAGAACCGGAAGCGTCATCTCGCGCTCCGGCTGCTCGCCGTCGTCGTGCTGCTCCTGCTCTGGGAGTTGACCGCCCGGCTCATGCGGAACCCGACGTTCATCCCGTCGCCGGCCGCCGTGTGGGAGCAGCTGGTCAAGACCTCGACCGAGGGATACAGCGGACATCTGCTGATCGAGCATCTCGGTGTGAGTCTGCGCCGCATCCTGATCGGTTCGCTGATCGGAGTCGGCGCCGGCCTGGTGGTGGGCGTGGTGATGGGCACCGTGCGCTGGGTGCGGGTGGTGGCCGAGCCGGTCGTCACGTTCGTCCGCGCGCTGCCGCCGCTTGCCTATTTCAGCCTGTTCATCATCTGGTTCGGCATCGACGAGACGCCGAAGCTGTGGCTGCTGTCGATCGCGGCGTTGCCCCCGGTCGCGGTCGCCACCGCCGCCGCGGTGCACGCGGCGCCGACCGGGCTGGTGGAGGCGGCCAGGGCGCTCGGCGCCGGCCGGGCCGAGGTGGTGCGCGACGTGGTGCTGCCGCACGCGTTACCGGAGATCTTCACCGGCATCCGGCTGGCGGTCGGCATCGCGTACTCGTCGGTGGTCGCGGCCGAGACGATCAACGGCGTGCCGGGCATCGGCGGCATGGTCCGTGACGCGCAGCGTTACTCCCAGACCGACGTGGTGGTGCTCGGGCTCTTCGCCATCGGAATCTCCGGCCTGCTCATCGACGCGCTGCTGCGTCAGGCCGAGGACCGGCTGGTCCCCTGGCGCGGGCGCGTCTAAAACCATCAGAACACCGATCAGAGGGTACGAGTGTGAGCTCCTTCAAGCGTTTTGTGGCAATTGCGACGATAACTCTGGCGGCGACAAGCGCATGCGGCGACGGTGTGGCAAGCCAGGGCCGCGGCGACTCCTCGGCACAGACCATCCGCATCGCCTACCAGGCGTTCCCAAGCGGCGACCTGATAGTCAAGAATCAGGGCCTGCTGGAGAAGGCGCTGCCCGACTACGAGATCACCTGGACGAAGTTCGACTCCGGCGCCAGCATCAACACCGCGTTCGTGGCCGGCGCGGTGGACATCGCCGCGATCGGCTCCAGCCCGGTCGCCCGCGGCCTCTCCGCGCCGCTCAACATCCCGTACCAGGTGGCGTTCGTCCTGGATGTGGCAGGTGACAACGAGGCGCTTGTCGCGCGCAACGAGTCGGGTGTGAAGGACGTGGCCGGACTGCGCGGCAAGAAGGTCGCGACCAGCTTCGCGTCCACATCGCACTACAGCCTGCTCGCCGCGCTCGACCAGGCCGGGCTGAAGGAGTCGGACCTGACGATCGTGGACCTGGAGCCGCAGGACATCCTGGCCGCCTGGACGCGCGGCGACCTGGACGCGGCCTACACCTGGCTGCCCACGCTCGACGCGCTGAAGAAGGACGGCACGGTCCTCATCTCCAGCCGGGAGCTGGCCACGGCCGGCAAGCCCACGCTCGACCTCGGCGTGGTCGCCACGTCGTTCATCGAGGCGCACCCGGACGCGGTCGACGCCTGGCGCAAGGTCGAGTCGCAGGCGCTCGACCTGATCGCCACCGACCCGGCCGCGGCCGCCACCGCGGTCGGCGCCGAACTCAACATCACGCCCGCGGACGCGCAGAACCAGCTCGGCCAGGGCGTCTTCCTGAAGCCGGCGGACCTCGCCTCGGACGAGTGGCTCGGCACCGAGGGCAAGCCCGGCAAGCTGGCCGACAACCTGGTCGCGGCCGCGCAGTTCCTCGCGGACCAGAAGAAGATCGACGCGGTCCCGGACCTGGCCACCGTGCAGAAGTCGATCTACGTCAAGGGACTTCCCGGTGTCCTCTCCTAACGCGATCGAGATCGACGGCGTCACGCACGTCTACGGCACCGGCTCCGATGCGGTCACCGCGGTCGGCCCGGTCGACCTGACCGTGCCGGAGGGCGAGTTCCTGGTGCTCGTCGGCGCGTCCGGCTGCGGGAAGAGCACGCTGCTGCGCCTGATCGCGGGCTTCGAGGAGCCCACCACCGGCACGGTACGCGCATCAGGCGAGCCACCCCGGCCGGGCCGCGGCGCCGGGCTGGTCTTCCAGCAGCCCCGCCTCTTCCCGTGGCGCACCGTCGGCGGCAACGTCGACCTGGCGCTGCGCTACGCCAAGGTCCCTCGTGAGGAACGGGTCGCCCGGGTGCCGCAACTGCTCGCCAACGTCGGCCTGCACGACGTGGAGCGCCGCCGGGTCTGGCAGATCTCCGGCGGCCAGCAGCAGCGCGTGGCGATCGCCCGCGCGCTCGCGGTGGACAACCCGCTGCTGCTGCTTGACGAGCCGTTCGCCGCGCTCGACGCGCTCACCCGGGAACGCCTCCAGGAGGATCTGCGCCGGGTCAGCGCCGCCACCGGCCGGACAAGCGTCTTCGTCACGCACAGCGTCGACGAGGCGATCTTCCTCGGCAGCCGGGTGGTGGTGCTCACCGCGCGGCCCGGCCGGGTCGCGCTTGACCTGCCGATCCCGTTGCCGCGCAGCGGAGTCGAGCCGGAGGAGTTGCGCGCACTGCCGGAGTACGCGGCGCTGCGCGCGGAGATCGGGCACGCCGTCCGCGCGGCCGCCTGAGAACAGCCCCGTTCGTACCCAGGAAAGGATTGTGCTCATGACCGCCACCACAGTGGAGCTTCGGCTCGACCCGCTCGGCCCGCACTTCGGCGCGGACGTGCTCGGGCTTGACCTGGCCACCGCAGACGACGACCAGATCGCCGCGGTCCGGGCCACGCTTGTCGACCGGAAGGTGCTGTTCTTCCGCAACCAGGCGCTCGACGTGGACGCGCAGATCAGGCTCGGCAACCGGCTCGGCGAGCTGACCGCGTCGCACCCGGTGATCGGCCCGCTCAGCGAGCAGCATCGGGAGATCTACGCGATCGACAGCGCGGACAACGGTTTCGCGGACGTCTGGCACACCGACGTGACGTTCGTGCGGCGTCCCCCGATGGGCTCGATCCTGCGCGCGGTCACGCTGCCGCCGAGCGGCGGCGACACCAACTGGGCCGACTCGCAGCTCGCCTACGAGTCGCTGCACCCGGGCGTGCGGACGCTTGTCGACGGCCTGACCGCGGTCCACGACGGCAACCGCGAGTTCGGCTACTACCTGGCGCAGCGCCGCAACGGCCGCGGCAACGAGTGGGACGGCGAGGTCGTCACCCGGCTCGACCCGATCGAGCACCCGGTCGTCCGCGTGCACCCGGAGACCGGCCGCAAGGGCCTCTTCGTCAACCCGGGCTTCACGTCGCACATCGTCGGCGTGTCCGACGCGGAGAGCCGGTCCATTCTGGACCTGCTCTACGCGCACCTGACCAAGCCGGAGCACATCGTCCGGCACCGCTGGCAGCCCGGCGACGTGGCCATCTGGGACAACCGCAGCACGTCCCACTACGCCAACCGCGACTACGGCGACCAGCGCCGGGTCATGCACCGGATCACGCTGCGGGGCGACGTTCCGGTGGGGCCGTCGCACTGAGAACGGGAGGACGCCCTCTCGAACTCCGTCGGCCGGGTGCTGTGGATGCGGTGCGATGGTGACGCCGTTCAGGACCGGGAACGTAGATGCGGGACCACCAGGCCGCTCTCGTACGCGACCACCACGGCCTGCGCCCGGCTGGCCAGTTCCAGCTTACCCATCAGGCGCTTGACGTGCGTCTTCACGGTGGCCTCGCTGAGCACCAGGCGTTCCGCGATCTGCGTGTTGGAGAGGCCGTTCGCGACCAGCCGCAGCACCTCTGTCTCCCGCGCGGTCAGGCTCTCCAGGCGGGGCGCGGCGGCGGCGGGGGAGCTGTGGCGCTCCGCGTACGCCTCGATCAGCCGCTGCGTGATGCGCGGCGCCATCAACAGGTCACCCGCCACGATTGTGTGCACGGCCGCGATGATCCGCTGCGGGGGCGTGTCCTTCAGCAGGAAACCGGACGCCCCGGCACTGAGCGCGGCGTAGACGTACTCGTCCAGGTCGAACGTGGTCAGCGCGACCACGCAGGGCCGGTGCTCACCGGCCAGGATCGCGCGGGTGGCCGCGATGCCGTCCACGGTCGGCATCCGGATGTCCATCATGACCAGGTCCGGGCGGGTGCGGGCGACAACCGCGACCGCCTGCTCGCCGTCGCTCGCCTCACCGACCACCTCGATCCCGGGCGCGGCGGTGAACAGCGCGATCAGCCCGGCCCGGATCAGCGCCTGGTCGTCCGCGACAACGAGCCGCACGGTCATGCCTTTTCCTCCATCGGAAGTCGTAGCAACACGCGGAATCCGCCGTCCACGCACCGGCCCGCGGTGAGCACACCGCCGTAGAGCTCGGCGCGCTCGCGCATGCCGCGGATGCCGTGCGAGTCGGGCGACGGCCGCGGTCCGGGCGCCTTCACGCCGTCGTCGGAGATCGTCACGGTGAGCGTCAGCTCGCCGTACTCCACCTCGACGCGCGCGGTCGCCGGACCGGCATGCTGAAGCACGTTGGTAAGCGACTCCTGCACCACCCGGTACGCGCACAGGTCCGGCCCGGCGGCCAGCGGGCGGGCCCGGCCGCGCACCGACAACTGCACGTCCAGGCCGGCCGCCCTGGTACGCGACACCAGCTCCTCGAGGTCGGCCAGGCCGGGCTGCGGGCTGAACGGCTCGTCGTCGTGGTCGATGCGCAGCACGTCGAGCAGGCGGCGCATCTCGGACAGCGCCTCGCGGCTGGCGTCGCCCACGGTCGCGATCGCCGCCTTCGCGGTCGGCGGGTCGGTGTCGAGCACATACTCGGCCACGCCGGCCTGCAGCGAGATCACCGACATGTGGTGGGTGACGATGTCGTGCATCTCCCGCGCGATCCGGACCCGCTCCTCCGCCACCGCCTCCACGGCCCTCGAGGCGACCCGCTCGGCGCGCAGCGCCCACCGCCGGGTGCTGTCGCCGATCGCCCACGCCACGGACATCGCAAGCGCGTACTGCAGGATGTCCGAGACCGTCAGCGGCACCGGGAACGTCCGGTACGCGACAAACGCGGCCAGCAGCGTGACAAGGAACGCCAGCGCGGCCGCGGTCCGGGAACACAACGTCGCGATGGTGAACAGGCCGACCACCATGCCGAGCCCGGTGTTCGGCCAGGCGCCGTACCCGAGCAGGCTGTAGAGCGCGAGCGCGGCGACGATCACGGCGAACGTGCCGACCGGCGACCACTGCCGGAACGCCACCGGCGCCGCGGTGAGGAACGCCAGCACGCATGCCAGCCAGTGCGGCTTGCCGTCACTCTGAGCGACGACGTTGACCGTGGTCAGGACGGTCAGCCCAAGCGTCAGCAACACGTCGGCCCACACCGGGTGGAACAATTTCCGCACGTCACGACCGTATCCCGAGTGGATCGCCCGGCGCGTCTCCCCGTGGAAGGACTGCCGCGTACCCCCAGAGGGGTATGTGCATATGCCGCTCTCGGGTGACGACGCGTGCGCATGATCGCCCTAGGTTGGGCTAATGCGGGCAGGCTCGGAGGAACGCCGGATATCAGACGGCCTCGAGCTTCTTTATCGGGAGCACGGTGCGGCGCTGATGGCCGCGCTCACACGCGTCACCGGCGGCGACGTGCATCAGGCCGCGGACATCCTGCAGGAGACCGCGATCCGCGCCTGGCGGCACCCGGAGGTGCGCAACGCCGAGGGCGGCTGGAACAGGGCGTGGCTGCTCACCGTCGCCCGCCGGATCGCGATCGACCACCTGCGGGCCGCCCGGGTGCGCGTCATCGAGGTCAGTGACGATCTGCTCGAGGCCCGGACCGCGCGCACTGAGGACGCGGCCCAGCGCGCCATCGACCGCCTCGAGGTGCGCGCCGCGCTGGCGTCGCTGCCGGAGACCTCCCGCCGGATGCTTGTCGCCACATACTTCGAGGGCCGTACCGTGGCCGAAATGGCCGGCGCGCTCGGCATCCCGGAGGGCACTGTCAAATCCCGCACGTTCTACGCGATGAAGTCGCTGCGCCGGGCGCTGATCAAGCGCGGCTACCACGGAACTGGTTTGTGATGCGGCGCCGTGGGCATCTGAGGGCATGGCGCAACCCGATCCCTTCCCGCTGATCGATCCGTTCGAGCCCGCTCCGGACGATGCCGGTGAGCTGCTCCCCGACACGCCGGACACGCTTCCACCACCCCCGATCGAGGCGACCCCTGACGACCCGGGCGGCGACCCGGGCGCGGTACCGGAACCGGCCTGATCCGCGCACGGCCCTGCGGCGCCGGATAACCGGTTGCCGGCGCCGCAGCCACGGGGTAGAACAGGTGCACCAACGACCAGGAGGGAGGCGCAGCGATGTTCCGCATGATCATGCCGCTCGTGCCTTTCCGGGAGACCACCTGACGGGCACGGGCATCTCTTCAGGGAGAACCGTGACGCTCACGATTCGCACAATCACCGGGCCGGACGAGATTGACCTCTTCAACGGCCTGCCGTACCAACTGAACGCCGAGGTCGCCTCCGACCTCGAGGCCGGGCGCCGGCACCCGCACTGGCTGTGGGTGGCGCTGCGCGACGGCCGCCTTGTCGCACGCGCCGGTTTCTGGTCCCGCCCCGGCGACCCGGAGCCGATGGTCACCGACATCTTCGACGTCGCAGAAGACCACGATCTCGATGACGGGGTACGACTTCTGGAGCGCGCCCAGTCGACGCTAGGCGTGAAACCGGAGTTCACCAGGTACGTCGCGCCGGACTGGCGGGAAGCCGAACCCGCCCCGACGCTGCTGCGCATGCACGCGATCGAGAAGACCGGCGGCCGCCTCTTCGTGGAGCGGCTGCGCCTGCACTGGCCGGCCACCGCACCACTTCCCGCCTCCTCAGGGCGGCTGACGTTCCGCGAGCCCGGCGGCGCGGAAGAGCTGATCGCGCTGATGACCCGGGTGATGGACGGCACGCTCGACGCGCACGGCCGCGACGAACTGACCCGTCAGTCCGCGGAGCAGGCCGCACGCACGCAGTATCAGGAGGAACTGCTGCGCTACCCGAGCCCGCGGTCCTGGTGGCGGGTCGGCGTACTGCCGGACGGCACGCCCGCCGGGTTCGTCCTGCCGGGCCACAACGGCTACAACCCGATCATCGCGTATCTCGGCGTGGTTCCGGAGCTGCGCGGCCGCGGGCTTATCGACGACCTGCTCGCCGAGGGCACGCGCCTGCTTGCCGCGCAGGGCGTGCCGCACGTGCGGGCCGCCACCGACGTGGGGAACGTGCCGATGGCGGCCGCGTTCGCGCGGGCCGGCTACCGCGTGTTCCAGCGCCAGATCGACATGGTCTGGGACGCCTGACCGGCGCGGCTTCCCGGACGAGTTCGCCGCCGCGGCTCAGAACGCGTCCCGGTGCTCCTCTGCCCAGCGGCGGAAGGTGCCCGGCGGGCGGCCGAGCAGGCGCTCCACGTCGCCGGTGACCACCGCGTTGTGGCCGTCGCGCGACCAGGCGATCCCGGCGGCCCAGGCGGCGTCCGGCGGCGGCGCGGTCTCCACCGCGATGTCCCGGCCGAGCACCTCGCCGAGGATGAGCGCCTGCTCGCCGAGGCTGATCGGTGCCGGCCCGGTAAGCGTGTAGAGCGCCTTGTCGTGGCCGTCGCCGGTGAGCGCCTCGGCCGCGACCGCTGACACGTCACGCGGGTCGACGACGCCCTGCCGTGCGCCGTCCACCGGGTCCGCGATCGGCGTGCCGGACTGGATCGCGTCCGCCCACCACAGCATGTTCGAGGCGAACACGGACGGGCGCAGGATCGTCCACGGCAGGCCGCTGTCGCGGAGCGCCTCCTCGCCGCGCAGGTGCCATTCGCCGATCACGCCGCCGGCGTACCGCTCGCCGGTCCCGATCGCGGACAGCTTCACCACCCGGCCCGCTCCGCCCTCCCGCGCCGCGTCGATCATCGCGAGGTCGTGCCGCTCTGTGGGCGTCGCGGGCGCAGTGATCAGCAGGACCGCGTCGGCCCCGTCAGCCGCTCGGCGCAGCGACGCGGGATCGTCGAAGTCCGCGGCGACCACCTCGAGGCCGTCCGCCGCCGCGACCCGCTCCGGCGCACGCGTCATCGCGCGGACCGGCACACCACGCGCCAGCAGTAACTCCACCACATGCCGTCCGATGGTGCCGGTGGCACCCGTAACCAGAATCATGCCCTCGATCCTGCGCGGCCGGCCCGCACGAACTCTAGGACGATCCGGCACAGCCGGTAGGGTCCCGGAGATGTCCGACTTCCGGTTGTTCTTCGCCGCCACCGTCGCCGGGCAGCTCGCGGACCGGTCCGCTGGTCGCCTGGCTCGGCGCGCCGCTGACGCTTATCGCGAGCTGCGCCGGGCTGGCCCTGTCCGCGCTCGCGGTGCTGCGGATCCGTACCCCCGAGGCGGTTGTCGTCAGTTCCTCGGAGCGAGGGCTCGTGCGGGAGGGGCTGAGGTTCGTGCTCGGTCACCCCCTGCTGCGGCCGATGCTTGTCACCGATGGCCTGTTCAGCCTGTTCCTGGTCACCTACCAGACGATGCTGCTGGTGTTCCTGTCCCGGCACGCCGGGCTGAGCTCGTTCGGCATCGGGCTGGTGCTGTCCGTGATGGCTTGCGGCGGGCTGACCGGCGCGCTGCTGGCCCGGCGGCTGATCGTCCGCGCAGGTCCCGGCCCGGTCATCGCCTTCGCTCCACTGTGCACGGCGCCGGGCGCCGCGCTGATGCCGGCGCACGGACTGCCGATCTGGGTCGCCGGCGCCGGGCTCGCGCTGCTCTCCGCCGGTGGGGTGGTCAGACTGATCGCTCAGGCAGGCGTGCAGCAGCAGGTCACGCCGGACCGGTTGCTGGGCCGGATGAGCGCCACCGTCCACTTTATCCAATGGGGAACGATGCCGGTCGCAGGGCTGCTCGGCGGCGCTCTCGGTGGCCTGCTCGGCGCGCCCGCGGTGCTGTGGATCGGCGCGGCCGGGATGACCGCGGCCTGCCTTCCCGCGCTGTGCTCTCCACTGCGCGCCACCCGTACGCTGCCGGTCCTCGGGTGATCGGCAGCGGCCGCAGACGCGCGCCTCCCTGGCGGCCACATCCCGCAGAACGGTGGCCCGGGACTCAGCGCAGCACGCCGGGGACGCCGCTGCCGTAGCCCCACACGTTCTCGTCGTCCTCCTCAAGCCAGGTGGTGTGCTCGTCCTCGTCGCCGAAACCCGACCCGGCCGCGCCCCCGAAACCGCCGGCACCGGGTGTGCCGGGCCGGCCGGCGGCACCGCCCGCGTGCGGGACGCCGCCCTCCAGGACCGGCTTTCCGCCCCGCCCGGCGCCGCCCGCCCCGCCCGCGCCGTGAGCAGGAGCGACGGGGGAGACGCCGGGAGCCGCGGACACCGAGGGGATGCCACGCCGGCCGGGTGCGCCACCTGCGCCGCCGCTGAGGGGCGCACCGCCGGCGCCGATGGGCAGACCGCCGACCGAACCGGCCGGGCTTCCGGTGGTGGCGCCGGCCGGGGCGCCGCCGGAGAGCCCGCCCGGAATGCCGCCCGAGGAGCCGGCGCCGCTCACACCGCCAAGGCCCGCACCGGCGCCCGCACCGGCCAGGCCGGTACCGGCGAACTCGGGCGGGTCGACAGCACCCGGGGCGGCACCGGCCGTGCCAGGGCCAAATGCGCCGGCAGCCGGGACGGCCGGGGAGACGGCCGGGTCGAAGCCGCCGGTGTCGGCGTTCAGCGACGGCGTGCCACCGCCCCGAAGCGCACCGTCCTCGTCCGTGGCCGGGGCGCCCGTGCCCGGCGATGGGACGCCGGTGCCCGGCGCGGAAGTGCCCGTCTCCGACGGAGGAACTGTCGCGCCCGGCGGGGGAGCACCCGCGCCCGGCAGCGCGGGCGGCGGGACAGCGGGACCGCCGGTGGGACCCGCCACGGCGAGGGAGGACGCGCCGGCGCCGGTGGTCGCGGGCGGCAGTGCGGTCGGCCCGGGCGGTGTCATGTCGGACTGGGCCGTCACCTCGTCGTTGAGCGTGACCCAGACCTTCCGGTTCTCCTCGGTGGCCCGCGCGACATAGGCTTCGATCGTCATCCTGCCCCAGGGAGTGTTGACGATTGTGGTGGGGACGATCGGAGCACGCCAGGCCGCGACCGCGTTGTTCCGGGTCTCCTCGACGACCTTGGGCTGGAAGAGCCCCTCCTGGACCGGGCTGCGCGCGGCGATGGCCGCGTCGACCTCGGGAATTGCAAGCGGCGGCACGAACACGTTCTTCTGCGCCGTCTCCAGCTGCGTCGCCGCCTCGGTGAGCGTGCCCACCACCGAGCCCATCCGCTGCGTCTCCTCGACGACGTGCCGCAGTGCGTCCGAGATCCCGGTCATGTGTGCCTGGTACGCGTCGAAGGCCGGGCCCGTCCAGGTCTGCCCGAGGAGGCCCACCTCGAAGTCGAGACCCGTCGCCATGGTGGTCAGCGCGTCCTGGAGCATCGTCCAGCCGGACGCCGCAGCCCTGAGACGCTCGGGCTGACCGTTGACCACGACCTGCGTGATGATCGTTTCCCAGCTCGTGGGCAGGTAGTCGCCGTCAGCCATGACTCACACCCCGCCGGTCGGCGTGCCGGGATCGTCGTACGAGAAGCTGCCCATTGTCGCCGGCCCTTCGGCGGCGAAGAGCCTGTCGAACGCTGCCGCGCTGAGTGTGTTCGCGGCCTCGGTGGTCTCGTACTTCTCCTTGACTTCCCGCAGCGTCTCGGCGGCCTGGCGCAGCCGCTCCGCGACTGTGGTCACCACGTCCTTCGCCCGCTCGTAATGCCCGATCTGCCGCTGCGACATCTCGATCGCGGCGGGGAAGGTGCCGAACGGTGAGATGCCGTTCCCGCCGGTCAGGTTGTCCTCGATGTTCGTGCCCATGTAGGTCGGCAGGATGCTTCTCCCGATGGAGTCCGCCCACCAGTCGAGCTGGGTTGCCGCGCCGTCAAGCGTCGTTCCGTCCCACTCGGTCGTGCTGCCCGAACCGGTGTTCTGCGCCGGCGTCTGCTCCGCTCGCGGCGGCGTGCCCGCCTCCGGCGGCTGGAAAGGGATTATGTCCCCCACGGTGTCCTCCCCACCCGAGCTGTTGACGGAAAGGTATCCGTCGATGGCAGGTGTGGGCACGACACTCGTTCAGGTAACAGCGGTCTCAGCCGGTGGGCGGGTACCTGCCGTAATCCCGGACGACCGTGGCCGTCAGCGTCATCAGCTCCGGCGACTGGCGCTGCAGGTCCGGGTCCTTGAAGCTGAACGCGAACAGCCCGTCCGCGACCAGACGCGCCAGCACGTCGGGCTGGAATGTCTGTTGCAGGTCGTCGCGGTAGACGGTGAGCGAGTCCTCGTGCGGGCCGTAGTGGGAGACCATCACCGGGCCGTACTTTCCCAGCTCGTGGACCATCTGCACGATGTGCTCCGCGTTGCCGTCCTCGGTGAACGCGCCGAAGCTCTGGAAGTCGGACGCGCGCATCGCCTCCACGAAGTACTGGAACATCGACAGGCCGGCGCCGGTCTCCGGCTCGTCGTGCGACGCGTTCCAGCCGTCCCAGTTCAGGCCGATCCGCAGGTTCGGCGCGGCGGCCCGCATCACGCGCATCAGGTCGAAGTACCGATCCTTCAGCGCCAGGTAGTAGTTCGTGGTCGCGGCATCGTTGAGGTAGCCGTCGTCCGCGCAGGTGAGGTGCTGCAGGCCGGAGAACATCGAGATGTAGAGCGGCGGCCCGTCGGCCGGCCCGGCGAACGCGGCGGCCAGACGCTGCATGTCCGGCAGGAACTCGTCCGACAGGGGGTACGGCTGCCCGCACCCGCGCCCGAACCGGGTTTCCACCGACTCCGGCTTTTCCCAGGTACCGACGATCACGTGCAGCGCGCGGCCGGACGCGTACACCTGCGGGATCACGTCCGCCCGCCAGCCCTCGAACTGCTCCAGGTTGCCCTGCTTGTGGTACCAGGTGGTCATCATGCCGACGCCGGTCTGCATCAACGGTGACAGCTGCGCCTGCGCCGGATCCGGACCAAGACCAAAGAGGATCTTGGGTACGGCCTGGGCCGCCACGCCGCCGCCGGTGCCACCCGTCCCGGACAGTGCGGGCGTGGCCGACCCGCCGGCCAGCACCAGCACACCGGCCATGATCAGCGCCAGCAGCGCCGCGGACACCCGCCGTGGGCGGCCCGCGGGGGACGGCACCGCCGGTTCCCGCATCGGGAGGACCGCCGCCACCGGGGGACGGGCGGGGGAGACCGCCCGGTCTGCCGTCTCGGACAGCAGCGCCCGGTACGCCTCGCGCAGCCGGCTGCCCGGCTCCGCGCCGAACGTGTCAAGCAGCAGCACCCGCGCCGCCTCGTAACTGGCCAGCGCGTCCACCTGCCAGCCGGCGGCCCGCTGTGCGATGACAAGCCGCTCCCAGGCCGGCTCGCGCAGCCGGTCCTCGGTGAGCATCGCGCGGGCCAGCACGATCGCCTCGCCCGGATCGCCCGCCGCGATCAGCGCGTCGGCAAGCGTGTACCGCGCGGTCCAGCGCAGCTCGTCGAGGTGCCGGGCGGCGACCGGGTCGAGCGTGTCCTCCTCCGGCGTGCCGCGCCACAGCGCAAGCGCGCGCCGTTGCAGCCCGGCCGCCTTCGCGGGATCGTCCCGGCCCAGCGCGGCCACGCCGGCGGTGACAAGCGCCTCGAACACGTCCGCGTCGAGCTCGTCGCTCGCGACCGTGAGCCGGTAGGCGCCGCCGCGGCCGGCCAGGCGCGCCTCCCCGTCCGTACCCTCAGGAAGGATCTTGCGCAGTTGATGGATGTAGGTCTTGATGCTGCCGCTGATCGAGCTGGGGTAGTCGGCGCGGGCCTCCCACAGCGCGGCGGCGAGCGTGTCGTTGTCGACCCAGCGATTGCGGTGCTGGAGCAACGCGGCGAGCAGCGTGCGGCGCCGGCCCGGGGGCAGTGGCGTGACGCTCCCGTCCGCATCGGCCACGGCCAGCGGCCCCAGCACGGCGAACAGCGGCGCTTCCGTCTGCTCCATCACACTCCGACCCATCGCATCCCGGGAATCGATACCGATCGCCTCAGCCTAGGACAATCGGCTTTCGGACGTACCCCCGCTGATCTGCGGTTTCACCATCTGCTGACCGGAGCGTCACCGAAGAGGGAACTACTGTGGACGATCGTGCGTGTCCCCTGTTCCCGGGTCATGACGCCCGGGCACCCGCATCCCTACCGTGACCTGCAGCTGACACAGGGGAGGGAACGATCGTGCGGAGATATCTGGCGGCCGCGGCCGCCGGTCTCACGGTGATCACCGGGACCGGGATCGCGGTGGCGCAGGCGGCCCCCGCGGCCGACGTCGTGACGCGGACCGGAACGCTTGTCAACACGTGCGCCAACCCGGTCGTGGACCGGGACATCACCGGCTGGGGCCGGCACGGCACCGGCGCGACAGGCACGCGGGTCGCGGCGCGGGCGCACGTCGCGGCGGACCATGCCTACCGCCAGCCGTCCACGAACGGCGTCAACCCGGAGATGTACCTGCCGCAGAAGAACGTCAGCGGCGGCGAGCGGTGGCGGTTCGCCGTGGACTCCTGGGTGAGCGGCGCCGCGACCTCGGTGACCGCCCGCATGCAGGTCGACTGGTACGACGCGTCCGGCGCCTATCTCGGTCACGCCAACGGGGGCGAGGTCGCGATCACGCCGAACATCGTGGAGACCTGGACCCGGGTGGCGGCCGAGTTCACCGCGCCAGGCGGCGCCGGACGTGCGAACGTGACCGCGCGGCTGGCCGGGCCGGCCGGCCTGACCTGGTCCGCAACCGCCTGCGACTACCAGCCGGTGTCACCGGCCACGCCGCCTCCCACCACGCCGCCTCCGACCGGGGCGGACACGGCCGCGGCACGGTACGGCTGGGGTACACCGCTGCCCGCCTCCGACGAATTCGATTACGGCAGCGTCGCCGCGCCCGCACAACCGGACGCCACGAAGTGGACGCACGCCGGAAGCGAGGCGAGCGGCTGCTGGCCAGGGCACAACGGCAACGGCCGGCGCTGCGAGGAGAACAGCCGCGTGCTCGGCGGGATCATGCGGATGACCGGCGAGTCCGGCGGCGACTCCGGCCTGCTGGGCAGCAGGTTCGCCCAGCGATACGGCCGGTGGGAGGTGCGCGCCCGCTCGCAGGGGACGTCCGCGGACAACGGCCGCCAGTTCCACCCGGTGCTGCTGCTCTGGCCGGACAATGAGCAGTGGCCGGAGGGCGCGGAGTACGACTACCTGGAGAACAGCGCTCCCGGCGAGCAGTGCGCCGGAGCGTTCCTGCACTACCCGAACCACCAGCCCAAGGTGCAGGAGCAGGCGGAGAAGTGCGGCGTCGACCTGTCCGGCTGGCACAACTTTGCGTTCGAGTGGACCCCAGACCACGTCAAGGGCTTCATCGACGGTACGGAGTGGTTCGTGTTCAGCGCCGACTGCATCCAGTGCGCGCCCGGGCCGATGTTCCAGACCATCCAGCTGGACAACTTCTACGGCGATGATCTCCAGAGTGCGGTCTTCGAGGTGGACTGGGCGCGGGTCTACGCGCTCTGAGCCTCCGCCGGGCCTCGCCGCCGGCCGGCGAGGTCCTCCGGCGTGTACAGGCCGTCCGCCACCGCCCGTACCAGCAGATCCGCCTTTGTCGGTAGATGGTGGCCCAGATCCGCGTACTTCTGCCGGATGCGCTTGATGTACATCTCCACGGTGTGCGGCGAGATGCCCATCCGGCGCGCCACCGACGCCTTGGTCAGCGACCCGAGCCACCAGCACAGCGCCGCGTGCTCCCGCGCGGACAGCCGCGGAACGTTTCCGGAGGCCGTGCCCCGCCCGTGTGGCACGGCCTCCAGCACCTCGGCGATCAGCTCCCGGCGCCCGGAGTCCACAGTGAACAGGACGACCGGCCGGTGGTGCAGGCCGAGCACGCACGCGCCGGAGTCGCACACAAGCACGTCCGCCTCGTCCGCCGCCTCGACCACCATCAGCCGGGGATCCTGCCGCAGCCAGGACCGCACCCCCTCGGCCACGACCGGCCGCATCCCGGCCAGCCCGACGCGGATCGCTGTCACATCCATGACGACAAGCATGGGTACGCCGGTGAGCGGCCGGTCATGATCGGGTGAAGCCCGCGCTCACAACGGAGAGGAACTCCTCGGCGTCCCGGAGGCCCGGGGGGAGGCCGGCGTACTGATTGACTGGGATGGCACGCCGCCCTTCTCGCAGATTATCGAGGCTCGGCGTAAGGGCAGTTGACCGTCAGCCTGCTTGGCGTGGGCCTCGACTCCGTCTGCTGGAAGCCGGAGCTCCTGACCGTTGCGGTCTTTGAGGCGCGTGAGTTCGACGCGATTTTCGGTCCACTCCGGGCTGAGGGCGACGAGGGCACCTTGATCTCAGGGTTCGGCGGGCGTGGGCTCGAGTTCACCGAGGCGAACGTTCAACGTTACGTGGAAGCGCCGGAGACGAGCGCGACGGCCGCAGCCTGCCTGACGCTCGCCTGGAGGCATCGTGCTTCTCTCGGCCTGTCAGGCGGACGGCGGGTGGTGTGATGACCTGCCTGCGAGCGCAGTAGGACGTTTCGGCAGGGTTGGTGAGTGGGACGGGTGGAAAGTCGGTCGGCGGCCTACGGTGGGACCGTGAGCAGTTGGTTCAGTGGGCCGCCGAGGCGGGTGCCGCATCGGTGGCACGGGGGTGCGGCGATGGTGGAGCCGGATCACGGCACGGTGCTGTCCTGGCCGGTCGGGGAAGCGCCAAGCCAGGACGACGTCGTGGTGATGGGGCCGCGGACGCGGGCCCGCTACTGGCATGACGTCAAGGTGCACGCCGGGTGTGTGCGGATGCGGGTCGCGCCCGGGATGGCGGCGGCGCTGCTGGGGCGCCCGGTGCGGGAGATCGCGGACCGGGCCGTACCGCTGACGGATTTCGATCTTGACTTTGCCAGGTTGCTCCGGGAGATGGCGCCGGCGCCGGACGGGCGGGCGCGACTGTTGCGCCAGGCCACGGCGTTGTTCGAGGGCTCCCGGCCGGAGCCGGTGCATCGGGCCGCGCGGCGGTTGCACGTCAGCGAACGACATCTGCGCGGGCTCTTCACGGACGCGGTCGGGCTGCCGCCACGGCTTTACACCCAGATCGACCGGGTACGCCTGGTGCTCGACAATCCGGACATGCCGCTGCCGGACCTGGCGGCGATGGCGGGTTACTACGACCAGTCGCACATGACGGCCGAGTTCCGGCGGTTGATGGGCGCGCCTCCGGCCGCGTTCCGCGCGGGCCGCTGGCCGGCCCCGGAGCGGTGCGGCGGCTGACCTACACCGTCGTGCTCTCCCGGACCGCAGGCCCGGCCGTTCAGCGCGAACGAGGCGGCAGTCCCGGAGATGCCCAGGCGTGCGGCGAGGTCCTTCAGGGTGGGGCGTGTTCTGCGCGGTGGCGGCCGTAACCTGGCGTGTTTTAGTTGTGAGCATCGACGAACTGCGATAGCTTTGGCAGCGATCCGGGCTGCACCTCATGCGTCGCGCGTGCCGTCACGCGCCTGGGCAGGCGCATTCACACCTGTCTGAGTCGAGTACTGAGGAAGGCCATGAAAAGAAAGCTGCTCGCGTTCGGCGCGGCGTTCGCCGTCGCCGTCGCCACCGTCCTGCTCGTCGTCACGCCGGCGTCCGCCGCGGTCGGCCTGCACGTGTCCGGCACCGACATCGTCGAGGCCAACGGCCAGAAGCTGATTATGCGGGGCATCAATCACCCGCACATCTGGTACACCGGCCAGACCCGGGCGTTCGCCGACATCAAGGCCACCGGGGCGAACACGATCCGCGTCGTGCTCGGCACCGGCAAGCGCTGGGGGCCGTCGAACGACGTGCCCGCGGTCATCCAGCTCTGCAAGCAGAACAAGCTGATCTGCGTGCTCGAGGTGCACGACACCACCGGGTACGGCGAGGAGGCCGCGGCCGCATCGCTCGACGAGGCCGCCAACTACTGGATCAGCCAGAAGGCGAACCTGGTGGGCCAGGAGAGCTACGTCGTGATCAACATCGGCAACGAGCCGATCGGCAACACGAACCCGGCACAGTGGACCGCCGCGAGCGCCGCGGCCGTGTCGAAGATGCGCGCGAACGGCTTCGAGCACCTGCTCATGGTGGACGCGCCGAACTGGGGCCAGGACTGGCAGTACACCATGCGGGACACCGCGCAGACGGTGCTCGACGCGGACACCCAGCACAACACGGTGCTCTCCATCCACATGTACGCGGTCTTCAACACCGCCTCCTCGATCATCAACTATCTGGACGCGATCAAGGCGAAGGGCTGGCCGCTTGTGATCGGCGAGTTCGGCTGGCAGTTCGCGTCCGGCGAGGTCGACGACGCCACGATCCTGGCGCAGGCGCAGGCCCGCGGCATCGGCTACATCGGCTGGTCGTGGTCAGGCAACACCGACCCGGTCCTGGACATGGTGCTCAACTTCGACCCCGCGCAGATCACCACCTGGGGCCAGCGGGTCATCAACGGGCCGAACGGGATCCGCGCCACCTCGCGGCAGGCCTCGATCTACGGCGGCACGTCCTCCCCGACGCCCACCACGCCTACGCCCACCCCGACCACGCCGGCCCCGACCACGCCCGCGCCCACCACGCCCGCACCGTCGCGGGGGTGCACCGCCACCTACACCACGTCCGGCCAGTGGCAGGGCGGCTTCCAGGGTGACGTCAAGGTCACCGCCGGGTCGGCCGCGATCGGCAGCTGGTCGGTCGCGCTGACGTTCCCCAACGGCCAGACGGTCAGCCAGGCCTGGAACGCCACAATCACCGGTACGGGCTCCGCGATCACCGCCCGGAACGTGTCCTACAACGGCGTGCTCGGCGCCGGAGCCAGCACGTCCTTCGGCTTCCTCGGCTCCTGGACCGGCACGAACGGCGCGCCGACGCTCGCCTGTACCGCCGCCTGACATCTGTGGCGGGCCGGGTCGTTCGATCAGCCCGGCCCGCCACCGATCATCCAGCCCGGAGCACCCCCGCGGGTCGATGTGACCATGCCTGAGCAGGCCTAACCTCTGGTCCGAGGCACTGGAGGTGCGCTATGCGAAAAGTGATCAGAGGAGTGGTGTCGGCGCTCGTGGCGAGCGTCCTGCTGGTAGCGGCCGGAGGTGGTGCGGCCCCTGCGGCCGCCGCGCCGTTCTGCGGCCTCACCTGGGGCAGCGGTGACCGGACCGCCGGCGAGCTGAGCACCGCCGGCCTGCTCGAGGTGCGCACCGGCCGGCACGAGTGCTGGGACCGGGTCGTCTTCGAATTCAACGGCAGCGCCCAGGGGTACGCCGTCGCCTACCGGACCGAGGTGCTCACCGAGGGCCGCGGCCTCGACCTGGTGCCCTACACGGCCGGTGGTGCCTGGCTGCGGGTGTCGCTGCGCGCGCCGTCCGACACGTTCGGCGCGACTGTCGGCGAGCACACCGCGAACGTCCTCCCGTACGACACGCTTCGTGACGTGGTCTACGGCGGCACGTTCGAGGGCTACTCGACGTTCGCGGTCGGCGTACGCGCCCGGCTGCCGTTCCGCCTGCTCACGCTGCCCGGCCCCGGCACCCACAGCCGCATCGTGCTCGACGTCGCCCATCAGTGGTGATCCGCCGGCGCCCGGGACCGCCCCGGGCGCCGGTCCGCACGACTGCCCGGGTGCGGACCCCCGTGGGTTTGCGTGACCACCCACGGGCGGTGAGCCCGCGGGAGCGTGCGGGCCGGACCACCGCGGAAGCGGGAAAATACTGCTCCTGTGGCTTGTGGGCCCTTGTTTATCAGGGAGTTGACGCGAGCCGCTCCAGCCAGCGGTCCAGCAGCGTGATCTCGGCCGGTTCGAGCGCGTCGGTGCCGGAGACCGCGAGCTGGGAGCGCAGGCGTAGTGCCGCGGCCGGGACCGGCTCGCTCGGGTCGGCCGTGGCCGGCTCGGTCAGCACCGCGCCGAAGACGGCCTCACGCATGCGCACCGAGAGGTCCGGGTCGGCGAACAGCTCCGGTTGGGCGATCATGCTCAGCGCCAGCCCGACGTTCGCCGGGAGGATCAGCTGGGCCGCCGCCGCCGGGGGCATCCGCAGCGCACCGGCCGCGGAGCAGCGCAGCAGCGTGGCCTCCAGCAGGTCCATGATCTTGCGGCGGGCCTGGGCGTGCGAGCGCGGGCGCGGCGCGAACATCAGCTGGTAGAGCGCCGGATTCTGCAGCGCGAACCTGGTGTGGTCGTCCCAGCCGGCGCGCAGGTCCGCCACCGGGTCACCGGTCTGCTCCTGCGCCGCCTTGCGTGCGGCATAGCGCCGCAGTCCGTCGTCGGCAAGCGCGTCGAGCAGCCCGTTCTTGTCGCCGAAGAGCCGGTAGAGCACCGGCTGGGTGACCCCGGCCGCCTCGCAGACGGCCCGGGTGGCGATGTCGCGGTCAGGTGACGTCGCCAGCTGCCGCTCGGCCGCCACAAGCATCGCGGCCCGCACGTCAGGGGTGATCGCAGTCATGCTGTCGATGATACGCCTCCGCGATATCCGTGCTACGGTGGCCATATCAACGATATTAACGGCGATATGGAGTCTGTCATGAGTGAGGTTGCGATCGTTACCGGCGGCTCGCGGGGCATCGGCCGCACAGTCGCGCTGACCCTTGCCGCGCGCGGCGCCGCAGTGGTCGTCGGCTACGCCGGCCAGGCCGACCGCGCCGCCGAGGTAGTCAACGAGATCACCGCGGCAGGTGGACGGGCCGTCGCGGCGGGCGGCGACGTCGGCGACGAGAACGTGGTGGCCGCCCTGTTCGACCTGGCCGAGGGCGAGTTCGGCGGCGTCGACACGGTGGTCAACTCGGCCGGCATCATGAAGCTGACCCCCATCGCCGACCTGGACCTCGACGACCTCGACCGCATGCACCGCACCAACATCCGCGGCGCGTTCGTGGTGGCACGCGAGGCCGCCCGCCGCCTGCGCGACGGCGGCAGCTTCGTCATGCTCTCCACCTCCGTCGTGGGCCTGCAGTTCCCGTCCTACGGCGGCTACGTGGCAAGCAAGGGCGCGGTCGAGGCGCTCACCCTGATCCTCGCCCGCGAGCTGCGCGGCCGGAACATCACTGTCAACACTGTCGCCCCCGGCCCGACCGCCACCGACTTCTTCTTCGAGGGCAAGGACCAGGCCGAGATCGACCGCATGGCCAAGCAGCCCCCGCTCGAGCGCCTCGGCACCCCCGAGGACATGGCCGCCGTGATCGCCTTCCTGACCTCCCCCGAGGGTCACTGGGTCAACGGCCAGGTCGTCCGCGCCAACGGGGGCATCATCTAGAGAGTCCTCGCCATCGTGGAGTACTCTCTATCGCAGAGTCCTCTCGATGGGAGCCAAACCGATGGACCAGACCTTTCAAGATCTCGACCAGCTGCGGGTACGGGTACGGGCCGCCCAACGGCTCGTCTCCGCCCCGCTGATCACCTTCGGTGTGCTGGTCACCGTCTATCCCCTGGTCGCCGCGCTGGCCACCCCGCTCGGCGCGGGCGGCACCCACCTACTCGTCCTGTCCTACTGGCCGCTCGCCACCGCCGCCGGCCTGGCAGTCCTCTGGCTGCTCGCCCGGCGCCGCGCCACCCGCGACGGCGTCGGCGAGGGCAGCCACGACTACGGCACCGCCACCCGGACGTACCTGGTGGTCCTGCTGGTGATCCTGGTCGGCTTCATCCCCGCGCTCTTCATCGGCGTCTTCACGCCCCTGATCTGGCCCGCGCTCGTCCTTGTCGCACTCGCCGTCTGGCAGCGCTCCAACCAGCTCTACACCTGGGCCGCCGCCGTCGGCATCACCGGCGGCATCACCACGATCCTGCTCGCCGCCTCATCCCCGACCCCCGACTACGCCTGGCTGTGGATCCCCGTCCACGCCGCCGTCGGCCTAGCCATGATCCTCGGTGGACTCCTCATCCGCCGCCGCGAACAGGCCGCCACGTGACCGACGACCCCACCCCGCACCCCGCCCTCAACCTCGACGACGCCGTACACCAGAAGACCCGCCTCGCCCTCCTCACCGTCCTCGACGAGGCCGGCCGCGCCGACTTCCCCTTCCTCAAACGCACCCTCTCCCTGACCGACGGCAACCTCGGACGCCACCTCGACGTCCTGGCCACCCAGTCCCTCGTCGAGGTCACCAAGGGCTACGAGGGCCGCCGCCCCCGTACCTGGGTCGCCATCACCCCCAAGGGCCGCGAGGCCCTCGCCGCCGAGATGGCCGTGCTGGCAACCCTCCTCCGCCGCTTCCACCGCACCCCACCCGAGGCGCCGTAGCGCCTCTGTTTCCCCTCCGCAGCTTCGTGGCCGCACTACCTTGTCGTTGCAGCGAAGCTTCGGTCCTCCAGTCCGTTCCTTTTGTTGAGCTTCGCGGTTAAGGTGCGAGTCGGGCACTCCGCGCCCGAAATTTCGTTATATAGAAGCCTCTGACGCGCACTCACTCTGACCGCGGAATCCGTATTGCGGGCAGTGCCCCCTCCCCGACGGGAGCGCTTCCCTTTGCAGAGTCAGCGCTGCCTCTTCGCGGCTTCAGCACCTCTTTTTCTTCTCCCTGTAGCGTCGGCTCCTCTCCCTGCGGCGTCGGCTTCTCTCCCTGTAGCGTCAGTTCCTCTTCCTGCAGCGTCAGCTCCTCTCCCTGCGGCGTGAGTTCCTCTTCCTGCGGCGTCAGTTCCTCTTCCTGCAGTGGCGGTACCTCTCCTTGCAGCGTCAGTCCTGCCGCCCTTCACGGCGTCAGTCCTGCGCCCTTCACGGCGTCGGTGCTTCCGCTTTGCAGAGGCGGCGCATGATCGCTGTGCCCGAAATATCGCCATAAGACGCCACGCCGGCCATTTTCCATCGGACACCGCGCGCCCACAAAACACAAAGGATCAATGAGTGGAGCAAAAGATAGATCAACTTCGCTAGGTGATCTATCTTTTGCTCCACTCATTGATCCTTTCGCGGTCCTGGACACCGGCAGGCCGCACGTGGCAACCGAGCTATCACCAGCGAGGTGAATTCGCGTCGCACGGCTCCGCATCGCAGCGTTGAACGCCAGCCCTTGCTTCGCTCGGTGTGTGAAGCATCCACAAAGGTGGCCGCCGGGCCGCGCGAACCCGACCACGGGGGAGCTTCGCCAGCGCAGCTGCCGGTACATTCGGTTGCCACGGGGCTGGAACGCTCCTCTCGGAGGGCTGCCGGCGGGCAATCCACCGCCAACGCGACGGAGACGCGCCACCGGCACTCCTATGCCGCTAAATGAGGATATTTCGGGCGCCTAGCGCGAAGTGCAGACGGCATAGCCGCCGGTCGGAGGCGTCGTAGATTTAGTGCTCCGCGTCGTTGCAGCTTAGAAGTTATCGTTGCGAAGCCGGCTTGGCGAGCTTCGAGAACGCGGCCGAATAGAGCTAGCCTCCTAGGACGCGGGGCGTCTGGTGACGCGGGGCGTCTGGTGACGCGGGGCGTCTGGTGACGCGGGGCGTCTGGTGACGCGGGGCGTCTGGTGACGCGGGGCGTCTGGTGACGCGGGGCG
>NZ_JBITDX010000008.1:276245-347075 GCF_044454585.1 Catenuloplanes sp. NPDC051500
CGTCTGGTCGCCGAGCAGTTTGAACCCTGAATCGCCGACTGCCGGGCATAAAAAAGGGCGGAAGGGAGACCCTCATCCGCCATTTCTAACTTATATCAGAGATGGGGTCTTGCCGCAAGACCCTATTCCTCCTGCACAATCGCTTGTCGAAGCCGTGAACACGGCATTTGAGGGGATTGTGCACATGCAGACCACCGCCAGCGCCTTCGCGCTGCCCGACCACCTCTCGGCCAAGGCCGATCCCGCACTGATCGCCGACGACGAGCGCCACTTCGCCGCCATGTCCGCCTCGATGAGCGCCCAGATCGACGACCTCTCCACCCGCCTCGACGCGGAGCGGAAGAACGCCGCCGGCCGCGGCCGCCAGGCCGTGGACCGGGACGAGGAGGTCAAGCGCCTCACCGCCCGCCTGCGCACGCTCCGCCGCTACAGCCTCGACCTCTGCCTCGGCCGAATGATCGCCGACGCCGACGCTGCCGACGCTGCCGACGCTGCCGACGCTGCCGACGCCACCGCCACCGCCACCGCCGACACCGATGCCGCCGACATCGATGCCGTCTACATCGGCCGGCTCGGCCTGACCGATGGCACCGGGCGTCGCCTGCTCACCGACTGGCGCTCGCCGGCTGCCGAGCCGTTCTTCGGTGGTACCCACAAGAACCCGATGGGCCTCGCGAGTCGCCGCCGCTACCGGTGGACGCGCGGCCGGATCACCGACTATTGGGACGAGGTCTTCACCCCGGATGCCCTTGACGGCCATGCCGCCCTCGACGACCAGTCCGCTTTCATCGCCAGCCTCGGCGGAAGCCGTTCGGCGCGCATGCGGGACGTGCTCGGCACCATCCAGGCGGACCAGGACGCGATCATCCGGGCCGGCTCCGGCGGCGCGCTTGTCGTGGACGGCGGTCCCGGGACCGGCAAGACCGTCGTGGCGTTGCACCGGACCGCCTATCTGCTCTACAGCGATCCGCGTCTCGGGCTTGGCAATCGCCGCGGCGGCGTGTTGTTCGTCGGCCCGCACGAGCCGTACCTCGCGTACGTCTCGGACGTGCTGCCGAGCCTCGGCGAGGACGACGTGCAGACCTGCACGCTGCGTGATCTGGTCCCGGAGGGTGCCGCGGCGGTCGTCGAGACGGATCCGGAGGTGGCGCGCCTGAAGTCGGGCACCGGGATGCTGACGGCCGTCGAGAACGCGGTCCGGTTCTACGAGGAGCCGCCGAGGTCCGGGACGGCCGGGCCGCATGTCACCCCGCAGGACTGGGCGGCCGCGTTCGAGGCCGCGGACGGCACGCCGCACAACGAGGCCCGCGAGCTGATCCGGGACGAGCTGGTCGCGATTCTGGTCGACCGCGACGACGCGGACCCCGGCGAGCTTCGCCGTGATGAGGAGCTGCGCGCCGCGCTGCACCGGGCCTGGCCGATGCTCGACGCCGCCGATCTGGTGGCCGATCTGTGGTCGGTCCCGGCCTTTCTGCGGCGGTGTGCACCCTGGCTGAGTCACGAGGAGGTGGCGACGCTGCAACGGCGGGACCGTACCTGGACCACCGCCGACCTGCCGCTGCTTGACGCGGCCCGCCGGCGGCTTGGCGACGCGGGGGCGGACCGGCGGGAACAGCTGCGGAGGGCGGCGGTGGCGGCCCGGCGGTCCCGGATGGCGACGGTCATCGACGATCTGATCGACTCCGCGGCCTACGACGACGGCGAGGGCCTGATGAAGATGCTTGTCCAGAAGGATCTGCACGAGGTGCTTGTCGACGGGGCCGTGCTGCCCGGCGGGGATCGGGACGCGCTGGCCGGCCCGTTTGCCCACGTCGTGGTGGACGAGGCGCAGGAGTTGACCGACGCGGAGTGGCAGATGCTGTTGCTGCGCTGCCCGTCCCGCAGTCTGACCATCGTCGGCGACCGTGCCCAGGCCCGCCGCCCGTTCACCGAGTCCTGGCAGGAGCGGCTCACCCGGGTGGGCCTGCACCGGATCTCGATCGCCGAGCTGAACGTCAACTACCGCACGCCGGCCGAGATCATGGCCGAGGCTGAGCCGGTCATCCGCGCGGCCCTGCCGGACGCGAACGTGCCGAACTCGATTCGCAGCAGCGGCCTCCCGGTCGTACACGCGGCGGTCGAAGATCTTGATCTGGTTCTTGAGATGCACCTGCACGAGGACGGCATCGCCGCCGTCATCGCGAGCGAAACCTTCCACAAGGGCCACGGGGGTACGCCGAGGGCGCGCGCCCTGACGCCGGAGCTGGCCAAGGGCCTGGAGTTCGACCTAGTGATCCTGATCGACCCCGGGGCCTGGCCGGCCGTGGACCGCTATGTCGCCATGACGCGTGCCACCCGGCAGCTGGTGATCCTGACCTGACGTAGGCTGCCGGTGGCACGAATCTGTTGCGAGGTGCCCCTTCCGTGCGCGGCGGGGGAGAATCTGGGAAGCCGGTGCGAGTCCGGCACGGGCCCGCCGCGGTGACCGGGGAGCTGCCGTCCACGCGTGAGAGCGCAGCCACTGGCCGATGAGGCTGGGAAGGCGGGCGGTGAGGTGACGATCCGGAAGTCCGAAGACCGGCCTCGCGCTGAGGTGGCCCTTCGGGGCCGGAGCACAGCGGGAGCCTGTGATGAGCAATGACCTGTACGAGATCATCCACCGTCGCCGGGACGTGCGGGGCGAGTTCACTGGTGAGCCGCTGCCGGAGGCGACGCTCGACCGGATCCTGGCCGCGGCGCACGCGGCGCCGAGCGTCGGGCTGTCGCAGCCGTGGGACTTCGTGGTGATCCGGAGCCGGCCGGTGCGGGAGGCGTTCCACGCGCATGTGCGGCGGGAGCGTGAGGTGTTCGCGGCGACGCTTGACGGGGAGGCGGCGGGCCGGTTCGCCCGGATCAGGATCGACGGGGTGCTGGAGTCGACGCTATCCATTGTGGTCACGTACGACGCCGAGCGTGGCGGCCCGGCGGTGTTGGGCAGGCATGCGATCGCGGACGCCGGGCTCTACTCCTCCTGCCTGGCCATTCAGAATCTGTGGCTGGCCGCGACCGCGGAGCGACTCGGCGTCGGCTGGGTGTCGTTCTACCGGGAGGAGTTCGTGCGGGAGCTGCTCGGCATCCCGGCCGGGATCCGCCCGGTCGCGTGGCTGTGCCTCGGTCCGGTCACCCGCCTGCACGACGTGCCGGACCTGGAGCGACACGGCTGGCGTACCCGCCGCCCGCTGTCCCTGGCCCGCCACACCGACCGCTGGGGCGCTCAGTGACGGCCGTGAAAGACCGAACGTTCTATCCGGTATGATGGCCGGATGAGGGAACCCAGGACGTCCGAGGCGCGTGCCCGGCTGCTCGCCACCGCGACCCGGATCTTCTACACCGAGGGCATCCACTCCGTCGGCATCGACCGGATCGTGGCCGAGGCGCAGATCACCCGGGCCACGCTCTACCGGCACTTCCCCGGCAAGGAGGACCTGGTCGTCGCGTACCTGACCGAGGCCGACCAGGCCATCCGCGCCCACGTGGAGCGGGCGCGGGCGGACGGGCTGACGCCCGTGGAGGTGGCACGGGCGATAGCGCACGGCATCGCGGACGACATCCGCACGCCCGGTTTCCGCGGCTGCGCGTTCCTGAACGCGGCAAGCGAATATCCCGACCCCGCCCACCCGGTGCATCAGGCCGTGCTCGTGCACCGGCAGTGGTTCCTGGACACGGTCTCGGAGCTGCTTCCCGAGCCCGCGGCCCGGCACTTCGTGCTGTTGCGCGACGGCGCGATGGCGTCCGGCTGCCTCAACGACCCGCAGTCGGTCTGTGAGACGTTCCTGCTCGGCGTGGAAGGCATCCTGACGACGGCCTGAGGAACAAAAAACTCTGCGGGGGTACGGGCCGCGGCCCGTACCCCCGCAGAGTTTGTGTGCTCGGTGGTTTCTAGGCGGGGATCAGCGCCGGGTGACCGGGCGTGACCGCGTCGAAGTCCGGGCGGATGCCGGCCTGGGTGAGCAGCCGGTGCACCTCGCGGCGCTGCTCCGGGAAGACGAGCGTGAAGACCGTGCCGGACCGGCCGGCGCGCGCGGTGCGGCCGCCCCGGTGCAGGTAGTCCTTGCCGTCCGCGGGCGGATCCACGTTCACGACGAGGTCGAGCTCGTCGATGTGGATGCCGCGCGCCGCCACGTTCGTCGCCACCAGGATTGTCGCGGTGCCGGCGCGGAACTGCTCAAGCGCGCGGGTGCGCTGGTTCTGCGAGCGTCCGCCGTGCAGCGCGACCGCCGGGAGGCCTGTCGCGCTCAGCCGGGTGGCCAGCCGGTCCGCAGCCCGCTTGGTCGCGACGAACATGATCGACCGCGGGTTGCGGGCCGCGATGTCTGCCGCGATCGCCAGCTTGTCTCCGGCCGCCACCTCGAGCAGGTGGTGCCGCATCGTGGTGACGCTGCCGGTGGGCGGGTCGACGCCGTGCGTGACCGGCTCGGTGAGGAACCGCCTGACCAGCCGGTCCACGGCCTTGTCGAGCGTGGCGGAGAACAGCATGCGCTGCCCGTTCCGCGGGGTCTGGTCGAGCAGCGCGCTGACCTGCGGCAGGAAGCCGATGTCGGACATCTGGTCGGCCTCGTCGATGACCGTCGTGGTCACCTGGTCGAGGCGGCACTGACCGGCCTTCACCAGGTCGGCGAGGCGACCCGGGGTGGCGACCACGATCTCGACGCCACGCGCAAGCGTCTGCGCCTGCGCGGCGGCGGAGAGACCGCCGACCACTGTGGCCATCCGCAGCCGCAGTGCGGACGCGTAGGGGGTCAGCGACGCGGTCACCTGCTGGGCCAGCTCGCGGGTCGGCGCCAGGATGAGCGCCAGCGGCGCACGGCTGACGGCCTTCTTGCCGTCGAGCAGCGTGAGCAGCGGAAGCCCGAAGGCGAGCGTCTTGCCCGAACCGGTACGGCCACGGCCGAGCACATCCCGGCCGGCCAGCGCATCGGCCAGCACTGCGGACTGTATGGGGAACGGGGTGGTGAGCCCGTTGCGGTGCAACGCCTTGGCGAGACCGGGTGCCAGCGGCAGGTCGGCGAACGTGCCGGCGCCGGTGGGCATCGGGGTCGTGACGACAACCTGGGCGGGCGGAGCGGAAGCCTCGATGGGCTTGCGCGGCGGGCGCCGACGGCCACGCCGGGGGGAGGACACAGTACCTGCGGTCATATGTCTGCAGATGCCTTTCTTGGACACGGCGCGCACCGCACCGTGACAGGAGGCATCGATGGAAACGAACCGAGGTGATATGGCAAAGAAAAAAGGCCCGGGTGGCGGCGCGCCGAATCGGTCACGCCACCACCCGGTGGAAAATCAGAGCGGGCGGATGTTGGCCGCCTGCGGGCCCTTCTGGCCAGGGGTGATGTCGAACTCGACCCGCTGGTTCTCCTCCAGGCTGCGGAAACCGCTGGAGGCGATCGCCGAGAAGTGGGCGAACACGTCGGCGCCACCCTCATCCTGAACGATGAAGCCGAAGCCCTTGTCCGCGTTGAACCACTTGACGGTGCCGGTGGCCATGTCTTCTCCTTCGCGAGCTGTGGGAGGTCCGCACTGCGCGAACCTCTCGTTGCCGCGTTTGATCGCCCGTCCGGAAAAGACGAAATATGAAAAAAGCGCCCGAAGGGTCCGGATACCCACCAGGCGCTGTCATTCATGCAACACAACGTCTACGGAATCAAAACTGCAACGAGAAGAACACTAACACGGTTTGGCTGATCTTCAGCAACGTTCGCTGAAACGGGCGACCGGGGACGACCCGGCCGCCCGGTGGATCAGTCCGGCAGCAGGCACCCGGAGAGCGTCAGATCGATGACGCGTGCCGAGGTCAGGCAGGTGGTGAACCAGTACGTCTGCTCGCCGTAGCCCCGCCCGGACAGCACCGAGACCGTACCGTCGGCCGCGACCTCGCACGGGTTGTTGAGCGTGCAGCGCCCGCCGTCCTCATTGCCTGTGTTGTTGATGCCGATCACCTGTCCGGTGGCCGAGCTCACGATCGGGGAGCCGGACGTGCCGCCGATCGTGTCGCAGCCGGCGTTGTAGCGGATCGAGTCCGTCCACGACCATTCGTCCTCACGAAGCGTGGGCACGAAGCCGTCGATCGCGCAGTTCCAGACGCGCTTCCAGTACCCGGACGGGATCGACATCGAGGTGCCGGCGCTCGGGCGGCTCGACGAGAGCGTGAGCGCGGTGGCGCCGTACGTGCTCTGCAGCGACGCGAACGTGGTGTTGAGCCGGTAGAGCGTGACGTCGGTGCCGGTCATCGTGGCGTAGAGGACCCGATCCGCGCGGACCGTGCCGAGCGCGCCGCCCGACGCGTTGAGCAGCGTGCCGCTGCGGGTGCTCGAGACGTTGCGCAGCACGGTGCCGGCGGCGATGAAGCCGCGCTCGTAGCAGTGCCCGTTGGTAAGCATCATCGCCCGGTCCGTGCTGACCGAGGTGGGGTACCGCACAAGCGACGCCGAGCAGTTGGAGAGCGAGATGGTCGACGCCAGCGTGGCCGCCTGGATCGCCGGAGCCGGGGCCGCAGAGGCCGGTTGTCCAAGAAGGACAGCCGCGGCCGCGGCGGCCGCTACGGTGGCGAGTGCCCGTCGAAGCTGCATGAAGGATCCCTTCCGCGAGGCGGCGGCTCGGGGTGGGCCGCCGAGCCGTACCCTCGCATCGGGGTTGATAGGTGTCAATAAACCAATATCACCCTGGTCCCGGTGATATGCCCCTCGACGAGCGGCGGCCATGATCTTCGTTAGCATTGCCGAGTTCGCTTACGGTGGTCGAAACGAGGGCAGATGCGACTTTTCGGACTGGGTAAGCGGAAGGTGCAGCACGATCCGAGCCAGCAGGCCGCGCTGCTCGCGCAGGTCCGCGAGGGTTTCGGCGCGCACGTCCAGGGCCGGTACCCGGACCAGGCCGCCGGCGTCACCCCGTTCCTGCAGGGCGACGACGGGCTGCTTGTCGCCGGCACGATCCTGCGCGAGTTCGCGGACACGGCCAACGACGCGCTCGCCGCCCAGTGCGCGGACCTCTACCGGCGCACCGGCCACCGGATGATGGTCGACAGGCGCAACTACCGGCCGCTGTGGAAGGAGGCCGGGCACGCGCTGCAGTGGCCGCTGTTCGCGCTCCCGTGCGGCTTCCACCCCTACATCCACGTGCAGGCCGCGGCCACCACAATCGGGCGCAACGCCGGCCGCTACGTCGACGTCGCCGACTCGTACGCCACCCTCACCCACCTGTTCGAGGCGCTCGACCTGCTCCTCTGCGGCTGGGAGTTCGGCCGGGTGCGCGTCGACGCCGACTCCGCGATGCTCGCCGACCGCCTGATCGTCTCCGCCACCGACATCCGCTCCGCCATGCCGCAGGAACCCCCGCTGCCGCAGCCGGTCCGCGAGCAGATGCGCCGCAACAACGCGATCGACGTCTACCTCCCCACCGGCCAGCAGATCGTCGGCCAGTTCAACCCCGGCAAGACCATGCGGGAGAAACTGCTGGCGTGACCTCGGCCGGCGTCACCCGCCACCCGGCGTCCTCCCTCGAGGTCAGCCGCCGTTCGGCCCACTCCTCCATCTCGGCCCCGGCGTAGCCGGCCATGTCGAACCGGGCGGTGCGCGTTGACTCTCGACCTGGTCGAGGGCCGAGCCTTGCCGGGTGGACGGCCCGGGTGACCGGGCCCGGCGAAGGAGGATGCGTGACGGGGACTGATGACGTGATGGCGGCGATCGGGGCGGCGGTCGAGCAGGGCCGCGCGGGCGATGCGCAGGGTGCCCGGGAGGCGCTCGCCGCGCTGTGGGCGCGCGTCGGTGCGGAAGGCGACGCGTTGCACAGGTGCAGCATCGCGCACTACCTCGCGGACCTGCAGGACGAGGTGGTGGAGGAGTTGGCGTGGGATGAGCGGGCGCTTGACGCGGTCAGCACGCTCAGCGACGAGCGGGTGCGCCGCTTCCACGACTCGCTGCAGGTGCGCGCGTTCCTGCCGTCGCTGTATCTCAACCTGGCCGACGCGCACCGGCGTGCCGGGAACCGGGATGAGGCGCGACCGCATCTCGCCGCGGCGGTGGCGGGGCTGGACGTGCTTCCGGACGACGCCTACGGCGCCATGATCCGTGCCGGGGTCGAGAACGTGCGGGTCGCCCTCGACGAGGGGTCGACCGCGCGTCTGGTGCCCTGACGCTCAGCCGGGGATCTTCAGGATCGTGCCGAGCAGGCCGGGGAAGCGGGCCTCGAAGTCGGGGCGGAGTGAGTTCCAGCAGCGGGTGCCGTCGGGACGGCTGTGGATGACGCCTGCCTGGCGGAGCGTTTTCATGTGGTGGCTGAGCGTGGACTTCGCTACCGAGGTGGGGAAGTCGCCGCCGAGATGTTCGCGGCCGTCGGAGAGGACGCGGACGATCGACAGGCGGATCGGGTCGCCGAGTGCGGTAAGCGCCTGGGCGAGCGTCACGTCCGCAAGGTCCGGGTGGAGCGCTTGACGCACGGGGTCCCTCTCGTGGTTGTATGTTCGAACTTCGTCGAACATCGAACATGGGAGTCACCAGTATGACGGTCACCGCCCCCGCCACCGGCCTGGAGGGCAAACGCGTCCTCGTCACCGGCGGCACCCGTGGCATCGGCGCGGCCATCGCGAAGCACTTCACGGCCGCCGGCTCGGCCGTGGTGGTGGCCGCGCGCACGGAGGGGGAACACACGCACGGCACGTTCGTGGCCGCGGACCTGGCCACCGAGGACGGCACGGCCCGGCTCGCGGCGGACGCGCTGGAGCTCCTCGGCGGCATCGACGTGATTGTGAACAACGCGGGCGGCCAGCGCCGGGTGCCGGACGGCGTGCTTGCCATGACGGACGAGGACTGGACCGAGGACCTCGCCATCAACCTGCTCGCGGCCGTGCGCCTGGACCGGCGTTTGCTGCCGCGGATGGTCGCGCAGCGCTCCGGCGTGGTCATTCACATCGGGTCAGGCGCGGCCCGGGTGCCTCAGCCGGCCGCGATCGCCTATGCCTCGGCCAAGGCGGCGCTCGCCACCTACAGCAAGGGCCTGGCGAACTCGATGGGGCCGCACGGCATCCGGGTCGTCGCGGTGAACCCGGGCGTGATCGAGACGGCGGACACCTACAGGCGCTTCGCCCGGATGGCGGAGCAGGACGGCGTCGACGTGCCGGAGATCCGCCGCCGGATCGCGGAGCGCTTCGAGATCCCGCTCGGCCGGTTCGGCGCGGCCGAGGAGATGGCCGAGTTGGTCACGTTCCTGGCGTCGCCGCGTGCGGGGTACCTCACCGGCACGCAGTTCGCGGTCGACGGCGGCCTGATGCCCACGGTCTGAGGCGGTGCTGTCAGCAGCGCGACAGGCACAGGTCGCCCGGTCGGGTTAGATGCACAAAACGCCAGGTCACGGGGGAGGACTCATGGAGGACGCGTTGCTGGCCTACAACGCCGGCCGCGTCGATGCGCTGGAGGGCCGCCGCGACGCGGGCCTGGCGGAGCATCCCGACACGGGCGCGGACTACCGGCGCGGGTTCCTCGACGCGCGGATCGAGGTCGTGAACATGCACGCCGGTCTGCGGCGGCTGCTCGGCCACGAGGATCCAGGCTTCTGAGAGCGCGCCCGGGCCGATCCATCGCGGCGACTCCCTATCGATAGTCGGCGAAGATTCGGCGCTCCGCACCGTCAACGGTGATCAGACCGCCGTGCGGCAGGATCCACTGCGGCCTGGTGTGACCGAACGGCACCCCCACGCAGACGACCGCCTCCGGGTTGTAGCGAGTCACCACGTCGACCACGGCATCCCGCTGCTCCGCACGCAACCGCGCGCGATCCACGGCGACGGGGCGGCTGGCGTGGTCGGAGACCGGCGGACGTGCGACCAGGACCGCATCAACCGCGCCGAGAATGCCACGCTCGCCGAGGGAACGGACGATCCAGCCGACCTCGCGGGCGGGCAGCAGCTTCTCCGAGGTCTCGATGATCAGCACCCCGCCGTCCAGGACCTCCGGAGGGAACGGGAAGCGCCCGGCCGTCAGAATCCACTGGATGACTTCGAGGCAACCGCCCCAGGTGACCCCGGTGACGGAGCGGCGCGGCCCGAACCAGCTCCACAGCTCGGTAGGCTCGCGTTCCCCCGGGGACTCGAGCGCCAGCGGATCGGCCCAGTCGATGCCGTAGTCCTCGGACTCGCCCGGATCGGTGATCTCCAACCGCTCCCCGGTGACCAACGCCGCCCGCAGCGACCGTGCGTGGATGTCGTCCACGGCCGGGCCGGGACCGAGGTGCACCTGCGACGATCCGCCGTAGAAACTGGAGATGCCAAGTCCCCAGAGCCAGTGATGCAGGTTGGTGTTGTCGCTGGTGCCGACGAACGGCTTCGGATCGGCTCGGGCGAGGCCGGCGTCCAGGTGCGGGACGACGGTGATCTGATCCTCGCCTCCGACGACAGCGAGAATGCCACGGACTCGGGGGTCGGCGAAGGCAGCGTTGATGTCCGCCGCCCGCGCCTCCGGTGGGGCACCAACGGCGCGGGTGGTCGGGTACTCGACCGGGACGAGGCCTGTCACGTCGGCGAGCCGTCGCATGGCCTGCTCGTGAATCTCGGGGTAGGCGCCCGCCGCGGCGAAGGACGGCGAGACGACCGCGATGTGATCCCCTGCGCGGGCCTTCCGGGGATGAACGAGATCGTGACTCATTCCGAGATCCAACAGCCGTGCCCGTCGGTGCGCATCTCATTTCGGCCGCTCGTGCTCCACGTCGAGTCCAGCGGGTGGTAACGGCCGGGATCACCTAGGGTACGACCTGTGAAGGTCTTGAACGCGGCGAAGAGCCGATCCGCCCTGCGCACCTCCGCGATCGTCGTCGTGCAGCTGCTCGCCCTGATGCTGTTCGGCTACGTGCTGCTGAAGCTGCTCGGCTGGGCGTGGCCGGTGATCTGGCCGCTGACCGTCGCGCTGCTGCTCACCACGCTCACCTGGCCGCCGACCCGGTTCCTGCGCAGGCACGGCTGGCCGCCGGCGCTCGCCGCGTCCGTGGTCACGCTGGTGTTCCTGCTTGTCGCGGCCGGGATCATCGTCGGCATCGCGGTGCCGGTCGCCAGTCAGGGGCCGGCCCTCGCGGACGGCGTGGCAGACGGCATCACCCAACTGCGCGACTGGGCCTCCGGGCCGCCGCTGAACATCGGGGACGCGCAGGTCGACAGCGCGTTCAACACTGCCGTCGACAAGATCCAGTCGAGCGTCGGCAGCATCGTGAACTACACGGTCACCGGCGTCGGCGCGGTCGTCAACGGCCTGATCACCATCGTGCTCGCGCTGTTCCTGATGTTCTTCTTCCTCAAGGACGGGCCGAGGTTCCTGCCGTGGCTCAGCCAGCAGCTGCCGGGCCGGCTCAGCCGTGACGTGCCGGAGATCGCGGCGCGCAGCTGGAAGACGCTCGGCTCGTTCGTGCTCTCCCAGGCGTTCGTCGGCCTGCTCGACGCGATCTTCATCGGCCTCGGCCTGTGGATCGTCGGAGTGCCCCTGGTGCTGCCGTTGGCCGTGCTGACGTTCATCACCGCGTTCATCCCGATCGTCGGCGCGCTCTTCGCCGGCTTTGTCGCGGTGCTGATCGCGCTGGTCTTCGAGGGCCCGTGGGACGCGCTCATCGTGCTGATCATCATCCTGGTCGTGCAGCAGCTGGAGGGGAACGTCTTCCAGCCCATGGTGCAGAGCCGCGGGCTGGGCCTGCACGCGGGCGTGGTGCTGCTGGCGGTGACGCTTGGCGGCAGCGTGTCCGGGATCGTCGGGTCGCTGCTGGCGGTGCCGATCGCGGCGCTGATCGCGGTCTTCTGGACGTATGTGCGCGAGCAGCTTGCGGATCCGGAGCCCGTTGCGGACCCTCCGGCGGTCGAGCCTGAGGCGGGGACCGCGGCGAAGGCCTGATCACCTGCCGTCCTCCGGCGCCGTCTGCGCGCCGGAGGACGCGTTCGGGCGCCCTGAAACAGTCGCTCGACGATCATCCGCACCCCACGCCGCCACCGCCGAAGGCCGTCATCTGCGCAATTAGGACAAAAGCGCAGGCCAGGCGTGGGGTGAGCGCCCGCATGATCCCATTGTGCGCGCCGTGGGAAAATCGCTTCATGTGATATCTAGATCACGCTTTGAAGTGGCCGTGGGATCGATATTGTTCGCTCGTGACGACCGAGCACAGTAGACCAGTTCTACCCGGTGAGGGAATCAACGACTACGTCCGGTACATGCGCACCGACGAGCTCCTGGCTCTGCAACGCACCGCTGACCAGTGGGTACACCCCGACGAGCTGCTGTTCCAGATCACCCACCAGAGCACGGAGCTGTGGCTCAAACTTGCAGGTGCCCAGCTCGACCGCGCTGCCGCGCACGTGGCCGACGGCGAGACCGGGCACGCCGAACTGCTGGTCCAGCGCGCGGCAACGGCGTTGCGCCTGATCACCGAGCAGCTGGACATCCTGCGTCACCTCACCCCGGCCGACTTCAACCACATCCGCCCCGCGCTTGGCAACGGCTCCGGCGCCGAGTCGCCGGGCTGGCAAGGGCTGCGCCGGGCGGCCCGCCGGCTCGGCGCCGAGTTCGACGCGCGACTGGCAGCGGACGGCGTCGAGCTCGGCGCGCTCTACCGTGGGGATCCCACCGTCGCGCTGTACCGGCTGGCAGAGGCACTTGTCGCGCTTGACGAGCGGATCGCGCTCTGGCGCACGGAGCACTACAAGATCGCGACCCGGATCATTGGGCACGCGGTGCTTGGCACGCAGGGAACACCTGTCGACACGCTCGCGCGACTGATCGCGCAGAAGCTCTTCCCGAAGCTGTGGCAGATCAGAACCGAGATCACCAAGGGGTACGGATCATGAGCGCTGAATCTGTGGCCGTGCGGACCTGGACCGTGGACGGCGGCGACTTCCCCTACCAGTCCGTGCTCACCGCGTACCGCCGATGCGGTAAGGCTCTGGTCCCGGACGACCTGCTTGACGCGCTGTGCGATGCCCGCGTGCACGCGGGCGGCGAGCTGCTCTCCTTCCTGGATGTGTTGCTCGACAAGCGCGACGGCGTCTACGACTACCGGTCCTACCTGGCGCTGCCGGTGTTGACGCCCTACCTCGACGACCGTGATCTGCTCACCGTGCTGCTTGTCGCGGACCTGATGCGCTTCGAGGCGGCCGCGTGCGACGACCTCTCCGGGCCGCTGCCGGTGATGCCGCCGGAGGACGCGCTTGTGGAGAAACGGCTGCGGCACGCGCTGCGGGTGATCCGCCCGGCGCTGGACCGGCTCGGCTGGTCCACTCCGGTGCTGGAGCCGGGCGTGCGGGCCGAGGCGCGTGCGGTGTGCGAGACGGTCGCGGCGAAGGCGAGCGACGCACAGCAGCTCATGGTCCGCTGCAGCGTGCTGCCGGTCGACGTGGTCCACGACGAGTACCTGTTCATCCGCGTGCTGCAGACGTTCGAGACCGCGTTCGCCCAACTGGTCCGCGATCTCGAGGCGGCCGTGGACGCGCTCACGGCGGGCGCCGCGGCCGGTGCGGAGGACGCGCTGTGCCACGCGGCCACTTTGTTGCGCGAGGTCAGTCCACTGTGGTCCGTGGTGGCGACCATGCGGGTGGAGTCGTTCCGCCGCTTCCGGCAGTGGACCGAGGGCGCCAGCGCCATCCAGTCCCGGCACTACAAGCTGATGGAGAGCCTGGCCCGCCGGCCCGACGACGCCCGCCTCGGCTCGGCCGCCTACCAGAACGTGCCGGAGATCCAGGCGCAGGTCCTGCTCGGCCTGCCGTCTGTGGACGCGGCCTACCGGGAGGCGCGCCTGACCCTCGCGGAGCACGCGGCCGTGGGCGCGGCCATGGCCGACTTCGCCGCCTCGATCGACGCCTGGCGCCGTACCCACTACCGGCTCGCCACCCGGATGCTCGGCACCGACACCGGCGGGACCGGCTACACCAACGGCACGTCGTACCTGGCGCAGGCGCGGGAGATCCCGGTCTTCAGCTGAGCGGTCACGACCTGGTCAGCACCGTGACACGGTCGATGGAGAGCGGGCCGGCGTCCAGCCGCACCCCGAACGCCGGGGACCAGGACGCCAGCGTCGCGCCGTCGACCGCGGCGGAGACCGGCGCGTCGTGCACCGCCGCCCAGCGGCCGTCGTGCTCGACCCAGGTGGTCAGGCGTCCCCAGCGCACCAGGATCGCGAAGCGGTCGCCGGGCTCCCAGGTGACCTCGGCACAGCAGCCGCCGGTGGCCTCCGGGCGGGAGCGGCCGCCGGTCTGCACGTCCGCGCCGGAACTGCGGTGATGGTTGTTGTACCAGGCCAGCGCGGCGTCACCGGAACCGCCGGAGAGGCCTAGGAACAGGCTGTCCTCGGGTGCGGCGCCGGAGAACGCGCGCGGTGTGACGATCACGGCGGTGCCCTCCCCGGAGGCGGCGACCGGCGCGGCGAACACCGCGAACGCGCGGGCGGAGGCGCTCGCGGTAAGTGCGCCGTCCGCGATGCGCAGCGAGGGGGAGGGCTCGGCCACCGGATGATCGACCCGGTAGGCCCGCTCGTCGTCGAAGTCGTCATCCCAGGCGGTCACCGGGTAGTCGGCCGGGTCGAACTCGTAGGTCGTGGTGGTGAGCGCGCTCGTCACCCCCGCGGCGGTACGGGCCAGCGCGCGCACCGGCAGACCGGCGGACGGGTCGGCGTCCGCGGGCACGCTCACCTGCCAGGCCACGTCGTAGGCCGCTCCGGCCCGCAACGCCCGGGGCGGCACGGTGACGGGGGAGACCGCCCAACCGCGCGGCGCCTCAAGGCTCACCCGGACCTCCGGCACGGCCGCGGACGCGGACACCGTTCCCCGTACCGTGAAAGGGGTTCCCGGGTCTATCGCGGTGGTGGGCGGCACCGTCAGGCTGATCCGTGGGTCAGGGGTGCGCCAGAGTTGGACCGCGGTGACGCCGAAGACGCCGGGGGCCGAGATGCGCAGCCGGTCGGTGGTCAGCGGCGGGTCGATCAGGACGCGGTTGACGGTCCGGCCCGCGGGCTGCGCCGGAGTGCGCGTCTGGCCCGGCACCTCGCGCCAGATGCCGTCCGCGCCCTGATGGTGCAGCGTGAACGACGGTGGAGTGCGCACGCCGCCGCCGTCGTCGTAGAACACGGCGCGCACGTCCGAGACCACGGTCGCGGCGCCCAGATCGACCTCCAGGTGGTCGGCCCCGTGCGGGGAACCGTAGGAGGTCCAGCGGGTGGAGGGCACGTCGAGGTGGAAGTCCTGGCCGTCGATCGCGTCCGCGGGGCTGTCCCCGGACCAGGTGTACGACGCGCGCGCGGCCGGATAGCCGGTCCCGGCGGGGTTTGCGGCGTCGTCGATCTGCTCCTGTACGGGGCCTGCATCGAAAGCGACCCGCACCGTCACATCGCCCGGCGCCGACCGGTGCAGCACCTGCCGCCCGTCCACCCACACCCGGAACCCCTGCCCCCGGCCGTACGCGCTGCCATCCGCGTCCCACAGCACGGACAGGTTGTGACCGTGATAGGCCAGGTTCTCCACCGCGAAGTGGTCGTAGTCGTTGAGCGGTGAGATGCGTACCGTGTCGCCAGGCTGCGGCCGGATCCCGAGCAGCCCGGACAGCACCAGGTCGGTGAACGTGGAGTGGTTGTAGTCCTCGCTGTGCCCGCGCCCGTCGTAGAGCCACCGGTTCTCGTCCGGGTGGTGCGCCTCCGCCACGTACGGCCGGTCGTTCCGGCGCTGCGTCAGCGCGTAGGCCCGCAGCAGCTCCTGATAGTCCTGAGTGGTCACATAGGACTGTCCCGGGTAGTCGAGCAACTGATTCGCCAGCCCGGTAAGCGTCTGACTCGTCGCGAACGGCCAGCTCGGCCCGTTCCACCTGCAGCACCCGCTCAGCGCCTCGTGCATGAACCACGGGCTGCGCCGCTCCGCAGTCGTCGGGCCGAACGACGCCGCGAACCCCTGCGGATCGGTCAGCTGCGCCCACGCCACCGCGTTATCCGCCGACGGCAGGTGGAAGTACCAGGGGACGTAACCCATCAGCTCGCGGTCCGCGATCGGCGCGGTCTCGTCGCGCTGCACGTGCTTGTAGAAGTCGCCGTCCCAGAGCTGCCGCTCGGTCTGCGCCTTCAGCGCCGCAGCCTCCCGCTCGTAGCGCGCCGCAGCCTGCGGGTCGCCCGCCCGCCGCAGCAACGACGCCAGCGCACGCGCGTCGCCGTACTGGTAGGCGTTGAGCGTAGGCCGGAAACCGTCGCCACCGTGGTAGGGATCGTCCGTCTGATAGGACCCCGCCGTGTACTCCATCGCGTCCCACACCGGCGTCTGCCAGTACAGCCCGCGCGTCGCGTCGAAGTTGCTCGCCTTCCAGCCCTCGTACTGCTTCACCAGCTGCGGCAGCCGGTCCAGCAGATAGCGCCAGTCGCCGCTCACCTCGGCCCGGGCCACGGCCGCGTCGACGGCCCAGAACGAGTACTGATGAGCCCAGTCCGTGGTGTTCTTGTTGAGCCCTTCGGTCGCCGGTTTCGCGCCCGACCCCGAGCCGCGCAGCCAGTAGTCCACATAGTCGTCGAGGTAACGCCGGTCCCGCAGCCAGCGGCCCTCGTAGAGGTGGTGCCCGGCCGCCGCGTTGATCCCGCCGAACGGCGCCGAATAGCCCACCGGCCCCAGGAACTCGGTCACGATCCACCCGTCCCGGGGCCCGGTGTACTTCAACGCCTCCTTGAACGTGCGCCACCTGTAGTAGTACGTCTCCTCGATCTCCTGGTCCGGCAGATCGACGAACGGGATGTTCGCCTCGTACCACCCCGGCTCCGGCACGTCGCCGAGCAACGCCCCGTGATCGAGAAACGCGGTCCCGGCCCCGACCGGCGGGTACAGCGGCGACGTCGCCACCGGCGCGGCAATCGACCCCATCGCGGCCACCACAAGCGCCGCACCGATCCGCCCGCCCCAGCCCGCATCGACCATGATGTATTCAAACACGCACAGACAGAGACCGAAACCTTTGCTTTCCCGCCTCCGCGGTGGCCGGGACCCGCATGCTCCCGCGGCCACCGGATCCGTGGGTGGCCGGGAAAACCGCGCGGGCGCTACTCGGCGTTGGCGGCCGGTCGTCAGGCAACTGTCAGCACGATCTTGCCCTGGATGTGGCCGCGGGCCGCGCGTTCGTGGGCCTGGCGGGCCTCGGCGAGCGGGAAGGTGCTGTCGATGGCGACCTGTACGGTGCCCGCGTCGAGGAGGCGGCCCAGCTCGGCGAGCTGCGGGCCGTTCGCGCGGACCTGGGTGCTGGAGACCGTCACGCCGAGCCGCGCGGTCTCCTCGGGGTCGAACACGCCGAAGAAGACCGGGAACAGCGCGCCGCCGCGCCTGACGGTCCGCAGGAAACGGCTGCTCGTCGGCCCGCCGACCGCGTCGAGGACGAGATCGGCATCGCGCACGATGTCCTCCGGGCGGTTCGTGGTGTAGTCGATGAACTCGTCGGCGCCGAGCGTGCGCAGGAACGACTCGTGTCCGCCGGAGGCGACCGCGATCACGTGTGCGCCCTTCCATTTCGCCAGCTGCACGGCGAGATGGCCCACGCCGCCGGCCGCGCCGTTGACGAGCACTGTCGTGCCGGGGCCGAGCGGCACGGGGGCATGCCGGGTGGTCTGGAACGGGGACGGGTGGTCGTGCCCGAGCGCTATCAGGAACTGCCACGCGGTGAGCCCGGCCATCGGCACGGCGGCGGCCGCCACATGGTCGATGCCGGCCGGCTTGAGCGCGAGGTCCGTCACGGGCACTGTCACGTACTCGGCGTAGGCGCGGGCGTCGAAGCTGGGAAAACGGACCATGCTGAAGACCTCGTCGCCGGGCGCGAAGCCGTCGGCCTCCGCGCCGACCGCCTCCACCACGCCTGACACGTCCGTCCCCGGGATCAACGGCAGACGGAGGGGCGGCCGCATCTCCGGCGGCATCACTGTCAGTCCGTCGCGCACGTACCAGTCCGGCGGGTTGACGCCCACCGCGTGCACCCGGACGAGCACCTCGCCGGGCTTCGGCTCGGGGACCGGGGTGTCCTCGTACCGCAGCACGTCCGGGCCGCCGAATCCGTGCAGCCGGACGGCCTTCATCGTGTTCGGTGTCATCGCGTCCTCGTTCTCGGTATGGCTAAGATGCCCTTAGCGGGGCACTGCTCCGAATATATATGGAGCACTGCTCCGATTGTCAAGGTGGGGTTCATGCGGGCTGATGCACGGAAGAACTACGAGCAGTTGCTCGCGGTCGCGCGCGATGTCGTGGCCGAGCAGGGCGCGGACGCGTCGCTGCGGGACATCGCGCGCCGGGCCGGTGTGGGCCTGGGCACGCTGTACCGGCACTTCCCGACCCGGGAGGCGCTGCTGGAGGCGCTGCTCCGGACCGGTTTCGACGACCTGGCGGCGCAGGCGGCCGTGCTTGAGCAGGCGGACTCGTCGGGGGAGGCGCTCGTGACGTGGCTGCGCGAGTTCGTCTCGTGCGCGCACCGCTTCAAGGGCGCGATCGATTCGATGGTGGCCGCGATCGAGGACCCGGACTCCGCGCTGCACGCCTCGTGCGTCGGGATGAAGGCGGCCGGCGCGCGACTCCTCACCCGCGCCCAGGCGGAGGGCGTGGCGCGTACCGACGTCGACCCGACCGACCTCTATGCGCTTGGCGGCGCGCTGGCCTGGGTCGGTGACCAGCCCGCGCTCGCCTCCCGGGTCGATCATCTCTTCGGCGTCATCGCGGAGACGCTCCTGACGACTCCGGCACGGTGACTGTCGCGGGACGCACCTACCCGGATCGCCATGCCCCGGATCGCCATGCCCCGGATCGCCATGCCCCGGATCGCCATGCCCCGGATCGCCATGCCCTGGATCGCCATGCTTGTGGTGAGACCGCGCTCACGATGCGCTGAAAACCGGTAAAGCCTATCGGGTTGGTAGTGTGAGGTTGCCGAGCGCGGCCGGTGATTACGCCGCGCCGCGCTCCCACTCACCCCCAGCCCACCAGGACTCTGCTTGTGATCAGCCTCAACGACCTGCGCAAGGTCTACCGCTCCCGGGGCGGTCCGGTGACCGCGCTCGACGGCGTCAGCCTGGACGTCCCGGAGGGCGAGATCTACGGCGTGCTCGGGCGCAGCGGTGCCGGCAAGAGCACGTTGCTGCGCAGCGTGAACCTGCTTGAGCGCCCCGACTCCGGCACCGTGACCGTCGGCGGCGTGGAACTCACGTCGTTGCCGGAGCGGCGACTGCGCCGGGAACGCCAGCGGATCGGCATGATCCACCAGCATTTCGCGCTGCTCAGCTCCCGTACCGTGGCGGGGAATGTGGCTTTTCCGCTTGAGGTCACCGGCACGTCCCGCGGTGAGCGCACCCGCCGCGTCGCGGAGCTACTGGAGCTTGTCGGGCTGGAAGGGCGCGCGGACGCGTATCCGGCGCAGCTGTCCGGCGGGCAGAAGCAGCGCGTCGGCATCGCACGGGCGCTGGCCGGCGACCCGGCCGTGCTGCTCTCCGACGAGGCCACGTCCGCGCTGGACCCGGAGACGACCGGCTCGATCCTGGAACTGCTCGCCGACCTCAACCGGCGGCTCGGCCTGACCATCCTGCTGATCACGCACGAGATGGACGTGGTGAAGCGCATCTGCCACTCCGCCGCGATCATGCGCGACGGGCGGTTCACCGAGTCCGGCCGGATCGAAGAGGTGCTGGCCCGGCCCGGCTCCGAGCTGGCCGCGGAGTTGCTGCGCCTCGGCCCGGCGCCGCACCTGCCCGGCGAGACGATCCTGGACGTGACGGTCAGCGGCGACCAGGCGGAACGGCCGCTGATCGCGGAGCTGGCCCGCCGCTTCGATGTGGACGTGCGAATCCTCGGCGGCACTGTCGAACAGCTCGCCGCCACCCGCGCCGGGCGCCTGCGCCTGGTCCTGCCCGGCGAGCGCGCCACAAACGAACCGGTCCTCACCTGGCTGCGCGAGGCCGGCATCCCGACCGAGGCGGCGCCATGAGCCGCCGGCGTCGACAGGTCCGTACCATCACGGGGAGTCCGGCATGACCTGGGAAGACATCTGGCCGCTGCTCGGTGAAGGGCTGTGGGAGACCGTCTACATGGTCGGGATCTCCACAGCGATCACCGCGCTCGGCGGGCTGCTGATCGGCGTGCTGCTTGTGCTCACCGAACGCGGCGGCCTGCTCTCCGCCTGGCCGGTGAACCTGGCGCTCGGCCTGATCGTCAACGTCGGCCGGTCGCTGCCGTTCATCATCCTTCTTGTCGCGGTCATCCCGTTCACCCGCGCGATCGTCGGCACCACGATCGGCACCGACGCCGCGATCGTGCCGCTGACAATCGGCGCGATCCCGTTCTTCGCGCGCATCGTGGAGACCGCGATCCGCGAGGTGCCACGCGACGTGGTGAACGCCGCGATCGCGGCCGGCGCGTCCCGCTGGCAGCTTGTATACAAGGTGCTGCTGCGCGAGGCGCGTCCCGGCCTGGCCGCCGGGCTGACGATCACGGTGATCGCGCTCGTCGGCTACTCCGCGATGGCCGGGACCGTGGGCGGCGGCGGGCTCGGCGACCTGGCCATCCGGTACGGCTACCAGCGCTTCGAGACCGAGGTCATGGTCGCGACGGTGGTGGTGCTCGTGCTGTTCGTGCAACTCGTGCAGAGCCTCGGCGATCTCGTGGTGCGCCGCCTCTCCCACCGGTAGATACCTGGCCCCGGGCCACCCACGAGTGATCCACCACCCCGGATCAGGCCTGGGGCCATCCTTCTCGCCGCCGTCACCGCGCGGTTTTATCCCGAAATATTATGACAAGAAAGGTCAAGATGATGCGTCGTACCCTCGTCGCTCTCACCGCCGCCGCTTCGCTCCTGATCGGCCTGGCGGCCTGCGGCAACGACTCCGAGGAGGGCGTCGCGGCAGACGGCACCCTCACCGTCGGCGTCAGCCCGGTCCCGCACGCCGAGATCCTGAAGTACGTGAGCGACAACCTCGCCGCAGCCGAGGGCCTGAAGATCGAGATAGTCGAGTTCAACGACTACATCCAGCCGAACACGGCCCTCCAGGACAAGCAGCTGGACGCGAACTACTTCCAGCACATCCCGTACCTGGAGGAGGAGATCGCCTCCAAGGGCTACAAGTTCACCCCGCTCAAGCCCGTGCACATCGAGCCGCTCGGCGTCTACTCCAAGTCGGTCAAGGCGCTCGCCGACGTGCCCGTGGGCGGCGTGGTCGCGATCCCGAACGACCCGTCCAACTCGGGCCGCGCACTGAGCCTGCTCGCCGCCAACGGCCTGATCACGCTGAAGGACGGCGTCGGCGTCAAGGCCACCGAGCAGGACATCACCGGCAACCCGAAGAACCTGACGTTCGAGGCGCTCGAGGCCGCCCAGCTGCCGCGCAGCCTGGAGGACACCGCGATCTCGGTCATCAACGGCAACTACGCCATCGAGACCGGCCTCACCCCGGCCAAGGACGCGCTCGCGCTGGAGACCGGCGCCGGCAACCCCTACGCCAACCTGCTCGTGGTCCGCACCGGCGACGAGACGAACGAGAACATCGTCAAGCTGGAGAAGCTCCTGCACTCCCCGCAGGTCAAGGACTTCATCGCCCAGAAGTACAACGGCTCGGTGCTCGCCGCGTTCTGAGTCTAGATCTAATCCTATAGGTGAAGTAGGCTTTTGAGGGCGGGCCACGGAGGGCCCGCCCTCATCTGTCTAGGAGACGCCAGTGGCGGACCTCGCGACACGCACGCTCTCCCCGCCACTCGATCCGGAACAGCTTCGCGTGATTCCGGCCCGCCACCCGTGGCGCTGGGTCGCCGCCCTGGCCGTGGCGGTGCTGCTGGCCATGGCGCTGCACGCGTTGATCACCAATCCGGCGTGGGACTGGCCGATCGTCGGGCAGTACCTCTTCTACGAGACGGTGCTGCGCTCGGTGTGGATCACGCTGCAGCTCACCGCGTTCGGCATCGTGTTCGGCTTCGCGCTCGGCACCGTGCTCGCACTGATGCGGCTGTCTGGCAGCCCGCTGCTGTCCGGCGTCGCCTGGGCCTATGTCTGGGTCTTCCGGTCCGTACCGCTGATCCTGCAACTGCTCTTCTGGTTCAACCTCGCGCTGCTCTACGACAGCATCTCGCTCGGTGTCCCGTTCGGACCGTCGTTTGTGGAGTTCGAGACGAACGCGCTGATCGGCCCGATGACCGCGGCCGCGCTCGGCCTGATTCTGCACCAGGCCGCCTACTGCGCGGAGATCGTCCGGTCCGGCATGCTCTCCGTCGACGCCGGCCAGCAGGAGGCCGCGGCCGCGCTCGGCATCCCGTGGCGGCGGCAGGTCACCCGGATCATCCTGCCGCAGGCCATGCGCACCATCGTCCCGACCGCCGGCAACGAGCTGATCGGCCTGGTCAAGGGCACCTCGGTGGTCTACATCATGGCGATCCCGGAGCTGTTCTACCAGGTTCAGGTGATCTATGCGCGCAACGGCCGGGTGATCGCGCTGCTCCTGGTCGCCGCGATCTGGTACCTGATCCTCACCACGGTGCTGTCCGTCGCACAGTTCTACATCGAGCGCTACTACGCACGCGGCGCGGTGCGCGTGCTGCCGCCGACGCCGCTGCAACGGCTGCGGGCCCGGGTGGACACGTTCGCCGCGGCGCGGAGGCAGCGGGCATGACGAGCGAGCTTGCGAGTGAGTCCGTCAACTCGGTGCCGGCCCCCGCGGAACCGTACGGTGGACGGCCGTCAGGCGAGCCGCCGATGGTGGCGGTGCGCGGCGTGCACAAGAGCTTCGGGCCGCTGGAGGTGCTGCGCGGCGTCGACCTGACGGTCCGCGCGGGCGAGGTGGTGGTGATCCTCGGTCCGTCCGGGTCGGGCAAGTCCACGCTGCTGCGCGCGATAAACCACCTCGAAAAGCTCAACCGGGGGTACGTCGAGATCGACGGCGACCTGGTCGGCTACCGGCGGACCGGGAATCGGCTGCGGGAGCTGAAGGAGCGGGAGGTGCTGCGGCAGCGTACCCACGTGGGGTTCGTCTTCCAGAATTTCAATCTGTTCCCGCACCTGACCGCGCTGGAGAACGTGGCCGAGGCGCCGATCTCCGCGCAGGGCCGGCCTCGGCGTGCGGCGCAGGAGGATGCGCGGCGGCTGCTCGCGCGCGTCGGCCTGGCGGAGAAGGCGGACGTCTATCCGCGCCGGCTCTCCGGCGGGCAGCAACAGCGGGTGGCGATCGCCCGCGCGCTGGCGCTGGCGCCCAAGGTGGTGCTCTTCGACGAGCCGACGTCCGCGCTCGACCCGGAGCTGGTCGGCGAGGTGCTGGATGTGATGCGCGACCTCGCCCGCAGCGGCACCACGATGATCGTCGTCACGCACGAGATCGGCTTCGCTCGGGAGGTCGCGGACCGGGTGGTGTTCATGGACGCCGGCCTGATCGTCGAGGAGGGGCCACCGTCCGAGCTGCTGGACGCGCCGCGCCACACCCGGACCAAGGCGTTTCTCGCGAAGGTTCTCTGAGCCCGGGGCCACTACGCGCTGTTGATATCCCGTTCGCCGACGGCGTCGGGCGGGTCCGTCGTACCCATTAAGGAGATTTTTTTATGGTTTATCTTGATCGTCGTGGGGTGCTGGCCGCCGTTCTCCTCGCGGCCACCGCCGCCCTCACCGCCTGCGGAACGCCGGACGACCTGAAGGCGCAGCCCGCGGGTGCGGCCTCGGGCGAGCCGGGCGTGCTGACCATCAACACCTCCCCGGACCAGCAACGGATCCGGGCGGAGAAGGATGCGACGATCGCCGCGGCGGTGCCTGCCGCGATCGCGTCGAAGGGGAAGCTTGTGGTCGGCACCACCGGGTCCGGCGTGCCGCCGCTGTCGTTCCGGGCGAGCGACGACAAGACCGTGATCGGCGTGGAGACGGACGTCGCGCAGCTGGTCGCGGACGTGCTGGGGCTGGAGCTGGACATCCAGGCGACGTCCTGGGAAAACCTGTTCCTGGTGGTCCGGTCCGGGCAGTACGACGCCGGCTTCTCCAACATCACCGTTACCGAGGAGCGCAAGGACATCTACGACTTCGCCACCTACCGCGTCGACACGGTCGCGTGGGAGGTGCCTATCGACTCGAAGCTGACCACGATCACCAAGCCGGCCGACATCGCCGGGCTGACCGTATCGGTCGGCTCCGGCACGAACCAGGAGCAGATCCTGCTCGGCTGGGACCAGCAGAACAAGGCGGCCGGGCTGGAGCCGATCGAGATCCAGTACTACCAGAACCCGGCCGACTACTACCTGGCGCTCGAATCCGGCCGCATCGCCGCCTGGCTCGGGCCGAACCCCACGTCCGCCTATCACGCCGCGGTCTCCGGCAAGACGAAGATCGTCGGGCAGATCCAGGGCGGCGGCGAGATCGCGGCCCAGATCGCGGCGATGACCGCCAAGGGCAACGGGCTCGCGCAACCGGTCTCCGACGCGCTCAACCTGGTGATCAAGAACGGGAAGTACGCGGAGGTGCTGGCCCGCTGGGGCCTGACCAACGAGTCGATCCCGGCCTCCCAGGTCAACCCGCAGGGTCTTCCCCGCAAGAAGTGAGAGTCCTGCTCCTCTGCCTGGCCGCCGGGTTCACCACCCTGATCGACCAGTCGGTCCTCAATGTCGCCGTGCCGGCGCTGCGCGACTCGCTCGGCGCCGGCACGCAGGAGATCCAGTGGCTGCTCGCCGGGTACTCGCTCGCCTTCGGGCTGGCGCTGGTGCCCGGCGGCCTGCTGCTCGCCGCCCTCGGCCCTGCCCTCGGCTGGCGGGCCTCACTTTTCATCAACGTGCCGTTCGGGCTGGTCAGCGGCGTCTACCTGACGGCCGCGGTCGGCAGCGAGCGCGGCGCGGCGGCCAGAGCGCTGCTGATCTGTGTGGGAATGCTCGCGGCGTCCGCGGTGTGCGCACTGCTGGCGGCGCGGTCGCCGGCCCTCTCCGCCCCGGCGGCAAGGTGACCGCGATCAGTACCGGGTGATGATGAGATCGACGCGCACGCGCATGCCTTACCGGGGCTCAGCGCGGATGCAACGCAGTGCGGAGCGCGAGGGGCGGATGCGTGAGCAGGCCCGTCATACGGCTGGCCAGGGCCCGCGAGCGGCCGGCGGACGCGACGAGCGCACGGCGGTTCGCGGCCCAGGCATGCAGTGCATCCGCACCGGCGCGCCGGACCGCGAGCCGGTCGCACGCCAGCTCGGACCACCACCGGATGCCGGTGCTCGCGACCACCACGGCCACCATGGCGACCGGGATCGAGCGCGGGTCGAAGCTGAACACCGCCGCGAAGCACAGGCTGGCGCCCACCAGCCCTTGCAGCGTGAACGAGACGGTGTCCCGGTGGGCGAGGTGCGCTATCTCGTGCCACAGCACGAACTCCGCGTACTCCGGATGGCCCTCGGTGTCGCTCGACATGATGAGCGAGGCACGCCCGCCGAACCGGATACAGCGGTCGTGGAGGACCTCGTTCGTGACCCGCACCTCGAGCCGGCGCAGGCCGAGCCGGTCAAGCAACGGCTGCATCTCGCCGGGCAGGACCAGCCTGGTCGCCGAGGAGGTGCCGTTCCTCAGGTGCCGCCGGACGGAGAGCAGACTCGCGGGCAGCAGGAAGAGCAGTAGACCCAGCCCCATGGTCAGGACCAGCTCGGGGCCGGCTGTGTCCCAGGTGACGGCGAGCACCGCGGCGTAGGCCAGAACGAAGGGGGTCAGCGCTGCTACGGCGACGGCCACGGCCCGCGCACGTCCGGGCAGGCCGTCCGTGCGGGAACCCATCGCTGCCAGGACCGGCCGGAGAGGGCTGAAACCGGCTTCCCGGCAGCAGTCGGTGTGATGCGTCCCGGTCAGCGCCGCGCGGACAGCTACCGGATCGGTGCCCGCGGCGCGCAGCACCAGCGCCACCGGTCCGTCGTCGCTCTCAGGGCCCAGCACGGCAAGGAGAAGGTCGGCGGTGGTGACCCTGTCCCTGTCTGCCTTCCCGGCGTGCACCGCGCCGGCCCTGACGACCTCCAGGCCTGTGGGGAACCGAGGCGCGGCACCCGCGAGCGTCGACCCCGCCTCACGGATGCGATGCGGGGTCAGCCCCAGCGCATGCCGCGCGACACCCTCGCCGTCCGCCAGGCCGAGCAGCACGTGATAGCTGCTGAGCTGCTCGTCCCCGGCAGCCGTGGCGGCTTCCCGCGCGAGTACGAGTGCCCGGGTCGCCTGATTCCCCACCTGCATGATCGACACCACCCCCGGTGCGGCATCGTGCCACATGCGACAGTCCCGCCCAGCGCTCCCAGTGCGGCGCATAGGTGTCGCCGTCGCGCGCCAGCGCCCGCTGCTTTCGCACAGCCTCAGAAGCCTCGATCCAGATCACGGCGCTGCGGTACGGCCGGAGCTCCGACGCGCCGGAGCCGACTCCCTCAATGACCAGGTCGGTGGTGACGGTCAGGTCTTCCGGAGCGCCGTAGGCGCCGCCCGCCCAGTCCCACCGCCGCCACCACACCTGCTCACCCGCGGCAAGCGGCACCAGGATGTCCATTAAATGAATGTCAGTGCGCTTCCGCGAAACGCGTGCCACCGGGATGCCCGGACGGCAGCATGGGGACCAACGACGGTCGTTCGGCCGATCACATTCTCATCGACCCATCCCCTACCATGGCGAGCTATGTCGATCTTGCTTTCCGTCGTCGTTCCCGTGTTTAACGAGGAGGATGTCCTGCCGTTGTTCGAGGACCGGCTCAGACCGGTGCTCGACGGACTCGATGTGCCGTACGAGGTTCTCGCCGTGGATGACGGCAGCCGGGACGCCACCCCGCTCGTCCTGCAGAAGATGCGCCAGCGGTGGCCGCAGTTGCGGTTCATACGACTCCAGCGCAACTCCGGACACCAGAATGCGCTCACCGCCGGCCTGCACCACGCCCGCGGCGCATACGTGGCCAGCATCGACGTCGACCTTCAGGACCCGCCGGAGACCATCGCCGAGATGCTGCGGCACGCCGAGGCGTCCGGGCTCGACGTGGTGTACGGCATACGGGCGGACCGCACCAGCGACACCCCGTTCAAACGCTGGACCGCCGGGCTGTACTACCGGGTCGTCCGGCGCGTGGTCGGCGCCGAGGTGCCCGCCGAGGCCGGCGACTTCCGGCTGCTCAGCCGCCGGGCGGTGGACGCGCTCACCGGACTGAAGGAGCACAAGCCGGTCTACCGCCTGCTCGTCCCGTGGCTGGGCCTGCCCACCGGTGAGGTGACCTACGTCCGGCAGGCGCGCGCCGCCGGCCAGTCCAAATACCCGGTGAGCAAGATGGTGCGACTCGCCCTCGACAGCGTCACCGGCTTCTCGTCCGCGCCACTGCGCGTCGCGACCTGGCTCGGCTGCGCCGGCGTCGTGGTGTGCGCGCTGCTTGGCGCCGGGGGGCTGGCCGCCTACCTGCGCGGTCATGTGGTGCCCGGCTGGTCGTCGCTGCTTGTGGTGATGGTCTTCCTCGGCGCGCTGCAACTGCTGTGCCTGGGCCTGCTCGGCGAGTACGTGGCGCGGATCTTCACCGCCCTCCAGAACCGGCCCGCGTACGTGGTCAGCTTCGACTCGGAGACGGTGGCGAACCGGTGACCCAGCTCGCCACCGCCGATCTCGAGCTGCCCCAGGAACGAACCGGCATCCGCTCGCCATGGCGAGCCGCGTTCATCGTGGCGATCGCCGCCTGGTCGGCCGCCACGGCCATACGTCTCGCGATCACGGCGTTGACCCCGCATGGCGTCATGGACTGGGTGCAGTGGGACGCGGTGCTCTACGTGCGCATCGCCGAGGCCGGGTACCACGTGGGCGGGCCGAGCTATCCGGCCTTCTTCCCGCTCTATCCGCTGCTGATCCGTCTCGCCGACCCGATCCTGCCGGGCGGTGGCATAGCCAGCGCATTGGTGATCGCCAACCTGAGTGCGATCGGCGCGCTGGCGCTGCTGCACCGGCTGGCCGAGCATGAGACCGACCCGTTGACGGCCCAGCGGGCAGTCTGGTTCCTGACCGCGTCGCCGATGGGTTTCTTCCTGTTCGTCGGCTACAACGAGTCGCTGTTCCTGATGCTGTCGATCGGCGCCCTTTACGCCGCCCGCAAGGGCCACTGGTGGGTGGCCGGCAGCCTCGGCGCGCTGTCGTCGGCCACCCGGCTGTTCGGCGTGCTGCTCATGCTGCCGCTGGCGATCGAGTACCTGCGCCATGCCGGCTGGCAACCGCGCCGGATCCGGCTGGACGTGCTCGGGATAGCGCTGGTGCCGATGGGCGTGGTCGCCTACAGCATCTACTGCTGGCGGGAACTGGGCAGCCCGATGGCGTTCAGCGCCGCCCAGGACCAGTGGAGCCGCCAGTACACGATCCCGGGTGGGGCGTGGGTGATCTCGGCCGGGCAGTCGGACGGGTGGCTGGGCCCGCAGACCCTCGGCTCGATCATCGACGCCGGCTCGATGCTTGTCGTCGTGGTGCTGATGATTCTGTGCGTGGTCGGCCCGTACCGCTTCCGGCTCGACCAGGCCTACCTGGTGGCGTACTCGGCGATCTGCGTCCTTCTGGTGCTGTCGACGGAGGTGGGCGGTCGCGCGCTGCAGTCGGCGCCCCGCTACGCGATGGAGGCGATAGCGATCTTCCTGGTGATGGGGCGGATAGGCGCCAGGCCGACGGCGGACCGGGTCATGCTCACCATTGGCATGGCACTGCACGCCGCCCTGCTGATCATCTACATGAACGGCAACTTCTTGGTCGCCTGAGACGACTCAGATCCTCCGGCGCCGGCCACGTACTGCGGGATCGTCTCCGCGTGGCCGGCGCTGGACGGTGACCGTTCAGACGCTCGCCTGATTCCCCACCTGCATGATCGACACCACCCCCGATGCGGCCTCGTGCCACATGCGACAGTCCACCGAACGCCACGAGCAGCCACTCACGCCGTACCCCCGGTGTTGTCGATGATCCTGTCTGCGTTCTCCCGCACCCGGTGCAGCGCGTAGAACGCGTCCTCCTGCCGCGCCCAGCGCTCCCAGTGCGGCGCATAGGTCTCGCCGTCGCGCGCCAGCGCCCGCTGCTTCCGCACAGCCTCAGAAGCCTCGATCCAGATCACGGCGCTGCGGTACGGCCGGAGCTCCGACGCGCCGGAGCCGACTCCCTCGATGACCAGGTCGGTGGTGACGGTCAGCTCTTCCGGAGCGCCGTAGGCGCCGCCCGCCCAGTCCCACCGCCGCCACCGCACCTGCTCACCCGCGGCAAGCGGCACCAGGATCCACTCCCGCAGCGCCGCCACCCCGCCGAGCAGCCCGTCCCAGCCCGGGTAGAGGTCGTCCATCCTGATCAGCGGCGCGGCCAGCTCCGTGGCGACCGCACCTGCGAGGTGGGTCTTCCCGGCGCCGGATCGTCCCTCGATCGCGATGACGCGAGCGTGGCCGGCCGAGGGCGGCAGCGCCCGGGCCCAGGTGGCGATCTCGCGTGCCGGCATCCCGGTCACGACCGCACGTCGATTCGGGAACCGCCTGCCCTAGCCGCAAGCCCGGTTATCGCGTCGCGGCGGGGATCGCGGCGGCCGGCCTCGGTCTGGATCGTCTCCATGCTCCGATGATCGGTGGCGGCGACGGCCCGCAGCGGTTGCCCCGCCGTGCGGCGTACCAGCAGGCGGTTCACGCCGAGGTGCACCTCACCGCGGGCGTGAGAGCACCGGGCGCCGGGACTCTTCGCTGAAGGGGCGGCCGTCGATGATCGACGGCCGCCCCTGACTCTCACACAGTGAACGTGTACGTCCCCGGTGGCAGCCGGTACTCACCCTGACCCCAGGCCACCGCTTGCGGCGGCACGGTGGTCGCACCCGCGAGGCGTACCGTGGCGCTGGTGTTTGGGGGAATGACCACGTCGAGCGTGAGCCGGCCGCCGGCCTTGCGCCACGACGAGGAGGCGCGGCCGTAGGGCGTGTCGAGCGCTGAGGACGCGGACGTCAGCGTGCCACCGGGCTGCGGCGCGATCAGGATCTGCCGATAGCCAGGCGCAGACGGGGCGAGGCCGCCGACCGACCGGTAGAGCCAGTCGCCGACCGAGCCGAGACCGTAGTGGTTGAACGAGTTCATGTCCGGCGTCTGCAGCGTGCCGTCCGGCCGGATGCCGTCCCAGCGCTCCCAGATGGTGGTCGCGCCGCGGGAGTTCATGTAGCCCCAGCCGGGGTAGTCCGGCTGCTGCAGGATCCGGTAGGCGGTGTCCAGGTGGCCGTGCGAGGCCAGGACCGGCAGCAGGTTCTCCACGCCCATGAAACCGACGGACAGGTGCCCGTTGCGGGCGTCGACGGCGGCGGCGAGCTTGTCCGCGACCGCCTGCTCCCGGTCCGGCGGGACCAGGCCGAACGCGAGCGCGAGCACGTAGCCGGTCTGGCTGTTGCTGCCGACCGTGCCGTCCGCGGCCACGAACCGCGCGGTGAACGCAGCCGCGACCTGATCGGCGAGCTGCCCGTAGGAGGCCGCCTGCGCGTCCCGGCCGGTCGCCGCCGCCATCCGGGAGACCAGCCGGGCGGACCAGGCGAAGAACGCGGTGCTTGTCACGTCCTGCGCGGTCGGGTCCTGCACGTTGAGCCAGTCGCCGTGCGTCCACTGGTCGCGGATCAGGTTCGGCCCGGATGTGGACCGCAGGTAGTCGACCCAGCGGGCCATCGCGTCGAAGTGCGTGTCGGCCGCGCGCAGGTCGCCGTAGCGCTGCCACAGCGTGTACGGCACGATGACGCCCGCGTCGCCCCAGCCGGCCCGGCCCGCGTCCGTGATCACCGCGGGCGCCACGTCGGTGAACGCGCCGTCCGCCCGCTGCGCGTCGACCAGATCGTCGGCGAACTTCGTCAGCAGCCCGTGACCGTCCACATTGAACGCGGAGGTGGACGCGAAGGCCGCGATGTCGCCGGTCCAGCCGAGCCGCTCGTCCCGCTGCGGGCAGTCGGTCGGGACCGACAGCATGTTCGACCGGGTGCCCCACAGGATGTTGTGCTGCACCTGGTTGATCATCGGGTCGCTTGTGGTGAACGTGCCGCTCTGCGCCCCGTCCGTCCAGGCCGCGCGGCCGGTTATCGAGTCGGCGGTAGGCGTACCCGGGAACCCGGTGATCTCCACGTACCGGTAGCCGTGCACTGTGAAGTGCGGCTCGAACGTCTCCGCGCCGCCGGTGCCCTTCAACGTGAACGTGTCGGTGGCCTGCGCCGCACGCAGGTTCGCGGTGTAGATCGTGCCGTCCGTGTTCAGGATCTCCGCGTGCCGCAGCGTGATCCGGGTGCCGGCCGGGCCGGTCGCGGTCAGCCGGTTCCAGCCGGCGAAGTTCTGGCCGAGGTCCGCCACCCAGACACCCGGCCTGGGCTGGGTGATCGCGACCGGCCGGAACTCCTGCTGCACGGTCACACCCGGGTCGACCTGCGCGACAAGCGGCGGCTTGGCACCGGTGCGCACCATCACCGGCTGCGCCCCGCCGGTGACCCGGGCGTCCTGGTCCTCGCCGTGATAGAGGTCGTCGGCCGTGATCGTGCTCGGCTGAGATGACCAGTCCCCGCCGGTACGGATGTCAGTGCGCGTCCCGTCCGGGTGCTCGATCGCCAGCTGCGCGGAGTACCACGGCCGGGTGCCGTACCGCTGGCTGCCGGCGAAGCCGATGTTCCCGGAGTACCAGCCGTTGCCGACCAGCGCGCCGAGCGTGTTCGCGCCGCTCCTCAGCTGACCGGTCAGGTCGTAGACGCGGTAGGGGACGCGCTTGGTGTAGTCGGTCCAGCCGGGCGCGAGCCGCTCCGGGCCGACCTTCGTCCCGTTGATGTAGGTGTCGTGCAGGCCGAGCGCGGTCACGAACAACCGGGCGCGGGCGACCGGCTTGCTCACGTCGAAGCCCTTGCTCAGCAACGGCGCCGGGGTCGGCACGGTGACCTGGGCGCCCCAGGGCCCGGCGCCGTAGACAGCTGCCGCGCGCGCCGCAGCCCAGCCGCCGTCGTCGAACCCGGGCTGCTCCCAGCCGGCCGGGCCGGTCTGCGAGGTCTTCCAGCTCGCGTCGCTGACTGTTCCGTTGCTCAGCTTCGCAAGCAGGCCGGCCGGTCCGGCGCTGGTGTTCGTGGCCGCGATCGCGATCGTGTCCGGGCCGTCCGTGAGGTATGCGCCGATGTCGACTGTGGTCGCACGCTTCCACGAATCGGCGGTACGCCGCGAGGACGAGACCCGGACGCCGTTGACCCAGACGTCCGCGGTGTCGTCGCCGGTGACCGAGAGCGTGGCCGGGCCCGCGATCTCCACGGTCTTGCGGAAGAAGCGGTCGCCTGCCGGAACCCCGGCCGCCGGATCGCCCTCCGGGTACCAGATCCACGACGCGCCGTCGACGTTCGCGCCCGCCGGGCCGCCGATGAAGTCGGCCTGCCACTCGGTGCCCGGGGCGAACAGCCCGGTGTCGAACCGCGCGACAGTGCTCTCCGCGGACCGGCCCTGGGTGTCCCAGACCCGTACCCGCCAGTGGTAGGTGGTGTTGCTCGTCAGCGCCGGGCCGCCGTAGGTCACGTCGACGCTGTCGCCTGATGCGACCTCACCGCTGTCCCACACGCCTGTCGCCGCCGGCGTGGTGCCGACCGTGATCCGGTACCTGGCCTGCTTCTGCACGCCGGCCAGCTGCCAGCCGAACCGTGGCTTCCGGGAGTCCACGCCGAGCGGGTCGTCGCGGCGCTCGGTGGTCAGTCCGCTCACGCTCGCCGGGCTGCCGTCCCGGGGCGGGAGCACCTCACGGTTCCACGGCGCGACGCCGTAACGCCCGGCCACCCGCGCCGGCGACCAGGTCTGCGGCACGCTCGCCGCCGCCTGCCACGACGCGTCGGTGACCAGGTTCAGCGTGCCGCCGCTGCCGGTGATCTCGACGCGCCCGAGCACGCCCGCCGGCCCGGCGACCGCGTTGCGCGCCGCGATCAGCAGCGTGTTCTCCGCACCCGGCCGCAGCGCCGCCGCCAGATCGATCCTCTGCGACTGCTTCCACGAGTCGGTGACCCGCGCGGACCCGGCCAGGTACGTGTCGTTGAGCCAGACGTCCGCGGTGTCGTCGCCCGCGACCGTCAGGTGCGCCGTGCTGAACGGCCCCGCCGGTGCCGTGAACGTGCGGCGCAGGTAGCGGGTGGCCGCCGGCACGCTCTGCGCCGGGTTGCCTTCGTTGAACCAGATCCAATCGGCGGCGTCGAGCGGGTCTGCGTGCTGCGGGCCCGGTAGCGCGCCCGCGATCAGGAGAGCGGAGGTCAGGACGTGTTTCCATGCCATGCGGTGCTCCTCGGTGGGGGGAGGGTTACGCATTTGCACGTTTCAATGTACGGGTGATATCGATCGCTGTCACCTGCCATCTCGGCGCGACGCCCGCCCCACCGGACCTCGCCGCCCGTCGTCTGCGGCCGGGCAATCGTGCCGCACCGGGGCTCATTCCCGGCCTCCACCTGCGGGGATCAACGCGCGCGGTGGCTGCTGCCGAGGCGCCGGCGATGTCGATGTCGTCGCCGCAAATCGTTTCAGCGGGGCCTCGCAGGTGATCTAGCGGCCCGCGAACGCTGCCATGTCAGTCCGCGAACGCTGCCATGTCAGTCCGCGAAGGCTGCCATGTCAGTCCGCGAAGGCTGCCATGTCAGTCCGCGAAGGCGGCCACGAACGAGGCCATGCAGGACGCCGGCGTGATGTGTGACGTCACCACGTGCCCGTCGATCGTGAGTGGAGGGTCGAGCGGCACCCGGCGTACCCGCGAGGAGGTGATGGTTTGTTCGGCGGGGAGCAGTGTCCAGGCGTGCGGATCCGTGGCGACCTCGAAGACCGCGTTGAGCAGGTCTCCCTGGGCGGCCCGCGGCGGGCTGAACGGCAACGCGGCCACAAGCGCGTCGTGCAGGGCCGGGTCGGTGTCCCGGGCCGCGAGTCGTAGGCCGTGCGGGTCGAGGTCGGGCAGTGTGACCGACGCACCCGGCACGCCCGGATGGTCGAGCGAGACGATCGCGTGCAGCGGCTCTGTCCAGGCCCGGACCGCTGTCACGGCCGAGGTGCCGATCGTGCCGCGGACCAGCGCGAGGTCCAGGTCCCCGGCGCGGACCGCCTCGAGGCGCGCCGCCACAGGCAGCTCGACGAGCGTCGGCGGTGCGGAGCGCCCGGCCAGCCGGCTCACCGCGCGTTCCAGCCGGTCGGTCAGCCCGGAGGTGATGCCGACGCGGAGCACTGCCGCGGGTCCCTCCGCGACCACCCGGACCCGGGCCGCGGCGGCGAGCGTCTCCCGGGCCGCGTCGAGCACCCGGGTGCCGGCCGGTGTGAGTCGCACCCGGCGGGAGGTGCGGTCCAGGAGTTGGACGCCGAGTTCGCGTTCGAGGCGGGCGATCTGCTGGCTTACCGCGGGCTGCACGATGCGGAGGCGGTCGGCGGCGCGGCCGAAGTGCAGCTCCTCGGCGACGGTGACGAAGTAGCGCAGCGACCTGAGTTCCACCCTCCTGATCTATCACGGAATGTGATCGCTGCCCAGTGAACGTGACCATCGACCACCGGCCGGAACCTCGCTGGGATGGACCCATGCGAATCGGAACCGCCCAGATCATCGCGCCCACGCCCGCCGCAGTCGTCGAGGCCGCTGCCGATGCTGCCCGGCGTGGGCTGGACAGCTTCTGGACCAACCAGATGCCGGGTGGCTGGGACCCGCTCATGCTCCTCGGCCTGCTCCGGGAACGCCCGGCGGAGATCGGGACCGGGATCGTCCCCACCTTTCCGCGGCACCCGGTGACGATGGCGGCGGAGGCACTGACGCTCAACGCGGCCGGCGGCGGGCTTGTCCTGGGCGTCGGGACGAGCCACGCCTGGTACGTCGAACAGCAGCTCGGCATCCCGTACACCTCGCCGCTGCGGCACACCCGGGAGTACCTGGACGCGCTCCGGCCGCTGCTGCGCGGCGAGCACGTGCGGCGGTCCGGCGAGTTCGTCACCGTCGACACCGCGCTGGAGACCGCCGCCGGAAAGCCACCATCAGTGCTCCTGGCCGCGCTCGGCCCCAAGATGCTCGCGCTGGCCGGGGAGTTGGCCGACGGCGTGGTGGCGACCTGGGTCACCCCGGAGATGGTCGCGGAACGCCTGGTCCCGAGCCAGCCCGAGGGGGCCAGGATCGTGGCGAGCCTGCTGACCGTGCTGACCACCGATCCGGACGCCGCCCGCGAGCGCCTGGCCCGGGATTTCGCGATGGCGGGGGAGTCGCCTGCCTACAAGGCGTCGCTCGGCCGGGCCGGGATCGGCATCGCGGACACCGTGGTCGCCGGCGACGAGGAGACGATCGCGCGGGCGCTTGACCGGTTCCGGGACGCCGGCGTCACCGATCTGATCCTGATGCCGTTCGGCGGCCCCGAGGACCGGGCCCGCACGCTCAACATCGTCACCGCGTAGATAGATCAAGATCACGAGGGGGTACGAGGCGCCGGGTAGATCTTCCGTGATGCGATCGGTCACACTCGGGTGACCTCGGGGAAGGAGCCGCTCATGGCGCGGTCGGATGCGGCCCGGGTCGCGCTGTTGGACACGGCCGAGCGGCTCTTCGCGGAGCACGGGATCGCGCAGGTCTCCGACCGCCGGGTGGCCGAGGTGGCCGGCAACACCAACCACTCCGCGGTGCGCTACTACTTCGGCGGCCGGGACGGGCTGCTGCGCGCGCTGATCGACAGGCACGTGCGGGAGGTGGGGGAGCGGGGCGCGCGGTGGGCCGAGCCGTCGGACTCGGTGCTCGGCGACATCCGCGGCCTGGTGCTCCCGTCGATGGAGGTGCTGGCCGCGCTGCCCCGGCCGAGCTGGCGGGCCCGTTTCATCGCGCTTGCGTTGCAGGACCCGGCGCTGCGCGACCTGGTCCGGGAGGCGCTGGCCGGCCTGCCGGCGACTGTCGCGCTGCGCCGGTCACTGAAGGGCCGTCTGGCTCACCTGGACCAGGGCGTGGTGGCGGGCCGCTCGACGATGATCGCGTTCGTCGTCACGACCGCCACCGCGGAGATCGAGGCCCGCGCGGAGCGGGACGGCGCGGCGCCCCGCTGGATCGAGGCCGGCGACTTCCTCTCCGATGCCATCTCCGGGATGTTGAGCGCGCCGGTCACCCGGCCCGGCGCGCCGAGTCCGCTCAGCCGTTGAAGTCGGCAGGATTGTGCCCGGACCCTCCGACAGAAATCCGGCAGGCACAAGATCCGGCGGGACACAAGACCAACTAACCCTATCTGCATGATATGAATAGGTCAACGGTTTGAGCCGCTCACGTGCGATAGCCGACAGGCGGGCCGGGTTTCGTTGACACTGCGGCCAGGAGCACGCTGGACTGATCGCATGTGCGGCACGCTGCGGCTCACCATCCGCGGCCACATCGACTTCGGTCGTGTGTGGTCCGCGTCCTGTCCGGCCTGACCTTCCCCCTCACCCGATGAACGGGCTCGATGCCGAGCCCGGGCGAAGCCATGCCTAGGTACAGGAGAACCCATGAGAAGACGTGCATTGCTTGCCGTAAGCCTGCTTGCCCTCACCGCGGGCTGCGGCGGAAGCCCCGCCCCGGCGGCCGGCGCGGGCGAGCCGAGAGCCGGCGGCGACCTCATCTGGGCGGTCGAGACCGAGCCGCTGACGTTCAACCCGCACCAGTACTCGCAGGCGAAGGCGCGCCTGTTGGTCTGGAACTCGTTCGAGGCGCTGTTCACCCACGACGACAAGGGCGACTACGTGCCCTGGCTGGCGACCGGGTACGAGGCCGCGCCGGACGGGCTGAGCTACACCATCACGCTGCGGACCGGCGTGACGTTCCACGATGGAGAGCCGTTCGACGCGAACGCGGTGAAGGCGAACGTCGACCAGCTGCTCGTGGACGGCTACGCGCCCGCGGTCAAGGCGGTGCAGCTGCGCAACCTCAAGAACGTCGAGGTGGTGGACCCGGGCACGGTGCGGATCAACCTCACCCGGCCGGACGTGCTGATCCTCGACTTCCTTGCCACGCCGCAGGGGGCGCAGATCTCGCCGAAGTCGCTCAAGAACGCGAAGAACCTCAAGGCCGGCGGCGTGGACGTGGTGGGCACCGGGCCGTTCGTCCTTGAGTCGTACACGGCGGGGCAGCAGGTGGTCTACCGGAAGAACCAGGCCTACGACTGGGCGCCGGCGACCGCGGGGCACACCGGTGCGGCCTATCTGGACACGGTCACCTACCGGTTCCTGAAGGAGTCGTCGGTGCGGGTCGGCGCCCTCACTTCCGGCCAGGTGCAGGTGATCGAGGGTGTGCCGGCCACCGACGAGCCGCTGATCACGGCGAACAGGCAGCTGCGGCTGGACCGCAGTCTCAACTCCGGCTCGGCCTACGCGTACTACCTCAACGTCGACAACGCGCCGTTGGACGACCTCCGGGTGCGGCAGGCGTTCCGGGAGGCGGTCGACGTGCAGGCGGTGCTCGACTCCGTCTACCGGGGGACCGCGACGCGCGCCTGGAGCATCGTCAGCCCGTCCGGGCGCTTCTACGACAAGGCCTTCGAGGGTACGTACGGCGGTGACGCGGCCAAGGCGAACGCGCTGCTCGACCAGGCCGGCTGGACCACCCGCGACGCCGAGGGCTTCCGCACCAAGGACGGCAGGCGGCTCACGCTGCGGCTGGTGCAGAACGCGCCGTTCGTCCGCGACCGGCGGGACGTGCTCGCGCAGGCGGTGCAGGCCGCGGTCAAGCAGTCGGCCGGCATCGACCTGAACGTGCAGCTCGTCGACCAGGGGACGGCCACGGCCGCGCTCAACGACGGCGAGTACGAGGTGTTCGACAACTCGCGTGCGGACACCGACGCCGGGGCCGCGCTCAACCTGCTGCTGCACTCCCAGGGCGCGATCAACCGTACCCACCTGGACAGCGCGGAACTCGACGCGCTCCTCGACCAGGGCCAGGCCACCGCGGACCCGGCGCAACGGCTGAAGATCTATCAGGACATTCAGCGGTACGTCGTGCAGGACCAGGCGGTCGTGCTGCCGCTCTACGCCCCGCAGGACCAGCTCGCGGCCGCAGCCACGGTCGGCGGGACCGGGTTCGAGCCCACGGCGGGCGTGCCGGCGAGCGCCTACGACGTCTGGCTGGCGCGATGACGGCCGTGCTGCGGCGGCTCGGGGCCGGGATCGTGGTGCTCTGGGCGGCGGCCACCGCGGCGTACGTCGCGCTGCTGCTCGCACCCGGCGACGTGGTCGACAAGATCATCGGTGACGGGGCGGACACGCCGGAGATCCGCGCCGAGATCATCCGCGAGTGGGGGCTGAACCGGCCCGAGGCCGTGCAGTACCTCGACTACCTGTGGCGGATCGCGCGCGGCGACCTCGGCCGCTCCTACATCCTGCAGCGCCCGGTCGCGGACGTGATCGGCGAGCAGATCCTGCCCACGCTGCAACTGGCCGCGCTCGCCGCCCTGCTCGGCGTCGCGCTCGCGCTGCTCGCGGCCATCGCCAGTGCCGGCGACCGGCGCCCGTGGCTGCGCCGGATCCTGTCCACAGGCGAGCTGACAATCGTGTCCACGCCGTCGTTCCTGATCGGGATCGTGCTTCTCACCGCGCTCTCGTTCCGGCTCGGCCTGTTCCCGGTCGCCGGGGACGCCGGGATCGCCGCGCTGGTGCTGCCCGCGGTCACGCTCGCGCTGCCGATCGCCGGGCTGCTCGCCCAGGTGCTCCGGGACGGCCTCGACCGCGCGCTCGCCGAACCGTTCGTGGTCACCGCCCGGGCCCGTGGCCTGCGCGACCGGGCGGTCCTCACCAGGCACGCGCTCCGGCACGCGCTGCTGCCAGCGGTCACGCTCGCGGGTTGGCAGTTCGGGCTGCTGCTTGGCAGCGCGGTCATCGTCGAGTCGGTCTTCGGCCGTCCCGGCATCGGCCGCGTCACGCTCGACGCCGTGACGAGCAGCGACATGCCTGTGGTGCTCGCCGTGGTGATCCTCGCGGCCGCGGTCTACGTCGCGCTGAACACGCTCGCGGACCTCGCCTACCTGATCATCGACCCGAGACTGCGGAGGGCTTGATGACCTGGTCGTCGCTTCGCTCCTCCGGGCTCGGCGCCACTCCCGGCGCCGACACGTCCACCGGTAGACGAAAAGCGTTTCTGCCGCCGGCCGCGCCGACTCTGGTCGCCCGTGCCTCACGTGGGCGGCTGGGCTCCGCGCGGGTCGGGGGAGACTACAGACGAAGGGCGTGGCGAGCCGGTCCGGCGGTCGCGGCCTCCGGGGCGTACCTCCTGCTGATTCTGATCGCGATCGTGGCTCCGCAGCTGCTCGGCGCGGGCGATCCGCTCGCGGCAAACCCGCTCGACGCGCTGCTGCCGCCGAGCGCGGCGCACTGGTTCGGCACGGATCAGCTCGGGCGGGACGTGTTCGACCGGGTGGTGCACGGGGCGCGGCACTCGCTGACCATCGGCGTCACCGCCACGCTCATCGCGGTGGCGAGCGGGGTGCTGCTCGGGCTGCTCGCCGGGCTCGCGCACAGGTGGGCGGACGAGGCGCTGGCCCGGTCGTTCGACGCGCTGTCCGCGTTCCCGATGCTGCTGCTGGCGCTGCTGTTCATCGCGCTCGCCGGGACCGGCACGCTGAGCCTCACGGTGGCGATCGGCATCGCCACGCTTCCGCACTACGCGCGGGTGGTCAGGGCACAGACCCTGCAGATCCGGCAACTGGGGTACGTGACGCAGGCGGTCGCGTTCGGCAGGTCGCGGACCCGGATCGTGGTGCGGCACGTGCTGCCGAACGTGCTCGGGCCGATCCCGGTGGTCGCGATCATCGGGCTCGGCGAGTCGGTGCTCGCCGCGTCCGGGCTCAGTTTCCTCGGCATGGGGCCGCAACCGCCGTCGCCGGAGTGGGGCGCGATGCTCGCGGAGGGCCGCAACTACCTCTCCGTCGCCTGGTGGTCAGGCATCCTGCCCGGCGTCGCGGTCACGCTCACAGTCATCTCACTGACAGTGACCGGCCGCCGTCTCCAGGCCCGCTTCGAAGGACGGGACGCCTGATGACAAGCACGGAGACCGCAGCCCGAGGGCGCGCCGCGAGTGCGGAGCCGGGTACCGGGATGGTCCACGTCGAAGACCTGCACGTCACGTTCGGCGATGTCGAGGCGGTACGCGGGATCAGCTTCAGCATCGCGGAGGGCGAGCGGGTCGCGATCGTGGGCGAGTCCGGATCCGGCAAGAGCGTCACCGCACGCACGCTTGTCGGGCTCGCCGGGCCGCGCGCCACAGTGCGCGCCACCAGGCTGGAGATCGACGGGCGGGACGCCCGCGCGTTCACCGAACGTGACTGGCAGCGGGTACGGGGCCGCACCGCCGGGCTCGTGCTTCAGGACGCGCTGGTGTCCCTGGATCCGCTGCGCCGGGTCGGGGACGAGATCGGTGAGGTGCTTCGCACGCACCGGATCGTGCCCGGCCGCGTCGTCGACGAGCGCGTGGAGGAGCTGCTCACCGAGGTGCACGTGCCGGAGCCGGCCCGGCGTGCCCGGCAGTACCCGCACCAGCTCTCCGGCGGGCTGCGGCAGCGGGCGCTGATCGCCTCCGCGATCGCGGGCGCGCCCCGGCTGCTCATCGCGGACGAGCCGACCACCGCGCTCGACGTGACGGTGCAGGCCGCGATCCTGCGCCTGCTCGCCGCGCGCCGGGACACGCTGCTGCTGATCAGTCACGATCTCGCGGTCGTCTCGCAGCTCGCGGACCGGGTGCTCGTCATGCGCGAGGGCCGGATCGTCGAGGAGGGACCCACCGCGCGGCTGCTCGGCGCGCCCAACCATCCGTACACCCGGCTGCTGCTCGACGCGGTCCCGTCCGACGCCTCCCGCGGCCGGCGCCTCGCACCGCCGGGCGGGCCGCTGCCGCTGACGCCGGAGGTCGCCGCGACGGAGGTCGTGACGGTCAAGAATGCTGTGAAACGGTACGGCGGCCGCACGGTCGTCGACGACGTCTCGCTCACCATCCACAGTGGCGAGATCGTCGGGCTGGTCGGTGAGTCGGGATCGGGCAAGACCACTGTCGCGCAGCTGCTGTTCGGCACTGTGGCACCGGAATCGGGGACGATCGAGTTCGGCGGGCGGCCCTGGTCCGGTGTTCCGGAACGCCGTCGGCGCCCGCACCGCAGGCGCCTGCAGCTGATCTCGCAGGACCCGCTCAGCTCCTTCGACCCGCGTTACCCGGTCGGCCGGATCGTCGCGGAGGCGCTGCCCGGCCGTGGGGCGCGCCGGGCCGAGGTGCTGACGCTTCTCGACCGGGTCGGGCTGGGAGAGGAACACCTGGACCGGTATCCGCGGCAGCTGTCCGGCGGGCAACGCCAGCGGGTCGCGATCGCGCGGGCGCTCGCACCCCGGCCCGCTCTGATCATCTGCGACGAGCCGGTCTCCGCGCTCGACGTGTCGGTCCAGGCGCAGGTGCTCGACCTGCTCGCGGAGCTGCGCGCCCAGGACGGCACCGCCTACCTGTTCATCTCGCACGACCTCGGCGTCGTCCACCACCTCGCGGACCGGGTCCTGGTCATGCACGACGGCGCGGTCGTCGAGCAGGGACCTGTTGGCGACGTCTTCCACCACCCGAAGCACGACTACACGAAGGCGCTGGTCGCGGCGCTGCCGGCCCTCGTCACCGGAGGTAAACCATGATTCATCTGGCCGTGGCCCTGGACGGCGCGGGCTGGCATCCGGCCGCCTGGCGCGCGCACGACACCGCACCCCCGATCTTCACCGCGGACTGGTGGGCCGGGCTGGTCGCGACTGCCGAGCGCGGGCTGCTCGACTTCGTGACCATCGAGGACTCCCTGGGGTTGCAGTCGGAGTCGCCGTTCGCGACAGTGGAACGCACCGACCGGGTGCGCGGGCGGCTTGACGCGGCGCTCATCGCCGCCCGGGTCGCGCCGCTGACCAGCCACATCGGGATCGTGCCGACGGTGACCACCACGCACACCGAGCCGTTCCACATCGCCAGCGCGATCGCCACGCTCGACTACGTCAGCACGGGCCGGGCCGGGTGGCGTCCGCAGGTTTCCGGGCGGGCCGGGGAGGCGGCGCACGTCGGCCGGCGGGACGTCCCGGCCGTCGACGCGTCGGATCCGGAGTCCTACCGCCCGCTGTTCGACGAGGCGGCCGACGCGATCGAGGTGGTGCGGCGGCTCTGGGACAGCTGGGAGGACGACGCGATCATCCGGGACGTGGCCACCGGCCGGTTCGTGGACAACAGGAAGCTTCACTACATCGACTTCGTGGGGGAGCGGTTCAGCGTCAAGGGGCCGTCGATCGTGCCGCGACCGCCGCAGGGGCAGCCGCTTGTGACAGTGCTCGGGCACGCGACCGTGCCGTACCGGCTGGGAGTGCGCGGGGCGGACGTGCTCTATGTGACGCCGCACTCGGCCGTCCAAGCCGCGGAGATCGTTGCCGAGGTGAGGGCGCTCGTGCGGGCCGAGCGCCCCGACGGCGTACCGCTGAAGGTGTTTGGTGATCTTGTGGTTTTCCTTGATCCGAAGCCGGGGGAGGCTGCGCGGCGTCGAGAGCGCCTGGACGCCCTCGATGCGATCGAGTCCGATGCCCAGATCTTCGCGGGTACGCCCGGGGAGCTGGCGGATCTGCTCGTGGAGTGGCAGGCGGCCGGGCTGGAGGGGTTCAGGTTGCGGCCGGGCGTGCTTCCGGACGACCTGACAGTCATCGCGAGTGACCTGGCCGCCGAGCTGCGTGCGCGAGGGCTGTTCCGTAGTGAGTATCCGGGGACGACGCTGCGGGCCACGCTCGGTCTTGAGCGGCCGGTCAGCAGGTATGCGCGGAGCCGGGCATGACGAAGCAGATCATTCTGGCGGCGCACTTCCCGGGCGTGAACAACACGACCGTGTGGACGGATCCGGCGGCCGGGTCGCAGATCGAGTTCTCCTCGTTCGCGCACCTGGCCCGGACGGCTGAGCGGGGCCTGTTCGACTTCCTGTTCCTGGCCGAGGGGCTGCGGTTGCGGGAGCAGCGTGGTGAGATCTACGACCTGGACGTGGTCGGGCGCCCGGACACGCTCACCGTGCTTGCGGCGATCGCGGCCGTGACCACGCGGCTGGGGCTTGCCGGGACGCTCAACGCGACGTTCCACGAGCCGTACGAGCTGGCACGGCAGCTGGCGTCGCTCGACCATCTGTCCGGCGGGCGGGCCGCGTGGAACGTGGTGACGACACCGAACGCGTTCACCGGGGAGAACTTCCGGCGCGGCGGGTTCCTCGACTACGAGGACCGCTACACCCGGGCGGCGGAGTTCATCGCGGCGTCGCGGGTGCTGTGGGACTCGTGGGAGCCGTCCGACCTGGTGGCCGCCGGTGACACCTTCGTGCGTACCCCCTCGCCGGGCTCCTTCGCCTTCAGCGGTTCCCAGTTCGATATCTCCGGCAGTTTCACTGTGCCGCGCAGCCCGCAACGGCACCCGGTCATCATTCAGGCCGGGGACTCGGCGGCCGGGCGGAACTTCGCCGCGGCGTCGGCCGACGCGATCTTCTCGCGGCACAGCACGCTTGAGGACGGGCAGGCGTTCTACGCCGACGTGAAGGGGCGGCTGGCGGCGCACGGGCGGACGCCGGAGTCGCTGAAGATCCTGCCCGCGGTCACCTACGTGCTCGGCGACACCGATGCGGAGGCGCAGGAGAAGGCACACCACATCCGGCGGCAGCAGGTCACGCCGCAGACCGCGATCCGGCTGCTGGAGCAGGTGTGGAACGCGGACCTGTCCACGCTTGACCCGGAGGGGCCGCTGCCGTCGTTCGACCCGGACGTGTCCGCTGAGTCGATCACCCAGGGGCGGACGCGGCTGCACGACGACCCGGTCGCCACGGCGCATCGGTGGCGGGAACTGGCGGCGGCCAAGGGCCTCGGCATCCGGGACCTGATCATCGAGGTGACCGGTCGGCAGTCGTTCATCGGCACACCGGCCGCGGTGGCGGAGTCGGTCAACGAGTTCGTCCAGTCGGACGCGGCGGACGGTTTCATCCTGGTGCCGCACCTGACACCTGGTGGCCTGGACGACTTCGTCGACTCGGTGGTGCCGCTGCTGCAGGAGCGCGGCGTCTTCCGCACTGCCTACCCCGACGGGGGCTCAACATTGCGGTCGCTTCTCGGCTTGCCGGAGACCTCGCCCGCATCGGTCTCCGCCTATCTGAACGGTGGCGACAAGTAATGAAATTTCTTCTTATAACACTCATTACGCATCTGCCGGACCCGCTGACCGGCGTACGGCAGTCGACCACGCAACGCTTCCGGGACGTCGTGGACAACGCGGTGCTCGCCGAGGAACTGGGCTTCGACGGGTACGGCGTGGGCGAGCGGCACGAGCGGCCGTTCATCTCCTCGTCGCCGCCGGTCGTGCTCAGCCACATCGCGGCCCGCACGTCCAGGATCCGGCTCTTCACCGCCGTCACCACGCTCGCGCTGCTCGACCCGGTGCGTGCCTTCGAGGACTACTCCACACTCGACCATCTCTCCGGCGGGCGCCTCGAACTGATCATCGGCAAGGGGAACGGCGCGGCCCAGCGCACGCTCTACCACGTCACGCCGGACGATCAGTGGGACCGCAACCGCGAGTCGTACGAGCTGTTCCGGCAGCTGTGGCGCTCCGACTCGGTGACCTGGTCCGGGCGGTTCCGGCCGGCGCTCGAGAACGCGGAGACCTGGCCGCGGCCGCTGCAACAGCCGATCCGCGTCTGGCACGGCAGCGCCACCAGCCGCGAGTCCGTCGACCTGGCCGCACGCTTCGGTGACCCGCTCTTCTCCGCGAACGTGTCCAACCCGATCGAGCCGTACGCCGAGCTGATCGACTACTACCGCGCACAGTGGGCCCGCTACGGGCACGATCCGGCGGACGCCCTGGTCGGCGCCGGAACCGCGGGCTACTACGCGGCCAAGACCTCACAGGAGGCGGTCGAGGTCTGGCGGCCGATCTTCGAGGCCCGGCAGGCGGCGTTCCAGCGGCTCGGCGTCGCACCGGTCTTCACCTCCGTCGAGGACGCGGTGGAACGCAGCTCCGCGCTCGTCGGCAGCCCGCAACAGATCATCGAGAAGGTGCAGCGGTACCACGAACGGTTCGGGCACGAGGTCATCCACCTGCACGCGGACCGAGACGGGCTCACCGAGAAGCAGCACCGGGCCACGCTCGAACTGTTCCAGAGCGACATCGCACCCGCGCTGCGCGCATCAATCCCCAGCCGGCCGTTCCCCGGGAGCCTCGCATGAGCACACAGCTGTCAGTCCTCGACCTGTCACCCGTACCCTCCGGCGCCGGGGTGGGTGACGCGCTGCGCAACACGCTCGACCTGGCCCGGCAGGTGGAGGCGTTCGGCTACCACAGGTACTGGCTTGCCGAACACCACTTCGCCGCAGGCGTCGCCAGCTCCGCCACCGCAGTGCTTATCGGCGCGGTCGCGGCCGCCACCAGGCACATCCGGGTCGGGTCCGGCGCCGTGCAGGTCGGTCACCAGACCGCACTCGCCGTCGCCGAAGCCTTCGGGACGCTCGACGCGCTCTACCCCGGCCGGATCGACCTCGGGCTGGGCCGGTCGGGGCAACGACGGAAGGAAGGTGCCGGTCCACCGCCGGCCGCGACCGGCGCGCGCGTCGTCGACGGCCTGCTGATCCCGCAGCTGTTCTCGTTCTCCCACCTGCTCGCGTCACCGCGGTTCGCCGCCCTCGGCGCACTGCTGCAGCAGCCCGGCGCGGAGTCCCCCGACTTCGCCGAGCAGGTCGACGACCTTTTTCACCTGCTCCGGGGTACGTACGTGTCCGCGGACGGCTACGACGCGCACGCGGTCCCCGGCGAAGGCGCCGACCTCCAGGTCTGGATCCTCGGCAGCAGCGCCGGGCAGAGCGCCCAGGTCGCCGGCGCGTTCGGCCTGCCGTTCGCGGCCAACTACCACGTCAGCCCGGCGACCGTGCTCGAGGCCGTGGAGGGCTACCGGGCCGCGTTCAAGCCCGGCGTGCTCGACGCGCCCTACGTCTCCGTCTCCGCAGACGTGGTCGTCGCCCCGACCGACGCCGAAGCCCGCGAGCTGGCCTCCCCGTACGGCCTGTGGGTGCGCAGCATCCGCGGTGGAGGCGGCGCCATCCCGTTCCCAAGCCCGTCGGAGGCCGCCGCCCACTCCTGGAGCGACGAGGACCGGGCGCTCGTCGCCGACCGCCTCGACACCCAGTTCGTCGGTTCCCCCGACACGGTCGCCGCCGGCCTGCACACCCTGCGCCATGCCACCGCCGCCGACGAACTCCTGATCACCACAATCACCCACGACCATGCTGCCCGGGTCCGCTCGTACGAGCTCCTCGCCAAGGAATGGCTGCAGTCCTGACCCCGCCTCCGGCCTCCGGAGATTTGCCCGCGCGAGCGACTCTGCTGCCCATTCGCGTGCGGTGGTCTGGGGCTTGACGATCGAAGGGCTGACATCGCGGCCAGGAGTATGGCGGGTCGTTCCAGCTGGTCGGGGGTCTCGCGGCGCCCGGGGCAGCGCGGTCATCGTCTAAGCGGCAGCTGGTCAGGGCAGCTGCGGTCTGGGCGGTCGCACGACCCGGCGCCGAGGCAGCGGGTGTCGCAGGCGGGCCAGTTGATCTCGGCTTGAGCGGTCGCAAGGGCTGGCACTGAGGCCGGGGGCTGGCGGGAGGGCGGTTGATCTGGGCTTGGGTGGTGGCAAGGGCTGGCACCGAAGCCGGGAGCTTGCCCGAAAGGCCAGTTGATCTTGGTTCTCGTGTATCGCCGCGCCAGGTCCACGGCAGTTCGGACGCTCCGCGCCGCGATGGGTTCGCTGTTCGGGATCTCGCGTCCATCTGGCGGGATGCAAGATCCTTGCGGCTCTGGTGGCCCTTATCGCGCTCGGATAAGGGCCACCAGAGCCGCAAGGATCTTGAGGTGAGCCCTACTTGATCTTTCGGCGTCAGGATCCATGCGCCGGGCGGCTCCTATATAACGAAATGTCGGGCGCGCAGCGCCCGAACGCCGACAGTGACCGCGGACCTCAGCGAGGCGGGTCATGAGCGTGGGCGGTGTCCTGACATATTCCGATCCGGTGTGGTTCCGCATTGGTGCTCGGCCCTGAGACCTGCCGAAGTGCCGCGACCAGCCCGCACACCTGCGGACTCGCGGCCTCGGTGCCGGTCCTTGCACGCACCCAGCCGCAGCAGCTGAGACGACAGCCGCGCTGCTCTCCCGCTCCGCAAGCACAACGATCAGCCGAAACGACTCACCCGCCCCAGCTCTGCGATCGTGGTTCCCGAAACGGCCGGACGCGAATGGACAACAGAGTCGGGAGCATCCGGGCCGGACCACCGCGGAAGCGCGAACGGCTGTGGTTCTGCGAATCGGGATCTGTGGTCAGCGTGCGGAGAGGGCCGCCAGCGCGGTGCGGACCTGCGAATCCGGATCGGAGCCGAGCGGCCGGAGAACGACAGTCGTGGCGCCGGCGGCGTGCAGGGCGGCGACCTTGGCCGGGATGTCCGCGGCCGGGCCGATCAGTGTGAAGAGGTCGGCGGGGGCGACGCCGAGCCACTCGGCCTGCCCGGACACCATCTCGCCGGTCTCGGCGGCCGCGCGGCCCGGGTCGTCACCCACGTGCAGGTAGGCGAAGACGATCAGCTCGTGGGACGGCCGGTCGCCGATGGCGCGGCCCGCTTCGATGTGCTCCCGGGCGGCCGCCAGCTCCGCCGGTCCGTTGCCCTCGGCGATGATCGTCCCGTCCGCCACCCGGCCGGAGAGCGCAAGCGACTTCGGCTTGACCACGCCGGTGACGATCGGCGGCACCACGGCCGGCGGGTGGACCAGCCGCACGCCGTCGATGGTGACCTCACGCCCGTGCAGCGTCACCGTCTCACCGGCGAGCAGCCCGCGGGTGGCGACGATCGACTCCTCCAGCCGGGCCAGCGGGGACGCGGGCGCGGCGCCGACCTGGCGCATCCACTCGGTCACCCCGTGGCCGAGCCCGGCGACCAGCCGCTCCGGATAGATGCGGGCGATCGTGGCCAGCTCCATCGCGAGCACAGCCGGGTTCCGCAACGCGACCGGCGCGATGCCGATGCCGACCCGCAGTGTGCGGGTCGCGGCGAGCGCGACTGTCGCCGCACTTATCGCACCGGTCCAGCCGAGATCCTCGACCACCCACAGGTCGTCCGCGCCCAACTCCTCGACTGTCGCGGCGAACCCGGCCAACTCCTCCGGCGCGCGATCCCTGTCGAACATGAACCCGATGCGCGGCTGCGTGTCAGTGTCGGTCACCGTGCCACTGTATTCGCCGCGTGGCCGGCTTCCGAGTGTGGTCGCTTTACCCGCGTGGTCGCGGCTGGACGTAGGTGACGATGACCGGGGGTGCGGCACGGCCGGCCCGGTCGACCGCGCCCGAGCAGGTGGCGGTGAGCCGGCCGGACGGGCCCGGAGTCACGGTGAGCGTGGCGCGGCGGGCCACGCCGGAGACCGTGTCCGTGGTGACACAGGCCGGAGAAACACCGATCAGCCGGGGGTACGGACCGAACGGCGCGAGCCCGGTGACCGTGACCCGCGGGCCGGTCAGATCGATCCTCAGGTCGCGGATCGTGGTGGTGACGGTGTTGCCCGCCAGGTCCGTGGCGGAGGCGGTGACCGTGATCGCCGCGCCCTCGGAGGTTATCCGCCGGTCGGGCGGGCAGACGGCGACGCCGGAACCGCCATCGTCGCAGGTGAAGTGGACAACGGGCGCAGCGGTGTACCAGCCGGACGCGGCCCGCGCACCCAGGACGGTGGCGGTGAGCGTAGGCGCGGTGCTGTCCAGGCTGACACTGATCGTGGCGAGCGCGGAGTTGCCGGCCCGGTCGATCGAGACGCCGGAGAAGGACTGGCCGGCCCCGTCCGTCGCGACCGGGATGTCAGCCGGGCACCAGACGACCCCGGACTCACTGTCGGCACAGCTGAACCGGACGGTCGTGGGGGCGGTGTTCCAGCCGTTCGCACCGGGGGCGGGGAAGAGCGCCGCGGTGATCTGCGGCGGAGTGTCGTCCCGCGACAGGTCGCGCGTGGGCGTGGGAGCAGGCTCGGAGGGCGTGGCGCTCGGCCCGGGACTCGAGCCAGCGGACGGAGTGGCGGGGGACGTGGGCGTCGAGACGACCGGGCTCGGCTCAGACGGCGTCGGGTTCTGGCCGGGAGCCGGCGTCGGGCTCGGATCTTCGGACGGCGAAGGGCTCGGGTCGTCGGACGGCGTCGGGCTCGGAACCTCGGACGGCGACGGGCTCGGGTCGGCCGGGGGAGCCGGGCTCGGGCCGACGACGGGTGTGGGGGTCGGGCTGACCGACGGCGTGGGATCGGTGGAGGGCGCGGGGCTTTCCGCGGGCGCCGGGGCAGACGTCTCCGGCGCACCCGGGCTCATCGAGGGGACGGGACTCGGGGACGGCGAAGCGCTGTCCACAGGCATAGGGCTCTCCGACGGCGTCACGCTCGGAGAAGGCACAGAACCTCCCGGCGGCATCGGGATCACAGAAGGCAGATTCTCCGAGGGCACCGGGCCCGCGGACGGTGTTGAGCTTTCCGACGGCACAGGGCTCTCGGACGGCACAGGGCTCTCGGACGGCGCAGGGCTTCCGGACGGGACAGGGCTTTCGGACGGCGACGGCACCGGGTATTCCGACGGCGTCGGACTGGCAGACGGCGTAACGCTCCCCGACGGCGTCGGGCTCGCGGACGGCACGACGCCCGCGGACGGCTCAGGACTCGGCCCGGCGCTGGCCGGCGGACTCCCCACAGCAGACGGTGACGCCGAGACGGGCGGCGCCACGTACATCCCTACCGTCGTTGTCGCCAGCCCGCTTCCGCCGTACTCGTTGTACGAGCGCACCTGCAACGCCCACGCCTTGCTCGCGTCGAGTGTCAGCACCGCCGCCGTCGCGGGCGCGTCCACCCGCACGGTCGTTGTCGGCGTTCCCACCCCGTACCCCAGCTGGAAATAGGTCGCCGCCGGCTGACTCGCGGCCGGCGTCCAGGACACGTCTACAGTTCCGGGCGCGCCCGCCCGCCGGACCGCGGTCAGCCCGGCCGGATCCGCCGGACGCCACCGCCCGATCGGCGATGTGGCCGTCGCGCATGCGCCCCAGTCGTTCACGGACGTGACCTGCAGCGTGTACGTCCGCGCCGGATCCAACCCCGGCAGACTGTGCGACAGCTCAGTCACCGCCTGATCGGACACCACCGCGTCGTCTGAGTCCCGGGTCAGGTGCAGCCGGTACCCGGTGACCGCCGAATAGCCCGGATGCGAAGGCTCGCGCCAGTAGACCGTGCCGGTCGTCGCGTCGGACCGGCCGGTGGTCATCCCCGGCACCACCCCGGGCGCCAGCGTCTTGACCGTGACATAGCCGGTCCCGGTCCCGCCGCCCAGCGCGTCGACCGCGCTCACCCGCACCTTGTAGGTCACGCACGGATCCGATCCGTCCACCACGTGTCCCGTGGTCCCGGCCGGCAGCGACACCGGCGTCTGCGCCACGTCGTTTCGCAGCACGTCCACCACGTAGTGATCCGCGTCCGGCACCGCTTTCCAGGTGAGCGCGATCTGCTTCGGCGTCGCCCCGGCCCGTACCGCCGCGAACGACTTCGGCGCCGCCGGCACCGCGACGGCGACGCCGGCCAGACCCACGGCAACGGGCAGCGCCAACAGCATGGCGGCGCCGAACACCGCCACCCGTCGCCTGACGCTCATGCATTCTCCGTTTCGCGGTCTGCTGCGAACCCACACCCTCCGCCCTTTCGGTGGCAGCCGGGTTGCGTCCCAGGTGCGACCCGGTTGCCAGGCCTGAGGAACCCCGATCGCGACGGGGGTCAGGGGCGGGGGCGGACCAGGCCGGCGTTGAAGGCGGCGATCACCAGTTGGGCGCGGTCGCGCGCGGCCAGCTTCGCGAGCAGGTGGGTGATGTGGGTCTTGACCGTCTTGACGGAGATGACGAGCGCGGTGGCCACCTCGTCGTTGGAGAGGCCGCCGCCGATCAGCGTCAGCACCTCGACCTCGCGGGCGGTGAGCGCGCGCAGCGCCGGAACCGGGCGTCCGGGCCGGGGCGCGCCGACATAGTGCGCGACCAGCCGGGTGAGGATCGACGGCGCGAAGAGGGCCTCGCCCGCGTGCGTGCGGTGGATCGCATCGATCAGGTCGGCCGGCCGGGCGTCCTTGAGCAGGAAGCCGGACGCGCCCGCGTGCAGTGCCTCGTAGACGTACTCGTCGAGTTCGAACATGCTCAGCACAAGCACGCGGGTGGCGTTCAGGACCGGGTCGGCGCAGATCCGGCGGGTGGCCTCGAGCCCGTCGAGGTGCGGCATGCGCACGTCCATCAGGACCACGTCCGGCCGGGTGGCGCGGGCGCGGGCGACGGCCTGTGCCCCGTCCGCGGCCTCACCGACGACCTCAAGCGCGGGCTCGTTATCGATGATCATCGCGAGGCTGCGGCGGAGCAGCGGCTGGTCGTCGACGAGCAGGACCCGGGTCATGCGGCCTCCGTGATGCGCGCGTCGCCGACGAGCGCGGTGCGGGTCATGGGGCGTCCGGGATGCGGGCGGTCAGGCGGAAGCCGGCGTCGACGGGGGAGGCGGTCAGAGCGCCGCCGAGGCTTGTGATGCGTTCGCGCAGGCCGATCAGACCGTGGCCGGCGCCCGGGTCGGCGCGCCAGCCGGGGGCGGGTCCGGCATCGGCGACAGTCGTCACCACGTGCGGCCCGTCCCGGTAGACGTGCACGCGCACGTCGGTCGGGCCGGCATGGCGGGCGGTGTTGCTGAGCGCCTCGCGTACGGTCCGCGCGACGGCCACCTGCACGCCGGGCGTCACAGTGCCCAGCGCGTCGACGGTAAGGGTCGGCCGCAGCCCGGCACGGGCCGCGTTGTCGACGATGCCGGGCAGGTCGTCGAGGCCGTCCACGGGCGCGTGCGTGGCCGGGGAGCGCAGCACGGCAAGCATGCGGCGCAGTTCCGCGGTCGCCTGGCGGCTGGTCTCCTCGATGTCGGTGAGCGCGGACGTCACCTCGGCGGACTTCGGCAGGTGCCGGGTGGAGGCGGCGCGCACGGTGATCAGGCCGAGGCCGTGCGAGACGATGTCGTGCAGGTCGCGGGCGATGTGCAGCCGCTCGGCGAGCACCGCCTCGGTCGCGGCCCAGGCGGTCAGCCGTGCCTCGTAGGCGGCCCGGTCGGCGCGGGCCCGCCGGATGGTCCAGATGGCGGCGCCGACCGCGCCGCCGACGATCAGCGGCGGGATCACGTAGACGGCCGGGCCCTGGACGCCGACCGTGCACATCGCCATGACCAGCACGCTCACGGTCACGGCCGCGACGATCAGCGCGGGGGACTGGGTGCGGCGGGGTCTCACCGCATCGACTGTAGTTCTCAGACCCAGGTCTGAGACGCGGCGACGATTCGGATCCCGGTCCGATGTGCGCGTGGCCGCGCGCCGGTTGACTCGATGCATGATCGCCATCGATCGGCTCGACAAGAGCAAGGGCAAGAGCCGCATTTTGTACGACGTGAGCTTCGAAGCCCGCCCCGGCCGGGTAACCGGCTTCCTCGGCCCGAACGGGGCCGGCAAGACGTCGACGTTGCGTGTACTGCTCGGCCTGGACCGCCCGGACGGCGGGACCGCGCTGGTCTGCGGCGCCCGCTACCGGGATCTGCGCCGGCCGCTCACCCGGGTCGGCGCACTGCTGGACGGCAGCGGTGCCCACCGGGCCCGGACCGCCCGCGCGCACCTGCGCTGGGTGGCGGCGAGTAACGGCCTTGCGGCGTCGCGGGCGGACGAGGTGCTGGAGACGGTCGGCCTGACCGGCGACGCCCGGAAGAGGTCCGGGAGGTTCTCGCTCGGGATGAGCCGCCGGCTGGGTCTGGCGGCGGCGCTGCTCGGCGATCCGGAGGTGCTGATCCTGGACGAGCCGATCAACGGGCTGGATCCGTCAGGCATCCGCTGGATGCGCGGCTTCCTGCGGGACAGCGCGGCGGAGGGACGGACGGTGCTGCTGTCCAGCCACCTGATGGGCGAGTTGGCCGAGACCGTGGACGACGTCGTCGTGATCGACAAGGGGAGGGTCGTGGTGTCCGGTTCGCTTGCCGAGGTAACTGACGGTCACCGTACCCTTGAGGATGCCTTTTTTGCTCTGACGGCCGGTACGGGTGCGGCGTGGTGATCGCTGAGCTGCGCAAACTGCTCGCATTGCCGACCGCGTGGGCCGGGCTGGTGATCGGCGTGCTGCTGGCCCCGGCGATCGTGCTGATCAACGCGAGGTACACGCACGCCGCGCTCGCGGACGGCAGCTACGGCGACGTGTCCAACCTGGGCATCCAGGATCTGGGCGTCGCGCTGATCGGGCCGATGGTGCTCGGCGTGGTCATGATCAGCAGCGAGTACACGCCGACCGGTGAGCACTCGCCCGGCGTCACGCAGCTGCACGCGACGCTCACCGCGATGCCGGACCGGCTGCGCCTGCTGGCAGCGAAGCTCGGCGCGCTGGCGCTTGTGGTGCTCGCGCAGGCGGTCGTGGTGACGGCCGCGGTGCTCGCGCTGAACGAGGTGCTGCACGGGGAGTTCATGCCGCCGCTGGAGCCGGGCCGGATCGCGGCGGTGCTGCTCTACTGGGTGCTGCTCGCGGTGTTCTCGTTCGCGATCGCGCTGATCGCCCGGAACGGCATCGTGCCGCTTACCATCCTGATCATCAACAACACGTTCGTGTCCGTCTCCTACCTGCTGACCAAGGTGACCGATCTGGCCTACTACCTGCCGGACATCGCGGGTGCGCGGATGTTCATCCGGGGCAGCGCGTTCGAGATGGAGATGTCGCCGCTGACCGCGGGCGTGACCATGGCCGGCTGGATCGTGCTGCTGCTGGCGATCGGCGGCTACCTGTTCCAGCGGCGCGACGCATGACGTATCTGCGCGCTGAGCTGCTCAAACTCGTCTCGCTGCCGTCGCTTGCCTGGACGGCCGGGCTGACGCTGGCCGCTACCGGGCTGCTGCGATGGGCGGTGGGGGAGGCCGGGGCGCTGCCGCTGACGTACACCCAGGCAGGTTTCCTGATCTTCGGGGTGTTGGCCGTGTCGTCGGAGCATGACGGCGGCGGGCAGATCCGGACCACGCTGCTGGCCATGCCGCGGAGGCTGCCGCTGCTGGGTGCGAAGGCGGTGACGCTCGCGCTCGCCGTGCTGCCGGTGGCGGTGGTGACGGCGCTGACCAGCGGCGTGGGTGGACGGGTGATCGGCTATCTGGTGGCGACCACGCTGCTTGCGGGCGCGGTCACGATGCTGCTCCGCCATCCGGTGCCTGCAGTGCTGTCGCTGCTGCTTGTGTATTACGTGGCAAGCCCGCTGCTCCAAAAGGACTGGCTGCCCGGCAACCCCGCAGATGTGGGGGTTGCCGTCCTGGTCTGGGCGCTGGCCGCCGCCGTGGTCGCCGCGGTCACGTTCCCCCGGCGCGACGCCGCGTAAGACGGCTGGGAGGGGCGGCTCGGCGGCGACGCTGGGTGAGGCGGCCGGATGAGACGGCCGGGTGAGGTGGCCCGGCGGCGACGCCACGTGAGACGGCTGGGTGGGGCGGCGCGGGGGCGACGCGGCGTGAGACGGCCCGGCGCCGGCGCGGCGTGAGACGGCCGCGCGAGACGGCCCGGCGGCGGCGCGGCGTGAGATGGGCCTGCCGGGACGCCCGGGTGTTCAGCCCGGCTGTGGCAGCGCGTGAAACAGCCCCCGTCGCGTTCTCGTGGAACGCGGCGGGGGCTGTGGGAGACCTAGTGGGCGACCGCGATGGCCGGTTCCAGCCGCTCGGACGGGAGCCGGTGGGGCTGGACGACCAGGAAGAAGACCGCAGACGCGGAGAGCATGCCGCCCAGGACGACGACGGCCATCGGGACCGCGCCGACGCCGAGCATGCCGACAAGCGGTGCGGCAAGCGCGCCCACGCCGAACTGGACCGCGCCGAGCAGCGCGGCCGCGGTGCCGGCCGCCTCGCCGTGCCGTGACAGGGCCAGCGCGGGTGCGTTCGGCATGATCAGGCCGACAGCGGCGAGCACGAGCCACAGCGGGACGATCACACCGACGACGCCGCCGAAGCCGGTCGCGGCGGTGACCAGCAGGATCACGCCGAAGCCGATGCCGGTCAGCAGCGCGGCGCTCATGATCTGCTGGGGCGTCCAGCGGCGCAGTAGCCGCACATTGAACTGGGTGGCGCCGATCAGGCCCACGGCGCCGCCGGCGAAGACGTACGCGAACTGCTGCTCGCTCATGCCGAACTGATCTTGGAAAACGAAGGAGGAGCCCGAAACGTAGGCGAACAGCGCGGCCATCGCGAGGCCGGCTACCAGGATCAGGCCCACGTACACCCGGTCGGTGAACAGGCGCCCGTAGTCACGGACCGTGCCGACCACCCCGCCGTTGCGGCGCCGGTCGACCGGCAGCGTCTCCGGCAGGACCACCGCGGAGGCCACCATGATCGCCAGGCCGACCACGGCGAGCACCACGAACACGCCGCGCCACGAGGTCAGGCCGAGCACCCAGCCGCCGAGCGTCGGGGCGAGGATCGGCGCGACGCCGACGACAAGCATCAGGCGGGAGAACAGCCGGGCCGCCGCCAGGCCGGAGAACAGGTCGCGCACCATGGCGGTCGCCACCACTGCGGCGGCCGCGGCGCCGAGACCTTGCAGCACGCGCAGTGTGCCGAGCGTGACCAGGTTCGGCGCGACCACGCAGAGCGCGGACGCGAGCACGTGAACCGCGATGCCGGCAAGTAGCGGCCAGCGCCGCCCGACCGCGTCGGACAGCGGGCCGATCAGCAGCTGGCCGAACGCCAGGCCGACGAGCGTGCCGGTGAGCGTCAGCTGGACGGCCGCGGCGCTGGTCTGCAGGTCGGTGGTGATCGTCGGCAGCGCCGGAAGGTACATGTCGATCGTCAGCGGGCCGAGCGCGGTGAGGAACCCGAGCACGAGAACGATCCGGAAGCGGCGCCCGAGCGGGAGCGACTCTCCGGGAGGAAGGCCGTCTGCGGGCGGGGTCACGGTAGGGTTCTGAGCCACGGTGTTGGCAAGTTCTCGCAGCTCCGGGATCTTCCCGCCGCGGATGATTGTTACGACGGTCACGTCGGCTCCGGCGGTCGGCGCCTAGCTGTTAAGCAGCGCGGGATCGGCGTCGGCGAGCATCTGCGGATGACCGGGGGAGTCCGGCACGTACACCCGGGTGGGGTGGGTGTCGCTGGGACGGGCGCCGCGACGGGCGCCCTGGACCGCGATCGACCAGCCGGCCGGTTCCAGGTGGCGGCGCAGCGCCGTCAGCGCGGTGAAGAGGTCGGGTCCGGTGACCTCCGCGTGGCCGGGCGGGCCGGTCAGCGACATCACCACATCGCCCTCGCCGCGCCACAGCCAGGCGAGCCGGCCGGGTGCGACACCGTCCGGGCCGACAAGGGTGACCTGCCGTTCCCTGAAGGTCATGGCCGGATCGTACAACGTCGATCGGGTTCTGTGTGACCGTCGGCGATCCGCCCATCACCCGGCGTCGATGAGTGCCGGGCATCGGCCGTTTGCGCCGGTCAGGAGTGGGAAATCGGTTCCACATGGAAGATCACGCAGCACGCATCGTGCCCTACGAGGACGGCCCGCTGCTGGTGCGCGGCGACTTCGAGATCATGACCCCGGACGGCGAGCTGATCGACGCCGGGCGGAAGACGGTGGCGCTCTGCCGCTGCGGAAAGTCCGCTGCCAAGCCCTTCTGCGACGGCACCCACAAGGCCATCGGCTTCAAGGCCGGCACCGGACGCGACTGAGCGCTGATTCCTCCTCCCCCGCGGTGACCCGGCGGGTTCCGGCGGGTTCCGGCCCGGTTCCGGCGGGGAGGAGGAATCGGCCGGATCACGGGCCGGTACGCAGCGAGGTGGTGTCGGCGGACCACGCGGTCAGTAGATGGGTGGCCCAGCGGGCGTCCACGGCAAGACAGGCGGTGGCGCCGAAGAGCACATCCGGGATGAGATGCGGCTCGGCGGCACAGAGCGACCCGCACAGATCGGTAGCCGCGATCTGCTCGTGCACCGCATCGGCCTCGATGTGCTCGTCGAAGAAGAGCGTGGCGTCCGCGTCGAAGCCGAGACGGCGCAGCCCGTTGCCGTAACGCCGGTTCGGCAGCGAGGACGTCATCTCGAACGCCGCCAGATGACCGGCGACCGCGCCACGCAGCCGGCGATGCAGGCCGAACAACGACATGGTGTTGTTCGTCGCAAGCGTGATCGCCGGGGCGGCCTCGACGTAGGCGCCGTACGTAGTGTCCAGCCCGAGCGCCGTCATCGTGTTGGCGAACAGCGTGGCGTGCATCCGCTCGTAGCGCCCCTGGCCGTACTCGTCGGCCTGGATCTCGACAAGCGCCGCCTTCGCCCGGCCGGACAGGCGGGGGATCGCGAAACTGTGCGGATCCGCCTCGCGCAGGTGGTAGACGGCCCGGTGCATCATAAACTCACGGAACTCGGCCACGCTCGACCCGGTCTGCAGGTGCTTGGCCAGCGACGGCCCGTCATCGGCCGCGACGACGCCGCTCAGCGCATGCGGCACCTCAGCCGGCTCGACCGTGGGGACGGCCCCGGCCAGCTCGCGCAACGCGGCCTCGAACGGCCCCTCCAGCGCCGCACGCAACCGCAGCAGCGACGGCTCCCACTCCCAGCGCTCGTCGACGCCGTCCCAGCCGCGGTAGTGCAGCTCATACGCGATGAACAGCGCCAGCTGCAGATCCTCGTCGGTGAGCGGGTCCCGGCTGTCGTGCACCACAAGCTGTTCGATTTCGTACGGGTCACGCGCAAGCGCATCCACCAGGTGCTCACTGATCGGGCCGCGGGGGTTCGGCAGCTTCATGGCTCTCCTTCAGGCACGCGGGAGGTATCCGCGCAGCTCACAGCGGATTCCCCGGTAGCCCCCCGCTAAACGATCATCTTTCGCGCCCCTCTCGATCTACGGGCCATTCAGTGGTACGAAAGGTAGGTTAACTTCACCGATGATCATGCTTTTCGTACCACTGAATGATCCTTAAGGCGGGCGACAGCGTGCTTCGTCCTCCCCAATGGGAGTATCGGCCCAGCGCCGGGTCGACCCGCTTGCTCGTGTCCGCGCTTGTCAGGGGCGTGCCCGACTCGCATCCCGGCCGTGAAACCCCAGCAAGACGCAACTGGACCGGCCCAGAGGGCGCCACCCGTATCAGTACAGGTGACGCCCCCGGATACCTCAGATCGTCTGGTACGCCCGGATCACCGTCTGGGTCACCGTGTTCCCTGCCGCATCCTTCGCCGTGACACGCAGCGACACCGGCGTCCTGCTCGGGGCGACCAGCGCGGTACCCCCAATGACGACGGTCTCCCGCCAGGTCTTCCCGTCATCTGCCGAGATCTCCGCCTTGAGCGCCGACAGCCGCGCATCCGCCTCAAGGCGCACACCGAACAGCCCAGGCGTGTAGTCGATCCCCAGCAGCGGCAGCTCACCCACCCCTTCGCCCGACTTGAACGTCCACTCGGTGTCGGTACGGACACCGAACTGCCAGTCCGGGTCGTTGCTCCGGGCCGTGCTTACCGTGAGCCGATACGCGGACAGCCCAGGCGTGGTGGTGACGTCGACCGCCCCCAGCGGAAGATCCGCAACTTTGACACCGTCACGCCAGAGTGCCGCCGTCGACTCGCCCGGATACGCGCTGGTGTGGTGACCGTCGCCGTCGACGAACTCCGCCACCCGCAGGTGCAGCACGTTCCCCTCACGGTGGGAGCCGACGTCCGCGGGCCGGACGACCGGCGCGGCCCACGTCTCCGCACTGCTACCCGGTGCGTAGGACTTCACCGGCTCGAAGAAGCCGGATTGCAGCGGCCCGAAGCTGTTCCACGGGTACGCGTGGTTGACGACGTGCTGCCACTGGGAGTCACCGGCCGAGACCCATTCCTCGCGTACGGACGGCGTCCGGGCGATGCGGGCGGTGTCGTTCCAGGCGAAGCCCTGCCACGGGCGCCAGGCGAAGCGCTGCTCCTTGATCCAGTCGAGGCCGCCGTTGTGCGCGTACCGCGTGGTGATCCGCTTGGTGTTTGCGGCAGTCACGGTGTGTACGACGCGGTCCGGGATGCGGCCCTCGGACACCTGGATGACGTCGTAGAGGTACGGGCTGGAGGTGGTGAGCGTGAGGTCGAGCGTGCCGAGGCGGCGCAGCAGTTTCGCACCGTCCTCGTGGGAGACCTGGACGGTGACGACGGGCAGTTTCTCCGTGATGGACGGGTCCCAGCCGGTCCACGGGTCGTCGCCGGCCGGGTTGATCAGCACGACCGCGGCGGCGCCGGCCGTGACGAAGCGGGTCAGGTCGTCGCTGTAGTCGTTGTCGACGAGCACGGCCTTGCCACGCAGGTCCCGGGCGGTCGCGGGGGCCAGCTGGTAGCGGCGGGTGCCGTCGTAGACCGGGGAGCGGTTGACCAGGTACGCCCCGACCGTCCCCTGGGCGTACGCGGCCCGCACGCGTGGCGCGACCAGCTGCCAGCGGGAGGAGAACTCGAACGTGCCGGTCTTGACCTTCGGTGTCGGGGACACGTAGATGTCCTTGGTGAGGCTGAAGCGCATCACGCCGTGCGAGATGGTCCGGCCGGTGCCGGTGACCCGGTGGATGTAGTAGCTGGTGATCGAGGTCGGCTCGGCGGGTCGCGGCGTCTCGATCCTGATCGGCGTGCCCTTGCGCGCGTCGAGCAGCACAGTCATGTCGCCGGTGACCTTGAGTTCCGGGATGGTGACGAAGTTGTCCGAGACCTGGTCCTGGTCGATCGTGGCGTCGAGGAGATAGGTGCCCTCCTGGAGCGCGATCGTGGTGCCGGCCTCCCCGGCGAAGACCAGATGGTCGAATCGGCCGTCGTCGCCGCGCACGTTGAGCACCGGTATGAACGCGGGTGCGCCGTTGCGGTCGACAGCCTTGATGGTGACCTGGTGGACCGGGCCGTCGACGGTGGCACCGACAGCTGTGGTGACGAGCACGCCACCGGGCGCGGTGGCGGTGAGCCAGCTGGAGAGCCGGCCCGGCTGCCGTCCGGCGAAGGTGACGCCGAGCGTGACGGACGCGGTGCCACCGGCGGGGACAGTGATTGTTGTGACTGATGTCGTGGCGAAGGACGGCGCGGTCAGGGCCAGCGTAACCGCGGCCGTGCCCGCGTTGTGGTAGGTCACGGTGCGCGTCGCCGTGGGGGAGTCGACTGTCTGCCTGGCGAAGTCCACCACCGGGCTGCCGGTCACGGTCTGGGTGGTGGCCCGGGACAGGTCGACCCGGCCGGCGCCCTGCGCGTAGACGGTCTCGCCTGAGGTGGTTTTGGCGGTGCTGACGAGCGCCTCCTTGATGCGCGCGCCGGTCCAGTCCGGGTGCTGCTGTGCCACGATCGCGGCCGCGCCGGCCACGTGCGGTGTCGCCATCGATGTACCGGAGGCGGCGGTGTAGTTCGCGTCGACAGGCGAGTCCATCGCGGTACCGGCGGCGCGGGCGGCCACGATTGCCACGCCCGGTGCGGTGATCTCCGGCTTGAGGCCGAGGTCGCCGGCGCGCGGCCCGCGACTTGAGAAGCTCGCCATGGTGTCGTCGCGCGCGACCGCGCCGACCGTGAGCGCCGCGGCGGCCGTGCCGGGCGAGCCCACCGTGGAGTCGCCCTGCTCGCCGTCGTTGCCGGCCGCGATCACGAACAGCGTGCCGCTGGCCTCGCTGATCTCGTTGACGGCCAGGCTCATCGGGTCCAGGCCGTCGGCTGGGCCGCCGCCCAGGCTCAGGTTGACGACCTTCGCGCCGGCGTCGGCCGCCCACTGCATGGCCGCGATGATGTCCGACTCCTGGCCGTAGCCGTCGTCGCCGAGCACCTTGCCGACAAGGAGTTTCGCGCCCGAGGCCACGCCCTTGCGGGTGCCGCCGGACGCGGCGCCGGAGCCGGCGACCGTGGACGCCACGTGCGTGCCGTGACCGTGCCTGTCGACCGCGTCCGGGCTGTTGCTGAAGTTCCGTGCCTCGGTGATCTTCCCGGCCAGGTCGGGGTGGGTGGCGTCGATGCCGGTGTCGAGGATTGCGACGGTGACGCCGCGGCCGTCCAGGCCTTTCGCCCACGCGGCCGGCGCGCCGATCTGCGCGGTGCTGCGGTCGAGCGAGGCCTCGACGCGCCCGTCCAGGTAGATGGTGGTCTCGGACGCGGTGCGCGCGGTGGTCTGCGCCTTCCAGAAGTCGGCGAGCGCGGTCTTCGCGGGCGCGATCGCGGTGGCGCCGATGCCGGTGAGGGCGGTGCCGGCCGTGCGCATGCCGGCCGTGCCGCCACGGATGATCAGCGGGAGCGTGTCCGACTCGGCGTCACCGAAGCCCTGGTCGAGCAGGTGCTCCACCTCGAACAGGTCCGCGTCGAGTCGCCCGGCCCGCAGCAGTGGGACGACGTCCTCCGGGACGACCTGCAACGTGCCGTCGACCTCGTACGTGTGGAACCCGATGGTCTCCCGCCCGGGTGCGGGCGTGACAGTGGCCGCGAACTTCCCGGGCGCGGCCTCGGTCAGGCTGACCGTGTCGCCTGTGACAAGCGTGAGCGCACGGGTCACGGCGCCGGCCGGAGTGACGGCGGCGCCGGCGGCGGGTGCGGCGGCCGCCGGTGCGGCCACTATGGGTATCGACGTGGTCCCGATCAGGACCGCGCCGAGCAGACGACCGAGCATGGGGGCTCCTTCATGCGTGTTTCGCTGCACGCATGATCGTCTTCCATTGTTTACCGGTATGTTTCCTCGTCCTGCGTCAAAGTTGACATGGCGCTAAGTGGACAGGCAGGTCAGCTCGTTTTCTCGGCTTGCCGACCGCGGGACAGACAGGGAGGAGCCCCTGGGCGACGACCGGTGCCCGCGGGAGCATGCGGGCCGCGAGCACCGCGGTGATGGGGGACGATCTTTTTGGGGCTTTGGTCAGTAGGCGGTCAGGGAGAGGATCAGGGAGCAGGTCGCGGCCGTGAGCAGCGAGACGCCCGCGCCCACGCCGGTGACCAGGCTGATCGGCAGGTCGCGGGCGCGCGCGATCGGCACCGCAAGCAGCGACACGGCCGTGACCAGCACGCCGACCAGGTGGATCAGTGGATAGTCGAGGACCGCGGCGATCGAGAACAGGTGCACGCCGACGACGAACGAGACCCACACCGGGATCCACTCCGCACGTGTGAGGGCCGCGAGCAGGCCCGCGCCGAGGCCGGCCAGACCGAATTCGACGCCCACGATGATGCCGTACGTCCTGCTGGTGTCCGGGTCCGCGAACGCGGTGCTGTCCGACCAGTGCGGGATCGCCACCGCGAGGCCGCCGGCCAGCACGAGCACGGCGACGACAGTGGCGCCGATCAGGGACCTCCGGGTACGCGTCTCCTGCGCCCAGCCGAACCAGACCGTGCTGAAGAAGGCGAAGATCACCGCGGTCATCGCGGCGTCACGTATGTGTTCAGTGAGCATTCGTGTTCTCCCCGTGAATGGTGTGGCGGACAGTATCAGGCATGGTCCGCGGATCTTGGGGGCAAGATTGACGCTATGAGCCTGCCTGAAAGCCTGACCGAGGTGCTTGACGGCCGCTGGGCGCACCTGCGTCGCAACGCCCGATCGCTGTTGGACGGCCGGTTCGTGACCGTGCCCGGCGAGACCGGCGAGCAGGCGCGGGAGCGGATCAGCCGGCTGGTGCGCGAGATCCCGCCGGAGGTCGGCGTCGCGGCGGGCTTCCCGGCGGAGTTCGGCGGCGGGTCCGACCCGGGCGGCTCGATGGTGGCGACCGAGACGCTCGCGCAGGTCGACCTGTCGCTGATGGTCAAGGCCGGTGTGCAGTGGGGACTGTTCGGCGGCGCGGTCTACTCGCTCGGCACCCGGCGGCACCACGAGGCCTGGATCCCCGGCATCGTCGCGGGCGAGGTGATGGGCTGCTTCGCGATGACCGAGACCGGGCACGGCTCGGACGTGCAGCGGCTGCGCACCACCGCCGTCTACGACCCGGAGACGCAGACGTTCGACCTGCACACGCCGTACGAGGCGGCCCGCAAGGACTACATCGGCAACGCGGCCCGGGACGGGCGGATGGCCGTCGTCTTCGCCCAGCTGGTCATCGGCGAGCGGCGGCACGGCGTGCACGCGTTCCTGGTCCCGATCCGCGACCAGGACGGCAGGCCGATGCCGGGCGTCACGCTCTCCGACGCGGGCGCGAAGGCCGGGCTGCTCGGCGTGGACAACGGCCGGATCGCGTTCGCGCACGTCACCGTGGACCGGGAGATGTTGCTCGACAGGTACGGGCAGGTCGCGCCGGACGGCACGTACTCGTCGTCGATCGAGAACGACACCCGGCGGTTCTTCACCATGCTCGGCACGCTCGTCCGCGGCCGGGTCAGCGTCGGCGGGTCCGCGTCCGCGGCCGCGAAGAGCGCGCTGACCATCGCGGTCCGGTACGGCGAGGTCCGCCGTCAGTTCACCGCGCCCGACTCCGGCGAGGAGGTCGTGCTCAACGACTATCTCGCGCACCGGCGGAAGCTGCTCACCGCGCTGGCCCGCAGCTACGCGTACACGTTCGCGCAGGAGCAGTTGGTGTGTGACCTGTCAGATGCGCTGGCCGGGAACGAGATGCTCCGCGAGCTGGAGTCCCGCGCGGCCGGGCTGAAGGCGGTGCAGACGCAGAACGCGACACGGACCATCCAGATGTGCCGGGAGGCGTGCGGCGGCGCCGGCTACCTCGCGGAGAACCGGCTGCCCGGCCTGAAGGCGGACACGGACGTGTTCACCACGTTCGAGGGCGACAACACGGTGCTGCTGCAGTTGGTCGGCAAAGGGCTGCTCACCGGCTACCGGGACGCGTTCGGCTCGCTCGACGGCTGGGGCAGGGCCACGTTCGCGGCCGAGCAGGTGCGCGAGATGGTCCTGGAGCGCACGGCCGCCCGCACGCTCATCCAGCGCCTGGTCGACGCCGTGCCCGGCCGCGGCGACAACGTCGGGCTGACCGAGCGCGGCTGGCACCTGTCCATGTTCGAGGAGCGGGAGAAGCACCTGCTCGAGGGCGCGGTACGGCGGCTGCGCAAGGGCGCGGAGACGAAGCGCGACAGGCCGTTCGACATCTTCAACGACGTGCAGGACCACGTGCTCGCGGCCGCGCGGGCACACGTCGACCGGGTGGTGCTCGAGGCGTTCGTGGCGGGCATCGCGTCCTGTGCCGACGAGGAGGCGAAGGCGCTGCTGGAGAAGGTCTGCGACCTCTACGCGCTCACCACGATCGAGGCGGACAAGGGCTGGTTCCTGGAGCACGAGCGGCTCACGCCGTCACGCGCGAAGGCGGTCACCGGGGCCGTACACGAGCTGCTCGTGGAACTGCGCCCGCGGATGCGGACGCTCGTGGACGCCTTCGCCATCCCGGAGGCCTGGCTGAACGCGGCGATCCTGCGCGAGGAGCCGGACAGGCAGGCGTCGATGGCGTGACGGGCCGCGCCCCAGGGGGTGCGGCCCGCCGGGGAGTCAGCCGACGAAGAGCAGGCGGTTCGGGGACCCGGAGCCCGGGCCGGTGACCTTGTTCGGCGTGGCCGCGTTGACGATCGCCGCGTGCACCGTCGCCGGGGAGGCGGCCGGATTCGCGGAGAGGTAGAGCGCGGCCGCGCCGGCCACGTGCGGTGACGAGAACGACGTGCCGGACCCGGTGTAGGTGGCCGAGTTGCTCGTCGCCCACGCCGACGTGATCGACACGCCGGGTGCGAACAGGTCCAGCACGGTGCCGTAGTTCGACCAGGACGCGCGCGCGTCAGTGTTCGAGGTCGCGCCCACGGTCAGCGCCTGCGTGACCCGGGCCGGGGAGTAGTTGCCCGCGTTCGCACCGCTGTTGCCGGCCGCGACGACGTACGTGACGCCTGATGCGATCGAGTTGCGCACCGCCGTGTCAAGCGACGTGCTGGCGCCGCCGCCGAGGCTGAGGTTCGCCACGGCCGGCTCGACCGCGTTGTTCGTCACCCAGTTCACGCCCGCGATCACACCGGCCGTGGTCCCGGAGCCGTTGTTGTCGAGCACCCGGACGCCGACGATCGACGCGCTCTTCGCCACGCCGTAGCTGGTCCCGGCCGCGACCGCCGCGACGAACGTGCCGTGCCCGTTGCCGTCCTGCGCCACGGTGTCGCCGTCGACCGCGTCGTAGCCGTTGCTGGCCCGCCCGCCGAAGTCCTGGTGCGAGATCCGCACACCGGTGTCCACCACGTAGATCCGCACGCCGCCGCTCGCCGGGTACGTATAGGAGGAGTCCAGCGGCAGGTTCCGCTGGTCGATGCGGTCCAGGCCCCAGCTCGGCGGGTTCGTCTGGGTGGCCGCCAGCTGCACCCGCTGGTTCTGCTCGACGTAGGCGACCGACGGGTCGGCCGCGAGTCGCCGCGCCTCCGACGCGCTGAACCGCCCGGCGAGGCCGCGCAGCGCCCGGTCGTAGACGCGGTCGACCTCGCCGCCGAACTTCCCGGCGATTCCGGCCGGGCTGGCGGTCGTGCCGTCCTTGAGAACGACGATGTAGCTGCCGGCGACAGCGGTGTCGCTGCCGGCGGCGAGAACCTCACCGTTCGGCGTGCCGGCCAGCGATGGCGCTGCCGTCAGCGCGGTGATCGCCGCACCGCTGAGTGCGGCGAGGCCGAGGGACCTGAGTGACATGCGGGCTCCTCCGAGAGCGTTCCGCGCCGATCTGGCGCACCCGAAACGCTACGGAGCATCGATGAATTGACATTTGCCGAGGTGTGAGCGGCTGAGAAGAAGGTTGTTGCCATAGTGACGAAATGACCTGCCGGACACGCCGCCGCGGGAGCGGGAAGCCGTTCCCGCTCCCGCGGTGCGCGCTGTTTAGCTGCTCACCCCGACGCCGAGCGCGGTCAGGCCGGCGGCCAGGCGCTCGATGCCGAGCACCGTGCGTACGCCGGCGGTGGTCTCGGAGTACGGCAGGTCCACGAAACGCTCGTGCTGAACGGCGGTCAGGTTCTTGAGCGCGGGCGTCGCGGCCAGATACGCCTTCTTCGCGGCGGCCGGGGAGCCGGCCGAGTCGACGAGCACGATCACTGTCGGGTCGGCCGCGACGACCGCGGGCCAGGTGGTCTCCGCGGAGGCGCCGGGCACGGCAGCGGACGCGTTCGGCGCGCCGATCGCGGCCATGATCAGGGCGGGAGTGCCGCAGCAGGCGCCGACAGTCGGCGTGTCGGTGCCGGCGTCCCACCACAGCAGGCGCTCGTCCTCGGTCTGGGTCACGCTCGCGGCCGCGGCGGCGATCCGGGCCCGGTGGTCAGCGACAAGCGCGGCTGCCCGCTCCGGCACGCCGAAGATCGCACCGATCTCGGTGATCTCCGCGAACACGTCGTCGACGGCCGGCTTCGCCGCGGGCTGCACCGGCGCGCAGCCGGCCGGCGACAGGTAGCTGCCGACGCCGAGCGCGTCCAGCTCATCGCGCTCACCGGCGGCGTCCGGGGCGAACGCGGCGGCCGAGGAGGCGTAGACGAAGTCCGGGTCCGCCTTCGTCAGCGCGTCCTTCGCCGGGTACGCCGCGGCAAGCACCGGGATCGCCGCGTAGGCGGCCGCGTACTCCGGCAGGATCGCGTCGTCCAGGTGCGCGGTGCCGATCATCCGCTCCTGCAGGCCGAGCGCGAGCATCACCTCGGTCGCGGCCTGGTTCATGGTCACCACCCGGCTCGGCGGCTTCGGCACGCTTAGCTGCGTGCCGCAGTTGTCGAGGGCGGCGGGCGCGGACGAGGGCGTATATCCGACCGGTTCTGTCGTGGTGGCGCAGCCGCCGACGAGGGCGGCGCCGAGCAGGATCGGGATCATTCGGGATCTCACCGGCGGAACCATACTGGCTTCCGCGCGGGTGCGCTCGGTTCAGGATCCCCCGCGGCCGGTGGGGAGCGGTGGCACGTTACCGGGATGTGAGTCGATCTCCAGCCGCTTAGATTCTTCATCAGCGCCGCTGCGGCGCACCGAAGCCTGGGGAGAGACCATGAGCGAGTTCACGGCCGACGTCGACTTCTCCGAGACCGGAATCCCGGACGGTGTGGCAGGCGCGGACGACGAGATGCCGGCCTTCGACTCGCCGCTCGACGCGCACGCGGACGTCACCGCCGAGCCGGCCGAGGAGCCGGAGTGGAACGCGCCGGTCACGATGACCGAGCTGTCGCTCAACGGCACCACGGAGATCAGGACCGACCACAACGGCGACGGCTTCGTCGACCGGGTCGACATCGACGTGGACAACGACGGCGTCGCCGACCAGACCGACACGGACTACGACGGCGACGGCGTGCTGGAGAGCACGTCCTTCGACTTCGCCGGCGACGGCACCGCCGACCTCAGCTTCCACGACACCGACGGCGACGGCATCCAGGAGACGATCCTGACCGACACCGACGACAACGGCGTGATGGACACCGCCGAGATCGACGCCGACAACGACGGCAACACCGACTTCACGCTCCGCGACACCGACGGCGACGGCGACGCGGACGAGATGACCACCGCGCTTCCCGACGGCGTGGCGATCGACCCGTACGTGAAGGGCTGACGCCGGACGCGCTCAGATCCAGCGGTCGCCCAGCCACATCCGGGCAAGCCAGTCGCCGTAGGGGATCCGCTCGCCGATGAAGATCGGGAAGAAGTAGGCGAAGCACAGCGCGACCGCGACCAGGTAGAAGCCCGCGATCAGGGCGCCGATCCCGCGACGGGGCGGCGCCATGATCGCGCCGAGGACGTAGACCACGGCCAGGATCAGGAACGGCAGGGCCGGCAGCGCGTAGAACGAGAACATGGTGCGGCTGTCCGCGGCCGCGAAGTAGAACCACGGCAGCAGGCCCGCGACCGCGCCGGTCAGGATCGCGTAGGCGCGCCAATCCCGGCGCGCTATGCCGAACCAGAGCAGTGCGACAAGCGCAGGCAGGAACGACCACCACAGCAGCGGCGTGCCGAGCAGCAGGATCACCCGGGCGCACTCCGGGGGGACGCAGTCGCCCGTGTTCGGGAAGTAGAACAGCACCGGCCGGCCCAGCAGCAGCCACTGCCACGGCCAGGACTGATAGGTGTGCGCCGTCGTCAGGCCACTGTGGAACCCGTACGCCGACTGGTGGTAGTGAAGCAGATTCAGCAGCGCGCCGAGCACCGGCGGCTCGCTCAACCCGTTCTCCGCGCGGTAGTGCCGGAAATAGCCGGTGTCGGTGAGCAGCCACCCGGACCAGGTCGCCAGGTAGACGATCGCGCCCAGCACGCAGCTGAGCAGCCCCCAGCCCAGATCCCCGAGCACGTCGCGCCGGACGGTCGAGCCGGGCAGACCTGCGGAACGGCGCGCCTGCACCCGCCAGGTGATCACCATCGCGCCGAAGAACGGCAGGAAGAACAGCGCGCTCCACTTCACGCCGGCCGCCAGCCCGAACAGCACGCCCGCGCCGAGCAGCCACCACGGCGGCCCGCCGTCCCGCGCCTCAAGCAGCCGGCCCCGGTAGTGATCGCGGTCGCGGACCATCGCGGCGAACGCGGCCAGGACGAACAGCCCGAGGAAGATGTCGAGCAGCGCCATCCGGGACAGCACCAGGTGGAAGCCGTCGATCGTCAGCAGCAGCCCGGCCGCGCCGGCCAGCACCACCGACCGGAACATCCGGTACGCGACCCGGATGAGCAGCCCGACCATCAACGTGCCCGCGACCGCGACGGAGAACCGCCAGCCCAGCGCGGTGTTGCCGAACATCGCCTCGCCGAGCGCGATCAGCCACTTGCCGAGCGGCGGATGCACCACGTACCCCGGGCCGCCGGACTTCTCGTCCCACTCCACGCCGCGCTGAAGCATGTCCCAGGCGTCGGTCGGATAGTAGACCTCGTCGAAGACCAGATTGGCCGGGCTGCTGATCCCGGTCAGCCGCAGGATCGCGGCGAGCCCCATGATCGCAAGGGTGACGAGCCAGGAATACGGGTGGAGGCGATGATCCACCGGCGCCAGCCGCCGCCGGACGATGTCTGCCGGCGGTGCCGTTGTCACAGTCACGCGGCGATCCTAGTGTGGGCCTCAGATAAGCAGCAGAACCGCCGCCACCGCAGTGAGCACGAGCGTCACGTCACCGAACAGCCGCAGCGAGATGCGCCGCGCCACCACCGTGCCGGCCGCCGCGCCGACAAGCAGCACCGGGACCAGCATCAGATCCATCAGCAGCGCGTCCGCGCTGAACAGGTGCAGGCCCGCGCTGAACGGCACCTTCGCGACGTTGACAAGCAGGAAATACCACGCGCCGGTGCCGAGCAGCTGCATCACCGACCGCCCGGAGAGCAGCAAGTAAAGCGTCATGACCGGCCCGGCCGCGTTCGCGGTCATCGTCGCAAACCCGGCGACCGCCCCGACGGCAAAGGGAGCGGCCCGCTTGATCGTGCCCCTTTCGCCCGGCACGGCATCTGCGTTCTCCGCACCCGCCGGTGAAACGGCCCCCGCCTCCACCCGCTGTCCGGCCTCTGCCTCTGCCTCGGCCGGTGCCGGTGCCTGCGTGGCGACCGTCTCCGTCACCTGCCCGCCCGCCGTCCCCGCCTTCCGCGCGGCCTCGGCGTCCGCTTGCCGGGCCGCCTTCGCGTCCGTCTCCTGGGCGATCTCCCGGCGGCGGCGCGACGTCCACAGCTGTAACACCGCCATGATCAGCAGAATCACCGCGATCGACCGCCGCATCAGCGTCTGATCCGCGACGTGCAGGAACCACGCGCCGAGCACCAGACCCGGCAGCACCGCGGGCAGCAACCGGACCAGCAGCCGCCAGTCCGCGTGCTTGCGGTACAGCGCCACCGCAAGCACATCACCCACGATGAGCAGCACAAGCACGGCCGCTGTCGACTCCTTCGCCGGCAGCACCATCGCGAACACCGCCACCGCGACCCCGGCCACGCCACCCACACCGGTCTTCGCGAAACCGATCAGCAGCGCCGCGCCGGCGAGCATGACCCAATCAACCGCGCTGAGATCCACCAGCAAAATCTCCCAAATCCCGATTTTCCCACTTCCGCCGGGGTCCAGCCCGCGTGCTCCCGCGGGCCGCGGACCCGTGGTCGCACGATCAACCCCGCAGCTCCCACGCCACGGAACGGCCGACAGCCAGGCGGTCTGGAAGCGGAGCCGACGAACAATCGTGCAGCGCTTGGGCGACGGCATGGCTGGTGAGCTGGGTGGTCTGGGTGCGGGGCCGCCGGTTATGCGAGCGGTGCTTGGGCGGTGGCGTGGCCGGTGAGCTGGGTGGTCTGGGTGCGGTGCCGCCGATTATGCGAGCGGTGCTTGGGCGACGGCGTGGCCGGTGAGCTGGGCGGTCTGGGGGCGTTGCCGCCGGTTACTGAGCTTTCGGGCTCAGGGTCCATGCTCGGCGAGACCGTCCAGCCCGCCGGCCGGAAATGGATCTTCCACTATGCGGGAATCAAGATCCTTGTTTTGCTCACGGTCCTTTGCACCGCCGGGAAAGGACCGTGAGCAAAACAAGGATCTTGGCCATCCCCGGCCACTCCGCCGGCCGGGTGCTCATAAGACGACTTTTCCGGTGCAGGGGCTTCGTCCTTGCGCGCGGAGCCTGCCGCTCCTGATCCAACCTGCGGGACAGACTGACCTTCCGGTTTCACGGTGAGCATCGCCGAGCCAGGCGGGCTACTACTGACCTTTGCGGCCCAGGTCCGGTCCTACGGACCGGCCGGGTGCGTCGCGCCCGAACGTTCCGTGATCCAGCGGGCTGCGGCGGCGCTCACCCTGCCCCCGAAAGGTCAGTTTCCGAGCGGTACTTGGGCGGTGGCAGAGCCGGTGAGCTGGGTGGTCTGGGCGCGGTGCCGCCGATCATCCGAGCAGTGCTCGGGCCACGGCACGGCCGGACAGCCAGGCGGTCTGGGCGCGGTGCCGCCGATCATCCGAGCAGTGCTCGGGCCACGGCACGGCCGGACAGCCAGGCGGTCTGGGCGCGGTGCCGCCGATCATCCGA
>NZ_JBITDX010000008.1:347172-373725 GCF_044454585.1 Catenuloplanes sp. NPDC051500
CGAGCAGTGCTCGGGCCACGGCCCGGCCGGACAGCCAGGCGGTCTGGGCGCGGTGCCGCCGATTATGCGAGCAGTGCTCGGGCGACGGCACGGCCGGACAGCCAGGCGGTCTGGACGCGAGGACGCCCGAATGCGTCGCCGCACAGCCAGACGCGGCCGTCCTGGGCGTAGGGAGCGTCGGTCGGCTCGGGCTGGGCGTAGGTCCAGCGGTGCACGTCGACCCGGGGCGTGGCGGCGAGTCCGAGCAGCTCGGCGACGGCCGCGGCCAGGATCGGCCCGGCCTGTTCCGGTGCGGCGAGGTGGCGGGCCGCAAGTGCGGCAGTCGAGTGGGCGACAAGCACCGGGGCGCGGTCGCCGCGGCGGTCCCCGTCGTCGCAGACGGTCGCGAGCACGGGATGCTCGTTGACGAATGCGCCGCGCAGATCATCCCACCCGCGTTCCGGATAGGTGAGCACGGCGGCGATCACCGGCTGCCAGGTCTGCGCGTTCGCGGCCGCGACGATCCCCGGCGGTGGGTCGAGGCGCACGGCCTGCGGTCCCGGCATGGCGAGTACCACCGCGTCCGCGTCCGCCGGCACCTCGCCGACCTGGGTGGACAGCCGCACGTCAAGCCCGTCCGCGAGATCGGCGGCAAGCGACCGCAGTCCGCCCGGTGCGGCCCAGCGCACCGGCCCGGTCGTCTTCTCACCACCCGGATAGACCCGCAGCGTGTCCGTCCAGGCTCGGGCCAGCCCGCGCGCCTCCCACGACCCGGCCTGCGCCGCGAACTCCGCATCGTCCGCGACGAAGTAGGCCGCCCCGATGTCCGCGTACCGCCCGTCGTAGCGCTTGCTGGCCAGCCGCCCACCGACCACCCGCCCGCGCTCCAGCACCCGCACCCGGGCACCGCCCTCCACCAGCGCCCGCGCACACGCCAGTCCGGCGATCCCGGCTCCCACCACGACAACATCCATGATCGCGACCCTACCGAGCTTCCGCCGCAGAGCCCGCCGAGACGGCTCGTCATCACCTGGAGTACTGCACGGCGGGGCCACCCGCCAACCCCTGTTTCGCGCCGGACATCAGTTCGCCCGCACGCATCCGCCCGTGAGCGTGGTGCACGCCCTGGGGTGTTCCCGGCCCCGGCGGGGCTGGAGCCCGCGGGAGCGTGCGGGCGGGACCGCCCACTGAGTGGGAAGAAGGATTGTGAGGTCTTGGTCTGGGGGTTGGTCGTCGGGTCAGGCGGTGGCGAGGGGGGCGATGATGGCGTCGGCCTTGGTGAGGAGGGAGAGGTGGCCCTCGCCGGGGAGGAGGTGGGTGGTGGCGCCGGTGACGTGGGTGGAGAGCCACCGGCCGTGGCCGAACGGGACCATGCGGTCCTGGTCGCCCTGCCAGATGGCGACGGGGACGCGCAGGGTGTCGAGGGGGAAGCCCCAGTCGGAGACGAAGGCGAGGTCGTCCTCGCGCCAGCCGGCGATGCCCTGGGCGACGGCGGTACGGGAGGCGGCGGCCAGGTAGTCGGCCATGCCGGAGCGGAGGGCGGACTGGTCCACGTCGGAGAGCAGGTCGCCGAAGGCGGTGATGACGTCGTGGGGGCGGACGTCGATCAGGCCGGTGGCGGCGTCGGTGAGGAACTCGTCGAGTGGGGCGGTGCCGCGGAAGGCGGCGCCGAACTCGGCCAGGTTGTCGTCGCCCATGCCGGCGAGCCAGTCCAGGCCGGGGGCGCCGAACGGGGCGACGCCGGCGATGGTGGCGGCGGCCCGGCAGCGGTCCGGGAGGAGTGCGGCGCAGGCCAGGGCGTGCGGGCCGCCACCGGACCAGCCGACGGTCACGAAGTCGTCGGCGCCGAGCGCGTCGAGGAGCGCGGCCACGTCCGCAGCGATGTCGGCGACGCGGCGGCCGGGCTTGCTGGTGCTGCCACAGTAGCCGGGGCGGTTGGGCATGACCAGGCGCAGGCCGTGCCGGATCGCGGCGTCGGCGAGCGGGCGGTAGACGACGCCGCCCGCCGGGGTGCCGTGGTGGAAGATGAGCGGGCGTGCGTCGTCCGGGCCCTCGGTCAGGTATTCGAGGGTGCGGCCGTCGGCAAGCGCGATCTTCTCCACGACCGGAGCCTAGCCGCCGAGGAACGCGCGCGGGTCGCCCGCCGGACCGGCTGCGTCTACTCCTGACGGTTGTCAAGCGCCCGGCCAGGGCATATCGACCTTGGGCGACGAAGCGTAGCGTTCGGAGGCGGTTACTCACCGTGGAGGTCTCCGATGACGACGCTGCCCATGATGCCGCTTCCCCATGAGGAGCGAGACCCGTTCGATCCCCCTGCCGAATACGCGGACCTGCGCAAGGACGGCCGGATCGTCAGGGTCACCACGCCGACCGGGCTGGGCGCCTGGCTGGTCTCCGACTACCCCACGATCCGGCAGGTGCTCGGCGACGGGCGCCGGTTCTCGGTGCGGGCCGGGCAGGCCGCGCACGTGTTGGGCGGGTTCGACCCGGATGCCCCGATCGGCGGGTTCTCGCAGATGGACGGGCCGGAGCACGTACGGATCCGGCGCAACTTCGCACCACAGGTCACGCACGCGCGCCGGCTGGCCGAGCTGAAGCCGATGGTCGAGCGGATCACGGACGAGGCGATCACCCGGATGCTCGCCTCACCGGAGCCGTACCCGCTGCACACCGAGTTCTCGACAGCTGTCACCACCGCCGTGATCGCTGAGCTGATCGGCGTACCCCCGGAGAAGTACGGGCTGCTCCAGGACGCGGCGTACTCGCTGTTCGCGACCGGCACCACCCCTGCCGAACTGCGCGTCGCGCTCGCGCCACTGTTCGAGTACCTCCACGGTGAGGTCGCACAGCGCCGGTCCGCCCCCGGCGACGACATCCTCAGCCGCATGATCACCCACAGCGCGGACAGCGACCGCCCGCTCACCGACACCGAACTGGTCCTGATGAACGCGGCACTGCTGATCGCCGGCTTCGACACCACCGCTTCGATGATCACCTACGGCATGGTGGCGCTGCTCAGCGACAGGTCCCGCTGGGAACGGCTCTGCGCGGACCCGGGCCTGGCCGCGTCGACGGGCGAGGAACTGGTCCGCTACCTGGCCGTCGGCGTCGGGCTGCTGCGCCAGGCCACCGAGGACCTGACGCTCGGCGGGCAGAAGATCGCGGCCGGCGAGTTTGTGGTCGTCGCCGTCCAGTCCGGCAACCGCGACACCACGGTGCTGCCGGACGCCGGCACGTTCGACCCGGCCCGACCGATCGGCCCGCACCTCGGCTTCGGCCACGGCGCGCACGCCTGCGTCGGCCAGCACATCGCACGGATGGAGTTGACCACAGTGCTCGGCGCGCTCGCCACCCGCGTACCAGGCCTGCGCATCGCGGTGCCGCTCCAGGACGTCGTCTGGAAGAAGGACTCCGTGGTCCGCGGCCCGGCCGAGCTGCCGGTCGCCTGGTCATGAACGTCACCGTCGACCACGACCGCTGCATCGGTGCGGGGCTGTGCGCGTTGACAGCCCCGGCCGTCTTCGACCAGGACCCGGAGGAGGCGGTGGTGGTGCTGCTCGACGAGACCCCGCCGGAGGAGGCGCGGAGCGCGGTCGCGCAGGCGATGGACCGCTGCCCGGCCGGGGTCATCCACCTGCGATGACGGCCGTATCACGGTGATCCGCGGGCCGCCGCGTCATAGGCTTCCGGGCATGACGACATGGTTGATCACCAGCGGGATCAGCGTGAGGGCCGGACTGTGAGCCACCCGATCATGTTCGACGACGCCGATCCGGTGCTGCGCCGGGTGCGTGAGATCGCGCTCGCGTTCCCCGACGCAGCCGAGAAGGTCTCGCACGGGCGGCCCGCGTTCTATACGACCAAGGTGTTCGCGTACTACGGCGGCTCGGTCAAGGTGGACGGCGTGTATCGACAACATCAGTAGTCGATCATGGTGCTGACCACGCCGGACGAGCGGGCCGCGCTGCTTGCGGGTGCGGGGTCGTACGCTCCCGCCTACCTGGCCCCGTACGGCTGGGTCGGGGTGGACCTCACGGCGGACGTGGACTGGGCCGAGATCACCGAGCTGCTCGACGCCAGCTACCGCCTCACCGCCGGCCCGCGCCGGGTAGCCCGCCTCGACGCCGCTATGCGCTGATCCGGGCCATCGCCATCGGGTTCTGATATTCGCGCCAGCGGGCGATGCGCCCGTCGCGGACGGTCAGGACCGCGATGAACGGCGCGGTGCCCTGGCGCCCCGCGGCGGTCCCGGTGAGCTCGTATTCGACGACGATCGTGTCCGGGTCGGTGGTGTCATGAATCGCTGTGACGTGGCATTCGTCGATGCGGACGGGGAAGGCCGCGCGGGCCGGGTTGGCGAACGCGAGCCAGGCATCGCGCCCCTCGATGCGGGCCGGGTTGCCGAACGGCATCTCCATGATGACATCGTCGGCCAGTAGATCACCGGTGAGCGGCCCGGACCGGCCGAACCACTCCTGCTGCATGCGGGCGAAGATCTCGCGCGGGGTCATGACGGCTCCTCGTGCCTCGGTTAAAATGAGTCGCGACTCATGATTGACGACAAAGGCCAGACTTGTCCAGGAGGGTCATGAGGTGGGATCCGTTCACCACGGTGCGGCGCACGCTCTGGATCAGTCCGCAGCGCAGCGGCGGCGAGAGGGCGACCTTGGCACGGTTTGGCGCGGTTAAGCGCCCACAGTTCACGACGTAGCCGCCGTCTGTCCCGCGTTACCGCAGCCCCGCCTCGTAAGCCGCCTCAATCGCGACGGGATCGCCCAGTCCGGGCCGGCCACCATCGGGTCAGTGGTGGTCCCCGCAGCGGCTTGATCGCAACCGGCGCGAGCACGTTCCTCCGCGTGCCCCCGCCCGCCTTAAGGATCATTCAGTGGTACGAAAGATAGGTCCACTTCGCCGATGACCATGCTTTTCGTACCACTGAATGATCCTTAAAGCGGGCGACGGCGTGGTATGTCCTGTTTGCCCTGGTGGGAGTGTCGCTGGGTGCTGGGCAGCCGACCCGGCGTTGCCCGGTCGCCTCCGCAGCCGACCACGTCGCGGGGCGTGGAGACTGGCTGGCGAGCCCACCTCATGCAGGGCGCCCTCATTGTCGTGATCGCGGTGCAGCTTGCGGCTCTGGTCTCGTCTTCACTCTGTCCGCACCGAGCCCGCTCAGCCGCCACTGACTCGAATCCCGTCCTCGATGCCGCTCTCCAATTGTCCACGGTGGTCTGCGGCGGAGCGGATAGACCGACCGGGGGTTGACCGTGTGGGCGCGGGACCGGAGGGGAGGAGCCCCTGGGCGACGACCGGTGCCCGCGGGAGCGTGCGGGCAGTTGGTGCGGCGTGAGTGGGTCGATCTATAGGGTCGGGTTTATCAGGATTTTGGCGTGGTTGCCCGGGGTGGCGAGGAGGTCGAAGGCGGCCGGGAGCGCGTCGAGCGGGATGACGTCGGTGATCAGTGGGCGGGGGTCGAGGCGGCGGCGGGCGAGGAGGTGGAGGGCGTCGTGGAACTCGGGTGGGGCGTAGCCGGAGGAGAAGCGCAGGTCGATCTCCTTGTTGCTGGCCATGGTGGGGCGGAACGTGTCCGGTTGCATGCAGACGCCGACCACGACGACGCGGGAGCGGATCGGGGCGTTCGTGATGATCTGTTCGATGATGCCGGGCAGGCCGACGCATTCGAAGATGACCGGGCCGCGCGGGGAGGCCGCACGCATGACGGCCTGCCAGGGGAAACCTGGGACGCGGCGCAGGGTACGGAGCGCGGTGAGGGCGGCGCGGAAGAGTGTCGGGGCGTCGGTGGCGAAGCCGAGGCCGGGCCAGGGATCTTCCGGGGCTGAGGTGGCGCCGCAGGCCAGGGCGAGTGCGCGGCGGCCGGGGGTGAGGTCGGTGGCGATGATGCGGCGGACGCCGGAGGCCTTGAGCATCAGGATGACGGCGAGGCCGATCGGGCCGCAGCCGATGACGACGGCGGTGTCTCGGCGGGTGACTGCACCGCGGTTGACGGCGCGGCGGGCGACGGAGAGCGGTTCGGTAAGCGCGGCCAGGTCAGGTGGGACGTGGCGGGGGACCGGGAACGTGGCGGCCTCGTCGACCAGGACGTATTCGGCGTAGGCGCCGGGTGCGTGGGCGGACAGTCCGGTCAGGTGCACGTCGCGACCGTGTTGGATCATCGGGACCGAGACGACCGCGCGCCCTTGTGGCCAGCGCCTTCGGCAGTGCGGGCCGTAGGCGTCAATCGTGCCGGTGAACTCGTGACCCATGATCACGCGCTGGTCGTGGCGCATGAAGCCGGTGTAGCCGATCTCGGCCGTGGCGTCGGCCGCGAGGTCGGCGTGGAAGCGGGCGTGCAGGTCGGACCCGCAGATGCCGGCGCGGGTGACGCGGAGGCGGATCTGGCCGGGTCCGGGTTCGGGGGTGGGGACGTCTGTGACGCTGAGGACGCCCTTCTCGGTTATCACGGCGCGCATGACGCCATTGTGGACCGGTCGATGACATGATCGATTAAGTCTCCGAAACTTTCCAGACATTTCGGCGTTCGCTGTGGTGGTTTACGGCGATTCGCCTGTCAAGACATTGACTAACGTCGACGTCTGGCGTAGAAAGTTTCTGCGTGGGATCGGGCTTCGTTTCGGCCGCGGGGGAAGGGCAGACCCCCGATCAACGGGTACGACGAAGAGGATTCCGATGAGGAGAATGATCGCGATCGCGGTCGCCGGGCTGATGCTTGCCTGCGGACTGACCGTCACAGGCGTGGCGTCTGCCGCTGCGGGCAGAAGCCCGCAGGCCACGGTCGCCGCGATGCAGCCGGGGTGGAACCTTGGCAACACGCTCGACGCCATTCCGGATGAGACGGCGTGGGGCAATCCGCGCACCACGCGGGCGCTGCTGCGGCATGTGCGCGCTCAGGGGTACAAGAGCATCCGCATCCCGGTGACCTGGAGCAACCATCATGGCCCTGGCCCGGACTACACGATCGATCCGGTCTGGCTGGCCCGGGTCCGCGAGATCGTGGACCTGTCGCTTGCCGAGGGCCTGTACGTGATGGTCAATCTGCACCACGACTCCTGGCAGTGGATCAACGCCTATCCGGCGGGCGATGTCGAGGATCGATATGCCGCGCTGTGGACGCAGATCTCGGCTGAGTTCCGGGACCACTCGGCGAAGCTGGTGTTCGAGAGCATCAACGAGCCGCAGTTCACCGCCCAAGACGACTACGCCTCGCTCGCCACGCTCAACGCCCGTTTCGTCCGGCTGGTCCGGGCGAGTGGCGGCAACAACGCCACCCGCCTGCTTGTGCTCCCGACGCTGTACACGAGCGCCGACCAGGCCCGGCTCGACGCGCTGAGCGCCGAGTTCGACGCGCTCGACGACCCTAACCTGGCCGCGACAGTGCACTTCTACGGCTACTGGCCGTTCAGCGTCAACATTGCCGGCGGCACCCGCTACGACGCCACTGTCGAACAGGACCTGATCGGCACGTTCGACCGGGTCCGCACCTCGCTCGTGGACCGCGGCATCCCGGTCATCATCGGCGAGTGGGCGCTGCTCAGCTGGGACCACACCCGCCCCGGCATCATCGAACGCGGCGAGTTCCTGAAGTTCCTCGAGGCGGTCGGCTACCACGCCCGCCTCCGCGGCCTGACCACGATGCTCTGGGACGCCGGCCAGTTCCTCGACCGCACCACGCTTGCCTGGCGCGATCCCGGCGTCCACGCCATGATCAGATCGAGCTGGACCAGCCGGTCCGGCACCGCCGCCTCCGACCAGATCTGGGTTCCCCGCGGCACCCCGGTCACCGCGCGGCAGCTCACGCTCAACCTCAACGGGCTGGCCTTCCGCGGCCTGTGGCACAACGGTGTCGCGTTGTCCCGCGGCGCCGACTACACGGTGTCGGGCACTGTGGTGACGCTTACCGCCGCCGCGCTGACCCGCCTCGTCGGTAGCACGATCGAGGCCCGTTTCTCCGCGGGCGTGCCGTGGCCGCTGCAGGTTCGCGGCCATGAACCACCCACCCATCAACCCTCCGCGGGTACGACGGGCGCGCTCACCATCCCGACCGCGTTCGGCGGGGACCAGCTCGCCACGATGGAGGCGCGCTACGCGGACGGCGGCAACGCCGGGCCGGCGAACTGGACGTCGTACAAGGAGTTCTGGACGCACTTCCAGCCGGACTACACCGCAGGCACGATCGTGCTGAAGCCGGAGTTCTTCGCCGAGGTGAACGACGGCGCGGTCACGCTCACGTTCCACTTCTGGAGCGGCGCGCGGACCACATATCACCTGGTCAAGAGCGGTACCGCGGTGACCGGTACGCCGTAGTGAACTAGTGCGCAGGCGGCGGGTCAGGTCGCCTGCGCACAGTCCTCAGGTCCGGCGCTCGGCTGCCGATCAACGGACCGCGCGAACCACGCCCAGAACTCCCCGGGCCTTCGCGAAAGGAGCATCCGATGGTCAAGCGCTTGACGGCCCTCGTCGTCCTCGTCCCGCTCGTCGTGCTCACCCTCATCTGGATGCGCGGCAACGAAGAACGCCTCGGCGACCAGACCAGCCAGATGATCTGCTCCCTCCGCCCCTGCTGACCCGGCCGGTCAGGACGCGGCTGCCGCTGCCGCCTGCTGGTTCCACATGGTGATGACGACGCCGATCACGAACACCTGGACCGGGGGTGGCAGGGTCGGCAGGTCGGCGGTGATCGTGGTCTGCCAGAAGCCGGAGCGGCGGACGATTCCGCGCGGGCCGGCGTCGTCGTGGAGTTCCTGGTTGCCGCTCCAGAAGGACTGCCGGCGGAAGTGGTAGGTGTGGCCGCCGGCCTCGACCGTCCACCGCTTGCGGCCGACGCGGGTGGCGGTGGCCAGGATGCGTTCCTGGTCGTCGGTCATGGTGAACAGGTTGCGCCAGCCGCTTGTGCGCACCCGGTAAGGGTGGCCGTCGAGGACGAAGTCGCCGCCGCTACGCCAGAACGAGACGTCCCAGGTGGTCAGCTCCCGGCCGTCGGCGTCGATGCGGTAGCCCTTGCCCCAGAAACCTGTCTTCGTGACGCTAAGCATTCCCTCACTGTAGGAGAGCCCGGCAAAGCGGGTTTCGGGCGGTGTTAGGCGGGCACTTCGGGACGAATACGAACTCTCGAGGGGGCGCAGGTGGCGATCGCATTTTCGCTTGAGGTCAACGGGGAGCGGCGGGATCTCGTCGTGGACCCGCGGACCACGCTTCTCGATGCGCTGCGTGAGCATCTGGACCTGACGGGGGCGAAGAAGGGGTGTGACCACGGTCAGTGCGGCGCGTGCACGGTGCTGCTTGACGGCCGCCGGGTCAACAGCTGCCTGATCCTGGCGGTCACCCAGCGTGACGCCAGCGTGGTGACGATCGAAGGGCTCGACCACCCGGTGCAGCAGCGGTTCCTGGAGCATGACGGCTTCCAGTGCGGCTACTGCACGCCAGGACAGATCTGTTCCGCGGTCGGGATGCTCGACGAGACGGCCAAGGGCTGGCCGAGCGCGGTCACCGTGAGCGACACACCGGAGCTCGACGACGCGGAGATCCGGGAGCGGATGAGCGGCAACCTGTGCCGTTGCGGCGCCTACGCGAACATCGTCCCGGCGATCTCCGCGGCAGCGGCGCCCACTGCGGCAGCGGCGCCCACTGCGGCAGCGACACCCACTGCGGCAGCGACACCCACTGCGGCCGGGGCGGCACGATGAGGGAGTTCGCCTACCACGAGGCGGCCGACGTGCAGGGTGCGGTCGCGACGCTGTCGAAGGACCCCGAAGCGGTGTTCATCGCCGGCGGTACGAACCTTGTCGACCTGATGAAGCTCGGCGTCGCCACGCCCGGCGCGCTCGTCGACGTGGCCCGGCTGCCACTTCACGACGTGACCGAGCTGCCGGACGGCACGCTGCGGATCGGCGCGATGGTCCGCAACAGCGACCTGGCCGCGCACCCCGAGGTCCGCCGCCGCTACCCGATGCTCAGCCAGGCGTTGCTCGCCGGCGCGTCCGGCCAGCTGCGGAACATGGCCACCACCGGCGGGAACCTGCTGCAGCGTACCCGCTGCCGGTACTTCCAGGACACGAGTCAGGCCTGCAACAAGCGGGCGCCCGGCACCGGCTGCCCGGCCCGCGACGGCGAGCACCGCAACCTGGCGATCCTCGGCGCGTCCGAGTCGTGCGTGGCCACCCATCCGTCGGACATGGCGGTCGCGCTTGCGGCGCTCGGCGCGGTCGTGCACGTCAGCAACCCGGGCGGGGACCGGCGGATCGCCGCGGACGAGCTGCACCGGCTGCCGGGGGAGCGGCCGGAGCGGGACACGGTGCTCGACCGCGGCGACCTGATCACGGCGGTGGACCTGCCGCCGCTCGACACGGCGCGGAACTCGGCCTACCGGAAGGCGCGGGACCGGGCGTCCTACGCGTTCGCCACCGGCTCGGTCGCGGCCGCTCTGACGATCGACAACGGCATGATCGAGGGGGTACGCCTCGCGTGGGGAGCTGTCGCGCACAAGCCCTGGCGTGCGCACCTCGCGGAGGAGGCGCTTCTCGGCGGCCCGGCCACGCGGGAGGCGTTCCTCGCCGCGGCGGACGCGGAACTGGCCGCCGCCGAGCCGCTCCGGGACAACGCGTTCAAGATCCAGCTGATCCGGAACATGACCGCCGCCACACTCGGCGCGCTGGCAGAGGGGCAGGACCGATGACTGACACGCTGCCCGGGCGGGCGCTCGGCACGCCGCTCGGCCGGATCGAGGGCCCGGCGAAGGTGACCGGCACGGCGAAGTACGCGGCCGAATACCAGGTGGCGAACGCGGCCCACGCCTGGATCGTGCAGTCCCCGGTGGCGCGCGGCGTGCTGCGCTCGGTGGAGGCGGACCCGGCGCTTGACGGCGTGCTCGCGGTGCTCTGGCACGGGAACGCGCCGGAGCTGCATGAGGGGGACGATCCGGAGCTGTCGGTGCTGCAGTCGGAGCGCATCTCGTACCGTGGCCAGGTTGTCGCCCTGGTTGTCGCGGAGACGCTTGAGACGGCGCGCCGGGCCGCGCAGTCGGTGGTGCTCGACATTGCTGAGGAACCGCACGACGTGGTGCTGCGCGCGGACCACCCGGACCTCTACGTGCCGGAATCGGTCAACGCGGGCTTCCCGTCCGAGACCGCGCAGGGTGACGTGGACGCCGCGCTCGCCGCCGCGCCGGTCACTGTGGACGTCACCTATACGACGCCGCCGCTTCACAACAGCCCGATGGAACCGCACGCCACGATCGCGGTGTGGGACGGGGACGAGGACCTGACGCTCTACGACTCGAACCAGGGGCCGTGGGCGATCGCGTCAGGCGTGGCGACGGTGCTCGGGCTCGATCCGGCCCGGGTGCGGGTGGTCGCGGAGCACGTCGGCGGCGGCTTCGGCTCCAAAGGCAGCGCGCGCCCGAACGCGGTCCTGGCCGCGATGGCCGCCCGGCTGGCCGGCCGCCCGGTCAAGCTGGTGCTGCCCCGTCAGGCGCTGTTCAGCATCGTCGGTCATCGCACCCCCACCATCCAGCGGCTACGTCTCGGCGCGGACCGCGACGGCCGGCTGACCGCGATCTCGCACGACTCGATCTCGCAGTCGTCGCGGCTTTTCGAGTTCGGTGAGCAGAGCTCGGTCGTCACCCGGCACATGTACGCGGCGGGGAACCGCTACACCGGCCACCGCATCGTCCGGCTGGACATGCCCACGCCCCGCTGGATGCGCGCGCCCGGCGAGGCGCCCGGCATGGTGGCGCTCGAGTGCGCGATGGACGAGCTTGCCGTCGCGCTCGACCTGGACCCGATCGAGCTGCGCGTCCGCAACGAGCCGCCCGCCGAGCCGGAGTCCGGCACGCCGTTCACCAGCCGAAACTACCTGGCCTGCCTGCGCGAGGGCGCTGAGCGGTTCGGCTGGGCGGACCGTGACCCGCGCCCCGCGCAGCGCCTCGACGGCGAGTGGTGGGTCGGCACCGGCGTGGCAGGCGCCACCTATCCCGCGATGGCGCAGCCGTCCACGGCTAAGGCCCGCCGTCTGCCGGACGGCCGGGTGGAGGTGCTTGTCGCGGCCACCGACATCGGCACCGGTGCGCGTACCGTGCTCACCCAGATCGCTGCGGACGCGCTTGACCTGCCGGTCTCCGCGGTCACGGTCCGGATCGGCGACACCGAGCTGCCGAAGGCGCCCGTGGCCGGCGGCTCGTCCGGCACCGCGTCCTGGGGCTGGGCCGTCGACGGCGCCTGCCACAAACTGCGCGAATCCGGCGGCGACGAGGCGGAGTTCGACACCACCGAGCTGCTGAAGGATCGCGGCATGGAGGGCCGGCACGCCTACGGCGCCCACTTCGCGGAGGTACGCGTCAGCGCCGTCACCGGCGAGGTCCGGGTGCCCCGGCTGTTCGGCATGTACGCCGCCGGCCGCATCCTCAACCCGCGCACCGCCCGCAGCCAGTTCATCGGCGGCATGACCATGGGCCTGGGGATGGCGCTGCACGAGGAGGCGGTGCTCGACCCGCACACCGGCACCTGGGTCAACCACGACCTAGCCGACTACCACATCCCCGTGCACGCCGACGTGCCGTCAGTGGACGCCGCCTGGATCGACGAGGAGGACGGCGACCTCAACCCGATGGGCAGCAAGGGCGTCGGCGAGATCGGCATCGTCGGCTCGCCCGCCGCGATCCTCAACGCGATCTGGCATGCCACCGGGGTACGCGTCCGCGACCTGCCCGCCCGGATGGACCGGATCCTGCCGCACCTGCCCGGATGACGCGAACGAGTCATATCCGATAGCGGGCCATGCGCGGCTTCCGGGAGGTGCGCGGCTTCCGGGGTCATGCGTGGGGATGCGCGGACGCTGGGTGAACACGTAATCCCGTGCGAGCCCGGTCGAAGCGGTATCGCGGGGCGGCGGGGCGGGCCGGAGCTGTGCGAGCGTGGGCCTCCCCGGCTCCGAGGAGCGCTCATGCAGTCCCGCCGCCTCGCCCCCGTCCTTGCTCTGACCTGTGTGGCCGTGTTCGTGGCCGTGCCGGCGCAGGCCGCCGCGTTCGCGCTGAAGGTCAACTTCTCGGACGCGGCGACGGCACCCCCGACCGGCTACCTGCGCGACTTCGGCGAGGCCTTCACCACCACCCGGGGGTACGGGTGGGTGGCGCTCGGCACGACCACGCCGCTGTCGCTCGTCGGCAACGGGCGCAACCGCGGGACCGGGCAGCCGGACGTGCGGCTGGCCACGCTGATGCACGCGCAGGCGCCGAGCGGCGTGACCACGCCGGGCAGCTGGGAGGCCGCCGTGCCGAACGGGGTGTACACGGTCACTGTCGCCGCCGGGGACGCGGGCACGGCTGTGGACAGCGCGCACTGGGTGAGCATCGAGGACCAGAACGCGGTGGCCGCGTTCGTGCCGACCGCGTCGGTCAAGCACGCGACAGCGACCAGGACCGTCACCGTCACGGACGGGCGGCTCACGCTCAGCCCGGCGAGCGGCACGAACACCAAGCTCAACTATGTGGACATCGCGAGCGTGGACACGGCCGCGGCGCCGTCCGTGCGCACAAGCACCCCGGCCAACCTCGCGACCGGGGTGCCGGTCACCGCGAGCGTGGTGGAGGATCTGCGGCTGCCCGGCGGCGGCGTCGACCCGGCCACGCTCACCTCAAGCTCGGTCACGCTTACCCGGGTCTCGGACGGGGTGGCGGTCGCGGCCAACCCGATCACAAGCGGCGGCGGTGACGTGATCAACCTGTCGCCGAGCGGGCCGCTGCAGCCGTCCACGCTGTACCGGTTCTCGGTGACCGCGCAGGTGCGGGACGTGGCCGGGCGCGCGTTCCAGCCGTATTCGATCGTGTTCCGCACCGGCACCGGCGGGGGTACGGGCGGGCCTGTCGCGTTCACGAAGACTGTCGGGGTGGCCACCGGCGCGTCGTTCACCTCGGTCGTCGTGGGGCCGGACGGGCGCCTCTACGCGGGCACGCTCGACGGGCGGATCTTCCGGTTCCCGATCAACGCGGGCGGGACGCTCGGCACGGCCACGGTGATCGACACGGTGCGGGACCACGCGGTCACGGCCGGGCTGGGCGGCGCGCCGAACCGTACCGTGATCGGCCTGGCCTTCGACCCGGCGTCCACGGCTGCCGCGCCGGTTTTGTGGATCACCGACAACTACCAGTTCGCCGGCACGCTCAACGTGCCGGACTGGTCAAGCCACATCGCCAGGCTCAGCGGCCCGGACCTGAGCGTCTACACAGACGTGGTCACCAACCTGCCCCGGTCCGTCAAGGACCACGAGACGAACTCACTCGCGTTCGGGCCGGACGGCGCGCTCTATGCCACCCAGGGCGCGAACAACGCGATGGGTGCGCCGGACTCGACCTGGGGCAACCGGCCGGAGCGGCTGCTGTCCGCCGCGGTGCTGCGGCTGAACGTGTCCGCGCTCGGCACGCTCCCGATCGACGCCGGCAGCACCTACGACCCGTATGCGGCTGGTGCGCCGCTGACCCTCCACGCCACAGGTGTCCGCAACGCCTACGACCTGGTCTGGCACTCGAACGGGCACCTCTACACGCCGACGAACGGCTCTGCGGCCGGTGGCAACACGCCCGCCACCCCGTCGCCGCTGCCGGCCGCCTGTGCGCGCCGCGGCTACACCGCCCCCACCGTGCCCGCCCTGACCAACGTCGGCACCGCGGAGACCGACTACGTCTTCGACGTGAAGGCCGGCCGCTACTACGGGCATCCGAACCCGGCCCGCTGCGAGTGGGTGCTCGCCGGTGGCAACCCCACCACCGCGGTGGACCCGTTCGAGGTCCCCGGCTACCCGGCCGGCACGCTCCCCGACCCGAACCTCGACCTCTCCGGCGTGTACGACGCGGGCCTGCACGCCTCCGCCAACGGCGTGATCGAGTACCGCGGGACCGCATTCGGCGGCGCGCTGCGCGGGAAGCTGCTCATCGTCCGCTACTCGTCCGGGCAGGACATCCAGACGTTCGACGTGGCGACGAACGGCACGCTCAGCAACCGCACCACAGGGATCACCGGCCTGACCGGCTTCAGCCAGCCGCTCGACGTCACCGAGCACGCCGGCAACCTCTACGTCACCGAACTCGGCGCGAACCGGATCACCCTTCTGACACCACAGCCCTGAGGCCGCGCCTCAGCACGCCCGGCACGGCCCACGCGACCGCCATGTCGTGGGCGCGCCTGATCATTTGACGAACAGGTTCGCGCCGACCGTGCAGAGCACCGACAGCAGGATCGACGCCAGAATCATCGACAGACAACCAAGTCCGCCGCCGAGCGGCCGGACCTCCACGTTTCCGATTCTCATTGGCTCCTCTTACCCGGACCTGACAGGCATCAATCAATGGCATTCGGGGGTACGGCGTGCGCCGGCCGGGTCGCGTTTCGCCGGCGACCAGCCGGGTAAGCGGCGCAAATGCGAGTTTCAGCCCTGGTCCTGCGTTCTTTTCTGCTCGGCGTCGCCTCCGGGGGGCGCAGCATGACCGGCCTGGCCGCGGCCGCCCTCACCACCCGGCCCGGTGAGCTGCCGGGCGGCATCGCCGCGCTCACCGGAGCCAAGGCGCGCGGCCTGGTGGTGGCCGGCGCGCTCGGCGAACTCGCCGCGGACAAGCTCCCGAACGCGCCGAGCCGGCTGACCCCGCCGTCACTCGCGGCGCGCATGCTCGCGGGCGCCGGATCAGCGGGGGTGTTGGCGGCCCGGGAGAACGTCACGCCGGTCGGATATCTGCTCCCTACCGCGGCCGGTGCGGCGGGAGCCCTTGTGGGAAGCGTCGCCGGTGCCCGCTGGCGCGCGATCGCCGGCGGCTACGGATGGCCCTCGCCGGCCGCGGCCCTTGTGGAGGACGCGGCGGTGGTGGGCCTCGCCGCCGCTGTCACCCGCAGGTGAACCGGGCCGTCGGCCGTTCCCTGCCGTCACGGCAGGGAACGCTTCCGGCTGGTCAGGCTGACGGTGTGGCGGGCACTCGGAGGATCATGCGGCTGCGGGGGAGTGTCGGGATCCGGCGCAGGGGGATGTGGAGATCCTGCGGCGGGACCGTGCGATCCAGGTCTGCCAGGCGGGTCGCGAGCTGGGACATCAGCGTCACGGTGATGTCCTCGCCGGGGCAGCGGTGCAGGGCCGGGTCGCCACCGCCCTGCGGGATGAGATCGTTCTGGCCGGGCTCGCGGTCGAGGAACCGCTGAGGTGCGAACCGGTCCGGTTCCGGCCAGAGGAGCGGGTCGTGGTTCTGGCCGTGGATGTCGAGCAGGACGAGTGAGTTCTCGCGGATGTCGTGGCCGGCGTAGCTGAGCGTCTTCGCGGCTCGTCCGCCGACGAACGGCGCGAACGGATAAAAGCGCCGGACCTCGTGCGCGAACGCCCGCGCGTAGTCCGCGCCGCCGTCCCGCAGAGCCCGGCGCTGCTCCGGCCAGCGGTGCAGCGCGTGCGCCATGAACGTGACGAACCAGGAGACGGCCGCGGTCGGGCGGATGATGTTGAGCAGTTCCACGGCCGCGATGCCGGCGGACATGGCGGGCTCGCGCGCCACCACGTCGCACACCGAGCCCTGCGGGACCGGGACGCTCCCGTCCCGTACCCCCGTGATCAGCTTTGTGAAGTGTCGTTCCTGGCGGCCACGGGCGCGGCGGGCCCGCCGCGCCCGTGGCCCTGGAGCGCGGTGACGCCCGGTACGCGGGCGAGCCGGGGCAGCAGGGAGTAGCCGATCACGCCGAACCCGGTTCGGCCATCTTGGCGTGCATCGCGGCCTTCACGCTGTCCGGCATGATCTTGCTGGCCGCGCCCTGGGCCTTTGTCGACAGCGACCCGGCGACCACCTTCTCCTTGCCCTTGAGCAGCGCCTCGATGCCCTGCTTGGCGACCACGGCCGGGTCGTCCTTGGAGCCGGCGCCGACCCGGGTGTCGTCCATCTCCGCACGGTGGAAGAAGTTCGTGTCGGTCGGGCCGGGCATCAGCGCGGTCACTGTCACGTTCGTCTCGCTCAGTTCGGCGCGGAGCGCCTCGGCGAACGACTGGACGAACGACTTCGACGCGTTGTAGACCGCCTGGTACGTGCCGGGCATCATCGACGCGACGGACGAGGTGAACAGCACGCCACCGGCGTCGCGCGCGACCATGGCCGGCAGCACGCGCTTGGCCAGGTGGACTGTGGAGGTGACGTTGACGTCGATGACGTTCAACTCCTCGCGCAGGTCGGTGCCGCCGACGAACTCGCCGCCGATGCCGCGGCCCGCGTTCAGCGCAAGCACGTCGACGTCGCGGCCGGTCGCCCGGATCGCGGCCCACACCTGCTCGACGCCCTCCGCGGTGGCGAGGTCCGCGCGGACGTCGGTGACCTCGGAGACGCCGTCGCGCCGCAGGTTCGTGGCGGCCTGGGCGATCTCCGCATCCTCGGCGGTGATCAGCAGGTCGTAGCCGCGGGAGACCAGATCCCGGGCCAGCTCGTATCCGATGCCACTTGACGCGCCGGTGATCACTGCGAACGGTTTACTCATCTCCGTCGGTTGCCCCGCAAACGCAGGGTTAACCCCCTGGATCCAGGGCACCCGATGAAGCATGCGAGCACTGACCTGGCAAGGAACCGGCAACGTGTCGGTGGAGACTGTTCCGGACCCGATCATCGAACAGCCCACCGACGCGATCATCAAGGTCACCTCGACTGCGATCTGCGGCTCTGATCTGCACCTGTACGACGTGCTCGGCATGTACCTGGACAAGGGCGACATCCTGGGCCACGAGCCGATGGGCATCGTGCAGGAGGTCGGCCCCGAGGTCACGCACATCAAGGCGGGCGACCGCGTGGTGATCCCGTTCAACATCTCCTGCGGACATTGCTTCATGTGCTCCCGCGGCTTCTTCGCGCAGTGTGAGACCACGCAGGTCACGGAGCACGGCAAGGGCGCCTCGCTGTTCGGCTACACGAAGCTGTACGGCCAGGTCCCCGGCGGCCAGGCCGAGTTCCTGCGCGTACCGCAGGCGCACTTCGGCCCGATCGCGGTGCCGGAGGGCCACCCGGACGAGCGGTACCTGTTCCTCTCCGATGTGCTCACCACGTCCTGGCAGGCCGTGCAGTTCGCCGACGTGCAGAAGGGCGACACCGTCCTGGTCACCGGCCTCGGCCCGATCGGCCAGATGTCCGCGCGGATCGCCCGCCACCTCGGCGCGGAGCTGGTGATCGGCGTGGACAGCGTGCCCGAGCGGCTCGCCATGGCCCGCCGGCACGGCATCGTGACGATCGACGACACCGAGATCGACGACGTCCCGGCCGCGGTGCTCGAGCTGACCCACGGCCGCGGCGCGGACAGCGTGATCGAGGCGGTCGGCATGGAGGCGCACGGCACCCCGTTCCAGGCGGCGGCGATGACCGCGGCCGGGATGCTCCCGGACGCGCTCGCCCGCAAGGCGATCGACACGGTCGGCGTGGACCGGATGGGCGCGTTGCGCACCGCGTTCGCCTCGGTGCGGCGGGCCGGCACCGTCTCGATCGTCGGCGTGTACGGCGGCCAGGCCGACCCGATCCCGATGATGGACCTGTTCGACAAGGGCGTCACCCTGCGTATGGGGCAGGCTCACGTTCGGCGCTGGTCGGACGACATCCTGCCGCTGCTGACCGGCGACGACGACCCGCTCGGCGTCGACGATCTGGTCACCCACCGCCTCCCGCTCGAGCAGGCTCCGCACGCCTATGAGATCTTCAAGAAGAAGGAGGACGGCTGCATCAAGGTCGTGCTCAAGCCCTGACGAGGTAAACCCATCGGACGACCAGCGCGCCGTACACCCCGGAGCTGAGTATCCTCATGGACATTCCGGACCGGGAGAACGTAAGACGATGACAGAGCGTGTGTTCGTCGGCGACGTCGGCCGCGACCTCGCCGCGGTGGCGTGGGACGCGACGCCGCTGGGACAGCCGGAAAGCTGGCCGCAGAGTCTCCGGACCGCGGTCAGCATCCTGCTGTCCTCGCGGTTCCCGATGTGGATGGCATGGGGCCCTGACCTCACGTTCTTCTGCAACGACGCGTACCGGCGGGACACGCTCGGCCGCAAGTACCCGTGGGCGCTCGGCCGGCCGGCAAGCGAGGTGTGGGCGGAGATCTGGGACGACATCGGCCCGCGGATCGAGACCGTGCTCTCCACCGGCGAGGCGACCTGGGACCAGGATCTGCTGCTGTTCCTGGAGCGGTCCGGCTACTCCGAGGAGACCTATCACACGTTCTCCTACAGCCCGCTCCGCGACGACGCGGGCGCGCTCGTCGGCATGCTGTGCGTGGTCACCGAGGACACCGAACGGGTGATCGGCGAGCGGCGGATGGCGACGCTTCGCGACCTCGGCTCGGATCCGAGCGCGATCCGTACCGTCGAGGAGGTGCTGGCCTTCACCAGCGCGCAGATCGGGCGGAACCTGCGCGATCTGCCGTTCACGCTCACCTACCTGTCGTCGGACGAGGAGCCCAGGCTGGCCGCGGCCACCGGCATCGAGGGCGGCCTCCCGGTCGACCCGCCGGCCGGCAGCGAGTCGGTCCTTGTCGAGTTGGACGGCGACCTGCCCACCGGCGACTGGGACCAGCCGCCGACCCAGGCGCTCGTGGTGCCGCTGCTGCAACAGGGCGGCGAGACCTACGGCTTCATGGTCGCCGGGCTGAACCGGTTCCGGGCGCTCGACGAGGGCTACCGCGGCTTCGTCGAGCTGGTCGCCGGGCACGTCGCCACCGGGATCGCAAGCGCGCGCAGCTACCAGGCGCAGCAGCGGCGGGCCGAGGAACTGGCTGAGCTGGACCGGGCCAAGACCGCGTTCTTCTCCAACATCAGTCACGAGTTCCGTACCCCGCTGACCTTGATCATGGGTCCGGTGGAGGACCTGCGCGCCCGGCTCGGCGCCGGCGACGCGGATCTCGCGGTCATCCACCGCAACGCGCTGCGCCTCGGCAAACTCGTCAACACGCTCCTCGACTTCTCCCGCATCGAAGCCGGGCGCATGCAGGCCCGGTACGAGCCGGTCGAGCTCGCCGCCGCCACCGCGGAGCTGGCAAGCGTCTTCCGGTCCGCGATCGAGCGGGCCGGGCTGGCGCTCGAGGTGTACTGCCCGCCGCTGCCAGAGCCGGTCTACGTCGACCGCGGCATGTGGGAGAAGGTGATCCTGAACCTGCTCAGCAACGCGCTCAAGTTCACCTTCACCGGCCACGTGCGCGTCGAGGTCCGGGCCGAGGGCGGCCGCGCGGCCGTCACGGTCGCGGACACCGGCATCGGCGTGCCGCCCGACGAACTCCCGCGGCTGTTCGAGCGGTTCCACCGCATCGAGCACGCCCGGTCCCGGTCCAACGAGGGCAGCGGCATCGGGTTGGCGCTGGTCAAGGAGCTGGTCGAGCTGCACGGCGGCACGATCACCGGAAGCAGCGCGCTCGGCGAGGGCACCACGTTCGAGATCCGGCTGCCGTTCGGCGCCGACCACCTGCCGGCCGACGCGCTGGCCCCGGCCGGCAGCACGGCCGGACTCACAGACACCTCCGACCCGTACGTGGAGGAGGTGTCCCGGTGGCTGCCCGCCGCCGCCGTGCAGACGGAGGACTCCACCCAGCCGACAGTGCTGATCGCGGACGACAACGCGGACATGCGCGACTATTTGACTCGGCTGCTGGAGTCCGCCGGGCACCACGTGCAGTCAGTGCCGGACGGCCAGGCCGCGCTTGAGGCCGCACGCCGCCGCCGGCCCGATCTGATCGTCAGCGACGTGATGATGCCGCGGCTGGACGGGCTGCAACTCGTCGCCGCACTGCGCGCCGACCCCCGGACCGCGGGCACGCCGGTGCTGCTGCTCTCCGCGCGCGCCGGGCAGGAGGCCTCGATCGAGGGCCTGGAAGCCGGCGCGGACGACTACCTGGTCAAGCCGTTCTCCTCCGCGGAGCTGCTCGCCCGGGTACGCGGCAACCTCAAGCTCGCCCGGCTGCGCAACCACCACGCCCGATGGCGTACCGCGCTTATCGACTCGCTGCAGGAGGCCTTCTTCGTCAGCGACGAGAACGGCGCCATCATCGAGATCAACTCCACGTTCACCGACATCCTCGGGTACGGCCCGGAAGGGCTGCCCTACCCGGCGGTGCACCCCTGGTGGCCGGACCGGGACGCGGACCCGGAGGGACACCGGCTTGTCGAGGCCGCGTTCGGCATGCTCATCGAACACGCCCGCGGCTCGTACACCATTCCCGTCCGGCACCGTGACGGCCACCGGCTGTGGGTCGCGGCCGCGTTCAACCAGGTCCAGGACCCGGACACCGGCAGCCGTGTCATCGTCGGCACGTTCCGTGACGTCACCGCCCAGCACTACGCGGTCCAGCGGGACAGCGCGCTGGCGGCCCTCAGCGTGCGCCTGTCCCAGGCGGACAGCGTGGACGGCGCGCTCCGCGGCGTACTCCCGGTGCTCCGTGATCTGTGGCGGGCCGCCGAGGTCTACGCGGTCGTGTTCGGCAGCGCAGGCACCCCCGTCGTGGTCGCGGCCGAGCCGCACCGCCGCTGGGACTCGCTGCCCGAGGACCGTCGCGCCCAGCTGACCTCGATGCGCCACACGCCGCTGCTCACCCCGGTCGCCGAGGATCTGGCCGGCGCCGGCATCACGCTCGAACACCCGGACGGCACCATGATCCTCTGGGTCGACATGGCCGAGCGGCGGCCGTTCACCCAGCAGGACCAGACGCTGCTGGCACTGCTCGCCGGCCACCTCGGCCAGGGCCTGCACCGCATCCACCAGATCGACCTCCAGCGGGAGACCGCGCTCGCGCTGCAACGCGCCATCCTCGGCCCGGCCCAGCTGCCGGCCGGCTTCGAGGTCCGCTACGTGCCCGCCACCCGGCCGCTCAAGGTCGGCGGCGACTGGTACGACACGGTCGCGCTTCCCGACGGCCGGATCGGCATCGTGGTCGGCGACTGCGTCGGGCACGGACTCGAGGCCGCCACGGTCATGGGCCAGGTCCGCAGCGCCTGCCGCGCGCTGCTGCTGCAGAACATGGACCCGGCCGCGACGCTCACCGCGCTCGACCGGTTCGCCACGCAGCTGCCCGGCGCCATGTGCACCACTGTCTTCTGCGGCGTGCTCGACACCGAGACCGGCGAGCTGCGCTACGCGAGCGCCGGCCACCCGCCCGCGATCGTCACCCACCGTACCGGCGAGACGGACCTGCTCGACCAGGGCCGGTCCCGTCCGCTCGGCGTACGCGGCGGCGGCGACCGCCCGGAGGCCCGCTACACAGTGCCGGCCCGGGCCACGCTCCTGCTCTACACGGACGGCCTGATCGAACGCCGCCGCCAGGCGCTCACCGCAGGCATAGACCGGGTCAGCGCGCTCGTCCAGCACGGCCGGTCCGCGCCGCTCGAGGAACTGGCCACCGAGGTCATGGAGAGCATGGCGCCGCCGGCCGGCTACGACGACGACGTGGCGCTGCTGCTCTACCGCCACCCCGGCCCGCTCGACCTGGAGTTCCCGGCCGACGCGACCCGGCTCGCGCCGATCCGCTCCACACTTCGCGGCTGGCTCGACCGCTCCGGCGTCGACACCGGCACCGCGCAGAACGTGCTCGTCGCGGCCGGTGAGGCGTGCGCCAACGCGATCGAGCACGGCCATCGCCAGGTGCGCGGGCTGATCCGCCTCAGCGCGCTCGTCACCGCGCACGACGTGCGCCTCGTCATCACCGACACCGGCAACTGGCGCGCCCCACGGCCCGCCGAGACCCCGCACCGTGGCCGCGGCCTTATCCTGATCCGCGCGTTGATGAACGAGGTCACCATCACCACCGGCACGACCGGCACCGTCGTCGGCATGCGAGCGAGGATCCCCGGATGAGCACTGAGCTGACCTTCGCCACCTCAGAACGCCCCGACGGCGTCCTCGTCCTGGCCGTCGCCGGCGAGATCGACATGAGCAACGCCGAGACCTTCGCCGACGCGCTCGCGGACACCCGGCGCGAGGCCGGCACGTTCGTCGTCGACCTGACCCGCGTCGAGTACCTGGACAGCGCGGGGCTCTCCGTCCTGTTTCGACACATCGACCAGATCACCCTTGTCGTCTCGCCGCTCCTCGCCCCGGTCCTGACCATCGCCGGCCTCGACGACCAGACCACGATCAAGAGCTGACCGCTCTTCCCGCTTCCGCGGTGGCCGGGTTCCGCATGCTCCCGCGGGCAACGGTCGTCGCTGGCGCTCCTCCCTGTCAGATCCGTGGGTGGGCACGGAAAACCCGGACGTGGTTTCATCTACGGACATGTCGTCATATGACGTGCGGGCCACCTCGTCCGCCGCACCCCCGGCCGTGTTCTCCCTCCTGACGGACGTGGCGTCCTGGCCGTCCTGGCAGCAGATCAACAAGATCCGGGCGGACGGGGAGACCTGGGTGGTGGGGGACCGGCCGACCACAATCATCAGGATCGACGAGGTCGTGCCCGACCAGCGGCTCACGTATGTCGAGGTGTCCGAGACACTCTGGCGCCGCTACCGCTCGACGATAGACCTCACGCCGGCCGCCGATGGGGGCACCGACATCCGGTGGCACGCCACGTTCGAGAGCCGGCCGCGCGCGCTCGACGGCTTCTGGCGCTGGTACCTGCGGAAGGACATGCAGAAGAACGTGGACGCACTGGCACTGCGGGCCGCCGGGTGACGGCGGCGCTTCCTGTTCCGTCGGTCCGCGCTGATTGCTGATGTGCCGCTTAACAGGAATGTGGGCGCGCTGGCGCTGCGGGCCGCAGCGCTTCCTGTTCCGTCGGTCAGTCCGCGGTGATCGCTGATCCGCAGCTCAACGCGGATCCTGTCGCATGGGTCAGTCCGCGTCGACCGATCGCTCCGGGTGGCGGCCGGAGCGGACCAGCTACGCGATCACCGACGACGGGTCAGCGGTCCGGGTCGGCGCGGAAGCGCAGCACGCCTGTGAGCATCGGGAGCGTAAACTCGCCGTCGGCGGTCTCCGGCCTGGAAGCGAGGAACGCGCGGATCCGTCCGAGCGCGGCCTCCCGATCCCCGGCCGGCATGACAAGCATTCCCGCACGGGTGGCCAGCGTCGCCACCAGAGAGTCGGCGGTGCGGCGCTGGCCGTGCGGGAAGGCGGCGGTCTCCGGTGGCGCGAAGCCTGTGGCGGTCGCGGGCAGGTGGCCGGCGGGCCAGGTGGAGAGCGTGTCGCGGGGTCCGATGGCGGCGCCGCCACTCACCCGTGCCAGCGCGGCGACCCAGGGGACGCGGTCATCCATGACATTCCACAGGCCGGCCAGGACACCACCGGGGGTGAGCACCCGGACGATCTCCGGGCCGGCTGTACTCATGTCGAACCAGTGCATGGCGTTGCCGGCCAGGACGGCTTCAACCGAAGCGTCCGGAAGCGGGATCGACTCCGCGTTGCCCGCGACCGCACGGACGCCGGGCAGCGCGCGGCACAGCTCGGCACGCATCGCCGGGTCGGGCTCCACCGCGGTGACCTGTGCGCCCACGTCGACCAGCGCGGCGGTGAGCTTCCCGGTCCCCGCGCCGAGGTCGAGAACCCGCGAGCCGGGGGCGACCGCGATCGCCCAGCGCACCGCTTCCGCCGCGTAGCCCGGCCGGTGCTCGGCATAGGCAGCCGCCACCGTGCCGAACCGGTCTCCCACCCGGGCAGTCTATCCGCGCGGGTGCGATCGGTGCCGCGGCGTGTTTCGGGGGCCCCGCAGAAAACCGTGGCATAGCGTCGGATCCGGATGGAGCTGTTCGTAGAAGAGGCGTGGGCGGCCGACGGGGTCGCCCGGACTAGGGAGTTCGTAGCCATGACCGAGTACCTGATCTCGTTCGACGCCGGCGCGATGGACCACATTCCCGACGGAGACTGGACCGCGGTGGCCGAGGCGTCGCACGCGGTGGTGCGGGAGGCCATCGACGCCGGCGTCTGGGTGTACGGCGGCGGCCTGGAGCGGCAGCGGGCGAGCATCGTGGGCACTGACGGCCTGGTCACCGACGGCCCCTACCCGGAGACGAAGGAGGTCGTCGGCGGCTTCTCGGTCGTCGACGTGAAGTCCCGCGAGGAGGCACTGACCTGGGCCGCCAAGCTCGCCGCGGCATGCCGCTGCCCCCAGGAGGTCCGCGAACTCCTGCCCGACGAGGAACAGTCCGAGTGGCTCCGCACCATCGGCCGGCGCTGACCACACCCCGCCGGCGCCGGTGCGATGCCACTTTGCCTACTTTGATCTTGAAATTGCTCGGGTCGGGTTGCGAGTTTCTGTACGGATGTCTCCTGCGCAGTGCGGCAGGCGGAGATGGGCGTTTCGCGATGGAGACTTCGCGATGGAGACGAGGTTAGATCTGGTGATCAACGTGAGCTGAGGGGGTATTGGTCCTTGCTGGGCAGTCGCAGGAGCGGGCATCGAAGCGTGAGTGTCGCGAGTGGTTCCGGGAGGTGGACGCCCTCGCGGAAACGCGGGTGTGGCGCGACTACCGCGACAATGGCGGCCAGCCGGGGTGGTTACCGCTGGGCGGTCGCACTTACCGGCGTCGAAGCCGCGTGTCTCGCGGGTGGCTGCGGCAGGTCGGGGCTGTTGCGGAAGGCCGTGTGGGGCGCGGCTGTCGGCTCAGCGGCTGTCGGCTGGGGCGGTCACCGCTGGGCGGTCGCACGAACCGGCACCGAAGCGGGGAGTCTCGCGGATGGTTCCGGTAGGTTCGGCGCCTCGCGGAAGCGCGGGTGTGGCGCGACTACCGCGACAATGGCGGCCGGCCGAGGCGGTCCCCGCTGGGCGATCCCACGAACCAGCGCCGAAGCCGCGCGTCAACGCCGATGGTTGCGGCAGGTAAGGGCTGTTGTGGGGGCGCGGGGACCGCGTCAGCGGCGGCCGGCCGGGGCCTGTAGGTTTTGAGCGGCCACCGGCACTGAAGCCCGGGGGTGCCGCGGGGATGTCGCTGATCTCGGCTCGCGTTTCTCTGGGCCGCTTCGCGCTCGGATGTCGGCCTGTGCTTGTCCCGTTCGCCAGAGTTCGCTGCCGCGCCTGCAGCGCTGGCCTCACCCATGATGCCCGGCGAACTGAATAGTGCCCGGCGCCGTGCGGCGCGGCGACGCACGCCAGTCTGACGTGCCTCGTGCCTCGTGCCCCGTGTCGCACGGAGACTTCGGTGAGATTCCACCCGCGGTAGCACTCAGACCCGCAGATCCCGCGCCACACCCGGCCCGAAGCCGGGAACCGGCGTCCACCCTTCGGGATGCAAGATCGTTGCGTCCCTGGTGGCCCTTATCCCGGTTGGATAAGGGCCACCAGGAACGCAACTATCTTGACTCGGCCTCAGGCAGGCCGCAGGCGAGAGGCGTTATCCGGCATATCGGATGAGCTGGTGATCTACCACCTCAGAACGAGACCGAACCGATCCCGCGCGGCCACGATCAGCTTGCCCATCACCAGATTTTCGGCATCGGTGCCAGTTCTTGCGACACCCACGACCGGTGGCGACCCGGCCAACCGCCGCTGAGGCGACAGCCGCGCCGCACCCGCGCGGTCACGTCCAGCGGCGTGGTGTAAGAGGCGATCATCGCGTTTCCGCTGGTCATGATGTTAGGCGGCGATCTCGGTGATTGTCGTGTGGTCGGTG
>NZ_JBITDX010000009.1:0-327732 GCF_044454585.1 Catenuloplanes sp. NPDC051500
TCGAGGACAACCTGTCCGAGCGCATCCTCTTCAACGAGCTGCGCCCCGGCCACATCATCGTCGTCGACTGCGAAGGCGACCCGGACAACATCGACGAGTCGAAGCTTGTCTTCCGCTCGTCGGAGAAGCCGGCCGAGGTGCCGGACGCGATCCCGGCCGACCTCGGCACGGCCGCGTCCACCGAGGAGTAGCAAGACCAGGCAAGACACCGACGAAGGCCCCCACCCTCCCCCCGAGGGTGGGGGCCTTCGCGCACCCCCCGGTGCAATAAAGCTGCGGTCAGCCCGGCCCGAGATAGCGGCGAGATGTCGCATATCCGCCGCAATCGAGGTACGAGCACGTCGTGTGGTGCAGGCTCGTCGCGTACATCGTCGGCTTCCGTTCTGTGGGTTGTCCCGGCCGGCGCGTTCACCCCGCGCCGCTGTCCTGAAGAAGACAATGGCCGCCGGGATGTCCCGCCCGATGCGGGCTGGTGTCCCGCCGCCCCGGGAGCTTCGGCCATTTCCGCTGCCCGAGCGGTGTGCCAGGCCACCGAAACCTCCTACCGCCTCGGGACATCCGTCCCATGGATCCGGGTCGACAGCGGTGTGCAGGATGGGCGCGAACACAAGCGACGCCTTCACATCCGCATTGGATAAGGGAGATCCGGATGTCCACAGAGTCCCTGCACGCGATCTTCGCGGTCGCCGCCGACAACAAGTGGGTCCACGTCTACCGCGACGTGAAGACCCTGCTCGCCGAGACCGACATGGGCGTCGGCCACGAGCCCACAGTCGCCAACACCATCGAGTTCTTCAACGTCAACGGCAAGCGGCTGCTCCCCGCGTTCGGCCGCGACTGGGCCCTCGTCGACCTGATCGAGAGCGGCGACGCCGCCGACCCGGCCGGCGTCCACGCCCGCATCACCGCGGTCATCGACAAGACCAAGGCGATGATCCTGGAGCACGCGGACGACTTCACCGAGGCCGGCTTCAACCCGCAGACCACCATCGCCCAGCTGCCCACCACCGCAGGCAAGACGCTCACCGAGATCGCCGACGAGCTCGAGCCGAACTTCGGGGCGCTCACCGAGCCGCCCGCGGTCCGGTCCCTGGTCATGATGACCCAGGGCAGCGCACTGCACATGCTGCTCTGCCACAGCTGGTAAGAACAATCCACCACACCATCTGCATAGGAGTCACGATGCCCAGGACCCGTGGTTGGCTCGGGACTCCGAGCGGCGCCATAGCCGCGGCCACCTTCGTCATCGCGGTGTTCGCGGTCATCGGCCAGCTGGTCAGCGACAACCCGTACATGCTGGACTTCACCGGTCTGAACGCGGCCATCGCGGTCGCGTTCACCGCCGCCGGCATGCTGGTGCTCACCGGCGCGCCACGGCACCGCGTCGGCCTCCTGATGACGGCCGGCGGGCTCAGCGCCGCGATCTCCGTGCTCGCCGGTTCCTGGACCGGCACCGTGCTCACCGTCTGGATCAGCAAATGGCTGTGGTGGCCGCCGTTTGGCCTGGTCCTCTTCGCGCTGCTGCTCTTCCCGGACGGCAAACTGCCGTCCCCCCGGTGGCGCCCGGTCGCCTGGGCCCTCGCCGTCTCGGTGCTCGTCGCCACCCTGGGACTCGCCGGCACCGCAGCGGACCGGCCCTACGCCTTCCTGATCGAGGACACGCCCGAATTCAGCACCCTCGGACGTGCCTCACTCCTGGTCGCGCTCCTCGGCGTCGGCATCACGCTGGCGCTCGGCATCGCGATCGTCGCATCACTCTGGGCGCGGTGGCGTGTGGCCGAGGGGGACACACGCCGCCAGCTCGCCTGCCTCATCCCGGCCTCGGTGCTGATGGCCATCGGTATCGGCCTCGACGCCAAATTCGGCTTCGCGCTCGCGTTCCCGCTCATCGCGGTCGCGGTGCCGATCGCCATGGCCGTCGCCATCCTGCGCTACCGGCTCTACGGCCTCGACCGCACCGTCAACCGCACCACCGTGTGGCTCGTCATGACCCTGCTCGTGCTCGTCACGTTCGTCGTCGTGGTCACCGCGCTCCGCACGGTCCTGGTCGGCGACGACAACTCCACAAACGCGTCCCTGCTCGCCACCGGCCTCATCGCGGTCGGCTTCGAACCCGTCCGCCGCCGCGTCCAGCAGAGCGTCGACCAGCTCCTCTACGGCGACCGCGCCAACCCGTACAAGGTGATCGGCGTGCTTCTCGACCTGCTCCGGCACACCGCCGAATACGGCGACGTGCTCCCACGCCTCACCAGCGCCGTCGCCGAAAGCCTCCGCCTGCCCTACGTCGCCGTCGCACTCACCGACGCCGACGGCACCCGCATCGTCGCCGAACACGGCGAGCGCAGCAACCACCTCGAAACGTTCGCCATGCAGACCCACGGCAAAGAGGTCGGCCGCCTCCTCGTCGGCCGCCGCAGCCCCGGCAGCCACTTCACCGCCCGCGAACGCCGCCTCCTCGCCGACGTCGCCCTCAACGCCGCCATGGCCGCCGAAGCCACCCGCCTCATCCAGGACCTCCGCCAGTCCCGCGAACGCCTCGTCATGGCCCGCGAAGAAGAACGCCGCCGCCTCCGCCGCGACCTCCACGACGGCGTCGGCCCCGCCCTCACCGGCATCGCCATGCAGATCCGCGCCGCCCGCAAACTCTCCGGACCCTCCAAGGTCACCGACATCCTCGACGGCCTCACCGGCGACCTGCAGATCTGCACCGCGGAGGTCCGCTCCCTCGTCACCGCGCTCCGGCCACCGGCCCTCGACCGCGGCCTCGGCGAAGCACTCCGTGCCGAATGCCAGCGCTTCAACAGCGACGACCTCGACATCTCCTTCGAAGCCGACGGAGACCTCACCGGGCTCCCCGCCGCCGTCGAAGTAGCCGCCTACCGCATCGTCTCCGAATCCCTCAACAACGTCGCCCGCCACGCCCGCGCCCGGCACTGCCGCGTCTCGGTCACGCGTAGCGGGACGCTTGACCTCGAAGTCATTGACGATGGGGTGGGGTTGCCGACGTCTGATACGGGGCGGGCGGGGGTTGGGCTTCAGTCGATGCGTGAGCGGGCTGAGGAGCTTGGTGGGGAGTGTGTTGTGACGTCGGCTGTTCCGCATGGGGCGGCGGTGCGGGTGCGGCTTCCGATTGTTGGCTTGGGGTAGGGGTTCGCTGCTTTCGGGCTTGGTCTTGTGGGTTGCGCTGGGTGGGGTGTCGGGGCATGGCGCCTTACTTCGGGCGGTCAGGCTTGATCCCTACGTAAGGCGCCATGCCCCGACACCCTCGGTGGGCACGTTTAGTGGGGCGGCGGCAGTCTGCTTTTTAGGCTTGGTGTAGCCGCTGTGCAGGGGTTATAGCGGAGCGCAGTCGGGTGTTGTGAGCCGAGGGTGGAGAGCGAGTGCTGTTCGTGGCTGCGTCGCAGGTGCGGTTGCGTCACGTTGTGGTCCGGGGATTGGCGGGGTCGAGTGCAGACCTGGCCTTGCCTGGAACCCCTGTCCGGTAACGCTTTCACGAATTTTGGGGTGTCTGCAAGATGACATAAAAGGGTGAAAGGGCAGCTGGCGGCTTGGTGGGTGTGGGCGGGGGGATCGAGTGGGAAAACGATGTTTGGGGGAGCTGCAGGTCAGGGATGGAGGGGGCGGTGGAAGGGGTGTAGGGATGCGCACTATCGTCTTCTGCTTGGTGGAGGCAGGTCGGTAGGGGGCCGCCGCACGGGAAGAAAGCCCGGAGTATCGAAGGCGGCGCGCATGGCCCAGATGAAACGGGTGCTCGTGGTGGACGACCACCCCGTGGTGAGGCGTGGCTTGCGCGCGATGCTCGAGAACGAGGACTGGGTGTCCGAGGTTCTCGAGGCGTCCACAGTCGCGGACGCGGTGCGGGAAGCGGTCGCCGGCCAGGCGGACGTCGTCGCGATGGACTTCGCGCTCCCGGACGGGGACGGCATCGAGGCCACCCGGAAGATCCTTGCCGCCAGGCCTGCGGCGCGGATCGTCATGCTCACCATGACTGACGACGAGGATGTCGTGATCAATGCGCTGCAGGCGGGCGCGGCCGGCTTCGTCGTCAAAGATGATGATCCGGACGTGGTGATAGACGCACTCCGTACCGCCGGCAATGGTGGGGTTGTTCTCGGGCCTTCGGTCACGGCGAGCGTGCTGTCGGGCGTGGGGCGGACGAAACCGCTTCCGGCGCCGTTCGACAAGCTGACGCCGCGGGAGCGGGAGATCATGGGACACCTGCTGACCGGCGAGGCGAACGCGGAGATCGCCAGGCATCTCACGGTCAGTGAGAAGACGATCCGCAACCAGCTCACGGCCGTTTTTGCGAAGATCGGGGTCACCGATCGGACTCAGGCGGTGCTGCGCGCCCGCGATGTGGGTATGGCTCCCGCGCATTAGCTGACGCACGACACAAGGACGGCCGGATGGCGCTGGAGATCGTCGTGGTGCTCGGCGCCACGGTGCTGTTGTGCAATGCGATCGCGGGGCGGCTGCGGGTGGCGCCGCCGGTGCTGCTGCTCGGTGCGGGCGCGCTGATCGGGCTGGTGCCGGCGTTCCACGAGGTGCGGCTGCCGCCGGACGTGATGCTGCTGCTGTTCCTGCCCGCGCTGCTCTACGTGGAGAGCCTGACCACGTCGCTGCGCGAGATCCGGTACATGCTTCGCGTCGTGCTGCTGATGAGCACGGTGCTCGTGGTCGCGACGGCAGGCGGCGTGGCCTGGATCGCGCACGAGATCGGCCTGGCCTGGGGTCCCGCGTGGGTGCTTGGCGCGGCGCTGGCACCGACTGACGCGACAGCCGTCGGTGTGCTCGCGCGGGCGCTGCCCCGCCGCACAATGACGGTGCTGAGAGCAGAAAGCCTGATCAACGATGGTACGGCGCTGGTGCTCTACGGCGTGGCGGTGGCACTGACCATCGGCGAGGAGACGCTGAGCCTGCCGCACATCGGTTTCCTGTTCGCGGTCTCGTACGTCGGCGGTGTCCTGGTCGGCCTGGTGGTCGCCGGTGCCGGACTGTGGATCCGCGCGCACCTGGACCGGCCGATGCACGAGAACCTGGTGTCGCTGCTGACCCCGTTCACCTCGTTCCTGCTCGCGGAGCTGTTCGACGCGTCAGGTGTGCTCGCGGTGGTGGTCGCCGGGCTGGTGATGAGCCAGGTCGGGCCGCGGGTGATGCGGGCGGACACCCGGCAGCAGGCGTTCGCGTTCTGGCAACTGTCCACGTTCGCGCTCAACGGCGCGCTGTTCGTGCTTGTCGGACTGCAGATCACCGCCTCGGTACGGGATCTGCCGGCGGGCGGCCTGGCGGAGGCGCTGATCGCGGTCGGCGTGATCAGCGCGGGCGTGGTCGGCGTGCGCTTCCTGTGGAGCTTCACGCTGCCCTACCTGCTGAGGGCCGTTGATCGCCGGCCCAGCCAGCGGGAGCGCCGGTCCACCGCCCGCTCCCGGGTGGTGATGTCGGTGGCCGGCTTCCGGGGCGCGGTGTCGATGGCGGCGGCGCTCGCGGTGCCGGTCGCGCTGCGCTCGGGGGAGCCGTTCCCGGACCGCGAGCTGATCATCTTCGTGACGTCGGGCGTCATCGCGGTCACGCTCGTGGTCGGCGGCCTGGCGTTGCCGGCGGTCGTGCGGTGGGCGCGGCTGCCGGAGGACACCGAGGTCGAGGAGGAGACGCACCTGGCCGAGCGGGAGGCGACCCGCGCCGCGATCGAGGCGCTGCCGGAGGTCGCGGAGCGGATGCGGATCCCGGCAATTGTCGCGGAGCGGCTACGACTGGAGTACGAGCAGCATCTGAGCCACATCGAGGCGACTGACAACGGCGACGCGGACGCGCTGGACGCGCTGCGGCTGGAGATGGTCCAGTACAAGCGGATGATCGTGGTCGGTCTGCGCGACGACCGCCGGATCGACGACATCGTGCTCCGCCGTCTGCAGCTGCGGCTCGACATCGAGGAACTGCGCCTGGCCAACCGCGGCTCGAACGACGGGGATTGAACCCTGGCGGGGGTCGCGGCCGTACCTCAGCACACAATGCCTGAGGAAGGGCCGTTCCATGTCTGCTGGACGCCGGATCGCCGCGCTTATCGCTGCCGTGAGCGCACTGGTCGCGGTGCCCGTGCCCGCGTTCGCGCACGGCGCGCCCACGAACCCGCTTAGTCGCTCGGCCGCCTGCGGTCCGGAAGGCGGCGGCGCCCGGGGTTCCGCCGCGTGTGAGGCGGCCCGCGCGGCCGGGTTCGCCGCGTGGGACAACCTGCGGGTCGCGGGCGTGGCAGGACGGGACCGCCAGGTGGTGCCGGACGGCGAGCTGTGCAGCGGCGGGCTGCCCGCCTACAAGGGGCTGGACCTGCCGCGCGAGGACTGGCCGTCGACCACCCTCAAGCCGGGCGCGACGATCACATCCACGTACCGGGGGACGATCGCGCATCCGGGCGAGTTCCGGATGTACGTGACGCGGGCAGGCTACGACCCGGGGGCGCCGCTGACCTGGGACGACCTGGAGGCGAAGCCGTTCTTCGCGGTGACCGACCCGCCGTTCCGCAACGGGTCGTACGCGATGAGGGTGACGCTGCCCGCGGACCTGACCGGCCATCACCTGATCTACACGGTGTGGGAGAACACCGGGCCGGACACGTACTACTCCTGCTCGGACGTGATCTTCGAGGCGCCCGCGAAGCCGTCCCCCGCGGCGGAGGCCGCGAAGCCGTCCCCGAGCGCGCCGTCGCCGAGTCCGGCCGGGTCGAGTCCGGCGGAGTCGAGCGCAGCGGAGCCGAGTGCTTCGCCGAGCGCCGGCGGGCCGGCCGCGGTGGAGAGCGAGACCGCCCCGCCCACAAACCTGGTCGCCTCGCGGTCCGGAACCGGGACGCCGCTGATGTTCACGCTTGTCGCGGCCGGGCTGATGGTGCTGCTGGCCGCGGTCGCTGTCACGTTGCTCGTGCGCCGCCGCACCCGCCGGTCCACGGCGGGCTGACGCGGCGGACCCGAGGCTCGGAAACTGATCGAGCGCTCAGGCCATGTGAACTGACCGGTCAGGCACGAGGTGAACTGACCGGTCAGGATCGGCGGAGTGACGGCTCAGGCGGGCGGGGGAGTGGCGGGGGCGCCGGTGATCGCCTCACGGAGGCTGCGGACCTCGTCCGCGATGGCCAGCAGCGCGCGTACCTGCGCTTCGGCGATGAGCCGGTCGCCGGCCGGGTTGGCGGACGCCTCCTCGATGATGCGGAGCGCTTCTTCGCGGTTGTTCCGGTGATCGACCATCGAAGCTCCTCAGGTGCCGGGATGCATGTCCTGGCTCCATCCAAACCCCACGACCGCGGAAACGCAGCCGGACACGCGATCAATTTTTCCGGCCGTTCACCCGGGCAGGCCGGGACGCCGCAGATAGAGCCAGGCGTGCCCGCCCGCGGTGATTCTCCGGAACGCGGCCGGATCCGGCGGCCCGTCCCCGCCCGCGACCGTGTCCCGGAACAACGCATCCGGTACCACAAGCGCGAACGCGGCATCCCGATGCTCATCCAACGCCGCCCGCACGGCCGCCGCCTCAAGCAACGCCTCCAGCGCGCCGGTCACGGCCCGCTCGTCGGCCGGCAGTTGATCCACCGTGTACCGACAGGCCCGACCACCGTCCGGCAGCGCTTCCGGCGCGCCGTGCTGCTGACCGCCATGCTGGTCACCGCCGTGCTGGTCATCGCCGTGCTGCTGACCGCCGTGCTGCTCATCCCCGTGCTGCTCCGACAGTGTCCGGTGCAGCGCGAACCGTAGCCGCACTCCGTCCGCCTGTGCCTGTGCCGCCCGCCCCGCCACCGCCGCCGTCAACGCCGACACCAGTGCCGGCACCTCCACCTCCGGCGGTAGCAGCGCGAAACGCCCCGCGCCCAGCCGATGCCGCCCCCCGATACCAGCCGCCGCCAGTACCTCCGCGACCGTCACGCCCTCCGGATCGGTGGCCGGGTCGCCGGCGGCCGCGGCCAGCCAGAGCCGGGTGGCGGGCGAGGGGCCGGGGGCGTCCGGCACCGGGACGGAGAAGGCGAGCGGCTTGCGCGTCCCCACCCGGCGCAGTGTGGCGCCAGACAGGTCCGCCTCCGCGGTCAGGAAGCCGAGAAGCGTGGACACGTCCGGCGCGATCTCCAGCAGCGCGTGGCCGGCCAGCTCACGCGGCAGGTCCGGGGTGGCCCGCCGGTCGGTGAAGCGCCAGCCGAAGCGTGGGCTCCCGGCGCCGTCGACGGCCGCGACCGGCGTCTCCCGCCGGACCAGGCCGGATGCGGCCCGCAGCGCCCGCCAGGCGAGCGGCGTGGAGCAGCCGTCCGGGGAGACGCCGAACTCGCCCGCGTCCGCGTAGACCGAGAGCGCGACGACGCGGGACGTGTCCGGATGTCGCAGGTCGACGCGGAGCCAGGCCGCGGCGTACCGCTCACCGCGCCGGGTGGCGGGCAGCCCGAACGGGAACATCGCGCCGACGAAGCGGGCGCCGGGGGTGGCGCGGAGCGGGGCTGGCAGGTCGGTCACGGCCACCGGGTAGAGCACCGGGCGGCCGCAGGCGAACCGGACCGGACTCGCCGGGATGTGCCGCGCAGTGGATCTCGCCACCATCGGTGTGCCTCCGCGTGAGCTTGACGCCGCGGGCGCCCGGCGCGGGCCCCCGTCCGGCATCTCACTGTGGCATCGGCTCCTACGCTGGGACAACGTCCTGCGGGAATGACGGCCGAACGTCGTACCCATTCCGGCTCATCCACGGGCCGCCCGATTTTCACAGACGAAAAGGCCTGCGGGGGTACGCGTACCCCCGCAGGCCTTTGACGTGTCTTTGTCAGCGGCGCAACGTCGGGGCCAGCAGCGGGCCACGGCGTCCACGACCGCGGGAGGGCGGCGTGAAACCGTCGTCGTCCTCGGCCGCGGTGGGGTCGTTCCTGGTCCCGCGCATGACCGTGACAAGCAGTGCGCCACCGATGCCGGTCATGCCGACGCCGACCACGATGATCAGCGGGCCGAGGCCGTTGAAGAACGTGGTCTGGCCCGCCGCGGTGGTGAGGTCGACCCCGGCCGCTTGGTTTCCCTGCTCGGCGGCCGGTGCGTCGGTGTCGTCGTCCTCCGCCGCGGCGCCGGCTTCGGCAGTTTCCTCATCGTCGGGGCTGCTGTCGGATCCAACGGTGTCGTCCTCGTCTACTGTGCCGGGGTTCTTCTGCGGGGAATCGTCGTCTTCGTCGTCCGCCGCGCGGTTGTTGCCGGTGCCCTGCAACACCTGCCGGGTCTCCACCGTGCGGTCCAGCCGGTCCGCGTTGGCGCTGTTGAACGCCTCGCCGATGAAGTCGACGCGCCCGTCCGGCGCGTCACCGGTGAACGTGACCCGGTACCGGACCTGGATGCGCTGCTCCTGGCAGAGCTGGGCGTTCGCCGGCACGACCGGGGCGCTGGAGACCGCGTCGTCGGTGAGCTGCACCGTGTTCAGCGGGATCCAGGTGCCGTTCTCGTTGACCGCGATCTCGATCTCGTCGCGTTGCAGGCCGGACATCTGCACGGTCATCAACGTCTTCACCCGCACGCAGTTACGGTCCGTGCGGGTCACCTGCAGCACCGCCTCACGCGGCACGTTGTCGGTGGCCAGGTCGCCGGAGACCCGCAGACTGACCTGGCCGGGTTCGGCGTGGGCGGGCGAGGCCGCCAGGACGATGCCACCGGCCACTCCGGCGAGCGCGGCACCGACCCGCAGTGACCAGCTTGGCCTCACGGCCACGACTGCTCTGCTCGACACGCGAAACGCCTCCTCCTCGGCCGGGCGCGGTGCCGGCCGGTGTCGTCACCGGGCAGAAAGTCCCAGAACCCATCCGAAGCGAGATACGGCCTTCGGGCGAGGAAGGTTCAAGCGTTCAGTCTTTGTGGCGATTCCTACGGCTGTGGAAACAGGACCGTAATACGGAGACCGCCGGCCGGGCCGGGCTCGGCCGTTATCGTGCCGTCGTGCGCGGCCACGATCGAGCGCGCGATGGCCAGGCCGAGGCCGCTGCCGCCGCCGTGATCGATCCGGTCGGTGGCAAGCCTGGTGAACGGCTCGAACAGGCGGCCCACCTCGGCGGGCGGGACCGGCGGGCCGGTGTTCGTCACGGTCAGCGCGGGCTCGTCACCGACCTCCACATGCACGGTGCCGCCCGGCGAGTTGTACAGGATCGCGTTGTGCACCAGATTGCGGACCAACTGCTCCAACAACACATCATCACCGGGTACGGTGCGCGGTGCCAGCGACCGGACCAGCGTGACCGACCGGTCCGCGGCCGGGACTGCGTGCGCGGTGACCACCTCGTCCGCGATCGCGTCCAGCCGTTCCGGCCGGCGCCCGGCCAGCCCTTGATCTGCCTGGCTGAGCACCAGCAGGCCCTCGATCAGCCGCTCGTTGCGCGCGTTCGCGGCAAGCAGCTGGCTGGCCAGCAGCGCGGACTGCTCCGGCGTGAGCGGCACGGCCATGCCCACCTCGATCAGCGTGCGCTGCAGCGCAAGCGGGGTGCGCAGCTCGTGCGACGCGTTCGCGGCGAACCGGCGCTGCGCCTCGTAGCCGGCGCCGATCCGGTCGAGCATGGTGTCGAGCGCGCGGCCGAGCTTCGCCACCTCGTCGCGGCGGCGGCGCGCCGGGCGTACCCGGTGGCCGAGGTTCTGCGGGCCCATCTGGGAGATCACCGGGACCATCGCGCGCAGCGGCGCCAGCACCCAGCGGGCGAGCAGCGGGAACAGGGCCGCGGTCAGCACCAGCATCCCGACGAGCGGCCCGAACGTCGTGATCGGCAGGAACCGCTGGGCCTGCGCGCAGAGCTGGGTGACGTCGCGGTACTCCATGTTCCAGTACGCCTGGCTGAGGCAGCTCTGGTCCAGGCCGTAGAACGCGGTCGGCAGCCGGTACCAGTTCTGCTCGACGCTGACCGTCACCAGCAGAAGCCCGGCGAGGACCAGCGCGAGGCGGGCCCGGACGTTCACGCGCCGACCCGGTACCCGGCGCGCGGAACCGTGTGCACGATCGCCGGCTCGCCGAGCTTGCGGCGAAGCGTCATCACCGTCACCCGGATCACGTTCGTGAACGGGTCGGTGTGCTCGTCCCAGACCTGTTCCAGCAGGTCCTCCGTGGTGACTGTCTGTCCGCGGGCCCGCATCAGCGCGTGCAGCAGGCCGAACTCCTTCGTGGTCAGATGCAGCGGCCGGCCGTCCCGGGACGCGGTGCGCGCGGCCACGTCGACAACGATCCCGTCCTGCTCGAGCACCGGTGGCAGCGCGGGCGCGGTGCGCCTCCCCAGCGCACGCACCCGCGCCACCAGCTCCGCGAACGCGAACGGCTTCGTCAGGTAGTCGTCCGCGCCAAGTCCCAGGCCCGCGACCCGGTCGTAGACGCCGGCCGCGGCCGTGAGCAGCAGCAGGCGCGTCTCCGGGCGGTTCGTGGCGGCCCAGCGGCACAGGTCGTCGCCGGTCTGCCCCGGCATGTCCCGGTCCAGCACGGCCACGTCGTAGCGGTTGACCGAGAGGCGCTCGTGCGCGCCGTTCCCGTCGTAACAGACGTCGACCGCCATCGCCTCCCGGCGCAGCCCGAGCGCCACGGTGTCGGCGAGCAGCCGCTCGTCGTCGGCAACCAGAACCCGCACCGTCGTCACTCCCCGTCACCCGTGAACCAGCGTCTTGCATGATGGCAGATGCGGGGATAAGCCGGAGATAAAGACGGCGGGCATCAGAGCCTGTGCCGATCTGCCAGGCGGTGGCTGGGCCTCGCCACAGTCGGCCACCACATCGACACAGGCTAGGGTCTGCGGGTGATGTTTCGGGGCGCGGTGGCGCTGTTCGCGGTGGCCTGCGTGATCCACGTCGGTGGTGCGGCGCTCGGCACAGACGGCCCGGTCCCGGTGGCGGCCGGCGCGTTCGCGCTGGCGCTGCTCGCCGGGTACGTGATCACCGCGCCGTCCGGGGCGCCGGGCGGCGTGTCGGGGCGGGCGCGGGCGCTGCTCTGCGGCGGACTGCTCGCGGTCGCGGTGGCGATCGTCGCGGGGTGGCAGCCGCAGCCGGATTCGTTTCCCGCCGGGTCTGCGCCGGACCGGATCCTCGCCGCCTATGCCGAGCGCGCCGTCCCGCTGGCCTCCTCGGCCCGGGCGGTCGCGATCGCGCTGGCGGTGGCGGCGGCCGCGTTCCTGCTCGGCATCCTCACACTTCCCCGGGACCGGCGCGGCGGGTTCCTCACCGCGGGCCTGGCGATGATGCTTGTGGTGGGCGTCGCCGTGATGTTCTCGCTGTGGGTGCCGCTGCCCACGCTGCCGCTGCTCTTCGGCGGGCCGGTGCGCTTCGCGCTGTCGCTCGCGGCCGGGTTCGCGATCGCGGTGTTCCTGCTGCTCCGCGCGGCGGGCCGGCGCGGTTTCCCGGTCGGGGTGGCCGGCGTGCTGCTCGCGGCCGGTCTCGGTGCGGTGGTGATCCACCTGCTGGGCGCCTGGGAGTCGATGGAGGACACCCGGGCGGCCGCGGAGGCGACCGTGGCGCGCGGCAACGCGTTCCTGCAGCCAGGCCTCCGGATCAGCAGCGCCAGCGCTGTCTCGACGGCCCCGGGGTGGGCCGGGCCGGGCGCTACGTTCCGGGCGGCGCTGCTGCTGGCCGGGCCGCTGTTAATCGTCGCGGGCGCGCTTGGCACATTCCGCCTCCCGCGGTGGCCGCCCACCGCCTTGGAGAGCGTGCCGCCTGCGGACTCCTGACGGCGGGCCGTCTGCCGACCTGAGGAGCCTGCCGCGCGCACCCGTGACCGCGGCCACCCGCCGGTCCCCGACAGTGTGGCGCCCTCAGGAGAGCGTTCCGGCCCGGGCGACCGCCTGGGCGCGGAGGTCTGCGAGCGCGTTGAGTTCCGCGATGCCCGTCTCGTCCAGGCCTGCGGCGTGGTCGCGCAGCAGCGACTCGACCGTGCCCGGGACGCCGGCCCGTGTCGCGCACCCGGCGTCCGCGACCGCGACCGCGATCTCGTGCGGCGAAGCGGTCGCCGGGGCGTCGGGCGGGTACTCGGCCGCGAGGCTCTGCTTGGCCGCGCTCGGGCTGGCGAAGTCGTGCCCCTCGGCCCGCATGCACGCGGACCAGGCGGTCAGCGCGGTCCGGTAGGCCGGCTGCGCGATCGCCGCCAGGTAGGCAGTGTTGTGGTAGTTCTGCGCCAGGTAGTCGATCCGGGCGGCCTGCGCCGGGTCCCCGAAGACAGTGGTCCGGGCTTCCGCCAGGCACCCGGTGCTCGGGAACGTGAACTGCTGGCCGTCGCGAAGCGTGATCGCCTGCTGGGCGTCACCGTTCATCGCGGCCAGGAACTGGTCCTGGCGCTCCGCGGGGAGTGCCCTGACGTAGCGCCCGGCCGGACTCTCGGCCTCCGCCTCCTGGGAGGCGCGCAGACGGTAGCCGCCGGCCTGCCGCTCGGCGAGCACGGGCCGCCACTCCTCGTCGGCGCTGCCCGGACGGGTGGTGTCGACCGTGAATCCGGCCGCGGCCAGGCAGCCGTCGGCGAGCCGGTTCTCGGTGCGTTGCAGCAGGTCCTGGTCCTGGTAGTAGGTGCCGGTACGGCTGATCAGGTCGCCTGCGCCCGCGGTGAGCGCGGGGCCGGCCGGAGTCCTCGCCGGCTGCGGTGCGCAGCCGGCGAGGAGCATGACCAGGACGGCGACACGCGCGTACCGGAAGGTGAATGGTCTGGGCATGTCGCGTCCTCTCCGGGTCAGTGGGCGGTCAGCACCAGTTGTTCGACCGGATGTTGTTGTTCCAGTCGTAGCCGCTGATCGTGCCGAGGCTGGCGTAGCCGCTGCCGCGCGAGACGTTCAGCACCGGCGCCCCGTAGTTCTCGTAGTAGTAGACGTGCGCGACGCAGCTGGTGCCGTTGTTGTAGATGGACGAGGCGCAGTCGCTCCAGGTGCCGTCCGGGCAGGAGGAGTGGCTGAAGTTGCCCCAGTTCGTGTTGCTGCCGCTGACCTTGCCCGGGCCGTCGCTGTAGTTCGTGTTGTTCCAGAAGCACAGGTAGGTGGCACCGCAGTTGGCCGGCGCGGCCAGCGTGGTGACCGGGGCGGACTGCGCGACGACCGCCGCGCTCTCGGCCGCCGGGGCGGACTTCTCGGACACCGCGGCGGAGGCCGCAGAGGCGCCGCTGAAGGCGAACGCGAGCATCGTCGCCGCGCCCACCACGAACAGGCGTGCGGGGCCGACCTTGCCGAACAGGGACATGGTGTTTCCTCTCTCCGTGCGGAGATGCGGACCCCCGTGCCAGGAACCGCTGGCTGGGCCGTCATCGCTTTCGAGATAGATCGTTTCAACCATCGAAGATCGACTACACGGAGTTTCGATCAGCATCGAAAGAGGGAAATCTATTGCTGTAAGCCGTTCTGGCGGGCGGCTGGATCGACGATCGTGTGTTATTGGGCCCGAGTGTGCGGGCGCTCGGCGTACCCCCAAAGAGCGAATTTGGTGGTTTTTTGCCCCTAAAACCGGACGAAAGGGTGAGATGGGGGCGTCAACGAGGTAGTCAGGAAAGGCCGAAGCAGCGTGAGCCAGCCGTTCACCCTCCCCGAGTTCTACGTGCCGCACCCGGCCAGGCTCAATCCGCACCTCGAAGGCGCACGCGTGCACTCGAAGGCATGGGCGCGCGAGATGGAGATGATCGAGGGATCCGGCATCTGGGACGAGGCCGACTTCGACAACCACGACTATGCGCTGCTCTGCGCCTACACGCATCCGGACTCGGACGGGCCGGAGCTGGACCTGATCACCGACTGGTACGTGTGGGTCTTCTTCTTCGACGACCACTTCCTGGAGCTGTACAAGAAGACGCGTGACCAGGCGGGGGCCAAGGCCTACCTGGACCGGCTCCCCGCGTTCATGCCGATCGGCGACCTGTCCGCGATGCCGGAGCCGACGAACGCGATCGAGGCGGGCCTGGCCGATCTGTGGCGGCGGACCGTGCCGGCGATGTCCGAGGCGTGGCAGACACGGTTCCGGGAGAGCACCGAACACCTGCTCGTGGAGTGCGTCTGGGAGCTGTCCAACATCAGCGACGGGCGGCTGGCCAACCCGATCGAGTACGTCGAGATGCGCCGCAAGGTCGGTGGCGCGCCCTGGTCCGCGGACCTGGTGGAGCACGCGGTCGCCGCCGAGCTGCCGGCCCGGGTGGCGCTGACCCGGCCGCTGCGGGTCCTCAAGGACACGTTCTCCGACGCGGTCCACCTGCGCAACGACATCTTCTCCTACCAGCGGGAGACGGAGACCGAGGGCGAGGTCAACAACGGCGTCCTGGTCTTCGAGCGCTTCTTCGGGATCACCCCGCAGGACGCGGCGGACGCGGTCAACGACCTGCTCACCTCGCGCGTGCAGCAGTTCGAGAACACGGCGCTGACCGAGGTGGCGATGATCGCCGCCGAGCACGGGCTGTCGCCGGACGAGGCGCTGGCGGTGGCGCGGTACGCGAAGGGCCTGCAGGACTGGCAGTCCGGCGGGCACGAATGGCACCTGCGGTCCAGCCGGTACATGAACAAAGGGTCGCACCCGGGGCTCGGGATGTCGGCGACGCGGCGCTTCACCGCGCAGCCGGGCGCGGGTGCGGTCGGGGCCGGGCGGCTGAAGCAGCTCACGCACACGCACTTCCAGCCGGTCGGCGAGCTGCCGAGACCCGACTTCCTCATGCCCTATCCGTTGCGGACCAGCCCGCACCTGCAGCGCGCCCGGGAGGCGACCGTCGCCTGGTGCCGGGACCAGGGATACTTCGCGCCGGCCGTCGGCGTGCCCGGCCCGCCGGTGTGGAACGAGGAGCTGCTGCGCGGCTTCGACTTCGCGCTCTGCGCCGCGCACATCGCCCCGAACGCGTCGCCGGAGCAGCTTGACCTCTCCTCGTACTGGCTGGCCTGGGGCACCTATGCGGACGATTACTTCCCGCTGGTCTTCAACAGGTCCCGCGACTACGCGGCGGCGAAGGCGCACATCACGCGGCTCAAGCAGTTCATGCCGATCGAGGACCTCGCGGGTGTGCCGGCGCCGGCGCACCCGCTGGAGGCCGGGCTCGCGGACCTCTGGACCCGCACCGCCTCGCCCATGAACGCGGACCAGCGCACGCAGTTCCGCCGCGCGGTGTCGGACATGCTGGACAGCTGGCTCTGGGAGCTGCAGAACCACCTCCAGCACCGGGTGCCCGACCCGGTCGACTATGTGGAGATGCGCCGCCGCACGTTCGGCTCCGAGCTGACCATGAGCCTGTCCCGGATCGCGCACGGTGACCTGCTCCCGCCGGAGATCTACCGCACCCGCACCATGCGCGGCCTGGACAATTCGGCCGCCGACTACGCCTGCCTGATGAACGACGTCTTCTCCTACCGCAAGGAGATCGAGTTCGAGGGGGAGCTGAACAACGGGGTGCTCGTCATTCAGCGCTTCCTGGAGATCACGCCCGCGGAGGCGATGCAGGTGGCGGCCGAACTGATGGCCGCACGACTCCAGCAGTTCGAACGGATCGCGGCCGACGAACTCCCGATCCTGTGCACCGATTTCGCGCTGTCCCCCGAAGCAGTGCAAAAGCTCCGGGGGTACGTGGACGAGCTGCGCGACTGGATGGCCGGCATCCTCGCCTGGCACCGCGGAACGGAACGGTACGACGAGAAGGACCTGCACAAACTCCCGCACTCGCCCCGCAATCTGGTTCCGGTGGCCACGCCGCGCGCGTCCCGCCTCCCCGGGCCGGTCGGCGTGCCCGGCCGGGCGGCCGTGAAGGAGCGGCGCGAGCCGTTGCCGGCCGGTACATCGGGTGCCCCGGCTGTGCCTGCGCTTGCCGGTGTGACAGCGCTTGCTGGTGTGCCTGCGCTCGCCGGTGTGCCTGCGCTTGCTGGAGTGCCTGCGCTGAGCGGGATCTCGGGCATGGCTCCGTGGGCCGGGGCTTCCGGCTCGCAAGCACAGGCCGGTGCGTCTCGGCTGCCCTCCTCCGGCGTGCCCCTGCCGTCGGGCGCCTCCGGGGTCTCCACACCTCACGCCACCTCCCATGTGTCCGCGTTGCCGGGTGCGTCCGTGTTGCCGGGTGCATCTGCGGTGCCGGGCGCACCCGGGTCGCCGGGCGCGTCCGGGGTGTCCGCCCTCGGTGGAGCGTCCCGGGTGCCGGTGGACTCCGGCGGGTCCGTGCCGTCGATCGTTCCCGCTGTCGGTGGCGCCTCCGCTCCGGCCGCCCCGGCGCTGACGATGACGCTGCCCGGCCCGGCCGGGTTCGGAAACAGCGCCGCCCGGCTGTTCGCGCGCACCCCCGCCTCCCACTAGTGGTCGGTGGTCCGGGCGTCACGGTGCCGCGTGACGCCCGGGCCGTGGTGGGCTGAGCCGCGTGATGCCCCGGGCCGTGGTGGGCTGAGCCGCGTGATGCCCGGGTCGTGGTGCGCTAACCGGATCGGTGTGCGCGGACGCGGAGGGCCGCCAGCCCGTTCAGCCCTACGCCCCAGATCAGCGCGACCACCAGGTACCGCGCCCAGTCCGCCGCGTCCACCTCGCCGGAGATGAGCGTGCCGGCGACCGGGAACGGGGTCACCCACTCCCGGACGGCCGCGAGCGGTCCGGCGAACCCGAGCAGAGCCCACACTCCCAGCGGGATCACGATTGTGGCGAGGCAGGCGACCCAGGCCGGCCTGATCAGCACGCCCAGGCCGGTGCCGGTCAGGGTCGCCACCGGCTGCATGAGGAGGCCGCCGAGCATGATGAGACCGGCGTGGTCCCAGGCGCCCGGCACGTCGGAGCCGGTGGCGGCCAGCGCGGCCACGATCACCAGGTCGCCGAGGGTCGCCACGCCAAGCGCGACCGCCATGGCCGCCCTTAGCGCCGGTGCGATCGGGGCCGCGGGATCGGACAGCAGGTCGCGGCCGAGCAGCACGCCCAGGAACGGCAGCGTCACGGACATGACCATGTGCGTCGGATAGGCGATGATCGCCAGCGTCCGCTCGTCGGAGGGCGGCGCGGCGGCCACCGCGACCGCGGTCAGCACGCCGAGCAGCAGCGTGATCGCGAGGATCCACCACCGGGTGCGGGTGGCGAGGATCCGCCGGAACGCGTGCGCCGGGTGTCCGGTGTCCTGCAGGCTCATGAAGATCGACCCCCGTATGTCTGTGAGGCCATCATGGCGGCCCGATCACACACAGAGCCAGCGTTTTGCCACGCCACCGGCACGATCGGTCACACAGCGGTGAGGGCTGGCCGGGCGCAGGCGAGCGAGCCTCGCCGGCGGCGCGTTAGGCCGGGCCGAACCCGCCTCGAGCCACGCCGGGCCGAGTCGCCGGCGACGGAGAGCGTCTGCGCCAGCCAGAAGGCCCGAAAGCCCCGACGAGACGACCGAGCGCCCCTACCAGACAACCGAACGCCCCTATCAGACGATCGGAAGCGGTCAGGAGACAAGGGGGAAGAAGGCCCCGGCGCCACGGCCGGTGGCGGCCTCGATGAACGCGACCGGGGACGGGATCGCGGCCAGGATCTCCGCGGTCTGCGTCAGGCCGGACTCGGGCACTGACGGCTCCCGGCCGAGCGCCCGCTGCAGGTCGAGCAGGTGCACAGTTGATTCGACCACGCCGATCCCGGCCGCCTCGGCAAGGGAAAGCCGGGCGATGCCGAAGTACTCGACCACGACCGGCCCGAGCCGGTGCGCTTCGTCGATCGCGGCGGGCCCGATTGCGGCGAACGCCTCGGTGAGCTGCTCGGGCGTGTGCTGCAGGGCGGCCTCGCGGGCGCCCTTGGCGACGCGCGGGGCTTGGAGCGCGGCCAGGCCGCGCGGGCGGTTCAGGTCGCGGAGCAGGGAGGTGGCGGAGTCGTGGGTAGGCTCGTCGTCCCGGACCAGGCTCAGCATCTGCGCGAAGCCGTGCGGCCACGCGGCGAGGTGGGCGAAGAGGGCCTTGACGTCCCAGCCTTCCAGCCGGGTCGGGCGGGTCCAGCGGGCGGCGTCCAGATCGTGTCCGTGCGCCGCCCACACCGCCCACAGCTCGCCGAGCGCCGTCAGGCGAGCCTCGAGCAACTGCTCCGCAGAGGACATGCCGCAGAGGATAGCCGGAGATCAGTACGCACGGTGCGTGGCGACCCGTGCGAGTTCCGTCAACTCGGCCGCGCCCTCCGGCGTGGGTGACGCCGCGGCCAGCGCCTCCGAGGCCTGGTGCAGCAGCGCGTCCCGGTGCGCGATGCACCAGGCCCGGCCTCCGGCCTCGTCGATCAGCGCGGCCACCCGGACCAGCTCCGCGTCGGTGAACGCGGACTCCCGTTCGTAGAACGTGACCAGCTCACGGCCGGCCGGCGTGCCGGAGGTGAGCGCGGCCAGCACCGGCAGCGACTTCTTCCGGCTGCGCAGGTCGGAGTGGTTCGGCTTGCCGGTGACCTGTGGGTCGCCCCAGATGCCGAGCAGGTCGTCGACGAGCTGGAACGCGAGCCCGACGAGGGAGCCGAAGCGGTCCATCGACGCGGCCCGTTCGGCGGTGGCGCCGCCGAGCAGCGCGCCGACCGCGCAGGACGCGCCGAGCAGCGCGCCGGTCTTGTCGGACGCCATCGCCAGCGCGTCCTCCAGCCGTACCGACGTGGTCTGCTCGAAGCGCAGGTCGGCGGCCTGCCCGTCGATCAGCGCCTGGACGGCCGCGCACAGCCGCCGGATCGCCGGGACCATCGCCGGGTGCCCGGATCCGGCCAGCGCCTCGATCGCGGCGGCAAGCAGCGCGTCCCCGGCGAGGATCGCGGTGTCGATGCCGTAGACCGCCCAGACCGTGGGCCGGTGCCGCCGGGTGGCGTCGCCGTCCATCACGTCGTCGTGCATCAGCGAGAAGTTGTGCACCAACTCGACCGCGACCGCACCGGGTACGGCCGCGGCCCGGTCCCCGCCCATCGAGGCGGCCGCGGCCAGCGCGAACGCGGGCCGTAGCGCCTTGCCGGCGTTCCCGGCGGACGGCTGCCCGGCCGCGTCCCACCAGCCGAAGTGGTAGCCGCTCGGCAGCGCCGTGGACGGCGGCAGGGCGGCTACCGCTTCCCGTAACGCGGACTCGGCGAGCGTCCGGCCCTCGGTGGGCGTCCGGCCCGCGGGCTCCGCCGCGCCGGCTGACCCGGCGGAGCCCCGTACCGTGGAAAGGGTGGTCATGAGCTCGTGCCGATCTCGACGTGTTCGAGAATGCCGAGCGCGTCCGGGGTCAGCACCGCTGCCGAGAAGTAGTTGCTGACCAGGTACGACGTGATCGCGTTCGCGCCGACGCCCATGTACCGGACGTTGAGGCCCGGCTCGGTCTCGTGCGGGAGCGCCTTCGGGATCAGCCCGACCACGCCCTGGTCCTCGGCTCCGAGCCGCATCGCGATGAGCGACGTGGTGCCGGCCGCGGTGACCGGGATCTTGTCGCAGGGCAGGATCGGGACGCCGCGCCAGGACGGCGCCCGCACCCCCTCGACAGTGACCGTGGGTGGCGTGAGCCCGCGAGAGTTGATCTCCCGGCCGATCGCGGCGATGGCGCGTGGGTGCGCCAGGATGACCTTCGTCTTGCGGCGGCGCGAGATCAGGTCGTCCAGGTCGTCCGGGGCCGGCGGCCCGGACCGGGTCGGGATGCGCTGGGTCAGGTCCGCGTTGTGCAGCAGGCCGAAGTCCGGGTTGTTGACCAGTTCGTCCTCCTGCCGCTCACGAAGTGCGGTGATGGTGATCCGCAGCTGCTCCTCGGCCTGGTTCATCGGCTGGTTGTAGAGGTCGGCGACGCGCGTGTGCACCCGCAGGACCGTCTGCGCGAGGCTGAGCTCGTACTCCCGCGGTGTGAGCTCGTAGTCGACGAACGTGCCCGGGATGGGCGGCTCGCCGTCGTGGCCGCTGGTGAGCGTGATGTCCGACTCGCCGAACGCGTTGCGCGGCACCGCCTTCGACTCCGCTACCCAATTCCGCAAATATCCAATTAAATCGGACCGGAGCGACCCGTCGAGCGCGCGCAACGCGTCCGCGGACAGCGTCAGCACCGTGCACGCGGTCTCCGCGCGCACCGTGTGCGGATGCGTCGCGACCGGCACCAGCAGCGTCGAGGTCAGCACCTCGCCGCCCACATGGTCCCCGTCCGCGATCATGCCCAGCCGCACCGTGTCGCCGTACTCGCCGGACTGCAGGCGTGACGCCTTGCCGTGCGCGATCAACACCAGCTGGTCGACCGGATCACCGGCAGTTGCGATCACCGCGCCCGGGACGTACTCCCGCTGGGTGAACCGGTCCGCAAGCCGGGCCAGCCCCGCCAGGTCCGGAAAGCCCGACAGCACCGGGATCTCCCGCAGCGAGCCCGGCACCACCCGCACCGCGGCCCCGTCGTTGACGAACCGCAACCGCCCGTCCCCGGCCTGGTAGCGCGCACGCCTGTTGACCCGGAACGCGCCGCCCTTCACTGGCACCCACGGCAGCATCCGCAGCAGCCAGCGCGGCGAGTCGGCCGCGTTCTGCGGCCTCGTCTTCGTGGTGGTGGCGAGCTTCTTCGCCGCGGCCGGCCCGAGCGACTGCCGCCGCTCCTCCTCGACCGGATCCAGAACCGCGGTCATCAGTCCTCACGCCCGAGCTCGACGTTCTCAAGCACGGCCAGCGCGTCCGGCACCAGAACGGCCGCGGAGTAGTACGCGCTCACCAGGTACTGGATGATCGCCTGCTCCGTGATGCCCATGAACCGCACGTTCAGGCCCGGCTGGTACTCGTCCGGGATGCCGGTCTGGTGCAGGCCGACCACGCCCTGCTTGTCCTCGCCCGCGCGCATCAGCATGATCGAGCTGGTCCGCCGGCCGGTGACGCCGATCTTGTTGGACGGGAAGATCGGGATGCCGCGCCAGGCCGGCACCTGGTGCCCGGCCACGTCGATCGACGACGGGTAGACGCCACGCTTGCTGCACTCCCGGCCGAACGCCGCGATCGTGCGCGGGTGCGCCAGGAAGAACGTCGGGTCCTTCCAGACCAGCGCCAGCAGCTCGTCCATGTCGTCAGGCGTCGGCGGGCCGGACCGGGTGTAGATGCGCTGCTTCAGGTCCGCGTTGTGCAGCAGCCCGAAGTCCGGGTTGTTGACCATCTCGTGCTCCTGGCGCTCGCGCAGCGCCTCGATGGTCAGCCGGAGCTGCTGCTCCACCTGGTCCATCGGCTCGTTGTAGAGGTCCGCCACCCGGCTGTGCACGCGCAGCACGGTCTGCGCCACGCTCAGCTCGTACTCGCGCGGCGACGCCTCGTAGTCCACGTAAGTGGCGGGCAGCGCGGGCTCACCCTCGTGGCCGGACGCCAGCTCGATCGCGGCCTCGCCGTGCTTGTTCTGCGGCCGCCCGGTCTTCTGCGACATCCGCTGGATGTGCGCACGAAGCGGCTCCGCCTGGCCGTTGAGCTGCTGCATCGCCTGCGTGGGCAGCTCCAGCACGGTGCACGAGGTGATCGTCTTGATGGTGTACTGCCAGCGGCCCGGCGTACCAGTAAGCACCTGCTCGCCGAAGTAGTCGCCGTCCGCCATCAGGCCGAGCACGGTCTGGTCGCCGTACTCGCCGGCGCCGATCTTGTTGACCTTGCCGTGCGCGATCAGGTAGACGCGGTCCGCGGTCTGGCCCTCGGTCACGATGATCTCGCCCGGGCCGTACTCCTTCTGCTGGAACCGCTCCGCAAGCGCCTGCAGCGCGCCCGCGTCGGTGAACCCGCGCAGCGGCGGCAGTTCGGTCAACTCCAGCGGCACCACAGTCACCTGCGAGCCGGTCGTCGTGAACGTCACCCGCCCGTCGCCGATCGCCAGGCTGAGTCGCCGGTTGACCCGGTACACGCCGCCGGAGACCTGCACCCAGGGCAGCAGCTTCAGCAGCCACCGCGACGTGATCCCCTGCATCTGGGGCGCGGTCTTGGTCGTGGTGGCCAGATTCCGGGCCGCAGCCGGCCCCAGGCTCTGCCGTTGCGGCTGGTCGCCGTTCTCAGCGGGCCGGGTTCCTACCGTGTCCAGAAGAGTCACGCGCGTTGCTCCGATCGATCTGAATTCTCTGCGGCCCGTACCGCGCCGGACGGCACGGCGAGCCTTCGAGAGACACGGGAACAGCACCCGCCGCACCATTCCGGCGCCCGAGCGTCCCGCGATGACAAAAATATGCAAGATCCCTTAAAACGGGCGCCACGAAACGCCGAACTGCACCCTTTGTTCATAAAACATCCAAATCAAGAGGCTTCAGCGGTACGCCCGGGTGGCGCGACGCCGCGGCGGTGCACCCCGCCGCGGAGCGGACACCCTGCCGACTACGCCCGGCGCCGGTAGAACGCCACGGTGGCGCCGTGCACCCTGAACAGCCCGGCACGCCGGAACCCGGCACGCAGCACCGGCGCGACGCGCGGCTTGTGCACAAGCGGATCCTCGGCCCCGGTGGACGCGACCACCAGCCACACCCGCTCCACCCCGTCCAGACGGCCCGCCACATCGGGGTACTCGTCCGCGATCAGCCCGGCGACCTGCCCCGCGGTCCGGCGGAGCAGCAGATCGACGGGCCGCCCCGGATCGCCCCGGTAGTAGAAGTCGACGCCGGCCCGCAGCGCGCGGTTGCCGTCCTGGTAGAGGATGACGTCCCCGGCCTGGTCCCGCTCCTGGATCAGCCGGGTCAGCGCCCGGTAGTCGGACCCGTTCTTGGCGAGATCCGCCCGCTGCTCCCGCTGCCCGGGCCACGCCGCGGCGACGAACACGACCAGCACCAACGCGACCTGCGCCAAGGGCCGCGCCCTGGTCCACGACGCCGCAGCCGGCCACTGTTGCTCCGATGCCACAGGCGGCCGCGCGCCGGGGACGATCGCGGCGGCGGCCAGCAGGGCCATTGGCGGCAGCACGACCAGCAGGTAGCGCGGCACCCACAGCGGGCCGACGAGCAGCGAGTACCCCGCCAGCGCGGCCATCGGCACGACGCAGAGGGCGACGAGGTCGAGCAGTGCGAAGCGGGCGACGACGAGCACGACGAGGACGATCAGGAGCCAGGCCACGGCGCTGGAACCGATCAGCTCGGCGGGGGAGCGGCGCAGCACGGCCACCGAGAGCGGCCTGATCCAGGCGACCTGCCCGGACTGCTGGCCGGCGCCGAGCGAGGCCAGCGGGGCGAGCAGCGCGACGACGATCGCGGCGGCCGGGGCCCACGCCCGCAGAAGCCGCCTGTCGCGCCGCAGGACGATCAGCGCGTGGGCGGCCAGGATCGAGACGCCGACGAGGTGGCTGAGGCCGAGCAGCAGGACGGACAGGCCGTAGAGCGCCCACCGCCACCACCTCGGCCGGCGCAGCGCGGTGTGCAGCAGCAGTAGAGAGAGCGCGGAGAAGAGGACGCTGAACGCGTACGGACGGGCCTCGGCCGCGTACCTGAAGCTGTTCGGGATGACTACCAGGATCAGGCCGGCGGTCAGGCCGGTGAGCGGCGAGAACAGGCGGCGGCCAAGCTCACCGGTGAGCGCCGCGGCGAGCGCCATCGCGATCACCTGGGGCAGGCGCAGCGCGGTCTCCGACGTGCCGGCCAGCGCGGTCCAGGCGTGCATGGCCAGGTAGTACGGCCCCAGGACCGCGTCGATGTGCCGCATCAGGCGCCAGATCTCCGGCGGCGTGCGCCCGGCGATGTCCGCGGTGGCCACCTCGTCCCAGCTGAAGCCGGGCCCGGTGATGCTGATCAACGCGGTGACCAGCAGCAGCACGCCGGGCACGAGGCTCGGGGCACATCGTCTGACGAGGTCGAGGTGCCGCACAGCCGCTTCCTTTACATGACACGCCGCCAGGCGTCGATGATCACGACGGCGCGCATGCCCTCGGAGAGGTACAGACCCAGTGCGGGCCGGCGCGGGTCCGTGTCCACGTGCAGGATCGTGCCGGCGTAGCCGTCCCGGGCGTCCTCCGCGAACGCGTGGCGCAGCAGCCATCGTCCCAGGCCCCGGCCCTGAAACGCGGGATGCACGCCGAGCAGCCGCAGGTAGCCGCACTTCTCGTCCGGCGCGAACTGGGTGGAGCGCAGCGACAGGCCGGCCGGCTCGCCCGCGTCCGTGTAGAGCACTGTCAGGAACGACCAGTCGTGCACGCTCCCGGACTCCAGATTGGCCGCCCACTCGCCGAACTCGCGCCGCACGTGCCCGAAGTGATCGTGGAACGCGGCCTCGCGGAGCGCGTGCGCGTCCCGCCGGGCCTGCTCCGGCCCGGCGCCGGACCGGACCGCGAACCCGGGCGGCGGGGCCGGGAACGCCACCGGCCCGGCGTGGTCGATGCGCAGCCGCTGGTAGACGGTGGCGACCTCGAACCCGTACCCGGCGAGCCGGGCCGCGGCCGCGGTGTCTTCCCGGTACACGCCCGCGTCCACGGTCACCGTCGGCCAGCCGCGCTCGTGCCCGATCTCCACGGCCCGCCGCCGGACCGTGTCCCAGAGCCAGTCGGCGACGGCCGTGTCCCGGGTGAACACGTCGACGTCGACAGTCCCGCTGTCGCCCCCCGGCCAGGCCCAGCCCCAGCCGACCGGCTCGTCACCGTCGAAGACCAGCCACGCGTCCGTGCTCAGGTCGCCGTCCGGCGAGCGCAACTCGTCGCGTACGTCCTCGAGCGTGTAGTCGAGCCGCCCGATCGTGGCCCGCTGACCGGCCGCGATCACCGCGTGGATGGTCTCCGCGTCCGCCGGGACCGGGCGGCGCACGCCGTACCGTGGCGAAAGGTCCTTCATGAAACCAGACCGTAGCCTCAGGCGGTGGCGCACGTCCCGGCATTTACCCGGGGCTCGACGCGGTCGGCCACGGAGTGAAGCACACGCGCGACGACGCGGCGGGCCCCGGCCACTCGCGCACGAGGGGGCCGGCCGGGCCGGATCGGGGCGCCGGGCTGTGCGGACGTGACCTCGTGCATCATCGCCTTCATCGCCATGTTCATGCCGAGGGCGTCGGTGGTCTGCATGTCAGTTCCTCCCGTCGGTTGCCGGGCCGGTGCTGGCCCGGACGATGAGCTCGGTGGGGAGCGCCACGCGGCGCCCCTCCGCGGTAGCCGGCGGGTCGAGCAGCAGCTCACCCGCGATGCGGCCCTTCTCGGTGGCCGGCTGGCGGACCGTGGTCAGGCCCGCCTCGGCCGCCTGCGGGATGTCGTCGAACCCGGTGACCGACACGTCCCGGCCCGGGCGCAGGCCCCGGGCGCGCAACGCGTCCATGGCGCCGAGCGCGATCACGTCGCTGAACGCGATCAGTGCGGTCGGGCGGTCCCGCCTGTCGAACGCCCGGGCGGCACCCTCCAGACCGGACTCCCGGCTGTTGCCGCGCACGTTGATGATTGTCACCTCGTCCCAGTCCAGGTCCGCCTTCCGCCAGGCCTGCTGGTAGCCGCGCAGCCGCTCGCCGTCGCCCAGATAGGACACGTCCTCCGGCTCGCGGACCACGGCGTTCCGTGGGCTCGTCGCGGGGTGCAGCAGATCCGCGACGATCGCGACCCGGTGGTGGCCGAGCGCGGTCAGGTGCAGGCCGGCCGCGCGGGTCGCGGCCGCCTCGTCGATCCCGGCGGCAAGCATCTCCGGATCGGAGGAGAGCAGCTCGGTGCCGACCACCGGCAGCCCGCGCTCGAGGATCGCCTGTCGCGCCGGATGGCCCTCGGCCACGCAGAACACGCAGAAGCCGTCCACCGCCGCGTTGCGCACGGCGGCCCGTGCGGCGTCCGGATCGTCCGGGACCGGGATGAGCAGCAGGCCGGTCTCGTGCCGTTCCGCCGCGAGCGACAGTCCTTGCAGGAAGCGCACGGCGAACGGGTCCCGGAACGCGTAGGAGAGCACGTCGGTGAAGAGCACGCCGATCGCACCGGCCCGGCCCCGGCGCAGGCTCCGCGCGGTCGGGTTCGGACCTGAGTAGCCCAGCTCGCGGGCCGCGGTGAGGATGCGCTCGCGCAGGTCAGGGGAGAGCTGGTCCGGCCGGCCGTACGCGTTCGAGACGGTGCTGCGGGACACGCCCACCGCGTCCGCCACGGTCTGCAGCGTCGGTTTCACGCTGCGCCTCCTCTGTATCGATCCAGTCGCCTTCTAAATCGATACAGTACGCGCGCCCCTTCGTACCCTCAAGGCCTTTTCTGGATCGATGCAGAAATCGCGGAGACCCATCGCGAGCCGGGTCGCCCGCGCCTGACATGATCGGGCGCATGAGCGTGACCACCCCGGAGAAGACCACTGTGGACAAGCTGGCCCGGCTGGTCACCGAGCTCTTCGCGCCGACCATCTGGGCCGTGACCATGCCGTTCGTCTTCGCGATCGCGCAGACCCGGTCGATCGAGGGCGTGTGGTGGGCGCTGCTGGCCTGCATACCGTGCGCTCTCATCCCCTACGGCATCGTCCGCTTCGGCGTGATGCGCGGCACGCTCACCGACCACCACATCGGACGCCGTGAGCAGCGCCGCACCCCGCTGCTGCTCGCCATCGCGTCCGTCCTGGCCGGGCTGGTGCTGCTCTGGGCGCTCAAGGCCCCGTCCCACCTGATCGGCGTCATCGTGCTCATGCTCGGCGTCCTCACCCTGGTCATGCTCAGCAACCTGGTCTGGAAGCTCAGCGCGCACGCCGCCGTCGCCGCCTCCTCCACCACCGGCCTGATCTGGCTCTTCGGCCCCGCGCTGCTGGTGCTGGTCCCGGTGGTCGCCGCGGTCGCCTGGTCCCGGGTGCGCCTCGCCGACCACAGCTGGCTGCAGGTCGCGGCCGGCACGGCAGGCGGCGCAGCGGTCGCGATGCTGCTCGGCCCGCTCTTCTTCTGACCGCGGCGGTCCGTGTCGGGCCACGTGGGTCTCACGTCGGCGCAGGTAGGTGGGGTGCGGCTGCGGTTGGGCGGTCGCAAGGACCGGCGTCGAAGGCAGGGGATTCCGGCGCTCGGGTGTATGCCGGCCGCGCGCGTTCGGGGCGGCTCCGGTCCAAGGCACCACCTGAGCCGCAGCTACGCCGCCTGACCGCCGGTGGCGCGAGGCTAGGTCCGACCGGCGCGCCGCGACTGCCAGGATCACGTGGCCGGCTTCCTGTCGTACCCGGTCGGCACACTGACCCGATGACTCCGCTCCGCGAGATCCAGGGCGACGCGACCAGCCCGCAGGCCGCCGGGCCGAAGATCATCGCGCATATCTGCAACGACCTTGGCGGCTGGGGCAAGGGCTTCGTGCTCGCGGTCTCCCGGCGGTGGCCTGAGCCCGAGCGCGACTACCGCGACTGGCACCGGCGCCGCTCGCGCAACGACTTCGGCCTGGGCGCGGTCCGCCTGGTCCCGGTCGCCCCGGCCCTCTGGGTGGCGAACATGGTGGGTCAGCACGGCATGCGCACCGGCAGCAAGGGGCCGCCGATCCGGTACGACGCGGTCGCCCGCTGCCTGGCCACGCTCGGCGACGAGGCGCTGCGGCTGCACGCGTCCGTGCACATGCCGCGGATCGGCTGCGGCCTGGCCGGCGGCCGGTGGGAGCTGATCTCCCCGCTGATCACCCAGCATCTGTGTGAGCGGGAGGTGCCGGTCACGGTCTACGACTACGGGCAGTGATCACGTGACAGCGCGTGCCCGTTGCGCGCGGATATGAACGGGCTTCTACAGTGCTTCACGTGACGACGGAGAGCGCCGCGAGCGTGGAGATCGAGATCGAGGTGGAGGTCGACCACCCCGCCGAGCGGGTCTGGCGTGCGCTGACCGAGCCGAAGCTGCTCCGCCAGTGGTTCGCCGAGACCGACCTGAAGCCGCGCGTGGGCGCGTTCTTCCAGCTCTCCGGCACCGACCTGCCCGGCCTGCAGCCCGATCCGGCGGCCGAGCTGCCCGGCGAGGGCTCAGTGGTCGAGGGCGAGGTGGTCGGCGTCGAGACCGGCGAGCGGATCGTGCTGTTCCTGCACGGGCCCGGCCTGGTCTCCCGCTTCCGCTGGGAGATCGCGGCGCTCGACGAGCACCGGACGACTGTGGTGCTGCACCAGTCCTGGCGCGAGGGCGCGGGCTCGGACGCGGAGCTGGCGCAGAAGCGCGCCGCCTACGAGTCCGCGCTCGGCACGCCGCTCGCCGCAGTCCTGGACTGGCTGGCGTTCGGCGAGGTCGACCTGGAGAGCATGCGCGGCCGTCGCGGCCCGGAGACCGTGATCCTGCCCCGGCTGTCCAAGGCCGGGCTGCGTAACGCGCGGAAGCCGTTGATCATCGCGGGCGTGGTGATCGTCATCGGGCTGATCGCGGTCACCGGCGGCATCCTCTGGGGTCGCGGCTCCGGCGACGACGAGAACCTCGCTGCCGAACCCGGCGTCCCGACCGTCACCTCCTCCGCCTCGCCGGAGTCGACCGAGTCGCCGCTCACGTCGTCGACAAGCACCACGCTTCCGGTGCCGGGCGGGCCGGCGCCGTCCGCGGGCGCGAGCACGCAGACCGCCCCCAGCCTGCCGCCGCCGTCGGCCGCCACGGCGGCGCCCGCGTCGCCCGGCGCGCCGGACGCGCTGTCGGCCGCGTACAAGACCGACGCGGACTGGGCGTTCGGCTACCGCGGCAAGATCGACCTGGCGAACCCGGGCACGGTGCAGAACGGCGCCTGGACCGTGGTGATCACGCTCAAGGACCCGATCGCGGTGACCAAGGTGGCAGGCGCGTCCTTCACCCAGACGGGTGAGACCGTCACGTTCACCCCCGCGGCCGGCGCGCTGCCGGTCGGCGCGGGCGGCGGGACGGCCTCCTTCACGTTCGAGGCGGACCTGAAGGGCGCCATCTTCAACGACCGCGAGCCGACCGCGTGCACGATCAACGGCCGGGCCTGCAGCGGCGTGTGACCGGCCGTCCACATAGGGTGTTGCCATGGCGGAACCGACGTACCTGAACCCGTTCGTGCTTCCGGTCGCGCTCGTCACCCCGGAGCGCCACGACCCGATCGACCTCTACCCGCCCGCAGGCGACGGCCCGTACCCCGCGATCATCTTCGTCCACGGCGGGCCGATCCCACCCGAGATGCAGCCGTCACCGCGTCACTGGCCGATGTTCCGCGGATACGGGTCGCTTGCCGCGTCCCGGGGCGTGCTCGGCGCGGTCGTCGACCACCCGCTGCACACGCCTGCCGACTACCCGGCGGCGGGCGCGGCGCTCGCCGAGGCGTTCGAGACCGTGCGCGCGGACCCGCGCGTCGACCCGGACCGGATCGCGGTCTGGTACTTCTCCGGCGGCAGCCCGCTCGCCGCGGACCTGCTGCACCGGCCGCCGTCCTGGCTGCGGTGCCTGGCGCTCACCTACCCGCTGCTGGAGCCGTTCCCCGGCACCGAGGTCGACCCGCACTACCGCCCGGTCGAGGCGGTCGCGTCCGCGGGCGCGCTGCCGATCGTGCTGACCCGGGCCGGCCGCGAGCACCCCTTCATCGCCGGCACCGTCGCGAACTTCCTGACGGCCGCCGCCTCGGTCTCCGCGAACGTGCGGATCATCGACGTCCCGAACGGCCGGCACAGCTTCGACATCCTCGACGACACGGACGAGTCCCGCACTGCCATCGACACGGCCATGACCGAAGTGATCAACAAAATCACATAATTCGCTGTCCCGCTTCCGCGGTGGTCACTCCCCGCGAGCTCCCGCGGCCTCGGATCCGCGGGTGGTCACGGAAACCCACGGGCGTGCGGGGCGGCCCGCCGAGTTCGGCGGCGCCGGAGCCGAGCAGCCGGGCCGGAGTCGAGCAGCCGGGCCGGGGCCGAGCGGCCGGGCCGGAGTCGAGCAGCCGGGCCGGGGCCGAGCAGCCGGGCCGGGGCCGAGCGGCCGGGCCGGGGCCGAGCGGCCGGGCCGGGGCCGAGCGGCCGGGCCAGGGCCGGGCAGCCGGGCCGGAGCCGGGCAGCCGGGCCGGAGCCGGGCAGCCGGGCCGGAGCCGGGCAGCCGGGCCGGGGCCGGGCAGCCGGGCCGGGGCCGGGCGGCCGAGCAGGCCGAGGGCGGCCATCGCGGTGCGGGCCGGGCGGTTGGATAGCGATGTCGCCGCGGGCCTGCTCCGAAACCGCGCGGGCCGGCGGGTGTCTCCGCTCCTCAGGTGGTCGCCGGATCAGCGTGCCGCCACTGCGGCCGGCTGCCTTCCGTCCCGCGGGCGGTTACCGGAACCGACCGGCGGCTGCCGTCGGCCGGGCCGCTGTCAGACCGGGTCGGGTTCGGGCAGTTCGGAGAGCCAGTCGGCGACGGCGGTGCGGAAGTCGTCGCTGACCGGGAGGGCGGCGTCGCGGAGGGCGCGGCGCCAGGACATGGCGCGGGAGAAGCGGGTGACCCGGCAGGCGAGCGAGGCCGCGCGGCGCAGCATCGCCGGGTCACCGGGCCAGCCGGACAGGTAGGCGTCCCGGAGCCGGGCCAGTTCGGGCGCTCCCGGCCGCAGATCCAGCGCGTAGGCGGCGTAGGAGAGGGCCACCAGCAGCGAGCCGAACGGGTGCGCCACACCGGCGTCGCCCCAGTCGAAGAAGCGGTACGGCGGGCCCGCGAACACGTTGGCATCCGTCAGGTCGTCATGCTGGATCGTGGCGGGAACCCCGGAATCGGCCAGTTCGGCGCACCAGACGGCGAACGCGGGCGTCACCGCGGACACCGTCGCCAGCCGGTCCGGGCCGAGATCCGCGCGCACCGCCGGATCGTCAAGCAGCTCGGCGAGCTGGCCGGGCAGCGCGGCCGGCCGGTGGTCCGGAACACCAAGTGCCAGCAGCTCACTCGCGTGCGGCGTCACCTCACGCTGAAGCTCCGCATAGGACCGCAGCATCTCCGACCAGCGCCCGATCAGCGCGTTCCGGTCCGTGGCGGAGGCGTCGGTCGTGGCCCGCATCGCATGGATCTCGTCGCGCAACGTCGGCCCGGCATCCGCGGTGAGCAGCCAGCCGCGCGCCGCGTCGATCGCCAGCGGCGCCAGGACCCGATCCGGCCAGCGGCGGCCGAGCGCGTCGGCGAGCACGGCCTCGTACCGGCAGTCGGTGATGTTGGCCTTGAACCACCGGCGCCCGGCCCCGGTCGGGACGCTGTGCGTGACCGACCACGGCCGCGCCCGCATCTCCTCGACCGGGCCGGTGGCGGGCGCGTCCAGGTGCGCGATGACCCAGTCGTGGGCGGCCGTGCGCCAGGCGGGGTCCTGCCAGTCGTTGTCCATCGTGGAAACCCTAGTGACAGGGCTCGGCCCGACGCATCGACATTTCCCGGCCCGGCGCGGAGGAACACGTGCGCGACGCGCCCGCGAACTGGCTGCACGGTCCGGGTTGGCTGCACGGTCCGGGGCGGCCGCACGACCCAGGGTGGCCGCACGATTCGCGCTGGCCGGGGCTGCGGTGCCGGCCGCACGGCTTACCGGCGGTCGCGCTGTTCCGGTCAGGCCGGGCTTGACCCTCGAGCGGGTCGAGCCCACAGGCTCCCCATCCGTCACGTTCCTTGCATGGGTGGAGAGCAGCTGTGCCTCGTCGTACCCCGGTGGTCGTCTGGCTCGCCGGCACCGCCCTCAGCCTGGCCGGCACGCAGGCGATGGGATTCGCGCTGGTGTGGGCCGCCGCCGCGCACAGCGCGCCGCTCGCCGCGCTCACGCTGACCGCGATCATCGTGCCCCGGGTGCTGTTCGTGTTCCCCGGTGGCGCGCTCGCCGACCGGCTGGGCGTGTGGCGGGTCCTGATCGGCGCGGACCTGGCCGCCGCGCTCGCCATGCTGCTGTTCGCGCTGCTCCTGGGCGTCTTTCCGGCGTCGCTGTGGCTGGTCCCGCTGGCGGCGCTGGCCGGCGGCCTCGCGGACGCGGTCTACCTTCCCGCGTCCGCGACCGTCCCACGCCTGCTCACCGGGGACGAGCCGGGCGGCGCCGGGCTGTCCCGCACGATGGCGGCGCGGCAGATCGCGGGGCAGTCGGCGGCGCTGGCCGGGCCCGCGCTCGGCGGCCTGCTGGTCACGACCGCTAGCCTCGCCCCGGTGGTGGCCGCCAACGCAGCCACGTTCGCCGCCATGGCTTTCGTTCTGCTCCGCCTGCGTCCTCACCTGAGCGCGCCCGTGGCTGCCGGCTTGCCCGTGGCTGCCGGCTTGCCCGTGGCTGCCGGCTTGCCCGTGGCTGCCGGCTTGCCCGTGGCTGCCGGCTTGCCCGTGGCTGCCGGCGTTCCCGCGGGCCTGGTGACGGCGAGGGCCGTGCACACGGAGGGGAGGGCTGCTGTCCCGCCCGCGTCGCGAACGGCAGCGGGGGCCTCGAAGCCGGTGGCCCGGAGGCGGTGGCGCGCGGGCCTTCGCGAGATGGCCGGCGGGCTGCGGGTGGTGACGGGAGATATGGCCGGCGGGCTGCGGGTGGTGACGGGAGATCAGGTGTTGCGGGCGGCGCTTGGGCTGACCGCAGTGGCCGCCGGTTTCCTGCTGCCGGTCTCAAGTCTGCTGCTGCCGTTGCTCGCCCGGGAGCGGGACTGGCCCGGCAGCCACACCGGGCTGCTCGCCGCCGCGCTTGCGGCGGGTACCGGCGGGGTTGCGCTGATCGTGCTGGTCCGGGGTTCGCTGCGGCGGCCCGGGGTGGTGGCGATGGCGGGGCTGCTCACCGCGGCGCTGGGCATCGTGATGCTCGTGGCGGGCGAGGCGCTGCTTCCGGCCGGGGTGGGTGCTCTGGTGATCGGTGTCGGGTCCGGGGTGTTCGCGACGCATGTCGGGCCGTTGTTCCTGAGCAGGGCGCCGCGTACGCATCTGGCGCGCACCCAGTCGGTGCTGGTCCTGGCGCAGAGCCTGCCGCTGCTCGCCACCCAGAATCTGTTCGGCGCGGCGGCCACGCCCGTGGGCGTACCCCCGCTGCTGGTGATCTGTGCTCTGGCTCTTGTGCTTGCGGCGGGGGCGGGGTGGTGGTCGCGGGCGCTCCGTGCGGCGTGACGGCGGCCCGATTGCTATCGTCAGCCGCGTGCGTTTCCTGGCGATCGGCGACAGCTTCACCGAGGGAGTCGGCGACGAGCTCCCGGACGGCACCATCCGAGGCTGGGCGGACCTGGTCGCGGCCGGTCTGGCGGCGGCCTCCGGCGAGCAGGTCGAGTATGCGAATCTCGCGGTGCGCGGCCGTCTCCTGGAGCCGATCATCAACGGTCAGCTGGAGGACGCGCTGGCCATGTCGCCGCTGCCCACGCTGATCTCGCTCAACGGCGGCGGGAACGACATGCTCCGGCGCGGCATGGAGGTGAGCCATCTGATGCGGCTCACCGAGCACGCGGTGGCCCGGTGCGCGGAGAGCGGCGTGCGGTTGCTGCTGATCAGCGGGCCGGATCCGTCGCAGCGGCTGCCGTTCGGGAAGACGATCCACCGGCGCGGGTCCGAGCTGACGGTTGCGGTGGCGGAGCTGGCGGCGCGGCACGGGCTGCCGTTCGCGAACTCGTTCGACGACGTCGAAATCCGCCGGCCGGAGTACTGGGCGCCGGACCGGCTGCACCTCAACGCTGCAGGTCACCGCCGGGTGGCCGGGATCGTGCTCACCGCGCTCGGCCACGCGGCCGGCGATCACCGGCTGGACCCGGCGACGGCGTCGGAACGGCGGCTGCTCGCGGAGGCGCGGTACTACCGCGAGCATGTGGTGCCGTGGCTGCAGCGGCGGGTGCGGGGGCGTTCGTCGGGCGACGGCCGGTCCGCGAAGTACCCGGCCTGGACGCCGGTCCCGGTGGCCTGACCATCCAGCCCGTTCCGGCGGTGTCGACCCCGCCGGTACCGGCCGCACTCCCACGGGCCGCCGTCAGGCTGTGGTGAGTTCCGAGACGCGGGCCGCGATGGTGCGGCCGTGCGACTCCGCGGTCACGTGCGCGTCCGCGAGCGACTTCTCGGCCAGGCCGCGCAGCGCCTCCATTGCCGGGTTCACGCCGGCAAGCGTGAGCTCCGCCTCCGCCACGTGCAGGTCGAGGCCGAGGATGTCGCCGAACATGCGCCGCAGGTACGGCGTGCTGTGGTCCCATCCCTCGCGCGGCGTGCCCGGCCCGTAGCCGCCGCCGCGCGCGGTGACGAGCACGGCGGGCCGGCCCTCGAGGATCCGGTCGCCGCCGGGGCTGAAGCGCGGCTCGGTCAGCAGCAGGTCGAACCAGTGCTTGACGTGGTGCGGGATCGCGTAGTTGTAGAGCGGGACGGCAAGCAGGTACGCGTCCGCGGCGAGCAGTTCGTCCGCGAGGGCGGTGGCCAGCCCGGCCGCGTCGCGCTGGGCGTCGGTGCGGTCGCCGGCCGGCAGGAACGCGGCGCTGACCGCGGTGCGCCACGCGTCGGCGGGCAGCGGGTGCTGGCCGAGGTCGCGGCGCAGGATCGGGACGCCGGGGTGCTCGGCGGTCCACGCGGTCTGCACGGTGTCGGCGACCGCGCGGGTCACCGAGCCCTCAAGGCGGATGCTGGCGTCGAGGCGGTAGAGCGTCATCGTGACTCCAAGGCAGGGTGTCGGTCTGTCACACAGATCGTCTGTCCAGAATACTATCTAGTCAACAGTAGTCTGCATCACAGACGATCCGGTAGTCACGGGAGAAAGGGACTGGTAAAGCCTCCGTACTATGGGAACGTGACCACTGTCGCTGAAGCCGAAGCCGCGCTCGCCGCGCACGCGAACGAGTGCGCCGAGCAGGGCCACAAGCCGATCGACACGGATCTCGGCTGGGGCCTGGGCGTGGTGTTTCGCAGCTACCTCAGCGCGTCCGAGCACGTGGTCGACGACCTGCCGGGCGGCCCGCGGGGCTACCAGATCCTGCGCATCGCGGCCGGCGAGACCGCGCTCAGCCAGGCGCAACTCGCGCAGAACCTCGGGATCGACCGCACAGTCATGACGTACCTGCTTGACGACCTGGAGGCGGCCGGCCTGGTCGAGCGCCGCCCGGACCCGGCGGACCGGCGCACCCGGCGGATCGTCGCCACGCCGCACGGCCAGGAGCGGCTCGCCGTGCTCACCGAGGGCTTCGAGGCGGCCGAGGAGCGGGTGCTCGCGTCGCTGCCGGCCGGCGACCGCGCACTGTTCCGGGTGCTGCTGCAACGCCTGGCGACGGTTGCGGACGAGAACCACCAGCGCCACGCGTGCGAGGCGGTCGAGGCCGCTCGGGCGACTGCCGTGACGCCGCCGCGCCGCGCCCGCCGCCGCTGAGGCCGGACTCCGCTCTAGGAGGCGGTCGGTGACGGGCGGGTCGGCGCGGCCGCCAGTCCCGAGCAGGACCGCCGCGCCTCGAACCGGGTGACCGCCTCCTGCGCCTGTGAGCCGGTCAGCGGCACCGCCCGGCCGGTCGTGGGCATCCGGGCCGGGGTGAACGACGCCTGCGTCACGGTGCCGCCGTGCACTGTGACCTGCAGCAGCCCGGTGTCGGCAGAGACCGGCGAGTCGGCGAACCAGACCAGGTCACCGAGCGAGTACGCCACGTACGTCGCGCCCAGCCAGCCGGCGCCCTGGAGCGTGTGCGCGCCGGTGCCGACGATCACGTCCGCGCCCGCGTCCGCGAGCGTGCCGGCGAGCTTCTGCTGCGCGAGCGAGGGGCACTCCGCGTCCTCCTTGCCCCACTGCTGGTAGACGACGACCACGTCCGCCACCCGCTCGGCGTCGATCACGGCCGCGATCGCACGCTTGGTGTCCACGGGCGCGGCCACGCCGGGGTCGTCGCCGGAAGCCGCGAAGCTCTCCGCGAAGAGCGACCCGGTGTTGAGCGCGACCACCGCGACCTTGACGCCCTGCACCTCGATCACCCGGGCCGCGAACGCGGACGCCTCGTCCTTTCCGGCGCCGACGACCGGGAAACCCGCCTTGTCCGCGGCCGCGAGCGTGTCCGCCAGGCCCGGCTGCCCGTAGTCGAGCACGTGGTCGTCCGCGATCGAGACGACGTCCAGGCCGGCCTCCTCGAGCGCCGGGAACACGGTGGCGGGCGCGCGGAAGTTGCCCTCCTTGCGGACCGGCTCGCCGCGCGTGGTGACCGCGGTCTCCAGGTTGGCAACGGTCAGGTCCGGGGCGCTGAGCAGCGGCGCCAGTGGGCCGAATGCGGTGGACGGGTCGTTCAGCAGTGCGGCAGTACGCCCGGCGAAGTGCACGTCCCCGGCCAGGCCGATCGTGATGGGCCGGGTCGGCGCCGCGGTCTCGTCGGAGTAAATCGGCAGAAATGGCGTGCCGGTGGCCGCCACGGGCTTCACGTCGTCAGTCGTGGCGCAGGCGGTGGCCAGGCACAACACCGCCATCGGAAGCGCCAGCGCGCGAAGCCGTCCCAGGGTCACGGCTCAAAATCGTAGGGACAAATGGCACCGTTAAGGATCACAGAGGAATAACGAAGTCCTAGGACGCAGGAACCGTCACGAACGGGGCGTAATCACAAGATCAGCGTGGGGCAAGTGATCGGCCGCCGACCGGGCGTTATAGTGGCCCCGCGGTGCGACCGACCGGCCGGGGCCGGGCGGGGCCGCACCATGGACCGCTACATCACGGCGAACCGGGCGTGCTCACCGGCCCGAGCAGAGACTCAGCGGGAGGGGACTTCAGTGGCGCGTCGGCCTGCGCCTTGGGCGCCCGGACAACCGCTCGACGGCATCTTCAGCGAGCGCGTCGCCACCGTACCGAACGTGATCAGTTTCGTGCGCCTGCTCGGCGTCCCGCTCTTCCTCTGGCTGCTCATCGCCGAGGACGCGAAACTCGCCGCGCTGATCGTGCTTGCCATCGGCGGCACCACTGACTGGGTGGACGGCTGGGTCGCCCGCCGCCTCGGCCAGGTCAGCCGCCTCGGCGAGCTGCTCGACCCGTTCGTCGACCGGCTCTACATCGTCGCCACGCTCGTCGCGTTCACGCTCACCGCCGTGGTGCCCTGGGAGTTCACGGCCGCGCTTGTCGCCCGCGAGGCGGTGCTGATCGTGTGCCTGCTCATCCTGCGCGCCCACGGGTACGGCCCGCCGCCAGTGCACTACGTCGGCAAGAGCGCCACGTTCATGCTGCTCGTTTCGTTCCCAATCCTGCTGATGTCGCAGGCGGTGGCGCCGGTGTCCGCGGTGGCCCACGCGATCGGCTGGGCCTGCGCGATCTGGGGCCTGGTCCTCTACTGGATCGCCGCGTTCTTCTACATCTACCAGGTGTCCCGGCTGATCCGGGTGGCCGAGCCGGCGAGCGGCCAGGCATGACCGACGCACAGGCCGGCCCGGAGGACGTGCCGGGGGCGGGTGGTCGGGGCGGCAGCGGGGCGAAGCAGCGGCAGTACGCACCTGATTTCCTGACCGAGCTGTTCCGCAACCCGCTCGACCCGGGGTACGCCGACGCGGCCGCCCGCCGGGAGAGGGAGGGCCCGCGCACCGGCTGGCGTGGCGGGTCCGCCCGCGCCATCGCGCTCACCACGCTTGTGCTCGTCGGGTTCCTGTTCGCGATCGCCTACCGCCGGACCGTGGCCGAGGAACCCGCCCGCGGACAGGCCCGCACCGCGCTCGTCGACCAGATACACACCCGCCAGGACTCGACCAAGGATCTGGAGCAGCGGGCCGCCGCGCTCCGCGCCGAGGTCAACGCGCTTCGTGACGCGAACCTGGAGACCGACACCGCGGCACACCTGCGGAACCTGGAGGCGGCCACCGGCCTGGCCCGGGTCAGGGGCGACGGCGTGGTGGTCACGGTGGCGGACGGTCCGCGGGACGTCAACGCGGTCACCGGCGGCGGCAAGGACGTCTCCAAGGTCCTCGACCGCGACCTCCAGGACATCACGAACGCGCTGTGGGCGCTCGGCGCGGAGGCGATCGCGATCAACGGCGAGCGCCTGACCGCGACGTCCACGATCCGGGCCGCGGGCGAGGCGATCCTTGTCGACTACCACCCGATCACCGGGCCGTACGAGGTGGCCGCGATCGGGCCCGGCGACCTGAAGGACCGCTACGAGGACTCGCGAAGCGCCGCGCTGTTCGGCAACCTGGTCGACAGGTACGGCATGAAGTTCCAGGTCTCCTCGCGCGACGACCTGGAGTTGCCGGCCGCGGGCACCGCCGACCTGGAACACGCGTACCCCTCGCCCGTACCGTCCTCGCCCGCGTCCCCGACTGCCCAGACCTCAAGCTCCCCGGAAGGCGAATGATGTACGCGGTCATCGCGTTGATAGTGGGCGTCCTGCTCGGTGTGTACCTGGACCCGACCGTGCCCGCCGCGCTGCTGCCCTACCTGCCGATCGCGGTGGTGGCGGCGCTTGACGCGGTCTTCGGCGGCGTGCGCGCACAGCTCGACCGGAACTTCGACGACAAGCAGTTCGTCATCTCGTTCATCTCGAACGTGCTGGTCGCCGCCGTGATCGTCTACCTGGGCGATCAGCTGGGCGTGGGCGGGCAGCTCTCCACGGGCGTCGTGGTCGTCCTCGGCGTGCGGATCTTCGGCAACGTGGCGGCCATCCGCCGCCACCTGTTCAGCGCGTGACGGGTAGCTTGTAGCCGATGAGCAGCGACGAGCCGAAGAACAGCGCCGCGGAAGCGCGCGCCGACTCGCCCTCGCTTCCGATCGAGGAGCAGCCCACCGTCCGCCTCACCTCGGCGGACCTCCGGCACACCGAGACGCCCGCGACCTCGGTGCCGCCCGTGGTGCTGCCGCCCGTCGCACCTCCCTCCGGCGTCGCGCCGAAGAAACCAGACACCCAGACCGCCGCGGGTACGGAGGAGACGCTTCGTCTTCCGGTGCCGGGCTCGGCGGCCGGGCGCAGACCGAGCCCGCAGCAGCCGTCCGCGCAGGCCGGCCCGGCAGCACCGCAGGCACCGCCCGGCCCGGCGCCGCGGCGGGGCCCGGCAGGTCCGGTGGCTCCGCAGGCAGCGGGTCCGGTACATCAGCAGGCCCCTGCCGGTCCGGTGGCTCCGCAGGCCCCGTCCGGTGCGGCGCCTGACGCGCGGCGCGGCACGGCCCGGTCCCAGACCGGCCCGGCGACACCTCAGGCGCCGGGCGGGCCGAGCGTGCCGGTGAGTCCGGGGGCGCCGCGTGCGACGCCCGAGGCCGCGCCGGTGCAACCGCAGGTCAGCCCGGCGCCGCACCGGCCGAGGCCGACGCCGGGTGCGGAGGTGACCGCGGCGTTGACTCCGATTCCGCAGCGTCCGCAGGTGGCGCCGGACGCCGTGGCGAGGCCGGAGGGTGTGACCCGGGCTGGCGAGAGCGCGTCCGTGGCGAGGCCGGAGGGTGTGACCCGGGCTGGCGAGAGCGCGTCCGTGGCGAGGCCGGGGGGTGTGACCCGGGCTGCCGAGAGCGCGCCCGTGGCGACGCCGGAGGGTGTGACCCGGGCTGCCGAAGGCGCGCCCACCGAGGCACGTAAGGTCGTCGCGCCGGCGAAACCCGAGGGCGGGCGCGTAGTCCCGGCAGCGGCGAAGCCGTCCCGCGAGGAGGCTGAGGGCCCGGCCGGGGCCGTGGAAGGCCCTGGCGTACCCACGGATGGGGTTGATCTTGAAGCGGTGGCGGCGCCCGCGCCCCGCCGGATGTCGGCGACCACCGTGATGATCGCGTTGCTGCTGGTGCTGTTCGGGTTCACGCTCGTGGTGCAGTTGAAGGCGAACGACGGCGACACCACGCTGCTGACCATGCGCCAGGAGGACCTGGTGCGGCTGTTGTCGGATCTGGAGTCGCAGGAGCAGCGCACCCAGGCCGAGGTGGCGGAGCTTGAGGACAGCAAGGAGTCGCTCAGCTCCGGCGCGGAGGGCCGGGAGGCCGCGTTGCGGGAGGCGTCGCAGCGCGCGGACGATCTCGGCGTGCTCGCCGGTGAGCTGCCCGCGCGCGGGGCCGGCCTGGTCATCAAGATCAATGGTGGGGACGATCAGGTCGAGGCGGACGACCTGCTCAACGCGGTGCAGGAGCTGCGCGGCGCGGGTGCGGAGGCGATGCAGATCGAGGGCGGTGACGGCACCGCGGTGCGGATCGTGGCGTCCACCTCGTTCCAGGACTCCGCGGCCGGCCAGGGCGGCGACCGGTTCGGCGTGATCGTCGACGGCAGGCGCCTGACATCGATGTACACGATCACGGTGATCGGTGATCCGAAGACGATGGAGACGGCGCTCCGGATTCCCGGCGGGGTGATCGAATCGATCATGGACAACGGCGGTAACGTGACCCCGAAAGAAGAAGGCGTGGTGGACGTGTCCGCGATCCACGACGTGACCACGCTGCGGTACGCCCGACCGGTCTCCTGACCCGGCTCTCACCGAAGGACGAACGACCCGTGATTCCTGAGCACCTGCGTTACACCGCCGAGCACGAGTGGGTCTCCGGCGACGGACCGGCCGCGGTGCGCGTCGGCATCACCGACTTCGCGCAGGACGCCCTGGGCGACATCGTCTTCGTGCAGCTGCCCGCCGAGGGCGAGGCCGTGCAGGCGGGCGAGTCGCTCGGCGAGGTCGAGTCGACCAAGAGCGTCTCCGAGATCTACGCGCCGATCTCCGGCACGGTCGCCGCGCGGAACCTCGCGCTCGCCGACACGCCCGAGCTCATCAACACCGATCCGTACGGCGAGGGGTGGCTTCTCGAGATCGTTCCCGCGGACCCGGCCGCCGTTGCCGCGCTGCTCAGCGCGTCCGCCTATGGTGAACTGATCAACAAGTAGTTCGCGTCGCACCGACACAGTGTGATATCTGACAACCAGACGCGTTGCGCGCGCCTGGTTGCCGCACCCTACCCCGCTGGCTACTCTGCCGTAGTCACGCGAGAACTTGATATTGAAACCGCATTGTCGAACGTCCTTCATATGCCACCGACGGCAGCCGGGGGAGGCCCCGCCGGGCGCTGGCCGGCGGTTGTCCCGGTCCGAAGGGCGTGCGACCGAAACAGACACGAGGTGGTCCGATGACGCGCCCAGACGACGAGTTCCCCCCACTCGACGTCACGTCGACGCTGAACCTGGGTTCGCTCGACGAAGTGCTCGATGGCCCGGATGCCGACGTGGTGCCCAGCCGGATGTCCGGCTCGCTCCCGCCCGGCATGGCTCTGCTCGTCGTCCGCCGGGGGCCCAACGCGGGCGCCCGGTTCCTGCTCGACCACGACGTGACAACCAGCGGCCGGCACCCCGACAGCGACATCTTCCTCGATGACGTCACGGTGTCCCGGCGGCATGCCGAGTTCCACCGCGACAGCGGGACCTTCACGGTCCGGGACGTGGGCAGCCTCAACGGCACCTACGTCAACCGCGAGCGGGTCGAGGCCGCGACGCTGTCCAACGGCGACGAGGTCCAGATCGGCAAGTTCCGGCTCGTCTTCATCGCCGGGCCGCGCCCGGACGAGGGTGGCCGCTGATGCCCGTGATCCTCCTGCCAAGCGAGGACATGTCATGACTATGTCCGGGGCGGCGGCGGCCTTCCCCGGTCCGCCGCCCGGTCATCATCACCGGGCGGCGCAGCAGGACGGGCGCCGCCTGATGAGCATCGGTGAGGTGCTGTCCGAACTACGCCCGGATTTCCCCGACACCACCATCTCCAAGCTGCGGTTCCTCGAGTCCGAAGGGCTTGTGGAACCGGAGCGCGCCGCGTCCGGCTACCGCAAGTACAGCCGGGACGACGTGGCACGGCTGCGGTTCGTGCTGACCGCGCAGCGGGACCAGTACCTCCCGCTGCGCGTCATCCGCGCGCAGCTCGCCGAGATGGAGGCGGCGGGCGCGACGCCGGTGGCCCTGCGGCTGGTCGGCGCCGACCCGATGCCGGACGACGACGAGCCGGCCGAGCTTGTCGACACCCGGTGCAGCCGTACCGAGTTGCTGGCCCGGACCGGCCTGGCGGACTCGTCACTCGTCGAGATCGAGCGGCTCGGCCTGATCGTCTGCCGCTCCCCGGGGTGGTACGACGAGGACGCGCTCTCGATCGCCGCGGCCGTGGCGGGTCTGGCCGAGTACGGGATCGAGCCGCGACACCTGCGGGCGTTCCGGGCCTCCACCGATCGTGAGGTCGGTCTCTATGCCCAGTTGCTTGCGCCGCTCGCCCGGCAGAAGGACCCGGCCGCCCGGGCCCGTGCCGCCGAGACCGCCCATGAGCTGGCCGGACTCTCCCAGGCACTGCATGCGGCGCTGTTGCGGGCCGGTCTGCGCGACATCCTTGAGCGCTGAGTTGGGGATTTGTCCGTAACACGCGTGACGTAGGCTCGCTTGGGTACGGTGCCCGGCATCGCACGGCGCGGGTGGCACTTACGCATGGTGATCCGTGTACCGTGCAGGTGAGGGGCAGAAACGCGTCTCCCGCCGCTCCACGTGGCGGTGAGGCGCACACACATAGGCGACACGGAGGCAGCGGTGCGCGAGCTGAGCGTGGTCGGGGTGCGGGTGGAGCTGCCCAACAACCAGCCGATCGTCCTGCTCCGCGAGGTCGAGGGCGACCGGTACCTGCCGATCTGGATCGGTGCGGTCGAGGCCACGGCCATCGCCTACGAGCAGCAGGGGGTCAAGCCGGCCCGGCCGCTGACCCATGACCTCCTCCGGGACATCCTGACGGCGCTCAAGGCGCCGCTGCAGGCCGTCGAGATCACCGAGCTGAAGGAGAACGTGTTCTACGCCGATCTCCTCCTCGGTGACGGCGTGCGCGTCTCCGCCCGCCCGAGCGACTCGATCGCGCTCGCGCTGCGGGTCGGCGCGCCGATCCGCTGCGCCGAGCAGGTGCTCACCGAAGCCGGCATCGTCATCCCCGACGAGCAGGAGGACGAGGTCGAGAAGTTCCGCGAGTTCCTTGAGGGCGTGCGCCCGGAGGATTTCGCGGGCTGAGCTTTTCGCTCCGCGGTTAACGGGCAGGGTGACTTCGCGATACGGTGACGAAGCGGCCACGCTGCGCATCTTCCCCCGTACGCGGCGTGTCGCGGCAAAGCATCCGCGATCCGGCCCGATGTGCGCTATATGGTGGGGCTCGTCGAGGGACGCGGCACCGCACAGCGGGAGGTAGTCGCATGGACGAATCAGGTGGATCAGCTCCGGCTCCAGAGGCCGGCGGCGGCATCGTGGCCGGCGACACCATGGGGGACGACGACGGCATCGGGATCGGCGAGGACGGCACCGTGGGCTACCGCGGCGTGACGGCCTGCCACGCGGTCGGCATCAGTTACCGTCAGCTCGACTACTGGGCGCGTACCCAGCTGGTCGTTCCGAGCATCCGGGACGCATCAGGCTCCGGCACCCAGCGTCTCTACTCCTTCCGCGACCTGGTCGTGCTGAAGGTGGTGAAGAGCCTACTTGACGCCGGCGTCTCGCTGCAGAACATCCGCAAGGCCATCGAGACCCTCCGCTCGCACGGCGTCGAGGATCTGGCCGGCATCACGCTCATCTCGGACGGCACCACCGTCTACGACTGCCGTTCCCCGGAGGAGGTCGTTGACCTGCTCCAGGGCGGTCAGGGTGTCTTCGGCATCGCGATCGGCGGCGCGTTCAAGGAGATCCAGGGATCGCTCTCCCACCTCCCGGGCGAGCCCGCGGTCTTCGCGTCCACAAGTACGCCGGCGCCCGAGCCGGAGCCCGACTTCGGTGACGAGCTGGCCGCCCGGCGCGCGCGCCGTCGCGCCGGCTGATCCTTTTCCGCACACCCTCAGAGCCGCGGTCCGCACCCTCCGGGCCGCGGCTTTCGTGTGTGCCGGGCCGGTCACCCGGTCGGGGCGGTTTCCGCTGATCCGGCACGGTGGGGTGATCGCCGGTGACAGGATTCTCCGCGGCGTGCCGGTGGGCACCGCAACAGCGGACAGACCTCTCCATCGGCTGCCCGACATGGGGGAAATATCATGCGAATCAAGGCGCGTTACGCGGCCGTCATCGCCGGGGCTCTCGCGGCGATGGCGCTGCCCGGCACGGCCTACGCCACCGGCGGCGAGCTGGACGGCGGCGAGCTGGACGGCGGGCCGGGCTATCTCCGGAACGTCGGCCTGAACGGATGCCTGACCGCGGTCCACGACGACTCCACCGGCGGTGACCTGGTCCGGGTCAAGCCGTGCGACGAGACGCTGCGGCAGGTCTGGTTCACCGAGCTGATCGAGGTGGACGCGGCGGGGCGGCCGATCTTCACCATCCGCAAGGACAGCTGGGAGTGCCTGGAGCTGATCGGCGAGGACCTGCCGGCGAACGGGCGGCTGGCGCTGCGGGACTGCGATCCGGACAACCCGCGGCAGGTGTTCCAGGCTGAGGTGGCCGACTGGTCCGTGCCGACCTGGCGGGTCTCCAACCCGCCGTCCGGTTCCTGGCTGCGGGCGTACCACGAGCACGAGGCGCCGTACGTGTCGTGGACCAAGGAGTGGCCGGGGGCGTACGCGGAGTGGGAGGGCATCCCGGTCGCGGAGTAGCTCGTTGACGTGGGTGGGGAGGGCGTGGGGCTGCCCCACCCACGGCGGTTCCGAGGCCGGACGGTCCTGTGCGGGGCCGCCGGTCCTGCGCGGCGGGCCGGCGGGCGGCCGCGGTTGACACCACAGTCGGCTGGCACCACCCGGCCGTACCAATATGGGGGATTTGTTATGAAAAATGTCTTTAAAAGCCTTGCGCTGGTTGCCGGCCTTGCCGCGATGGCGCTTCCGGGCACCGCGCACGCGGCCGGGCCGGGGGAGTCCTGGAGCCTGTTCCGCAACGCCGGCCTGAACGCCTGCGTCGACGCGGCGCCGATGAACTCCACTGTGGTCACCGACTGTGACGGCAGCAGGAGTCAGCGCTGGCTGCTTGAGAATCTCGGTGAGCGGACCGGCGAGTTCGCTGTCTTCCGGATCCGCAAGAACGACTGGGAGTGCGCGGAGCTGGCCGGCGACTGGGGTCACGCGCGGCTGCGGATCAGCCCGTGCGACCTGCACGCGCCGAACCAGCTCTTCCAGGTCACCCAGGCGGACGGTGCGTTCGGCAACCTGCACCTGCACAGCCAGGAGCACAAGCAACTGCTGAAGGCCTACCAGCGCGGTACGGCGCCGTTCACCTCCGCGACGCTTGAGTGGCCGGGCGACGCGGCGGTGTGGACGTTCCGCCCGCTCGGCTGAGGCCGGAGAGGCCGCACCGGGCTCCGGTGCGGCCTCCGGTGACCCCGGTCAGGACCGCTCGGCCGCGACCAGCTCCCGCGTCGCCGGTGCGATCTCCTTCGCGAACAGCTCGATCGCGGCGGGATTGTCCGACGCCAGGATGAAGCCGCTGGTGCCGTGCTCAAGTGTCAGCCCGGCCAGCTCCTCCGCCCACTGGTCCGGCGGCCCGTCCAGGAAGCCCTGGCTGGTGGCCGCGAACGACCCGCCCACGTTGAGCAGGCGGCGCACGGCGGACGGGGACCGTCCGGACTCCTCGGCCGCGTCGTCGATCCGCGCGTTCATGTCCACCAGGTCGGACGGGCCGCCCTTCAGGTAGGCCAGCGAGGGCAGCCACCCGTCCGCGAGCCGCCCGGTCAGCGCAAGCATGCGCGGCTTGAGCGCGCCGACCCAGATCCCGATGTCGTGCGCCGGGGCCGGGCCGCGCTTGGCGCCGTCCACCGTGTAGTACTTCCCGCGCACCCGGACACCACCCCTCTCGGACGTGTCCCAGATGGACCTGATGATCTCGATGCCCTCGGCCAGCGCGTCCACCGCCTGCCCGGGGGTGAGTCGCCGGCCGCCCATCGCCACGATCGGGTCCCAGAACGCGCCCGCGCCGAGGCCCAGCTCGACCCGGCCGCCGGAGAGCAGGTCGAGCGAGGCGACCGACCGGGCCAGCACCGCGGGATCGCGCAGCGGCAGGTTGAGCACATTTCCCGACACCCGGATCCGCGAGGTGCGGGACGCGACGTAGCTCATCAGCGTCCACGCGTCATGGAAGGCGGCCTGGTACGGGTGATCCTGGAACGTCACCAGGTCCAGCCCGGCGGCGTCGGCCGCGATGGCGAGCTCGACCGCCTGCTGCGGCGGCCGGGCGGTGGGCGTGACGAACGCGCCGAAGAGAAGCTCGTGCCCGTAGTCGGTCATGACCGGCCCTCCAAGGGGGCGATGTTGAAGTTGTCGCGGAACAGGTTCGTGGGGTCGTAGGCGGCCTTGACCGCCCGCAGCCGGCTCAGCGTGGCCGGCGGGAACGCGTCGGTGAGCCGGCCGGGGCGCGGGTCCGTCTCGAAGCTCAGATAGAGGCCCTCCATCAGCGGGTACACCTCGCGGTCCCACACCCGGTCGAGCCGCTGCCGGTTGCTGCCGAGCGCGGTGATCTGGAAGTTCGCGTCCCGGTGCGCGTAGGCGGTGTCCCCGGCCGGCACGTCGGAGATCGCACCGCCGACCGCGCGGATCTGGAAGAACTGCGTCGCGCCGCTGGCCAGCAGCCGGGAGATCGCGCCCGCGACGTCCGGCGTGAGGTGCCTGACGAAACCGGAGCGGCTGATCGGCTCGCCCTGGCCGCGGTGCGGCTCGGAGGACGCGTTCGAGATGACCGCCGCGTACGGCGCGATCACCACGTTCTGGTCGTAGAGCGCGGACACGGACGCGATCGGCGTCAGATCGGCGATGATCTTCTCCGGGTCACCGGAGTCGACCATGGCCATCACCTGCGCGACGTTCGGCTGGCCCTGGCGTGGCGGGCCCATCAGGAGGAACGGTGTCACGTCGCGCGGCGCGGCCTCGACCGCGGCGCCGTAGCGGACAAGCATCCCGGCCGTGTCCGTCGCGTCGAGCACGAACTGCGCCCAGCCCACGTCGCCGACCTCGTCCACCTGGAAGTCGAACGAGGTGACCACGCCGTAGTTCGCGCCCGCGCCGCGCAGCGCCCAGAAGAGGTCGGCGTGCTCGTCCGGCGCGGCTCGCACCACCGAGCCGTCAGCGAGCACCACTGTGGCCGCGCGGACGTGGTCGAGCGTGAGACCGTGCCGGCGGCCCAGGAAGCCGATGCCGCCCGCGGTGGCGAGCCCGCCGACGCCCACGCCGCCGTAGTCGCCGGAGGTCAGCGCCCAGCCGTGCGGGGCCAGCGCGGCGGCGACCTCCATCCACCGCAGGCCCGCGCCGATCCGGACCAGCCGCTGCGCCGCGTCGAGCACCTCGAAGTCCTTGAAACGGGCCAGGTCGAGCACGATGCCACCATCGTTCGTGGACCGTCCGCTGACGCCGTGGCCGCCGCTTCGCACGCCGAACGGCAGGTGGCGGTGCTGGGCGGCGAACGTGACGGCGTCCGAGACCTCCGCAGTGGAGGACGGGCGCAGCACCAGGCCGGGCGAGCCGCCGCGCATGTAGTTGGAGCGGACCAGCGGGTACTCGACGTCGCCGGGCTCGACAGCCGCAGTGGCAAGCGATGCGGGCAGGTCGTCGTAGCCGATGCCGGGGCGGCGCTTGGCCCGTACCCCGGATGGCTTGAAGGTTGTCGGAGCCGGCGCGGCGGCACGGAGGGCCGGGATCACCTCGGCGGCGAACCGCTCCAGGTCAGCTGCCGAATCGGTCACCAGGATCAGCGTGCCGACGCCGTCCTCAAGGATCAGCGGCAGCAGCTCGTCCACCCACTGCGACGGCGGGCCCTGCAGGAACCCGGACGAGGTGGCCGAGAACGAGCCGGAGATGTTGAGCAGGCGGCGGATGTCGGACGGCTCGCGCCCGGCCTCGACCGCGGCCTCGTCGATCATCTTGTTGCCGGCCGTGAGCCCGTCCCGGCCGATGTTGCCGAGCGTCGGCAGCCACCCGTCCGCCTTCGCACCTGTCAGCCGCAGCATGCGCGGTTTGCGCGCGCCGAGCCAGATGGGGATGTGATGGGCGGGCGCCGGGCCGCGCTGGGCGCCGACGACCCGGTGGTGCTCGCCGCCCGCGCGCGCCGGGCGGCTGCTGGACAGGTCGTGCAGCTCGCGGATGATGTCGATCGCCTCGCTCAGCGCGTCAACTGACTCGCGCGGCGGCAGCACTGTCGCGCCCATCGCGGCGGCCGCTTCCCGATAGGCGCCCGCGCCGAGTGCCAGCTCCAGCCGCCCACCGGAGAGCAGGTCGAGGGAGGCTGCGGCACGAGCCAGGACCGAGGGGGTACGCAGCGGCAGGTTGATCACGTTCGGCGCGAGGCGGATGCGGGAGGTCTGCCCGGCGACCCAGGAGAGCAGCGTCCAGGTGTCATGAAATGTCGGCAGATAGGGGTGGTCCTGGAACGTGACCAGGTCGAAGCCGAGCTCCTCCGACCGTCTGGCCAGCTCGACCGGATCATGCGGCGGCGCGTTGCCGGGCGTGACGAACGTGCCGAACTCGAGGGGGTGTCCGTAGTTCATGACCGCTTCCCGTCCTAGGTTGATGCATCAACCAGTGTGCCAGATGCGGCGGGAAACGGGTGTGACCTTCACCGCGTGCGGGGGCCGTGGGTGGGCGCGGGTCCGGTGGCGTGCAGCGGGCGCGGGTCCGGTGGCCTTCCGCGGGCGCGTCCGGTGGCCTTTAGTGGGTGCGGAGCGGGGCCGGCAGGTCGTGGGCGAGGATGGCGGCGGCCGGGCAGCGGAGGGTCGCCTCGTGGACCGCGAGGGCGGTGTGCGCGGGCGGGTGCGGGTCGAGGAGGCGGACCAGGCCGGCGTCCTCGTCCAGGTCGAAGACCTCGGGGGCGATCGAGCGGCACATGCCTGAGCCGATGCAGCTCTCGCCGTCGACGTCCACCCGCAATGACGCCATGCGCCACCTCCGCTCACCGTCGGTCTAGGACATCGTTCCCGAGAGTGAGGGCTGGCGCCAGGCGCGCTGATTGCGCATGACGCCAATCCCGGCAGGTTTGCGTCTTTCCGGCCGAAAGTACGACGGGAGCCGTGTGTGCCTGGCCCAAAGACCGAGGTGTCGACCTCCTTGGGTGACCAGGCTGGACCGCATGTCGACGACTGCACGGCGGATCCGGGCGCTTGACGTCCTCCGCGGGTTCGCTCTCTGCGGGATCACTGTGGCGAATGTGAAGCCCATCGCCCACAACGGTTCCGTGACCGACGGGACCGGGACGGTGCTGCCCCCGTCCGATGACAGCGGCGGGTGGCTGCACCTGCATCTCCTCGTCGACCAGCGGTTCTATCCGATCTTCGCGGTGCTGTTCGGCATCGGCTTCGCGCTGCTGCTGCGGTCGGCCGGGTCGCGGGTGGTGCTTGCCCGGCGACTACTGGCACTGCTGGCGATCGGGTTGCTGCACCTGACGCTGCTGTGGCCGGGAGACGTGCTGACCGCCTACGCGCTGTTCGGCCTGCTGGTGCTGCTGCCGGCGTCCTGGCTGCCACGTGGCGCCGCAGGAGTGCTGAGCGTCCTGCTGATCGCCGGTTCGCTGGCGCTGGCCACCGGTTTCTACCTGCTGATACCCGGTCTGCTGATGCTGGGCTCGGTGCTGACCCGATACGGGCTCGCCGACCGTTTCGACGACCTCCCGCCACGGGTGCCCGCGCTGTTCTTCGTGGCCTTCGCCGCCGCTGCCGTGCCGTTCACCTGGATGCAGGCGTCCGGCCTCGCCCTGCCGTACTCATATCCGATCGCCGGGCTGCTGATCGCGGGCGCCTACGTCTGCGGGATGCTCGCGCTGCTGGCGACCCGGGCGCGCGCGGTGCTGGAGCCGGTGTTCGCGCCGCTGGGGCGGATGGCCCTGACGAACTATCTGGGTACGACAGTGCTGGTGCTGATCGTTGCCGCGCTCGTCCCCGGATCGTCCGACGGCTGGGGGACCGGGACCGTGCTCGGGATCGCGGGCGCCATCCTGGCCCTACAGTGGCTGTGGTCGACGGCCTGGCTGCTCGTCTTCCGGCAGGGGCCGCTGGAATGGGGCTGGCGCTGGGTGACCTGGTGGCGCCGGCCGCCACTGCTGCGGGAGCGCGCGTGATGATCGGTCGTCTGGTGCTCGCGGCGGTGCTCGGCCTGGGCCTGCTACTGGAGATCGCGGTGACGGTCAGCGCGCATCCGCCGGTGCTGCGCGCCCTCTTCACGGTGACGGCAGCACTCGGCGTGTGCCTTGCGGCGGTGCTCCGGCGACGCCACCCCCGGATCGCAGCCGCCGTCGCCGTCGGCCTGGTCCTGGCGGCGGAGCTGGTGGGCGCGGACGGTGCCGAAGGGCCCGCACCTGTCGCGTTCCTGGCGATGCTGATCGTGATCGGCGCGGCGGTGCGGCGCCTCAGGTTCGCCGAGGTCGTGCTCGTCTGGGCCGGCGGGGCGGCGCCCGTGCTGCTTGCCGAGTCGCGGTACTCGTCGACGGTCACGCTGGTGATGATGATCGGCTGGGCGGCCGCTACCGGCGCGGGCGCGTGGCTGCGGGTGGCCGACGGCCGGCAGCGCGCACTGCGGGAGACGGTCCGCCGCACGGAACGGGTGGCGCTCGCCCGCGACCTGCACGACGTGGCGGCACACCACCTCACCGCCCTGATCATCCAGGCGCAGGCCGGGCAGGTCCGGCCGGGGGACTCACGCGCGGTGCTGAGCGACATCGAGACGGCGGGGGTGGAGGCGCTCGACTCGCTACGGCGGCTGGCACGGCTGCTGCGGGACGAGAACGAGGCCGCGCCCACGCCGCCGGGGACGGTGGCGGACCTGGTGACGGCGTTCGGGCGGCGCGGCCTCCTGGAGGCGGATCTGGCTTCCGCGTGGCCGGACGACGCGGACACCGAGGACGGGGCCGGCCGGGTCGGCGCGACTCTGGAGCTGCCGGACGGGCCGCAGCCGGAGGACTGGCCGCCGGAGGTCGCCACCGGCATCTACCGGATCGCGCAGGAGGCGCTGACGAACGTCGCCCGGCACGCCGACGGGGCCCGGCAGGTGACGGTGACGCTTGCTCACGACACCCGGTCGATCCGCTTGACCGTGACCGACGACGGACGCGCCGCGCCATCGCCGCCAGGGTCGGCGAGCGGGCACGCCGCGCCGCCGGAGCAGGTGGCCGGGAGTGTGGGTCGCGGCCTGGACGGCATGCGGGAGCGTGCCACCGCACTCGGCGGCACGCTCACCGCCGGCCCCACCGATCGGGGCTGGATCGTCCGCGCGGTCCTCCCCGCGCCGCTGTCGCCCATCCGTTCCGTACCCCCGTCGTGGAAGATCTGGCGATGAGCATCAGTGTGCTGGTCGCGGACGATCAGGCGATCGTGCGGCGTGGGCTGCGGCTGTTGCTTGACAGCCAGCCCGACATCACAGTGATCGCCGAGGCCGCGGACGGCGTGGAGGCGGTCGAGGCGGCGCGGCGGCTGCGGCCGGACGTGTGCCTTGTCGACATCCAGATGCCGCGCCTCACCGGCCTGGACGTGACCCGGGCACTCGCCGCCGACACCAAGGTCGTCGTGATCACCACGTTCGACCTGGACGAGTACGTGCACGGCGCGCTCAAGGCGGGCGCGGTCGGCTTCATCCTCAAGGACTCCGGTCCGGCGCTGCTGGCCGAGGCGGTCCGGGCCGCGCACGCCGGGGACGCGCTCATCTCACCGTCGATCACCATGCGGATGCTTAAGCACTTCGCCGGGCCCGGCCCGATGCCCGCGGACCGGCCGCCCATCACAGAGCGGGAGTTGGAGCTGGTCAGGAAGGTGGCGCGCGGGCGGACGAACCTGGAGATCGCGGCCGAGCTGTTCGTGTCGGTAAGCACCGTCAAGGCCCACCTGACAAACATTCAGACCAAGCTGGACCTGCGGAACCGGGTGGAGGTGGCGGCATGGGCGTGGGAAAACCGCCAGATGTGAGCGCCGCCGCCACCCCACCCCCGGCCTCAGTCGCTGAACGTGGTGAGGAACTTGTCGCGGAACGCGTCCATCGGCCAGACCGGCGCGTCCGGGGCCGGCTTCAGGCCGTCGGTCCACCCCCAGGACGTGATCCGGTCGAGCACTGCCGGGTCCTTGGCGACAAGTGTGATCGGCACGTCGCGGCTCGCGTTCTCACCGGTGATGATCGGCGCGGGCTGGTGGTCGCCGAGGAAGACCAGCACCGTGTTCTCATCGCCGTAGGTGGAGATCCACGAGGTCAGCGCCTCGATGGAGTACTCGATCGACTGGCGGTAGTGGGCGCGCACCCTGTCCGAGTTGCTCCACAGCTCCCGGGTCGACTCGCCCGCCCGCGCCTGCGGCGTGAAGATCGAGCCGTCGCCGACCTGGTTCCAGTCGACCATCTGCGGCAGCCGCGTCCACGGCGTGTGGCTGGACAGCGTGTCGATCTCCGCCATCACCGGGCCGGCCTGCCGGGCCGCGCCCAACTCCCGGTTCTGCAGCACGGAGTAGGAGTACTGGTCCGGCACCACGACCCAGGTGAAGTGCTCGCCCTGGTACCCGATCGTCTCGGAGTTGTAGACCTGGTCGAAGCCGTAGAAATCCTGCTCCGGCCAGGCGTAGGTCAGCGCCGGCATCACACCCACGGTCCGCCAGTCCGCCCGCTGGAACGTGTGGGTGAGCGTGGTGTGCTCCGTGCTGACCAGGTTGCGGTACCGCTCCTGATTGTTGATCCACAGCCCCGACTGGAACGTCGAATGCGCCAGCCAGCTGCCCCCGCCCGCGGTCGGCGAGGTCAGCCAGCCGCTGCGCGCCGCGAACCCCTGCGCGGCCAGCCGCTCGCCGCCCGCGTCAAGCGCGGCCGTCACCTCGGCCGTGTAGTCGTAGCCCTCGACCGCGGTCCGCCCGTAACTCTCGATGAACGTGAAGAACACGTCCTTGCCGCGCAGGCCGGTCAGCAGCTGCTCCGGCGGCACATCGCGGAAGGCGTCGTTCGCCGCGAGCTTCGCGAACTCCCGCGAGTCCGCAAGCCCCGCGTTGACCTGCTGGACCTTGTCGATCGCCATGCGTGCGGTGCTCCACGCCGCGACCGGCCCGCCCGGGTTCGCCCGCAGTCCCGTCCCCGCGATGATCACCCAGAGCACTGTCAGCACCGCCACGGTACGGACGGAGGCCTTGTCATGCCGGACCACGAACCCGGCCAGCCGGATCATCGCGCCCGCCATCGCCGCCAGCACCAGCACCGCCAGCAGCACGATACCTACGATCGCCGCCACCGCGCCCGCCGTCCCGGTGTTCCCCTGCACGAAGTTGTAGGCATCCATGAAGAACGGCCAGTCGAGCACCAGGTCGAACGGCCGCGACAACGTCGAGTAGAACCCCATGTCGACGATCTTGATGATCAGCATCACCGCCAGCGCGGCGCCCAACAGCCCCGCAAGCACATTCCGCGCCCGCCTCGGCAACAACCGCAACACCGCGACCGCGATCAGCGCCTCAAGCGGCAGCCGCAGAAACGCCGCCAACCCCAGACTCGTCATCTGATTCGGCGACAGCAACGCCCCGAGCACCAACACCGCACAGCCCAGCGTGAGAGCCCACCCACCGACGGTCCTCAGCCGCTCTCGTACCGTGGCGGGGGTTGAGGTGGCGCTTTCCGAGGCTCCTGCCTCGTCCGCGGCGGGCTCGGCTGCCGGCATCTCATCGTCAGGCGGCGTTTCCGCGGGCGTGTCAAGTCCAGGTGTGCGGCGGAAGCGCGTGATGAGCGACAACGGTGATTTCCTTCGCAGCGGGACCCGTGCGGGCCTTCGGACCTACCCGGTCCTAGGTACGTCCGCGCCGGCCCGGGGCGTTCAACGCCGCGCGATCTTTCTGCCCTGCCGGAGGACGCCGCACCCGGCCCCGGACATTTCGGTGTCGGTCACCTGGGCGCAAGGTTGCGCTTCTAGCGTGTGGGGCCATGAGCACCGTCGATCGCCGCAGCTTTCTGACCATGCTGGGCGCGCCAGCGATCGGCGCCGCGTTGCCGGCCGGGCTGGAGCGGGCGGTACGTATCGCGCCCGACAGCCGGCACGGGAGCATTCGCGACGTCGAGCACGTGATCTTCCTGATGCAGGAGAACCGGTCGTTCGACCACTACTACGGCGCGATGCGGGGGGTGCGCGGGTTCTCGGATCCGCACCCGGCGCGGATGCGCAACGGGGAGCCGGTCTGGCGGCAGCCGCACGAGGGGGGTGTGCTGCTGCCATTCCGGCCGGACGTGCCGGACGTCGGGCAGATGTTCCTGCCGGATCCGCCGCACGGGTGGAACGACGGGCATGCGGCGTTCAACGACGGCCGGTTCGACGCGTGGGTGCCGCAGAAGGGCGTCACCACGATGACCCACCACGTGCGCGGCGATCTGCCGTACCAGTTTGCGCTTGCGGACGCGTTCACGGTGCTCGACAACTACCACTGCTCGCTGCTCGGGCCGACCGACCCGAACCGGTACCACATGTGGTCGGGCTGGGTCGGCAACGATGGGAAGGGTGGTGGGCCGGTCGTCACGAACGCGGAGCTGGGCTACGACTGGACGACTTACCCGGAGCGGCTCACCGAGGCGGGCGTGTCCTGGCGGGTCTACCAGGACGTCGGCAACGGCCTCGACGCGGCGGGCTCCTGGGGCTGGACCCAGGACCCCTACATCGGCAACTACGGCGACAACTCGCTGCTGTACTTCGACAGGTACCGGAACGCGGCGCCGGGCGAGGACCTCTACCAGAGGTCCCGCACCGGTACGTCGATCGTGGACGAGGGCCGGGACCCGCTGAAGCTGCTCACCGACTTCGAGGCGGACGTGGCGGCCGGCCGGCTGCCGAAGGTCTCCTGGATCGTCGCGCCGGAGGCGTACACCGAGCACCCGAACTGGGAGCCCGGCTTCGGCGCCTGGTACGTCTCGCAGGTCATCGACATCCTTGCCGCGCACCCGGAGGTGTGGAGCAAGATGGCGCTGTTCATCACGTACGACGAGGAGGGCGGCTTCTTCGACCACCTCGTCCCGCCCACGCCGCCGCGCACCCCGGCGCACGGTGCCTCCACCGTCCCGATCACCAACGAGATCTTCCCCGGCGACGGCGCCCTGGTCCCCGGCCCCTACGGGCTCGGCATGCGGGTGCCAATGGTGGTCGTCTCGCCGTGGACGCGCGGCGGCTGGGTCAACTCGCAGGTGTCCGACCACACCTCGCTGATCCGGTTCCTGGAGCAGCGCTTCGGCGTCCGCGAGCCGAACATCACGCCCTGGCGCCGTGCCGTGACAAGCGACCTGACCGGCGCGTTCGACTTCCGTACGCCTAACGACTCCGCCCACGTGCGGCTTCCGGACACCGGCTCGTACCGGCCGGCGGACCTCACCCGCCACCCGGACGAGGTGCCGGTCCCGCCCGCCGACCCGCAGTTGCCGGCGCAGGAGCGGGGTGTCCGGCCGGCGCGCGCGTTGCCGTACCGGCTGCATGCGGATCTTCGGGGTTCGGATCTTCGCCTGCGAAGCGACGGCGGTGCCGCGGCCGTGTTCAACCTCCGCGCGCCCGACCACGATCCGCGTACGTTCACTGTCGGCGACGGTTCCGAGATCACCGCGTCGCTGGCCGGCTACGGCTCCGCGGAGGTGCACGGGCCGAACGGCTTCTTCAGGCGTTTCGCGTTCGGCGGGCGCACGCCTGTCGACGTGCGGGCTCGCTACGACGAGCACCGGCTCGAACTCATCCTGGAGATCAGCAGCCGGTCCGCGCAGCGGGCCGAGGTCCGGATCGCGGACCGGTACAAGAGCCGGGCGCGCACGCTCACGCTGAAGCCGCGCGAGACCCGGGCCGAGCGCTGGTCTCTGGCCCGCACGAAGGGCTGGTACGACCTGACCGTCACGGCCACCGACACCGAACTGCGCTACGCCGGGCACCTGGAGAACGGCAAGGCCAGCATCAGCGACCCGGGCATGGGCGGACTCATCTGACCGGAAGCCTGTATCGAGGCGGCAGCCCGGCTGCCACCTCGATACAGGCGTAACGGTGGAGCGGCGGATTCCACCGCTCCACCCCACCGGGCGGGCGATGCGGGGCGGGGTCGCGTTTCGGCAGGCTGACGGGCATGAGAGAGCTGACCCTGAGCCGCCGAAACCTCCTCGCCGCCGCCGGTGTGTCGGCCGCCGGCGCGGCTGCCACCGGCGGTGCGCCGGCCACGGCGAGCCCGGCCGCCACACCCGCGAACCCGGCCTCCGTCACGATCACGCCCGGCGACCGCCGCTACGGCAGCCTGCTGCGCGGCAACAATTGGCGCTTCACCGGCAGCCCGGACGAGATCCGCGTCGCCTCCTCGGCCGCTGACGTGCAGCGCGCGGTCGCCGACGCGGTCCGCACCGGCCGCCGCATCGCCCCCCGCAGCGGCGGCCACTGCTTCGAGAACCTCACCACCGAGGGGGTACGCCTGCTGCTCGACCTGTCCCCGATGAACGCGGTCGGCTGGGATCCGGCCCGGCGCGCCTGGTTCGTCGAGCCCGGCGCCACTCTCGGCGAGGTCTACCGGTCACTGTTCACCGGCTGGGGCGTCACGGTCCCCGGCGGCAGCTGCCCCGAGGTCGGCGCGGGCGGTCACTTCGCAGGCGGCGGATACGGCCCGCTGTCCCGCCGCTACGGCTCCGTCGTCGACTACCTCTACGCCGTGGAGGTGGTGGTTCCCGACCGGACCGGCGCGCGCACTGTCGTCGCCACCCGCGAGCCGGACGATCCGCACCGCGACCTGTGGTGGGCGCACACCGGCGCGGGCGGCGGCACGTTCGGCGTCGTCACGAGGTACTGGCTGCGGGACCTGCCGCCCGCGCCGGAGACCATGCTGCAGCACGTGGTCATCTGGTCCTGGGCCGACCTGACCGAGACCGCGCTGACCACGCTGATTCGCAACTTCGGCGTCTGGCACGAGCGGCACAGCGCGCCCGGCACCCCGGAGTGCGGCGTCTACGGGCTGCTCGAGGCGTCGCATCGGACGGCCGGCACGGTCATGCTCGTCGCCCAGGCCGACGCGGACCTGCCCGGCGCCGGCGGCCTGATCGACGAGTTCATCGCGGCCGTGACCGCCGGTACCGGGCTGACGCCGGTCCTCGACCTGCGGACGCCGATGCCCTGGCTGCACCGGATGACCTGGCCGGCCAGCGGCATGCCTGGTGACGTGCTCACCCGCCGCTACAAGATCAAGGCGGCGTATTTGCGGCGCGGCTACACCGAGGCCCAGCTCGCCGCGGTCTGGCGTCACCTGACCACCGCCTTCGGCGGAAACCTGACGCTCATTGGGTACGGCGGGCAGGCCAACGCGGTCCGGCCGGCCGACACCGCGATCGCGCAACGGTCCGCGGTGATGAAGACGACGCTCGCCACGACCTGGTTCGACGAGTCGGGTGACGCCGCGAACCTTGACTGGGTACGGGCGTTCTACCGCGACGTGTTCGGTGAGGTGCCTGCGGACGGCTCCTACATCAACTACCCGGACACGGATCTGCCGCGCGAGGTCTACTACGGCGCCAACTATCAGCGGCTGCGCCAGATCAAGTCCCGCTGGGACCCGCGCAACGTCTTCCGGCACGCCTTGTCCGTCGAGCCACTGTAGATTGGCGCGTCATGAGGTGGTGGCCGTTGGTGCTGCTGGCGGCGCTCGCCGCCGCCGTGGCCTCGCCCGTCACGCTTGCGCTGTGCGCGGTGGCGGCCGGGTGGCTGCTGCAGCCGTGGTGGCGCAACGCGGTCTTCGTCACCGGGCTCATCCTGCTCAACGCGGCCCTGGTGCTGCAGAGCCCGTGGTTCGGGCTGTTCACTCCGGTGTCCTATGTGTACGCGTTCCGGCTGCTGCGCTGGCCGTGGCAGCCGGCCGGCGTCGGCGCGGTCGCGGTGGTGGCCGGCATCGCGCAGGCGACAGGCGTGTCCCCGGCCTCCCCGGCCTATGCCGCGGTGCTGGCGGCGAACGTCGTACCTATGTGCGGTTTCGCCTGGTTCGCCCGGCGAGCCGAGCAGCAGCAGGCCGAACGCGACCGCGCGCTCGCCGAGACCCGCGAGGCGAATCGGCGGCTGGCCGCGTCCCTGGCCGAGAACGCGGCGCTTCACGACCGGCTGCTGGCCCAGGCCCGGGACGCGGGCATCCGGGACGAGCGGCAGCGGATGGCCCGCGAGATCCACGACACGCTCGCCCAGGGCCTGACCGGCATCATCAGCCAGTTGCGGGCCGCCACCCACGCGGACAACGACCCCGACCGCCGCCGACGGCACGTCGAGGCCGCTACCACGCTTGCCGGTGAGAGCCTGACCGAGGCCCGACGCTCGGTGCACGCGTTGCGCCCGTCCCCGCTGCGGACAGCGCGCCTGGTGGAGGCGCTGACCGGGGTCGCCTCGCGGTGGTCCGCGCTGCACGAGATCCCGGTGCAGGTCACCACGACCGGAACGCCCCGGCAGATCCGGCCGGAGGCGGAGGCCGCGCTGCTCCGGATCGCCCAGGAGGCGCTTGCGAACGTGGCGAAGCACGCGTCCGCCACCCGCGTCGGCGTCACGCTGTCCTTTCTGGACAGCGAGGCCGCCCTCGACATCCGCGACGACGGCCGCGGCTTCGTCGTGCCGGAGGGCATCGAAGACCTGGCCGCATCCGAACCCGGACCGCGGGCAGAGGGCGCCGGCCCTGACGATGCCGTCGCTCCCGCCCGGAACGAGAGCGGCGGCTTCGGCCTGATCGGGATGCGGCAGCGGATCGAGGCGCTGTCCGGCACACTGCGGATCGAGTCGGAGCCGGGTGGCGGCACCGGCATCTCCGCCCGCGTGGGAGTGAGCGCATGACACCGGTCCGGCTGCTGATCGTGGACGACCATCCGATCGTCCGCGACGGCCTGGTCAGCCTCTTCGACGGCGACCCCGGCTTCGAGGTGCTCGGCGAGGCCGCGGACGGCGCCGAAGCGGTCCGGCTGGCTCGCGCGCTGCACCCCCACGTGATCCTGATGGACCTGCGCATGCCCGGCACGGACGGTCTGACCGCGACCCGCGAGCTGGCCGCCGACTTCCGCATCCTGGTCCTGACCACGTACGATACCGACCACCACGTGCTGCCCGCGATCGAGGCGGGCGCGACCGGCTATCTCCTCAAGGACGCGCCGCGCGACGAGCTGACCCGCGCCGTCCGCGCCGCCGCCCGCGGTGAGGCCGTGCTCGCCCCGTCCGTCGCCGCGCTGCTGATGCAGCGGATCCGCAAACCCCCGCCCGGCCCGCTCAGCGCCCGCGAACTCGAGGTGCTGCGCCTGATCGCGGACGGCGCCACAAACCGCGAGGCCGCCACGAAACTCTTCCTCACCGAGGCCACGGTCAAGTCGCACACGCTCAGCATCTACACCAAACTCGGTGTCAACGACCGCGCCGCAGCCGTTACCGAAGCCTTCCACCGCGGTCTTCTGGTGACCCGCCCGCCGGATCGCCCGTAGGCGTCCTGGAAGGTGTACGAGTCGCACGGCCACCGCCGGGTTCCGCTCCGTAGCGTGCTCAACTCTTCTGGCGTTTTCCGAGGTAAGGCTCCTACAGTCGGGTGATGCAGACCGACCGCCCGCCGGTGGTGATGACCGTGCTGCGCGACCCCCCGGCCGCAGGCCCGACCGCCCGGGACCCCGGCCCGGCTCCGGACGGCCAGGCCGCGAGAGGTCCGAGGCTGACGCCGGAACGCCGCCGAAAGCTGATCATCGGCGCGATCCTGGTCTGGGCGCTTGTCCTCACCGGCCTGGTGATCCTCCGCGACGCGCCTGCCGCGCCGGAGACGGCGGCCGCGCCCGCGCCGAGCCCGAGCGAGTCCGGGGGCCCACTCGCCGTGCCGGCGATCTACGAGGCCGTGCTGCCGTCAGTGGTCCGGATAACCGCCGAGGGCGCGGGCGAGTCCACCGGCACCGGCGTGCTCGCGAACGCGGACGGCACCATCCTCACCGCCAACCACGTGATCGACGGCGCGCGGTCGATCACTGTCGCCTACGCGGACGGCTCCGAGACGCCGGCCACCGTCGCGCAGGCCGACCCGGCCACTGACATCGCGGTGCTGCTGCCCGAACGGCTGCCGGAGACGCTTGTCCCGGCCACGCTCGGCGGCGCCGCGGGCGTCGGCGACACGGTGGTGGCGATCGGCAACCCGCTCGGCCTCACCGCGACCACCACGAGCGGCGTCGTCTCCGGGCTCGGCCGCACGCTTGCCCGCGGGAACGATCCGGACCTGCCGGGACTCATCCAGTTCGACGCGGCGGTCAACCCGGGCAGCTCGGGCGGGCCGCTGATCAACGACCGGGCGGAGGTGGTGGGCATCGTGGTCGCGCTCGCCAACCCCACGGACGCAGGCACCTTCATCGGCATCGGCTTCGCGGTCCCGATCGGCGCCGCGCTCGGCGCCGGCGAGGGCGACGGTCAGGCGCCACCACTGTGAGCGACAAGGGAGTGACGATGTCGGAAGCCGGACCGGTCGAGCAGGTGCTCTACGAGGTCAAGAAGACCATCGTGGGCCAGGATCCGCTGCTCGAACGGCTCGTGGTGGCGCTTCTCGCCCGCGGCCACATCCTCGTCGAGGGCGTGCCGGGCCTGGCCAAGACGCTCGCCGTGAAGTCGCTTGCCGAGGCGATCGGCGGCGACTTCCACCGCGTGCAGTTCACGCCCGACCTCGTACCCGCGGATATTCTCGGCACCAGGGTCTACCACCAGCCGACCGGCGAGTTCCAGGTGTCGCTCGGCCCGGTCTTCACGAACCTGCTGCTCGCCGACGAGATCAACCGCGCCCCGGCGAAGGTGCAGAGCGCGCTGCTCGAGGTCATGCAGGAGCGGCAGGTGACGATCGGCCGGGAGACGCACAAGGTGCCGAACCCGTTCCTGGTGATGGCGACCCAGAACCCGATCGAGAACGAGGGTACGTATCCGCTGCCCGAGGCACAGACCGACCGCTTCATGATGAAGGTGCTTGTTGGCTACCCGAGCGTGACCGAGGAGTTCGTGATCGTGGAGCGGGCGCTGGCGCCGGCCGCGGTCATCCAGCGGATCATCGACCCGGAGACGCTTGTCGGGCTGCAACGGGACGCGGACCGGGTCTACGTCGACCCGTCGCTCATCGAGTTCGCGGTGAACCTGGCGCACGCCACCCGCGAACCGGCCCGGATCGGCCTTGACGATCTCGCCCGGTACGTCACCTACGGCGCCAGCCCGCGCTCCTCGATCAGCCTGGTGCTGGCCGGCCGCGCGCTCGCGTTCCTGCGCGGCCGCGACTACGTGGTGCCCGGGGACCTGACCGACCTCGCGCTTGACGTGCTCCGGCACCGCCTGGTCCTCTCCTACGAGGCGCTCTCCGACGACGTCACCGCTGACGACATCCTGCAGAAGGTGCTGGCCAACCTGCCGGTTCCGGAGCCCGCCGGACACGGGCGATAGCCGATGACAAGCGCACCGGACCGGCTGCTGCGGCGCCTGGAGTGGCGGCTCGGCCGCCGGCTCGACGGGCGGCTGCAGGGCGCCTACCGCACGGTGTGGCACGGGACCGGCCTCGACTTCACCGACCTGCGCGCCTACACCGCGGAGGACGACGTCCGGCACATCGACTGGAACGTCACGGCCCGCCTGGACGAGCCGCATGTCCGCCAGTACACCGAGGACCGGGAGCTGACCGCCTGGCTGGTCGTGGACCGGTCCGCGTCGATGCGGTTCGGGCCGGGGGAACAGGGCAAGGAGTCGGTCGCGGCGGAACTGTCGGTAAGCCTGGCCCGGCTCGTCTCGCAGGGCGGCAACCGGGTCGGCGCGATCCTGTTCGACAACGACGCGCACCGGGTCATCCCACCGCGCGGCGGCCGCGACCAGATTCTCCGCATCGCCGGCGAGCTGATCAGACCGCAGCCCGGCACGCAGGGACGCACCGCGCAGGGACGCACGGGGCAGCCCGGCGCGCAGGGGCACACGGGGCAGTCCGGCAGGTGGTGGCGCACCGCACAGCCCGGAAAACGACGCACCGCAGAGTCCGGCGCGCAGGGCCGCACCCCGCAGTCCGGCGCGCAGGGCCGCACCCCGCAGTCCGGCGCGCAGGGCCGCACCACGGACCTCACCGCCATGCTGAGCCTGGCCGCCGCGACCACGAGACGCCGCCGCAGCCTGGTCTTCGTCGTCTCCGACTTCATCGGCGACCCCGGGTGGGAGAAGCCCCTGGCGATGCTCGCCCACCGGCACGAGGTGGTGGTCGTGCGCGTGGTCGACCCGGCCGAGCTGGAACTTCCGGACGTCGGCGTGGTGCTTGTCGAGGACGCGGAGACCGGCGAACAGGTGCTCGTCGACACGAGCGACCCGCTGCTGCGGCGCCGGCTCGCCGACCAGGTCGACGGCCGTGAGCTGGCCGTCGAGACCGCGATGCGCCGCGCCGGCGTGGCCGCGCACCGGATCACCACGGACCTGGACCTGCTCGGCGCGCTGGTCTCGATGACCAACCAATCCGGGAGGGTACGCCGGTGACAGTGCTCTACCCGGCCGTGCTCGCGCTCGCGGTGCTGCTGACCGCGGCCGCGATCGCCGCCTATGTGTGGCTCCAGCGTCGGCGTACCCACGCGCTCATGGCTGTGGGTTTTGTCGCGCCAGGGGATCGGGCGGCCGCGGTAAGGCGGCACCTGCCCTGGGCGCTGCTGCTCGCCGCGTTGCCGATCATGCTGGCCGGCGTGGCGCGACCGCAGGCGGAGGTGTCGGTACCGCGCGTCTCCGGCACCGTGATCCTCGCGTTCGACATCTCCAACAGCATGGCCGCGGACGACGTCAGCCCGACCCGGCTCGGCGCCGCCCAGGCCGCAGCCGGCGAGTTCGTGGCAGCGCAGCCGGACACCGTCGACGTGGGCGTGGTCGTCTTCGGCGATCAGGCGCTCACCACCCAGGCGCCGACGGACGACCACGATCTGGCCGTCGCCGCGATCAACCGGGCCAAGGCGGGCGGTGGCACGTCGCTTGGCCAGGCGATCATGGTGTCGCTCAGCGCGATCACCGGGCGGCCGGTCATGCTGCCGGCGGAGGAGGGAGCGCCGCCGCCGGACCTCGGCTACTGGCCGTCCGCGACCATAGTGGTCTTCTCCGACGGCGAGGAGACCGGCGGGCCGGACGTGGAGGCCGCCGCCGGGCTGGCCTCGGCCGCGGGCGTGCGGATCCAGACCGTCGGCGTCGGCACGCCGGAGGGCGCGACGGTCGAGGTGGACGGCTACCGGCTCTCCACCGCGCTTGACGAGACGCTGCTGACCGCGGTCGCGCAGGCCACCGGCGGCGCGTATCGGGCGGCCGGGGACGCCGCGGCGCTCGCGGACTCCACAGGCGGCATCGACCTGCGGCTGACCACGAAGAAGGAGCCGATGGAGCTGACCGCGGCGTTCGCCGGGGCGGCGCTGCTGCTGCTCGCGGCCGGCGCGCTGCTCAGCACCCGCTGGCACGGGAGGATCATCTGATGTCCGTCGGCTGGCCGTGGGCGCTGCTCGCACTGTTGATCGTGCCGTTGCTGCTGCTCGCCCGGTGGTGGATGAACCGTCGCCGGAAACGGGCCGCGCTGCGCGTCTCGAGCGTCGCGCTGATCCGGGCCGCGCTGCCCGGCCGGTCGTCCTGGCGCCGTCGCGTACCCCTGATCCTGTTCCTGACCGGTCTTGCCGCCCTGGCGGGTGGGCTGACCCGGCCGCAGGCCTCGGTCGCGGTGCCGTCCAACGACACCTCGATCCTGCTGGCGATCGACGTGTCCGGCTCGATGTGCACCACTGACATCGCGCCGAACCGGCTCGCGGTCGCTGCGGACGCGGCGCGCGACTTCATCCGTGAGACGCGGGACGGGACGCGGATCGGGCTGGTCGCGTTCTCCGGCATCTCCGGGCTGCTTGTCGCGCCGACCGAGGACAAGGAGGTGCTGATCACCGCGATCGACACGCTGAAGACCGCGCGCGGCACCGCGATCGGGGCGGCGATCCTGACCGCAATCGACGCGATCGCGGAGATCAATCCGAACGTGGCCGCGACCGGCGTGGACCTCGGTGACCCGCCGGTGGCCGACCCGAACGCGTTCGAGCCGGACACCATTGTGGTGCTCACCGACGGCGCGAACAGCACTGGCGTCGACCCGGTCACCGCCGCGGAGCAGGCCGCCGCGCGCCGGTTGCGCGTGTTCACGATCGGCTTCGGCACCACCGAGCCGGCGCAGATGGTCTGCACTGCGGACCAGATCGGCACTGATGCGTTCAGCGGGCGCCGTGGTCCCGGCGGCCGTGATCCCGGCTTCGGCAACGGCGGCGGGCGGCGGATTCAGGAGATCGACGAGGTGGCGCTGACCGCGGTCGCGGACCTGACCGGCGGCAGCTACTTCAAGGCGGAGGACGCGGAGCAGCTCACCGACGTGCTCGGCGACCTGCCCCGGGAGATCGGCCTGCACACCGAGGACGTGGAGATCACGTTCTGGTTCCTGCTTGCCGGCGCGGTGCTTGTGGTGACCGGCGCGGGTCTGTCGCTCCTGTGGAGCCGGGTCACGCTTCCGCCCAGGCGATAGGCGGCTGGACCAGGCAGGAGAGCTGTCGGCCGTGGACGGCCGCCTCCGCGCAGTGCTCGGCGATGATCTCCAGCGCGATCCTGGCGGTGCGCGGGCAATGCGTGGCGAACCCGTCGTAGCCGATGAACGCGAGCGCCAGGCCGTCGCCGACGTCCAGGTCGCCGAGCGAGTCGTTGAGCGCGTCCAGGTTCGCGCCGTAGTGCGCGGGGAACTCAAGCGCGGCCGCGAGCTCCCGGTGCAGGTCGGCGTCCTCGGTCCAGCCGGAGGCGTCCAGCCGGACCACCCGCTGGCCGCGTGCCCGCAACGACGCCGCCACCGCGTCAAGCACCACGACCTCCAGAAACGGGCGTACGTACTCAGCGGCTCCGGCAGAAGTCATGCGCCCGACCATAGCCAAATATTGATGGTGCTGCAGGCCCTATAGTCACTGGGCATGAGCGATTCGCCGCTGTCCGACGCAATGGCCGCATATGCCGGTAATCGGACGGATGAGAACTGGGCCCTTTTCGTGGAGGTGTTCCGCAATGCGATCGTCGGCGCGGTCGGCTCCGGCCCGGTGGACGAGGAGGGCCGCTCCCGCCCCGGCTTCGGCGTGGGCCGCACCACACACGGCGACGGGCAGCCGCGCATCCTGACGTTCGCGGACCCGCCTGTCTTCGCGCGCACGTTCGGCAGGCCGTTCACCGTCGGCGTGCCCGGATCAGTGCTGCTGGAGATGGCCGCGGGCGACCCGGACTGCGCCGGCATCCTGGTCAACAGCGCCACCGAGGAGACCAGCGTGATCATCACCCGCGAGGCGGCCGAGGCGGCCTGCGACTAGGCCTGCCCGTGGGACGGGTTGGTCAGACGTGGATCACGCTCGGTAGGGTTTACCGCTATGCCCGACACGTTCCCCCGGCCGAGCCTCCGCCAGCTGATCGAGACGGGCGGGGAGCCGCTGCTTGTCGGCATCACGCCGCCCCGGCGGTCCGCGGAGCCCGCGCAGGTCGCGGAGATCGCCGGCCGCACGCTTGAGCGGCTGTCCGCGGTCGACGTCGACGGGCTGATCCTCTACGACATCGACGACGAGAGCGACCGGAACCCGGACGAGCGCCCGTTCCCGTACCTGCCGACAATGGACCCGGCGTCGTTCCACGAGCGGCACCTGGCCGGCTGGGACCGTTCCGTAGTCGTCTACAGGTGCGTCGGGAAGTACCCGGAGGCCGACCTCGCGGACTGGCTGCGCACCGTCGACACGGACAAGGTGCTCGGCGTCTTCGTCGGCGCGTCGTCAGGCGACAAGCCTGTGCACACCCACCTCGGCCAGGCGCACGCGCTGCGCCACGAGGTCCGCGCGGACCTGACGCTCGGGGCGGTGAGCATCACCGAGCGGTATACGCAGCGCGGCGACGAGCACGTACGCATGCTCGAGAAGCAGGAACGCGGCGTCGCGTTTTTCATCTCGCAGGTCGTCTACGACGTCGGCGCCACCAAGAGCATGCTCTCCGACTACTTCTACGCCTGCCGCGAGCGCGGTGTCGCACCCCGCCCGGTGATCCTGACGCTCTCCGTCTGCGGCTCCGTGAAGACGCTCGAATTCCTCAAGTGGCTCGGCGTGGACGTCCCCCGCTGGCTTGAGAACACGCTTCGCCACTCCGACGACCCGCTCGCCGAGTCGTACGAGCAGTGCGTCGCCAACGCCCGCGAGCTGATCACGTTCTGCCGCCGTCTCGGCCTGCCGTTCGGCTTCAACGTCGAGAGCGTCTCCAGCCGCCGCGTCGAGATCGAGGCCTCCGTCGCGCTCGCCGCGGAGATCCGCCGTCTCCTCGGCTGACCGGCTCCGCGGGCACGTGAACGGCGCACCATGGTTAAAGACGGACCTGGTTACGGCGTTCGCAGGGCGGCTGAGGCGTAATCCCAGAGCCAGCCGGCCGTGTCCGGGTCGATCGCGTGCGCGCCCACGTTCGCCGAGGGCGCGGTGTCCTCGAAGTACCGGCCGGTCATGCCGTCGGCCAGCGGGGCCACGGCCAGCAGCACCGGGCCGGCCGCGCCCTCCGCGAGCGTGCGCGAATACGGCTGCGGGATCAGGTTTCCGGCCGCGTCCATCGCGCCCATCGCCCGCATGGTGTCGTCGTCCACGTGCCGCTGCAGACCTGTGGTGACCCAGCCGGGGTTCGCCGCGTTCGCCACGATGCCGTCCGCGGCCCAGCGGCGCGCCGCCTCCACTGTCAGCAGCACGTCCGCGCTCTTCGACGCGCCGTAGGCGGCCCACCTGTCGTAGCGGCGCCTGGTGAACTGCGGGTCGTCGCGGTCGAGCGGGTGGTCGCGGTGCGCGCCGGAGGAGAGCACCACAAGCCGGCCGGCGCCGGAGCTGCGCAGCGCCGGGTGCAGCGCGGTCGCCAGCGCGAAGTGGCCGAGGTGGTTGACGGCCAGGTGCATCTCCCAGCCGGCCGGACTGAGCCGCCGCTCCGGAATCGCCATCACGCCCGCGTTCGCGATCAGCGCGTCAAGCGGGCCGTCCCAGGCCGCCGCGAACGCGCGCACCGAGTCGAGGTCCGCGAGGTCAAGGGGCACAGAGCCGAAACCGGCCACCGGGGTACGCGCACCGATAGTCACCTCCGCGCCCGCCTGGGCCAGCACCCGGGCGGTCTCCGCACCGAGCCCGGACCCGCCACCGGTGATCAGGATGCGCCGCCCGGTGAGGTCGAGCCCGCGGACCACGTCTTCTGCAGTCGTTCTCATGACCTCGACGGTACGTAGCGCATGTCGTACCCCCAATGGTTGAATGTCGCTTGTTCTTTAGCGAGCGTCCAACGGAGGCGACCCATGGATCCGCTCGACGACGTGCTCGGGATGCTCGGCGCGACCGGCAGGCTGTCCGCGGGGCTGATCGCGGGCGGCGAGTGGGCGGTGGCGTTCGACGCGCCGCTCGACCTGAAGTTCAACGCGGTCCGCCGTGGCGCGTGCCTGCTCATCACCGGCGGCGAGACCATCGCGCTCGCACCCGGCGACTGTTTCCTGATCACCCGGCCGGTGCCGTTCGTGCTGGCCGGCGATGCGCAGGTGACGCCGGTTCCGGCCTCGAAGATCTTCGCCACGGCTGAGGGCGGGTATGCGCGGGCCGGCACCGGCGACGACGTGGTCCTGATCGGTGGCCGGTTCGAGCTGGCCGGTCGCGCGCGGGAGCTGCTGCTCGACGCGCTGCCGCCGGTGATCCACGTGCCCGCGCACACGCCGGAGGCGGCCACGGCCGGCTGGGCGATCGGCGAGATCGACGCGGAGCTGCGGGCCGGGCGCACCGGGTCCGGCCTGGTCGCGGAACATCTGGCGCTGGTGCTGCTGATCCGCGTGCTGCGGAATCTGCCCCACCGGACCGGCTGGCTGGGCGGCCTTGCGGACCCGGTCGTCGCGCCCGCGCTGCGTGCGGTCCACGCCCGCCCCGCGCACAGGTGGACGGTCGCGGAGCTGGCCCGCACGGCCTCGGTGTCCCGGTCCACGCTCGCCGCGCGGTTCAAGGCCACGGTCGGGCGCGGGCCGCTGGAATACCTGACCGGCTGGCGGATCGAGCTGGCCGCGGACCGGCTGCGACGGGGGGACACGGTCGCGGCGATCGCCCGCGAGGTGGGCTACGGGTCGGAGAGCGCGCTGAGCGTCGCGTTCAAGCGCGTCACCGGATCTACGCCGCGGGCGTACCGATCGTTCGTTTCCAGGACATTCCAGTGACGATCGGCACCATCTATATTCCCCGACATGAATGCTAGGAAGGCTCTCGCCACAGTCGTGACCACCACCGCGATCGCTGTGCTCGCGCTCGCCGCTCCCGCCTCCGCCGCACCCGGCCGGGCCGAGCTGGCGCTGCGCTGGGCGCCCGTCCACCACCAGGACGTCGACCAGACCGGCGACCACGCGCTCGGCGGCAGGTCCGACTACATCTCCCGCGTCGACTTCGACGGGGACCTCAACGGCCGCAACAACTGGGACAACACCGGCACCGGCGACCTCACGGCCGCGGCGTACTACTCGGTGACCGAGACCAGCTCGCACTGGTTCATCACCTACCTGTTCTTCCACCCGCGCGACTGGGTGGACCACCCGTTCTTCGAGACCGAGCACGAGAACGACGGCGAGGGCGTCCTGCTTGCCGTCGAGAAGAACGGCACCGACTACGGCGTGCTCAGGTCCGCGGTGACCGTGGCGCACAGCGACTTCTACTCGTACCTGCCGTCCGGCAGCACCTGGACCGGCGGGCGCGAGTCGAACGACGGCACGCTTCAGTTCGCCGCGTCGCCGCACGACGCGTTCCAGCACCCGGTCACCGCGCAGGAGGCCAAGGGGCACGGGCTGAAGGCCTGGCCGCAGTACCAGATCGACGGCGACGGCGTTACGTACTACCCGGCGACGTCGGGCGAGGCGCCGAGCGGGCCGAACGACCGGGACGTGCGCTACCAGCTGATCGACGTGTTCGCGGGCGACGGACTGTGGGCGCAGCGGAACAACGCGACGCTCTTCGCGAGCCTTGGCACGTTCGCTGGTGACACCACTGGCGGCTGCGGCACCGGGACGTACAGCTGCGGGACGAACTCGGCGAACGCGCCGTGGGGCTGGGACGACGGCAACGACGTGCCGGGCCGCGGCGAGCTGGCGACCGACCCGGCGAAGGTGTCCGCCGAGTACTGGACGGTTCCGGGGACGCTCGCGCGCACGTACACCTACAACCCGTTCTCGTCGGCTGCGGCAGCGCTCAAGGTCGCCGCGGAGACGGCACCTGCGGTGGTCGACTGAGGTAGTCCTCGACGCGCGCGGCCGCGGTGAGCATGGCCCGGCCGCGCGCGGTCAGCCGTTCCCGCCACGCGATGACCGAGTCCTTGAGCAGCCCGGCGCCGCCCGCCGCGCGGATCTGCGCGGTCACCGTGGCGATGTGGTCGAGGCGGTAGCCGCCGCGCCGCAGCAGGTGGGCCAGCTGGGCGTCGCGGATGTCGTCCTCGGCGAAGATCCGCTGGTGGGAGCGGTCCCGCTGCGGGGTGAGGATGCCGGCGCGCTCCCAGGTGCGCAGCGTGGCCGGCGTGACGCCGAGCCGGTGCGCCAACTCCCCGATCTGCAGCGTTATCCGCTTCTGTGGCGTTATCTCGCCCAGGACGGCGATGGCGATCTCGACCTGGTCAAGCGTCTCCCGGTCGCGAAGCAACAGCGCGTGGCCCTCGTCGACGGCCCGCAGCGCCGCGTCCGTGTCGCCCCGGACGACCGCGCGCATGATCGTGCGGGCCGGGCCGTGACCGTACGCCGGGATCAGCGCCAGGAACGCGCGCAGCGCCGCCGCGTGGTCCGGCGTGTAGACCCGGTAGCCGCTCGCCGTGCGCGGCGCGGCCGGCAGCACGCCGTCACTCTCGTAGTTGCGGACCGCCTGCGCGGACAGGCCGTGCTCCCGTGCCAGGTCTGCCGGCCGTTGAGACTTAGACACCATGCACCCCAGGTCAGTGCGCTTAAAGCCTCAACAGGAGATTCAACGATACGGTAGAGGTCTATGACCTCCGAATTCTCGCCCCTGTTCGACCTCCTCGACGCCCGGCCGACGCCGCCGGAGATCCTCGCCGTGGGGGAGCCCACGCACGGCGAGCCGGCGTTCCTGACGTACCGCAACGACCTGCTTGCCGCACTCGCCGGGCGCGGCTTCCGGTCCGTCGCGCTGGAGACCGGCGCGGAGCGGGCACGCCGGGTGGACGCCTACGTCCGCGCGCTCGCCGACGACGACCTCGACACCGTGCTTGCCGAGGGCTTCAGCCACGGCTGGGGCGGCCACACCGGCAACCGCGAGCTTGTCGTCTGGCTGCGCGAACACAACGCCTCCGTCGCGCCGGAGGAGCGGATCGCGTTCCACGGGTTCGACACGCCGCTTGAGGTGTCGTCCGCGCCCAGCCCTGGGCCGTACCTCCTCGCCGCCTTTGACCTGGTCGGCGACCGGATCGCGGCGAGCCGGGACCAGATCGTGGAGTGGATCGGCGGCGACGAGCGCTGGTCGCGCTCCGCGGCGGTGATGGACCCCGTGGCGTCACCAGGCGCGGGGGCGGACGCGGTCGCGCTGCGGGCCGCCGCGGACGACCTGCTCACCGCGCTGTGGGTGGCGGACCTGCCCGGCCGGGCGATCCATGCGGAGACCGCGCTGTGGCTGCTGCGCTACCACGCGCAGGCGGCCGCACCGATCGAGCTCGGGCTGCGCGTCACCCGGCTGCTCGGCATCCGCGACGCGTGGATGGCACAAAACCTGATCAACCTCCGGGGGTACGAGCGCCGCCGCGGGCCGACCCTGCTGCACGCGCACAACGGGCACCTGCAGCGGCACGCGGCCTCCTGGAACCCGGCCGACTGGAAACAGGGCGACCTGGACCTGCGGTGGAACCCGGCCGGCCGGATCGTGGCCCCGGTGTTCGGCGACGGCTACGTGTTCGTGGCCGGGAGCCTCGGGGCCAGCGCGGCGCTCGGGCTGGCGGCCCCGGCCGAGGGGACGTTCGAGGCGGCGCTCGAGGACGGGCTCAACAGCGCCGGGACCGGGCTCGCGGCGCGGGAGGACGGCCAGCACGGCTACTCGCCGCTCTCCGCGGAGCTGGTCGCGGACGCGGACGCGATCTGGCACCTCGCGTCCGCCGGCTTCGACGGCCCGGCCGAACCCGAGATCGCCGAACGCATCCGCACAATTCCCGGCGTCACCGAGTTCGTCGCGGACGAGGCCGCGGGCGCGCCGCCCGGCAGCCACGGCGACCGGTTCTACTTCGCCGGAGTCTCGCACCGGATGCCGTTCGCCACGATCGTCGCCCACGACACGGCCGACTTCGACGAGAAGTCCCGGCTCGACCGGCCCGGCGTGTTCCGGCTCAACATCGCGCTCGGCCGCGCGGAGTTCACCAGGCGCTTCGGCTACCCGCCCGCGGAGGCGGCCGACCACTGGGGAGTCGTGGACTTCGCCCGGATCGGCGTGATCATGCCGCATCCGGCGTACGCGGTGCAGGGCTGGATGGGCGTGCTCAACCCGCCGGTCTCGCTGCTTCCCGAACTGGACGACCTGCTCGACCGCGCCCGCCGCCGCGCCTCCGGGGAGCCCGGGTGATCATGTGCCTGTTACGGTGGCCACCGTCACCCCTGTGAAAGGTGGTCCCATGACCGACGTGGAGAATTCGCTCCGGACGGTCGAACCGCCCACCGCGGCTGACCTGGACCACGCCCGCCACGCCGTCGCCGCCGAGCTGGCACCGACTCCGCTGATCCGGCTCCCGCTGGACGGCATCGTCGGTGCGGACGTGCACGCCAAGCTTGAGACCATGCAGCCCACCGGCTCGTTCAAGGTCCGGGGCGCGCTCGCCGCGGTCGCGGCGCTCGGCGGGGCCGACGCCGGCGTGATCACCGCGTCCGCCGGCAACCACGGGCTCGGTGTGGCGTACGCGGCCACCCGGCTCCGCGTGCCGTGCACGATCGTCGTGCCCGCGAACGCGTCCCCGGTCAAGATCGAGGGCCTGCGGCGGCTCGGCGTCGAGCCGGTGCTGCACGGTTCCTCCTACGACGAGGCCGAGGCCCACGCGCTGGGCCTCGCCGCCTCGTCCGGCGCGGAGTTCATCTCCGCCTACAACGACCCGTACGTGATCGCCGGTCAGGCCACCTGCCTCGGCGAGGTCCGGGAGCAGCTGCACGGCGCGTTCACAGTGGTCGTGCCGGTCGGCGGCGGCGGGCTGCTCGCCGGCACGGTGCTTGCCGCGCACGGGCCGACCCGCGCGGCCGCCTCACCCTGGTCGTCCGCGGCCGCGCGGATCCGGGTGGTAGGCGTCGAGTCCGCCGCGTCCCGGGCGGTCTCCACCGCGGCCGGCGCGGGCACGGTCACCGAGGTCGAGATCGGGCCCACGCTCGCGGACGGCCTGGCCGGCAACCTGGAACGCGGCTCGATCACGCCCGGTCTCGCGGCCGCGCACGGCGTCGAGTTCGCCGCGGTGGGCGAGGAGCACATCGCCGAGGCGGTACGACTCCTCGCCACCCGCTGCGGCCTGATCGTCGAGGGCTCCGGCGCGGTCGGGCTGGCCGCGCTGCTGGCCGGCGCGCTGACCCTTGACGGGCCGGTCGTGCTTCTGCTGACCGGGCGGAACATCGCGGTCTCCGCCCTCACCCCGATCCTCAGCGCCTGATTCTTCAGCGCCTGATTCCTCAGCGCCGGAAGACGAACCAGTCGACGTTGACGAAGTCCGCGGGCTGGCCGCTTGAGAACGTCAGGTAGACCGTGTGCGTGCCGGTGACCGCGCCGACGTTGCCCGGCACCTCGCGGAAGCTGCTCCACCCACCGGTGTCGCCGATCGCGAAGCTGCCGATCGGTGAGCTTGTCGCGCTGTCCAGCCGCACCTGCACCAGCCCGCTCACACTGCCGCCGGCGCCGGACGCGACCCGGGCCACGAAGTCGCGTGCCGAGGTGCTGCCGAAGTTCACGTTGTCGTAGCGGGCCCAGTCGCCGTTCGCGAGGTAGCCGATCTGGTCCGCGCCCGCGACGACGCCGTTCTGCGCGTTGAACGACTCCGCCTGGATCGTGCTGTACGCGTCGCGCGTCCCCCCGGCCGGTGGCGGCGTGGTCGAGCCACCGCCGCCCTTGCGGTAGACCGCCACGTAGTCGACAAGCATCGGCACGCCGGAGGCCGTGCTCGCGGTGGGCGTCGAGGAGCCGGCCACCCCGTTCGGGAACGCGCCGCCCATCGCCACGTTGAGCAGGATGAAGTAGCCGTTGTGATCCGTCATCTGCGACCAGTACGACGCGCCGACCTGGCTCTGCGAGACCTGGAAGAACTGGGTGCCGTCGACGTACCAGCGCAGCAGGTTCGGGCTGACGCTCGTGTCCCACTCGATCGCATAGGTGTGGAACGTGCCCTGGCAGGCGCTGTTCGGGCAGGCGCGGGTGGCCCCGATCCCGTTCGTCTCGTTGCACGGGCCGCCAGGGTTCACACCGCAGTGCAGCGTGCCCCAGACCTGGTTCAGCCCGTTGACGTTCTCCATGATGTCCAGCTCGCCGATGCCGGGCCAGTTCCAGTAGTTCCCCCGGTACGGCGCGCCGAGCGCCCAGAACGCGGGCCAGTAGCCGGCCGCGGCCGCCCCGGTCACGTTCGGCATCTGCACGCGGCCCTCGATGCGCAGCACACCCCCGGCCGGCGGCTTGAAGTTGGTCCGCTGTGTTTCGATCCGCGCGGACGTCCACTGGCCCGCGCTGTTGCGCACCGGCGTGATGCGCAGGTTGCCGGACCCGTCGAGCCCGATGTTCGTGCTGCTCGTGGTGTACGTCTGGATCTCGCCGGTGCCGAAGTTGGCCGGCCCGCCCGGGTACTGCGTGCCGGTCGTGAAGATCCAGTTGCTGGCCGAGGGCAGCGCGTTCGCCGCACCTGTGAAGTCGTCGCCCCACTCAAGCGTCCAGCCGGACGGCGTCGGCGGGATCGAGGCCTGCGCGTCCGCGGTGACCGCGACGGTGCCGGCCAGCACGACCGTGGCGAGGGCGGCGAGGACCTGCCGGCGGCGGGTGTGGTGCGCTGCTCGGGCAAGCGGGTCGATGGTGGGCATGAGCACCTCCGGGGGAGTGAGAGCGCTCTCGCCGTTGTAGCCCGGAAAATTACACTTGTCAATGTGTGGCGGCGGCGGGCGGTGCATGCGCCGGTGGGCCGGGCGGGGACCCGTACCCTCAAAAGATCTTGATCTTGAATCGGGCGCGACCGCTCTACACTCACCGTGGCCGATCGGCATGTGTAGGAGCACGGCGGGGCGGGTGTGCCGGAATCGAACCGGCGTCCTCCGCAATTGCAGTGCGGCGCGTCGACCTCTGCGCTACCACCCGCTCGCCAGGTGGCACGGATGAGCCGGAATCGAACCGGCGTCCTCCACGATGAGAGCGTGGTGCGTCGACCTCTGCGCTACCACCCGTACCGGTCGCCAGCCTAGTCACCACGCGCCACGGCCCGGCGGGCAGGCGGATGCCACCCGGCCGGCGGCGGGCCTCGCCCTGACGGGGTCGCGGGAATTAGGATCTAGCCGGGGGTGGGGATGGACGGGCGGCACAGCCTGCGGCCGGGTCGCACAGCGGCGCCGGTGCGGCGTCGTGCCGTGCGCGTGCCCGGCCAGGCCGCCGCCGCGGAGATCAGGCAGGTCCACGCCGCGCTGATGGCCGGTGCGGACCGCCGGGTGCACGCGCGCGGCTGCGGCAGGTGGCGTGGTCCCCGGACGACGCATCTCGGCGGGCGGCACGCCCTGATCTGGGAGCCCTGCGCGCACGACTGTCCCTGGCCCGAGCCGGAGGCGGAGGAGATGCCGCTGGCCACGCGCGGCTCTCGGCTGTCCCGGTGGCTGACGCTTGGCCTGCTGGTCCTGATCCCGATCGTGTCGACGGTGTGGGGCTATGCCCGTCCCGAGGCCGCCGCGCCCGCCTGCCCGGCCGGTCAGGTGACGATGGCGGCGGCGGGCGGCGATGTGAGCGCGAGCCTTGAGGCGGGCGGCGGCGCCGGCTCCAGGCTGCTGCGCCTCTGCACGACCGGCGGTGTGATCTCCTCCTGGACGGCCACCGTCACGCCGAGGGCGGGTGGAGAACCGACAGACTTCGAGGTGGTACGCGTCCGCGACGGTGCCGCGCTCGGCACGGCGACGCTTCCGGCGGGCCAGGAGTGGTTGCTGACTGTGGAGCTGGTGACGGAGGGCGGCGAGCGGCGTGCGGCCAGCTCGTACATCCGCGGCTGACTGGTGATTAACGCGACCCGGAGGCCCGCGGCGGCGCCGGGACCGGCAGGATCGGCGACGTGGATCTGACGGTGATCGTGGGCCCGGTCAAGGGCGGTAAGAGTCTTGAGATGATCAGCCTGCTCTCGCCCCTGGAGCATGCGGGTGTGCCGCACCGGATATTCCAGTCGGAGCGGCACGGGCGGGACACCGAGATCGTGTCCCGGGCCGGCGGCAGCCTGCGGACCGAGCGCGTCCGGGACCTGCAAAAAGCGCTGGACCGCCCGGTGCAGGTGATCGGCGTGGACGAGGTGCACATGTTCACTGTCGCGGACGTGGCGGTGCTTGGGGAGGCGCTCTCCAAGGGCGTGAGCGTGGTGGTGGCCGGGATCGACCTGGACCATCGGGGGGAGCTGTTCGCGCCGATCCGGGCGCTGCTGGAGCTGGCCCCGGAGAAGGTGATCCACCGGCGGGCGGTCTGTGACGTGTGCCGGAGCATGGACGCCGCGTACACGCAGGTGCTTGAGAACGGGGTGCCGTTCATCCGCCGTCTGGCGCCGTCGACAGCGCTCCCGGACGACGGGACTTACACGTATGAGGCCCGCTGCCGCCGCTGTTTCGTGTTTCCTGATCATGACGAGCGGTAGCTAGATCACGAATTGGAACGCGTGCGAACCTTTTCGTGGGCCTCGCCTCTCCTGTGTGACTGAGGGAGGCGAACACGCGCCGCCCTCGGTGAGGAGAGTGCGGCGGCATGAGGCTGGTGATGCGGCGCGCCCGCGCGGCGAGGAGCCTGCTGATCGCGGCCGTCGCGGCGACACTTATCGCCACGGCGCTGCTGACGGGCCTGGCCGGCTACAGCCGGGAGGTCGTCGACGCGGGCGCGCGGGGCGCGGTGTCCGCGGCGGACGGCGATCAGCGCTCGGTGCTGGTCCGGGGCTCGGCCGGCGGTACCGCGGCGGACCTGGACAAGCGGGACGGCGCGGTGCGGGACCGGCTGGCCGGCGGCCTCGGCGGGCGGCGGACCACTGTCTCCGCCGCCGGTTACGGCGCCGGACGCGAGCTGACCGGCCCGACCGGCGCGGCCCAGCCGGACAAGGACGGCACTGTCTACGCGTCAGTGGTGTTCCTTGAGGGCATCGCGCAGAAGGCCGACCTGGTCGCCGGTGTCTGGCCCGACCCGGCCGCGCCGACAGTGCAGGCCGCGCTGAACGAGGATGCCGCGGCCGTGCTCGGCGTGCGGACCGGCGACACCGTCCCGATCCTGGACCGGGTGAGCAAGCAGACGACGGCCGTGACAGTCACCGGTGTCTGGCGGCCGCGGGACGACTCGGACGCCTACTGGCGGCTCGCGCCGGACGCGGACGCCACCTACGGCCCGTTCGTGGTCGGCCGGGCGGCGTTCGTGAAGAACTTCCTGGTCAACGCGTCCGCCGCCTGGCTCGTGGAGCCGGACCTGACCGGCGCCGCGCTTGACGACCTGCACCGGGTCGCGGACGACGCCGCCACCGTCTCCGAGGGCCTGCCGGAGGCGACCGGCCTGGGCCGTTCCGGGCTGGTCACCTCGGACATCGGCGCGCTCGCCGACCGCCTGGCCGCCGCTGACCTGGTCGGCCGCTCCGCGCTTGTCACCCCGATGCTGCTTGTCGTGGTGCTCAGCGGGTACGCGCTGCTGCTGGTCGCCGGCCTGCTCACCGAGCAGCGCCGGGACGAGACCGCGCTGCTGCGGGCCCGGGGCGCCGCGCGCAACCAGCTGGCCGGGCTGGCCGCCCGGGAGGCGCTGCTTGTGGTGCTGCCGGCCGCGGTGATCGCGCCTCCGCTTGCCACCTGGGCGGTCCGCGAGACCGCGCGCCTGCCGATGCTGCGGGACGCCGCGATCGAGCTGCACCCGTCAGTGGACGCGGTCGCCTGGACCGTCGCGGCGTTGGCCGCGCTCGGCTGCGGCCTGGCGATGCTTGCGCCCGCGCTGCGCAAGGGCGGCACCTACGCGGGTGAGCTGGCCGCGCGCGCCCGGCCGACCCGGCGGACCGCGATCCAGCGGGCCGGCGTGGACCTGCTGCTTGTGGTGCTTGCCGTGCTCGGCTGGGTGCAGCTGCGTCAGTACACGTCGCCGCTGTCCGGCTCCGGTGACGGCGGGATCGGCATCGACCCGCTGCTTGCCGCCACGCCCACGCTCGGCGTGCTCGGCGGCGCCGTGGTCGCGCTGCGCCTGCTGCCGCCGGTGACCCGGCTGGCGGAGCGGGTGGTCGACCGCCGCCAGTGGATCGCGGCCACGTTCGGCGCCTGGCAGGCCGGCCGCCGCCCGCACGCCGGCCCGGTGCTGCTGCTGTCGCTCGCGGTCGCGGTGAGCACTGTCGCCTGGTGCCTGGCCAGCACGTCGACCCGCTCGGGTACGGACCGGGCGGATCACGCGACCGGCGCGGACCTGCGCCTTGTGGAGCAGGACGGCGCCGCGCCGGCCGCCCGCCTGCCGCAGATGGCGACGTTGCCGGGCGCCGCGACGGTGCTGCCTGCCTGGCGGGACAGCCTGCGGATGGGCCCGGACAACACGGCCGGCGACATGATCGCGCTTGACGCCGAGGCCGCGCCCGCGGTGCTGCGCCTGCGCCCGGACCTGGCCGGCGGTGACCCGGACGCGCTGCTCGGCGGGCTGGCCGGGGCGCGGCAGACCGCTCCGGACGTGCCATTGCCGTCCGGTGCGAAGCGGCTGACCGGCCGGTTCACAGGCGACGGGGTTCCGGCGCCGATCCGTACCACCGTGGTGCTCGGGGGTACCCACGGCGCGACCCAGCGCCTGCTGCTCGGCGAGGTCTGGCCGGGCCGGGAGGCCGTCTTCGACGTGGAGCTGCCGGCCGGCGCGGACCGGCTTGCGGGTTTCGTTGTCGACTCGGTCGCGGGTGAGGGCAACACGGTGACCTGGTCGCTCACCGCGCTTGCGGTCGACGGCGTGCCGCTGGATCTGGCCGCGGCCGTGCCGCGGTGGCAGGGCGCGGACCGGGCGGGCCGCAAGAGCGACGCGTCCGTGCAGGGCGCCGGGCTGAGCACCAGGTACGCCAAGGGCGGCCCGGTCTACGGCGTCGAGTCGTTCCAGTTCACTGTCGTCCCGAAGGTCGCGGCCCCGTTTGTCGTGCCGGTCGTGGCCACGCCGCAGGCGCTCGCCGCGCTGAAGCTTGACGTGGGCGACACCACCCAGATGACGCTCGGCGGCGCCTCGGTCAACGTGGTCTTCACCGGCACGGTGGAGGCGCTGCCCGGCGCCGCGCTGCCCGCCGCGCTGCTTGTCGACCTGCCGACGCTTCACTCGGCGGTGTTCTCCGCCTGGGGCCTGACCAGGAGCCCGCAGGAGTGGTGGGTGGCGGCGCAGCCGGGTGGGCGCGCCGAGGCGGCGGAGGCGGCCCGGAAGCTGGGCGGCCTGACCGTGCTCGACCGGGTCGCGCTGGGCAGCGGGGCGCAGTCCGACCCGTACGGCGTGGGCGCCCGCGCCGCACTGTTCGCGGCAGCGATCGGCGCGGTGCTGCTGGCCGCGGTGGGCATCGCGGTCGACGTGCGCGCGACCGGACGCCGGCGGCTGACCGAGATGGCGGTGCTTCACACGCTCGGCGTCGGCGCCCGCCAGCTGGCCCGCTCCCTGCTGATCGAGCAGGCGTTCCTGGGCGGTCTCGGCGTGCTCGCCGGTCTGGGCGTCGGCATCGCGGTGGCCGCGACCATGGCGCCGCTTGTGGTGCTGACCCCGTCCGCGGAGAGACCCGTGCCGGAACCGTTGTTGGAGGTCGACTGGCCGGCGGTGGGCCTGACCGGCGCGCTGCTGTTCGGGCTGGCGCTCGCGCTGTCCGGGCTGTCCGGCGTGGGCCTGCGTAAGCACCTGGCCGTGGCGCAGCTCCGGATCGGCGAAGACAGGTGAGGGGCCGGTCGATGAGTCTTCTGCGCAGGGTACGGGCCATCGCGGGCTATCTCGCCTTGCTCGCCGCCCTTGGCCTGGTGGCGTCGCTGCTGGTCAGCGGCGTGCCCCGGCTCGCCAACGGCTTCACCGACGACGGCCTGCGCAGCGATGTGGCGGCGATGCGCGGCACCTCGCGGGACCTGACGTTGGAGTCGGAGCCGCGGCTGGACAAGCGGCCCGTGGTCGCGGCCCAGGGCGGCAACCTCGCCGGCTATCAGGCCAAGCTCCCCGCACCGCTTCCCGGGGCGATCGACCGGAGCTGGTACTCCGCGCAGGTCGGCCAGGGCTCCGGCGACGCGAGCCGCCGGGTGCGTGCGGTGGGCCCGTTCACCGCCGACTGCCTGCCGTCGCTTGCGCTGCGCTACCAGCCGGGGCTCGCCGAGGGGGTACGCCTGGTCGACGGGCGGGCACCGGCCACGAAGAGCGGCGGGCCGGCCGAGGCGGTCATCTCCGAGGAGGCCGCGGGCCGGCTCGGGGTGGCGGTCGGCGCCGACTTCACGCTCACCGGCGACGGCGACGCACCGGTCCGGATCGTCGGCGTCTACCAGCCGCTTGACCGCACCGGCCCGGAGTGGGACGAGGTGGTGCTGGCGCCGGAGAACTGCCCGCCGCCCGCCACCGGCCAGACCTGGCGTGCCACGCTGCTCACCGACGCGGAGGGTGCCGAGTTCGCCGCCGTGGGGACCGGCACGATCACCTTCCACTGGCGCTACCGTCTCGCCGAGCAGCGGCTGCGAGCGGACGAGCTGGACGCGCTCGTCGCCGCGATCACCGAGGCCGACCGTACGCCGCCGGCCGAGGGTTTGTGGCTGACCACCGGCCTGGACCAGGAGATGACCGGCTTCCAGGAGCGGCAGCGCGCGGTCGCGGCACTGCTCGCGGTCGTGCTGTCCGGCCTGGTCGCCACGCTGCTCGGCCTGATTGTGCTGGCCGCGCGGCTGGCCGTGGACCGGCGCCGGGACGAGCTGACGCTGCTGCGCGCCCGCGGCGGCACCAGCGTCGTCATCGGCCTGCGCACGCTCGCCGAGACCGCGCTTGTCGTGCCGCTCGCGGTGCTGGCCGGCTGGGGAGGCGGCATGCTGCTGCCCGGCCGGGCCCAGGAGGGCGAGTGGCGGTTCGTGCTCGCCGTCGGGCTGATCGCGGTGCTGTCCGTGCCGGTGCTGGCCATGACGTCGCGCGCCGCGTTCCTCGGTGGCCGCCACGACCTGACCCGGCAGCGGATCTCGCCGCGGCGGCTCGCGCTGGAGGGGTTCCTGCTGCTGCTCGCGGTGCTCGGCGTGTTCGTGCTGCGCCGCCGCGGGCTCAGCCAGGCGTCCGGCGTCGACCCGTTCCTGGCGTCGGTGCCGGTGCTGCTTGCGGTCGCGGCCGCGCTTGTCGCGGTGCGCGCGGTGCCGTGGCCGCTGCGCAGGCTCGGCCGGTTCACCGCGCGTGCCCGCAGCGTGGTGCCGTTCCTCGGCCTGGCCCGCGCCGGGCGGGCCGCGCCGGTAAGTCTCGGCCCGCTCGCGGTGCTCGTCGTCGCGATCGCCACCGGCGTGTTCACGAGCGTCGTCACCAGCACCGTCGGGGACGCGCGGGACCGGGCCGCGGACAGCGCGATCGCTGGTGACGCGCAGATGATCGGCTACACGTACGCGTCCACCACCACCGAGGCGCTCCGCGGCGTCGACGGCGTGGAGGCGGTCGCGCCGTTGCTCGTCGACTCCGGCGTGCGCCTGCAGGACCGGCTCGGCACCGGCAGCCACGGGATCATGCAGGCCCAGCAGATCGTGCTGGACGGGCCGGCCATGGCCGAGGTGCTGCGGATCAGCGGCCGCGGCGGCAGGCTGCCGGGCGTGCTCAGCGACGCCGTCCGGGTGGACGCGGGCGACGCCCCGGTGCCGGTGGTGGTCTCACCGGAGGTGGCCACGAAGGTCGGCGGCAGCGGCGCCACCGAGGTGCAGGGCCGCCGGTACGCGTTCCGCGTGGCCGCGGTCGCGGAGTCGCTGCCCGGCCTGCCGGTCGGGACGCGGAACTTCATCGCGATCCCGGCCCAGGCGCTGCCGCTTCCGGTCAACGCGGAGATCTCGCCGAACCGGTTCCTGATCGCCGGCGACGGCTTCGTGGTCGCGGAGCTGGCCGCTGCGGGTGACCGGGGGCAGCTCGACTGGTACGAGAACGTGTTCGGCCGCGAGGTTCCGGACAGCCGCCTGATGGCCCGGTCCGCGGTCACCACCTGGGCCGGCTACCGGGCCGCGATGGAGGCCGGCGGCGTCAACGGCGTGCTCAGCTTCACGTTCGCGGCCGGGGCCATCGGCGCGACGCTGCTGGCACTGCTCGCGGTCGGGTTCACCGTGCTTGCGGACGCGGCCGGCCGGGGTCGCACGCTGTCCCGGCTGCGGACCATGGGCCTGTCCACCGGGCAGAGCCGCGGTCTGCTGATCTACGAGCTGCTGCCGCTTGTCGCGGTGGCGGTGCTTGCCGGAGGCGCGGTCGGGGTCGCGCTCCCGTGGATTCTCGGTCCCGCGCTCGGGCTCGGCGGCTTCACGGCCGGCGCTCCGATCCGTACCCATCTGGATGTGATGTTGGTGTTGGGTGTTCCGTTGCTCATGGTGGTCGCGCTGGTGACGGCGCTGCTTGTGGAGAGCGGGCTGAATCGCCGGATGCGCCTCGGCGAGGTGCTCCGCCTCGGAGAGGAGAACTGATGGCGGCCCCAGATCTGGCCACCCTGCAGCAACGGGCGGCCGAGCGTGCCGCCGCGCGGGCGGGTGGCACCGACCGGCTGCGTGGACACATCGTCTGCGACGGCCTGGTACGGATCTTCAAGACCGAGGGCGTGGAGGTCTTCGCACTGCAAGGGCTGGATCTCGTGGTCGACCGCGGCGAGCTGATCGCGATCGTCGGCGCGTCCGGTTCCGGCAAGTCGACGATGCTCAACGTGCTGTCCGGACTTGACGTGCCGACCGCGGGAATCGCCCGGGTGGCCGGCTTCGACCTGCTCACCATGTCGCCGCGTCGGCGCCTGACCTACCGGCGGCACACTGTCGGCTTCATCTGGCAGCAGACCGCGCGGAACCTGCTGCCCTATCTGACCGCGCGGGAGAACGTGGAGCTGCCGCAGCAGCTGGCCCGGAAGCGTCGCGGCGCCGGCAGGCGGGCGCTTGAGCTGCTCGACATGCTCGGCGTCGGCGAGCTGGCGAACCGGCGGCCCGGCGAGATGTCCGGCGGCCAGCAGCAGCGCGTCTCGGTCGCGGTCGCTGTCGCGAACAACCCGGAGGTGCTGTTCGCGGACGAGCCGACAGGCGAGCTGGACGAGTCCACGGCCGCGGACGTGTTCGGCGCGCTCCGCACGATCAACGCGGAGCTGGGCGTCACCGTCGTCATCGTCACCCACGACCACTCGGTGTCCTCGCAGGTCCGCCGCACGGTCCAGATCCGGGACGGCCGGACGTCCGCGGAGGTGCGCCGATCCGCGCGCCTCGGCCTGGACGGCGTCGAGGAGCTGATCTCCGAGGAGTACGCCGTGATCGACCGCAGCGGCCGGCTGCAACTGCCCGCCGCGTTCGTCGACGAGCTGGCGCTGCGGGACCGCGTCAAGCTCCATCTCGAACCCGACCACGTCGCCGTCTTCCCCGGGCAGGAATCATGATCATCTCAGTGTCCGGCGTCAGCCGGAACTACGGCGACGTCGCCGCGGTCCAGAACGTGTCGTTCACCGCGAACCGCGGCGAGCTGGTCGCCGTGCGCGGCAGGTCCGGCGCGGGCAAGACCACGCTTCTCAACATGGTCGGCGGCCTCGACCGGCCGAGCGCGGGCACTATCGAGATCGACGGCCACGACGTCACCGCGGCGAACGAGAAGAATCTGCTCGAACTGCGCCGCACCACGATCGGCTTCGTGTTCCAGTCGTTCGGCCTGATCCCGATCCTGTCCGCGGCCGAGAACGTGAGCGTCCCGCTGCGCCTCAACAAGCAATCCGCGGCGGTACGCGAGGAGCGCATCTCCCTGCTGCTCGAGCTGGTCGGGCTCGGCGGTCACGCGAACCAGCGCCCGTACGAGCTCTCCGGCGGCCAGCAGCAGCGCGTCGCGGTGGCCAGGGCGCTTGCCAACGACCCGCCGCTGCTCATCGCGGACGAGCCGACCGGCCAGCTCGACTCCGAGACCGGCCGGTCCATCATGGACCTGCTGCGCGCGCTTGTGGCCTCGCGCGGCATGTGCGTGCTCGTCGCCACGCACGACCCGACGCTCATCGACCTGGCCGACCGGGTCCTCACGCTGCGGGACGGCCGCCTGGTGTCATCGGACGCGGGCGCCGTACACGTGCTCGACGGCGATGGTGAGCAGCACGCGACGGTCTGAGACCATCGCGCGCTTGTAGTCGTCCCAGTCCGGGTGCTCACCTGCCGCGCGCCGGTAGTAGTCGATCAGCGCGGCCACCTCCGGCCCGTCCGGATCGGTCCCCGGGCCGGTGAGCGTGGCCGTGCCCTCGGCGGTCACCCAGGACCAGCCGTCCTTGCTCGTCGCCTCGAGCGTCGCGCGCGGGTCGCGGCGCAGATTCGCGGTCTTGGCACGGCCCTCGGTGATCGACACCAGCAGCACGCCGCGGTCCCGGTCGTAGAAGTGGGTGACCGGGGAGAGTTGGGGACGGCCGTCCTTCTTGATCGTGGCGAGGATGCCGATCCTTGAGGAGGCCAGCAGCTCGTGCAGCTCTTCGGAGGTCATAACCGTCCCCAACTCCCGTGCGGTCAGTCACATTCCGGTTTCTCAGTGCTTCCCCGGGGACGGCAGGATGCTCTCCTCGTGGTCCAGCTCGCGTTCCAGGATGCGCAGGTCAGCATCGGAGAGCAGGCCCGCGTCGCGCCGGGCCAGCAGCTCCTCCCGCTGCGCCGTGATCATCTCGCGGCGGGACTGCTGCGCGGCCCGGTACTCCTCGTTGACCGGAAGCGCCTCGTCCTCGGTCGCGTTCAGCACCACCAGGCGGTTCCGGTACCGCTCCAGCCGCGCCTCGGCCAGCCGCCGTGCGCCCGGCAGCGACGCGTGGATCGCCGGGTCCTCCGACTCCTCAAGCTCGTCCAGCCGGGCCACCGCGGCCTCCATCGCTGCCGCGCGGGCCTCGTTGCGGCTCCGGGCCTGACTCACGTCCGTGCCCGGCAGCTTCAGCGCGCGAAGCAGCGGCGCGAACGTCAGACCCTGGCCGATCAACGTCACCATCACCACGATGTACGCGCAGAAGAGCAGCAGATCGCGGTTCGGCACCTCGGGCGGAAGCGTGAACACGGCCGCCAAGGTGATCACGCCACGGGTGCCGGCCCAGGTCAGCGCGGTCAGCTCGCGGAACGACAGCGGCGGATTGTCCCCCTTCGGGTCGCCGCCGAGGCGCGCGTGCATGCGGCTCGGCAGGTGCGCCATCACGTACATCCAGATCGGCCGGACCAGCAGCACCGCCGCGAGCGTGACCGCGGACGCGGAGACGATCGTGCGCAAATCGTACTCGCTGAGCGCGCGCAGCGTGTGCGGCAACTGCTGCCCGATCAGCACGAACACGTAGCCCTCGAGCAGGTACTCGACGAAATGCCAGACCGGGCGCGACTGCAGCCGCGACCGGCTGGTCTGCATCGACGGCGCGCGGTGGCCCATCCACAGCCCGCAGACCACCACGGCCAGCACGCCTGACACGTGGATCTCCTCCGCCACCAGGAACACCGCGAACGGCGTACCGAGCGACATCGCGGTGTCGATAAGCGGATCCGTCACCCGGCGGCGCACCTGCGCCAGCACCCACGCGGACGCCAGCCCGACCGCGAGACCACCGACCGCCATCAGCGCGAACTCGCCGACCGCATGGCCGAGCGAGAAGTGCGCGCCGGTCGCGGCCAGCACCGCCACCTTCAGAATCGTCAGCGCGGTCGCGTCGTTGAGCAGGCCCTCGCCCTCGACAATCGTGATCAGCCGCGGCGGCAGACCGGCACGGCGGCCGATCGAGAGCGCCGCCACCGGATCCGGTGGCGCGACCGCGGCGCCGACCGCGATGCCGACGCTCAGGGCCACGCCCGCGACCAGCAGGTCCAGGCCGTAGCCGACAAGCAGCGCGGTGGCCAGCACCAGACCCACGGACAGGCCCAGCACGGTACGCAGATTCCGTTTCAGCGCGGTCAGGCTGGACTCCAGCGCGGCCGCGTAGAGCAGCGGGGGGATCACCAGGTAAAGCACGACCTCCGAGTCGAGCTCGAGATTCGGGCCCGGCAGGTAGCCGTACCCGATCCCGGCCACGACAAGCAGGACGGAGGCGGGCAGGCGCAGGCGATGGGCGAGCGCGTTCGCCACCATCACCAACACGAGCCCACCGAGCACCAGCGCCATTGTCTCGACCATCCGAACAGGTATTCCCCTCTGCGCGATCCTCCCCGGGAGAACCCTTTCATGCGCCCGCCCGCGCCCGCCGCCCGTATCCCCCAATTGACAGCAGTCGCTGCCCCGCGGGTAATACGATGCGTGCGGCACCCGCCTCACGAACCGGCTGGAGGTTCGGTCAGATGACCGAGATCGCAGAGTTGCTGGCCTCGCCCGTTCACCGCCTGGCGGGCCGCCCGAAGGACGGTCCCGCACCAGCCCCGCCCGGCGAACTGCGCACCGAGATCCACATCCGGGCCGGGATCGGCATCGTCGGCGACCGCTTCTTCGGCCACCCCGCCCACCACGACGCCAGCGTCACCATGATCGCCCGCGAGCACCTGCCGCCCGGCGCCGGCCTCGCCGAGGTGCGGCGCAACGTGCTGCTCACCGGCGTCCCGGTCGACGACCTGATCGGCACCGTCCTCACGCTCGACTCCGGCGCCGGCCCGATCCGCCTGCGCGTCAACAGCGCCGCCCACCCCTGCGCCTGGATGGACGTCACGATCGCCCCCGGCGCCTGGCGCGCCCTCCGCGGCCACGGCGGCATCCGCTGCACGCCCCTCGACGACGGCATCCTCCGCGTCGGCCCGGTAAAGGTCGACATCAGACGATAGAAGCAGATATTCCCGCTTCCGCGGTGGCCGGGTGCCGCATGCTCCCGCGGGCTTCGGTCGTCGCTGGCGCTCCTCCCTGCGGGATCCGTGGTCCACGAAACCCACAGGCGCGGGCCCGCTGACCCCGGGCACCCGGTCCGGGGGCAGGCGTGCTTGTCGGCCGCGTGCGGCGGTCCCGGGCCGGAGCGGCGGTCCGGGGCCGCGTGCAGCAGAGCAGGGCCGGCCGTGGCTGGAGGCCCCGCGGTCAGGAACGTGGCCGGGGCGGGGGTGCAGGGCCGGCCGTGGCCGGGTGCCCCGCGGTCAGGGGCGTGGCCGGGGCGGGGGTCAGGAGGCGGGGACGAAGAGCAGGGAGGCGTTGTGGCCGCCGAAGCCGAAGCTGTTGGACAGGGCCGGGGCGGGCTCCCAGTCGCGCGGGGAGAGGACCACGTCGATGTCGAGCGCCGGGTCGACGGTCGTGGTGCCCATGGTCGGGGGCAGTGAACGGTGAGCGAACGTCAACGCCAGCGCGGCCGCCTCGATCGCGCCCGCGCCGCCGAGCGAGTGACCGGTCACGCCCTTGATCGAGGTGACGGCCGGCCTGTGCGCGCCGAAGACCGCGGCGATCGCCTGGGCCTCACCCGCGTCGTTGAGCTGCGTGGACGTGCCGTGCGCGTTGACGTGCGTGACCTCCGAGGGTGCCACGCCGCCGTCCGCGAGCGCCTCCCGCATGCACGCGGCCGCGCCCCGGCCACCAGGTGACGGCGCGGTGATGTGGTACGCGTCCGCACCCGAACCGGTTCCGGCGATCTCGGCGTAGATGCGCGCGCCACGGGCGACCGCCCGCGAGTACTCCTCAAGCACCAGCACGCCCGCGCCCTCGGCCGCGCAGAAACCGTCCCGGCCCGCGTCGAACGGGCGGGACACGCCGGTCGGGGAGAGCGCCCGCATGTTGCCGAAACCGGCCAGGTTCACACCGGTCAGGCAGGACTCGGTGCCGCCGGCCAGCACGGTGTCCGCACGCCCGGCCGCGATCCACCGGGCCGCGTTCCCGATCGACTGGGTGCCTGTGGCGCAGGCGGTGGAGATCGTCTCGCACGGTCCGGCCAGGCCCCAGCGCATCGAGACCGCGCCGGCCGCCGCGTTCGGCATGACCATCGGCACGGTCAGCGGGGAGACGCGCGACGGGCCCCTCTCGTCGAGCACCCGCACCTGCGACTCCCACGACCAGGCGCCGCCGATGCCGCAGCCGATCAGCACGCCGGTGCGGTCGCCGTCCCGGTCCGCCTCGTCGGCGAGCCCGGCGTCACCGAGCGCCTCGTGCGCGGCGACCAGCGCCAACTGTGCGAACCTGTCCAGCCGCCGGATCTCCACCGTGGAGAGACCGATCACCGCGGCGTCGAAGCCGGGCACCTCGCGGGTGACCGACGGCATGGCCGGCTTCGACAGGCCGGCCCAGAAATCGGCCGCGCCGATCCCGCACGGCGCCACCAGTCCGACGCCGGTCACCACGACCCGGCGCCCGTTCCGAGACTCGAGCATCGACGATCCTTACGTTCGAAAGTCGGTTGTTACCGTGATCCAGTATCCCGCCGCGCACCGCCGGCCCGAAGGGCCGCTCACCAGTACGCGACGAAGCCGCCGGGCGGCACTGTCAGCTGCACCGCGCTCCCGTTGCGGGGTTCCGCGCGCACAGTCGTACCCTCGAGGCCTTGATCGGTGTTGAATGTGCAGGTCAGGGTGGTGCCGGGCGGGTGCAGGAGCGCGTCCACCGTCACCCAGGCGGTGCGGGCGGCGAACGGGTCCGTGTTGATCGCGCACAGCACCTCGTGGTCGGCGAAGATCCGGGACCAGGGCACAAGCGACCGCATCGGGCCGTCGCCGATCGGCGCGGGCGTGCCGAAATGGGTGCCGTCGCCGGAGATCTCCCGCAGATATTGCCGGCCGCGGCGCAGCGCCGGGACCGTGCGGCGCAACGCCAGGATGCGGGCGACCTGCCGGTAGACCGGGTGGTCCTCGTCGAACGCGTGCCGGCCGCGGCTGCGGAACGGGCCGAACGCGCCGCCGAACATCGCCTCCCGCAGGTACCTGTCGTCGCCGCCCTGCCCGTCGAACAGCTGCTCGCTGCCGTAGTAGACGCACGGGATGCCGAGCGTGGCCGCGTTCAGCGCGAGCGCGGCCACGGCCAGCCGGTCACCGTCCCCGGTCGCGGCGAACCGGGCCTTGCGTGACCCCTTGCGCACCTGGTCGTGGTCGTCGTAGCCGGTCACTACGCGATTCCGGTACCAGGTGTGCGAGTCCTTGCCGTCCTGCAGCGAGTCCCGGAACAATGCGAAGTACTCGGCCGGGTTCTGCTTGCCCTTGACCGTCCACTCCAGACGGTCCTGCACGTCCGCGATGCCGAGCGCCGCATCCATCCCGACCGCCTCGAGCGTGCGGTAGGCGAACGACCGGGGGCCGGTGATCTCCGCGATCAGGTAGAAGTTCTCCTTGCCGATGCTCTGTGCGAACTCGTGCACCGAGGAGGCGAAATATCTGGCTGCCGCCGGGTCCATGTGCTTGACCGTGTCCACCCGGAAACCATCAAGATCCGCAAAGGCGAGCCAGAATTGGTACGCCCTGGTCAGCGCCGCGAGCGCGGGGGACGGGCCACCGTCCGCGCGCAGCAGCGACACGTCCTTCAACGCCTGGAAATCGCCGCGCAGATACTCCGGGGAGCGGTCCCAGTCCTGAATCCGCCCGGCCCGGGTGAACGTCTCCAGACGCTGCAGCTCGGCCGGCCACACCCCTGTGTCCCGGTCGGTCAACTCCTGGAACGGCAGCGTCGGCTTGCCGTCCGCATCACGGAAACCCGCCACCGGATAGGTCCGGTCGCCGTCCCACACGGGCGCGGGCACCGCGTAGTCGAACACGTCGCCGGTGTGGTTGAGCACCACGTCAAGCACGACGCGGATGCCCAGGCCGTGCGCGGTGCTCACCAGCTCGCGCAGCTCCTCGGCGGTGCCGAAATGCGGGTCCACGTCGAGGAAGTCCTGCGTACCGTACCCGTGATAGCTCTCGGTGCCCGGGACCTGTTTCAGGATCGGACTCACCCACACGGCCGTGATCCCCAGCCGCCGCAGATAGCCGAGCTTGCCGCGCAGCCCGCTTAGCGTGCCGCCCACCCACCGCTCACCCGCTGCCCGCCACGCCGCCCGCTCCGCCTCAGTGCCCATCGCGTTGTCCCGGTTTCCCGGCCGCAGCGGCGGCGTCTCGCCGAACGCGACCGCCACCCCGTCGTTGTCCCGCCAGTCCCGCTCCCGTCCGTCCGAGAAACGGTCGACCATGAGGAAGTAGAGAACCTCGTCCTCCCACGCCATCGGCGACGGGTGGAAACTCCTGTCGGTCAACCGGCTGAAGTCGATCTCGGCAACGCTCCGCATCCCTCGTTTCTACGACCCGTCGTGGTCCGGTGGGAAGGGCGGTGGAACCAATCGGACCCGTTAAAGTCCTCCCACATGATCAACGCTGACGGCCTGACGCTTCGCCTCTGGACGGAGGCGGACGTGCCCGCGCTGGTCGCGGCCTATGCCGACCCCGACCTGCGTCGCTGGACCCAGCTGCATGCGGACACCGTGCCCGCCGCGCTCGCCTGGGTGGCAGTCCAGCGCGACGGCCTGGCGAACCGCACCCGCTACGGTTTCGCGATAGTCGGGTCGGCCGGCGGCCCGATCCTCGGCACGGTCGCCCTCAAGCGCGCCGACCCGGACGGCCCCCGCGGCGAGGTCGGCTACTGGACCACCGCCCCCGCCAGGGGCCGTGGCCTCGCCCCCCGCGCGGTGAGCGTGCTGACCGACTGGGCGTTCGCGGCCTTTCCGGAGCTGCGCGCGATCGACCTGCGGCATCGACTGGGCAATCTGGCGTCCTGCCGCGTCGCGGTGAAGGCCGGTTATCCGCTGATCGAAACGCTTCCGCCCGAGGCCCCCGGCCGGGACGGCGGCCACCTGCACACCCGCGCTGCCTGAGCCGGGTCGCTCATCCGACGGCCGGTCGCAGGCCCGCGGTGTCGAAGGCGACAAGCGAGTCGGTGACCAGGCCGTTCTTGAGGCGCATGCGGTCGATGCCCTCCCAGGTGAGGGGGTGGCCGGCGGCGGTGGCGGTGCCGCGCCAGCTGACGAAGCAGAGGTCGCCGGCGGTGGCGTGGGCGGTGACGGTGAGGCGGACGTCCGGAAAGCGGTCCACGATGGACGTCACCCGTGCGCGCCAGGCCTCGATGCCGCGCACCGGCTCGGGGAGGCCGGGATAGGTCAGCTCGATGCCGGGGGCGGCGAGGTCGTCCACGCGCGCCGGGTCGGGCGCGTCCCAGAACGCGGCCCAGCGGTCCACGAACTCGTCCATGTGCGTCTCCTCGCTAGTTACATACTCGCGGTATGTATCATGGGAGTCGTCCGGAACGGCTGTCAAGGCATAAGGAATCCGATGTCACCACGCCGTACCCAGGCCGAGCGGTCCGCCGGCACCACAGCGGAGCTGCTCGCGCATGCGACAGCCGCCTTCGGCGCGGACGGCTATGACCGGGTCTCGATCGACGTCGTGGCGGTCGCGGCCGGCGTGACCAAAGGCGCGATCTACCACCATTTCGGCGGTAAGCGGGAGCTGTTCCTCGCGGTCTATGCCGCCGCGCACGCGCACATCGCGCACCGGGTGACCGAGGCCGTCACCGCGGCCGATCCCGGCTGGCCGCAGCTCGAGGCGGGCACGGCGGAGTTCCTGGCCGCTGTCGCGGAGCCGCACCCGCAGCGCATCGTCGTCGTCGACGGCCCCCGGGTGCTCGACCGTCCCACCATCCGCGACATCGAGGAGCGGCACGCCGCGGGCCTGCTGCGGCGCGCGTTCACCCGGCTCCGCGAGGCGGGCGAGACGACCGCGGGGGACGACGCGCTGCGCACCCGACTGGTGATCGGCGCGCTCTGCGAGGCCGCCACGACGATCACCGAGTCGGCGGACCCGGCTCGGGCGCTCGCGGTGGCGCGCGCCGAGGTGTTTCACCTGCTGAGTGGTCTGCGCGCCTGAGGTGACGGGCGGTCGAGCGGCGCCGCGCCCTGCTGGGTTTTGCTGGGTCCTGCGCGGTCGTGCTGGTCCTGCGCGGTCGTGCTGGTCCTGCGCGGTCGTGCTGGTCCTGCGCGGTCGTGCTGGTCCTGCGCGGTCGTGCTGGTTAACGTGTAACCGATGGGTTACGCTTTTGCGGTGGATGAGGTGGCGGGCGCGATCGCCGATCCGATACGGCGGGAGATCCTGCTCATGCTGCGTGATGAGGCGCTGTCGGCCGGGCAGATAGCGGACCGGTTCGCGATCAGCCGGCCGGCCGTCAGCCGGCACCTGCGCGTGCTGCGCGAGGCCGGGCTGGCGCGCGACGAGGCCGACGGGCGCCGCCGCGTCTACACGCTTGTCACCGCGCCACTGACCGAGCTGACCGACTGGCTGGGCCAACTCACCCGGCCCTCCGGCTGGCAGCACCGGTTCGACGCGCTGGAAACCGAGGTCTACCGCACCCGCCGGGAACGCCGCATCGATCGTCACGATCACGAGGAGACCGCATGAGCCCGACCCCGACCGGCCGCCTGCACGGCACCGACCTCGTCCTGACCCGCACGTTCCGCGCGCCGGTCGACGACGTCTGGGCCAGCATCAGCGATCCGGAGCGCACGGCCCGCTGGTTCGGCCCGTGGGAGGGCGACGCCGCACCAGGCAACACGATCAAGGTCCAGATGTCGTACGAGGACGGCGCCCCCTGGATGGACATGACAATCGACGCCTGCGAGCCCCCACGCCGTCTCGCACTCTCCTCCGTCGACGAGCACGGCAGCTGGCACCTCGACCTCACCCTGACCGAGACCGCCGGCGTGACCGAGCTCCGCTTCACCCAGCACCTGACCGGCACCGACAACGTCGGCGAGGTCGGCCCCGGCTGGGAGTACTACCTCGACGCCCTCGTCGCCTCCCGCAACGGCCTCCCGATGCCCGACTTCAACGACTACTTCCCATCAATGAAGGACCACTTCGAGTCCCAGCGCTAACCCGAGGGCCTTTCGCACGTCGAAACCATCGCACGTCGAAACCATCGCCCGCGAGGGCAACGCAGCCGGTTTGAATCGTCGCCGCCCCGCGCCAGATAGTGCCCAACGGCGATTCTCGCCTCGACGAGGAAACGCCGGCGACAAGTCAGAGATCCCGCCGCGGTCACGCCGCGCTTCGCGTGGGGCGCCTTACTGACCTTCCGCGGTCAGGGTAAGGCGCGTCAGGGGCTTCTATATAACGAAATTTCGGGCGCGGAGTGCCCGACTCGCACCCCGACCGCGAGACCTCAGCGCTGACCTTCCGGGGTCGGGAAGCGTGCATCGCAGCCGCCTATATAACGAAATTTCGGGCACGACGTGATCGGCGGGCGCCCTGGTTGCGAACCCCAATAACCCGAACTTCGGGCGCGGAAGTAGCCCGAAATTTCGAGCGTGGAGTGCCCGAATGCTGGCCGCGCGCTGTGCGTGCCCGGCATACGGGAGTCCGCTGTCCACCTGGCGAGATTGAAGATCCTTGCGGCTCTGGTGGCCCTTATTTCGCCTTGATAAGGGCCACCAGAGCCGCAAGGATCTTGAGCACCGGCAGCGGACAAGTCGTAACGAGCCGCGAAATAGGAAAAATGGGGCGAAGGTGCTTCTCGCTCGATCTTCACGACCGCGCGACCGGAGCAGGCGAGATCAACCGGACCTTTGCGGAGCCGATGCCGGATCTTGCGTCCACTCAGCTGCACTCGCACTGATCATCCGCCGCTGACGCGACACCGCCCGCGCCCTCGGCTCAACTCACTCCTGACACTGGCGGCCGACACAGCTCGACCACCCGCATCCTCTGCCTTCGATGCCGGTTCTTGCGGCCACGTGGCCGCGGCCGCGCGGGCGGCCGGTGCTGTCGAAATAGCCGGCGTGGTTCGTCACGGGCCGCCGCTGCCCCTGCTTATCGCGTTCACCGCGAGCCGCCGGCTTCGGCGCCGGTTCTTGCGGCCACGTGGCCGCGGCCGCGCGGGCGGCCGGTGCTGTCGGAATAGCGGGCGTGGTTCGTCACGGGCCGCCGCAGCCCATGTTCATCGCGTCCACCGCCAGTCTCTGGCATCGCTGCCGGCACCGGCCCCAGTACCCACAATCGCCGACGCGGCCCCCGGAGCGCGGCGCGCCGCCTTCGTCGGTACCTCGGTGCTCGCGTGCTCTGTCCCCGCACCGCGCGGAACCGGCTCCGAGCCGCCCGGCAAGCGGAGCGCTAGCGGAGTCTTGGTGGGCGGCGAGGTTTGCCCGCGGGAGCACGCGGGCCGGACCACCCGCAGAGCGGGAACACGACCTGGACCTTGTTTCCCTGTTCCGGCCGGCGAGCTAGTCGAGGAGCAGGGCCAGGTGGTCCCCGCCTGATTCGCCGAGGCGGTGAGCTTCCGAGGCCTGGGTGAGGGGGAAGGTGTGTGCGATGGGGAGGTGGAAGTCGCCGCGTTCGAAGAGGCCGGCGGCTTCGGGGAGGGCGTGCCAGGCGCGGCGGGGGGATTCGGAGAGGTGGAGGGCGCCGGTGGCGCCTGGTGGGGCGACCGTGACGAGGCGGTCGGGGGCGCCGGCCAGCGCGAGCAGCTCGTCGGTGACAGTGCCGGAGGTGTCGAAGACGCAGTCGATGCCGTCCGGGACGAGGGTGTGCAGGCGGTCGGCGAGGGCGGGGCCGAATGCGACCGGGGCGACGCCGAGCGCGCGCAGCCGGTCGTGGTGTTCGGGGGCGGCGACGCCGGCGACGAGCACGCCGCGGGCGCGGGCGAACTGGGCGGCGGCCTGGCCGATGCCGCCGGCGGCGCCGTGGATGAGCAGCACGTCGCCGGCGGCGGGGCGGAGGGCCTCGATCGCGCGGAGTGCGGCTTCGGCGGCGGAGGGCAGGCCGGCGGCCTCGGGCCAGGACATCGCGGGCGGTTTGTGGGCGAAGTGGGTGAGCACGGCGTGTTCGGCGCAGGCGCCGCCGGGGGCGATGCCGAAGACCTCGTCGCCGACCTGGTAGCCGTGCACGTCCTCGCCGACCTGGTCGACGATTCCGGCCGCGTCGAGGCCGGGGATGCGGGGGAGTGGGACCGGGGCGGCGCCGGCGCGGATCTTCCAGTCGGCGGGGCTGACGCCGGCGGCGCGGACCGCGATGCGGATCCTGCCGGGGCCGGCGTTCGGCGCGGGGGTCTCGACGACGCTCATCACGTCTGGGGGACCGAATTCCGCGAACCGTAGAGCCTTCATGACACCTCGATCAACCGGCGGAGGGGCGCCGGCCGCCCAGCGGCCCGTAACAGCCTTGCCGCAGCGCTGTTTCGTCACCGTAACACTCGTCAGAAGCGAGTGGCAGCCCGGGAATTCAGCGCCCGGACCATCAAGGGGGTACGGACTCGGAGGCGAGCGCGGTGGTGCCGGGACCGGCGCCGCTACGCGCGCGACGCCGGCCAGGATGATCACCGTGAGAAGTGCCCGCAGGAAGCGCCGGCAGTCGATGTCAGGCCGTCGGCCACGCATCGACGCTGCACAGATACCCGTTGATCGTGAATGCCGTGGGCTCGACCCGGTAGTCCGGGCCCTTCACCTCGAACCCGACCCACAGCCGGTTGCCGGGCTCCAGCAGAGGGTTGTAGCCGAGGTTCGTCCCGGTGACCTCCTGGCCGACCTGGACGAGGCTCACGCCGTGCGCGGTCGCGGGCAGCACCGTCTGGCCGGGCGGCGCCGTGAATCGCAGCGTCCAGCCGTTGATGTGGTAGTCGGTGCTGCTGTTGCCGATGACGAGATTGACAGTGAACTGGCTGCCGCCCTGGTATGCGTGGTAGGCGATGTCGCAGGGCCACGTCGCCGCGGCCGATGCCGGCACCGCCGGAAGAAGAACAATCAGGCACGCCGCCATGAAGGCCCCGATCCTCGCTCGCACGTTCCGTACCCCCGATTTCTGTCCTATTTCCACACTGGGATCTATCGTTTCAACCGCAGCCTCCACCACCCGACTGGATGCCTACTGGACGGGTGCTGAAGGCCTCTCGTAGGAGGTGCGCGCGTGCGGATCCAGGTGCTCGGCTCGGTCCGCGCCTGGCTCGGCGACGACGAGCCGGTCGAGCTCACCTCGGCCGGTCAGCGCGCGGTGCTCGGCCTGCTCGCACTGGCCGGCGGCCAGGCGGTGACCCGGCCCGAGCTGATCGACTCGCTCTGGGGCGACGAACCGCCGGCAAGCGCGGTCAACGTGTTGCAGACCTACGTCAAGCACCTGCGCCGCCGCCTCGAACCGGGCCGCCCGTCCCGCTCGCGCAGCGCGCTGCTGCCACACATCGGCGACGGCTACGCGCTTCGCGTCACCGCGGACACGCTCGACCTGCTCTGCTTCCGGCAGCTGTCCGCCCAGGCAGCGGTCGCGCGCCGGGAGGGCGACGACCACCGCGCCGCCGCGCTGCTGGAACAGGCGCTCCGGCAGTGGCAGGGCGCGCCACTGGCGGACGTGCCGCAGTTGGCCGGGCATCCGAAGGTGATCGCGGTGGCGGCGGAGCGGAGCGCGGCGCTGGCCCGGTTCGGCGAGCTGAAGATCGCGCTCGGCGAGGTGGAGGAGGCGCTGCCCGCGCTTGCCGAGGCGGTCGCGGCCCAGCCGCTCGACGAGGCCGGCCAGGCGCGGCTGATCCGGGCCTACGCGGCGGCCGGGCGGCGGGCGGACGCGTTCGAGGCCTACCACGCGGCCCGGCGGCGGCTCGCGGACGAGCTGGGCGTGGACCCGGGCCCGGAGCTGCGGGCCGCGCACGACACGGTGCTTCACGACACGGTGCCGCACGAGGCCACGCCTGTGGTTCCGAGGCGGCGGGTGCCGGCGCAACTCCCCGCGGACGTGCCGGACTTCGTCGGCCGCGGAGACGAGCTGACCCACCTGGACGCGCTTCTCGACGTGAATACCGTGCTCATCTCCGCCCTCTCCGGCACCGCAGGCGTGGGGAAGACCGCGCTCGCGGTGCGCTGGGCGCATCGGGCCCGGGCCCGCTTCCCGGACGGGCAGCTCTACATAAACCTCCGGGGGTACGACGTGGAGCGCCCGGTCCAGGCGGGCGAGGCGCTGGCCCGGTTCCTGCGCGCGCTCGGCGTCCCCGGCCAGGACGTGCCGCTCGACGCGGACGAGCGCGCCGACCGCTACCGCAGCCTGCTTGACGGCCGCCGCATGCTGATCGTGCTCGACAACGCGGCCTCGGTCGCCCAGGTACGCCCGCTGCTGCCCGGCACGCCCGGCTGCCTCACGCTCGTGACAAGCCGCGACGGGCTCCCCGGCCTGGTGGCCCGGCACGGCGCCCGCCGCCTCGACCTGGACCTGCTGCCGCACACGGACGCGGTGCTACTGCTCCGGCGGCTGATCGGCCCGCGCTGCGACGACGACACGGCCGCGACCGACGAGCTGGCCGAACGCTGCGCCCGCCTGCCGCTGGCGCTCCGGGTGGCCGCGGAGCTGGCGCTGGCCCGGCCGTCCGTGCCACTGCGGCAACTTGCCGGCGAGCTGGCGGACGAGCGGCGGCGGCTGACCATGCTCGACGCGGGCGGCGACCCGGAGACCGGCGTGCGCGCGGTGTTCTCGTTCTCCTACCGTCAGCTGCCCGAGGCGGCCGCGCGCGCGTTCCGGCTGCTCGGCCTGCACCCGGGCCCGGACGTGGAGCCGTACGCCGCGGCCGCGCTGTTCGGCGCGCCGGTCGCCCACGCCCGCGACCTGCTTGAGGCGCTGGCCGGCGCGCACCTGGTGCAGCGCAGTGCCGTCGGCCGCTACACGCTGCACGACCTGCTCCGGGCGTACGCGTCCGAGCTGGCGTTCCTGGACGGCGACGAGACCGGGACCACCCGGCTGCTCGACGCCTGGCTGTTCACCGCGCGCACCGCGATGGACACGCTGCACCCGGCCGAGCGGGACAGGCATGCCTCGCTCGGGACGCCCCCATCGCCGATCGCCCCTGTCGGCGAGCCGATGACCGCGCAGGTGTGGCTCGACGAGGAACGGGCGAACCTGGCCGCGGCCGTCGCCCACGCGGCCGCGCACGGGCACCCCGCCCACGCGGTCCGGCTCACCGTCACGCTGCTGCGCTACCTGGAGGGTGGCGGGCACGTGGCGGAGGCGGTCGCGATGCACACGTACGCGCGCGCAGCCGCACAGCTGACCGGCGACACCGGGGCCGAGGCGCGGCTGCTCAACAACCTCGCGCTCGTCTACAGCCAGCAGGGCCGGTTCGCGCAGGCGGCCGAGCACCTGCGGGCCGCGATCGACCTGGCCCGGCGCTGCGGCGACCACGAGGAGGAGGCACGGGCGCTCGGCAACCTCGGGCACGTCGACTCGTGGCTCGGCAGGTACGACGACGCGGCCGCCCGGCTCGGCGAGGCGCTGGCGCTCTGCCGGCGTACCGGCAACCGGCCGGGCGAGGCGCGGGTGCTCGGCAACCTCGGCCAGATCTACCGGCGGCAGGGCCGGCACGCGGACGCGGATCGCCACCTGCGCGAGTCGGTCGTGTTGTGCCGCGGCATCTCAGACCACATCGGCGAGGCGTACGCCCTGGTCAGCCTCGGTCACGTGGCCGCCGGCCAGGGCCGCCTGGAGGACGCGTCCGACTGCCACCTGGCCGCGCTCCGGCTGTTCCGCCGCAGCACCGAGCGGGGCGGCGAGGCGCTGGCGCTCGACGGCCTCGGCACCGCGGAACTTGCGCTCGGCGACCCGTCCGGCTTCGACCGGCTGCTCCAGGCGCTGGCGATCTTCCGCCGGCTCGGCGAGCGCGCCGGCGAGGCCCAGGCCGGCAACAGCATCGGCGAGGCGCACGCGGCGGCCGGGCGCCACGACGCGGCCCGCGAGGCGCACACGGCCGCGCTCTCCGTGGCCCGGGAGATCGGCGACCGCTACGAGCAGGCCCGCGCGCACGGCGGTCTCGCGGCCGCGCACACCGACCGGGCCGCGTCCGACGAGCATCGGCGCGCCGCGCTCGCGCTCTACCTGGAGATCGGCGCACCCCAGCAGGCCTCGATCTTCTCCTGATCCACCGGGACTGCAAGCCGGAGGTGACAGTCACCTCGAGGTCTGGGACGCGTCCACCGGCCGGCGGATCGGCCGGCCGGTGGACATCTGGCGCATGGTGATCAGCTCGCTGCGGGTGGCCCGCCGGCCAGCACACCTTGCGGATGATCAAGCGGTAGCCAGCAGCTCCAGTGTGTCGATCACCCGGTTCGAGAAGCCCCACTCGTTGTCGTACCAGGCGACGACCTTGATGTGCCGCCCGTCGACGCGGGTGAGGGCCGAGTCGAAGATCGCCGACGCCGGATTGCCGGTGATGTCGCCGGAGACAAGCGGCTCGTCCGCGTACTCAAGGATGCCCTTCAGCGGTCCCGCGGCCGCGGTCCGGTAGGCGGCCAGCACCTCGTCGCGGGACACGTCACGCGCGACAGTCGTGTTCAGCTCCACGATCGAGCCGACCGGGACCGGCACCCGGATCGAGTCGCCGGACAGCTTCCCCGCGAGCTGCGGCAGCACCAGGCCGATCGCCTTGGCCGCACCGGTCGTGGTCGGCACGATGTTCACGCCGGCCGCGCGGGCACGCCGCAGGTCGCGGTGCGGGCCGTCCTGCAGGTTCTGCTCCTGCGTGTAGGCGTGGACCGTGGTCATGAAGCCGTGCTCGATCCCGGCCAGGTCGTCAAGCACGGCTGCCAGCGGCGCGAGCGCGTTCGTGGTGCAGGACGCGTTCGACACGATCGCGTGCGCGGCCGGGTCGTAGGCGTCCGTGTTGACGCCGTAGGCAAGCGTCACGTCCGCACCTGACGCGGGCGCGCTGACCAGCACCTTCCTGGCCCCGGCGGTGAGGTGGGCGCGGGCGGCGTCCGCGGAGGTGAAGCGGCCGGTCGACTCGAGCACCAGGTCGACGCCGAGATCGCGCCACGGCAGGTGCGCCGGGTCCTTCTCGGAGAGCACGGCGATCCGGCGCCCGTCGACGATCAGGGTCGAGCCGTCGACCTCGACCGGGCGGCCCAGGCGGCCGAGCGTGCTGTCGTACTTGAGCAGGTGCGCCGAGGTCGCCGGGGCCGTGAGATCGTTGATGGCGACGACCTCGAGCTTGCTGTCCCGATCGAGCAGCGCGCGGAGGAAGCTGCGTCCGATGCGTCCGAAACCGTTGACGGCGATGCGTGTCATGCCTCAATGCTCGCGGAAATCCGCCCCGCACGGCAGCGACCAGAACGCCACCATGCGTAAGGATCCCGCCAGGTCACAAGCAGATGTCCCGCCTCCGCCGGGGCCCGGTTCCGCGCGCTCCCGCGGCCGGCGGATCCGTGGGTGGTCACCGAAGACCCGCCCGGCACGTCACTGTCAGGCGGAGAAGGTGTGGCGGTACTCGGACGGCGACGTGCCGAGGATGCGGTGGAAGTGCAGACGCAGATTCGCGGCAGTGCCCAGGCCTGCGCGGCGGGCGATCGTCTCGATGCTCAGATCGCTTCGTTCGAGCAGCTCACGGGCCAGGTCGATGCGGGCACGCAGCACCCATTGCATGGGCGTGTAACCGGTGTCCTCAAGGAACCGGCGGGAGAACGTCCGCGCGGAGACGCTGGCGTTGCGCGCGAGCACGTCGAGCGTGAGCCGGTCGTCGAGGTGGGTGAGCGCCCACTCGCGGGTGTCGGCGAACAGGTCGCCGAGCGGCTCCGGCACGCTGCGCGGCACATACTGGGCCTGACCACCGCTACGGTACGGGGCCGCGACCAGCCGGCGGGCCGTGTGGTTGGAGAGCGCCACGCCGTGGTCACGCCGGACCAGATGCAGGCAGAGGTCGATCCCGGACGCGGCGCCCGCGGAGGTGAGCACCGTGCCCTCGTCGACGAAGAGCACGTTCTCGTCCACCCGGATCGACGGGTGCCGGTCCGCGAGCGCGCGCGTGTAATGCCAGTGCGTCGTGGCCCGGCGGCCGTCCAGCAGCCCGGTCGCGGCAAGCGCGAACGCGCCGGTGGAGATCGCTGCCAGCCGGGTGCCGCGGTCGTGCGCGTCCCGCAGCGCGGTCACCACCTCGGGCGGCGGCTCAGTCGTGGCCGGCGACCGGTAACCCGGGATGAAGATCGTGTCGGCGCGGCCGAACGCCTCCAGGCCCTCCGCCACGTGGTACGACAGGCCGTCACCGCCGGTCACCAGGCCGGGCGCGGGACCGCAGACCCGGACCTCGTAGGGCATGCTCGGCCGGTTCGAGAACACCTGCGCCGGGATGCCGACGTCGAGCGGTTTCGCGCCCTCCAGCACGAGCACAGCGATCTGATGCACCCGGAAATCATGCCCGATCCGCACCGGCGCTCACGGTCAGGTACACCGCGCCCGGCGGGACGGCCTGCGCGGTCGGCCCGTCACGCCGCCGCGGGCCGGGTGGTCGTGCTGCCGGGCGGGCCGGGTGGTCGCGTTGCCTGGCGGGCCGGGTGGTCGTGCTGCCGGGCGGGCTTGGCGGTCGTGCTGCCGGGCAGGCCGGGTGGTCGTGTTGCCGGCTGGGCCGGGTGGTCGCGTTGCCGGGCGGGACGAGAGCCGGCGTTGAGGTCACGACCTCAGGTAGGTCCAGGACTCGACGGTGGTGAAGCCCATCGAGGAGTAGAGCGGCAGGCCGTCCGCGCTCGACTGCAGGAGCGCGCGGGTCGCCCCGATCCCGAACGCCTCCCGCATGATCGTCTCGGTGATCAGGCGGCCGTGCCCATGCCTACGCCGCTCCGGCACCGTCGTGATGTTGAAGATGGCGATGACGTCGCGGATCAGCACGCCGAGCCCGGTCGCGACCGGCCTGCCGTCCTCCTCGACCAGGTAGGTGGCGGCCTTCGGCAGGTCCAGGATCCGCGGGTCGAGCATCGGGCCCAGCAGTTCGCGCGGCGCACCGAACCCGGTGGTCAGCACGTGCGCGTAGGCCTCGGCATCCGCGCTGCCGATGCGCCGTACCGCGACGGCCGGTGAATCTGATCTCGCCGCCTCACCTGTCTGTGCGCCGCGGGCTGCGACCGCGCCGGGCCGGGCATCCTGGGTCCGGAACGCGTCGGCCGCGCAGAGCATCATCGGCACGGAGACCAGGGTGGTGAGGCCGTGGGCGGCGGCGATCTCCACGATCTCCGGGGACGGCTCGCCGCGCACCTGGATCGACCACGGCCCGTCGCCGGGCATGTCCGCGGCGAGCCGGGCGATCTCGGCCGCGTCCGGGACCGGCGCGCCGCTGAACACGCCGTTCAGCATGGCCAGCCGGATGCCGGAGACGACGCGCACAGTGCCGTTCGCCTCGGTCTCGACGGCGCAGAACAGGCTCAGCGCGTCGTAGAACGCGTCCACGGGGATGATCACGCGCTCATTGTCCGCCGCGGCCCACCCGCCGGGCCAGCGCGCGTCACCGACCTCTCATCGCGTGAACTCCGCCCGCCCGACGACGTTATTGACCCTCCCAGACCGCCTTCGCGCCGGTGTCGCCGGTGCGGATCACGTAGTAGAGCGTGGCGCCGGCCGCACCGAGCGCGAGCACGCCAAGCAGCAGGCCGAGCACCCGGTTCGACGCCTGGAAGCCGTCCTTCGGCCGGACGAACCAGACCAGCGCCAGAGTGATCACGCCGAGCCCGATCGACGCCCAGAGCGTGGTCGTACCCAGATCGCTGTGTGTGTTGAGCCGGTCGTAGTAGCCCTCGCTGATCCGGCCCTGAGAGTCCAGCCGGGCGTAGAACGCGTCACCGGTCAGCTTCGCCATCAGCGCGGACAGCGGCGCGCCGATCGCCAGCAGCCCGAGCACCCACCGCGTGTGCGCACGGGTGAACGGCACGAACGCGTAGACGATCGCCAGCACGGCCAGCAGCGGCACGAACACCACCGCGGCATGCACCATCAGCGGGTGGGCCGGAATGCCCATCACGGTCTCGAACACTGCGCCTCCTGGATCGGGTGCTCACACAATAGAGGCCCGTCGGCGTCCTGCGGTGCCCGTCCGCCGTCAGGGAGTCCGATCGGTCACGGAACGCGGCACCCGTTCGGCCTACCGCCGTCCACAATCGAGTGAGGCTACGGTGACTGAGCTGCGGATCTCGGATCGGCCGAGCGCTTTTTCGCCGGCCCGGTCGGTGGGTGCCGTGGATCCGGTGACCGCTACATGATCACTGCGTGACCACTGAGACGAATCCGGCGCGGAAGCTGACCGCGCAACAGACGATCTGGGCGTCGATCAGCGCCGGGGTGCTGGCGTTGTGCTGCTGCTGCGGCGGCGTGATCGGTGCGTTCTCGGGCGAGGGCGAGAGCACGCCGCTCGCCGTGGCGTCGACTCTGCCGCCGCCGTCCCCGTCCCCCTCCCCGTCGCCGTCGCCTTCCCCCTCTCCTTCTCCTTCTCCGTCCGCGTCTCCGCCGCCGTCGCCGTCCGCGTCCTCCGCGCCGGTCGCTGTTGTGCCCTCGGCGGCCGCGCCGGTGACGGACAAGCGGTACAAGACCTGCCAGGAGGTGACAGGCGACGGGCGCGGGCCGTACCAGCGCGGCGTCGACCCGGAGTACGACTGGTACATCGACCGGGACTCCGACGGCGTGGTCTGCGAGTCTGGCGAGTCCTCCGGCGGCGATTCCGGTGGCGATTCCGGCGGCGGTTCGGGGTCTTCCGGTGGCGATTCCGGCGGCACGTCGGTCTACTACAAGAACTGCGCCGCCGCCCGGAACGCCGGCGCCGCCCCGGTCCACGCGGGCCAGCCCGGCTACGGCAGGCACCTCGACCGGGACGGCGACGGCATCGGCTGCGAATGAGCCCGCCCGGGACGGTAGGTTGGGTGCCAGGTGTGCCGGGAAGGCTGGTCGGCGATGGCTTCGTCGTGCCCTCCTGAAGGAGTCCCATGTCCGGTGTTCCGCCGCGTCCCGCCCGTCACCTGTTCGGCAGGGGGACCTGGCCCGAGGCGCGCCGGATCGCCGACATCCTGCGCGCGGAGACCGTCGGCGGCGCGCTGCTGCTCGGCGCCGCAGTGCTCGCGCTGCTCTGGGCGAACTCGCCGTGGGCGGACGCGTACCGTGCCCTGAGCGAGGTCACGATCGGCCCGCGCGCGCTGCACCTGGATCTGACGCTCGCCCAGTGGGCGGCGGACGGGCTGCTCGCCGTCTTCTTCTTCGTCGCCGGGCTGGAGCTCAAGCGCGAGTTCGTCGCCGGTGACCTGCGCGACCCGAGCCGGGCGATGCTGCCGATTGTGGCCGCGGCCGGTGGCATGGCCGTCCCCGCGGTCATCTACACCGTGATCAATGTGCGCGCGGCCGGCGGCGCCCTGTCGGGATGGGCGGTGCCGACCGCCACCGACATCGCGTTCGCGCTCGCCGTCCTCGCGGTGGTCGGCACGCACCTGCCGTCCGCGCTCCGCACGTTCCTGCTCACGCTGGCCGTCGTGGACGACCTGCTGGCCATCGTGATCATCGCGGTCTTCTACACCAGTTCCCTGCACCTGCTGCCGCTGGCCGCCGCGCTGATCCCGCTGGCCCTGTTCGGCTTCCTGGTGCAGCGCCGGGTCCGCTCCTGGTGGCTGCTGCTTCCGCTCGCGGCGGCCGCGTGGGCGCTTGTGCACGGGTCCGGCATCCACGCCACCGTCGCCGGCGTGCTGCTCGGCTTCCTGGTCCCGGTGGTGCGCCGGTCCGGCGGTGACGGTCCCGGCCTGGCCGAGCACTTCGAGCACCGCTGGCGCCCGCTGTCCGCAGGCGTCGCGGTCCCGGTCTTCGCATTCTTCGCCGCCGGGGTCTCGGTTGCCGATGCCGGCGGTCTCGGCCCGACGCTTCGCGACCCGGTCACCATCGGCATCATCGCCGGCCTGGTGTGCGGCAAGACCATCGGCGTGCTCGGCGCCACCTGGCTGGTACAGCGCTTCACCCGCGCCTCCCTCGGCGACCAGCTCAGCTGGTGGGACGTGGCCGGCCTGTCACTGCTGGCCGGCGTCGGTTTCACCGTGTCGCTGCTCATCGGCGAGCTTGCCTTCGGCGCCGGAAGCGAGAAGGACGACCACGCCCGCCTCGCCATTCTGACCGGCTCCCTCATTTCCGCCCTGCTGGCCGCCGCCGTGCTGCGCCTGCGCAACCGGCATTACCGGCGCCTGCACGAGGCCGAAGAACTCGACGCGGACGCGGACGGCATCCCGGACGTCTACCAGCAGAAGGCCTGAGACCTCCAGTCCGGCACCCCACCGAATGCGTGACCTGCCTCCGGCTGGTGCGCACGTGCCGGTCAGGGGCGTGGCCGGAGGGCGCGGTCGAGCCAGGTGAAGGAGTCCTCCTGCATGTCGGCGTCGAAGATGTGGGCCTTGCCGGGGTAGACGCTTGTGGACAGGTGGGCGGCGGCATGCTGGGACTGCCAGACCGTCTGAAGGCGGGCGTGGGCGGCGGCGACGCCGGCGGGGGTGAAGAGGGGGTCGAGCGCGCCGTCGAAGACCATCAGGGGTTTCGGGGCGGCGATCGTGGCGACGTCGGGGATGTCCAGGTGGCGGGTGAGGCCGGGGTGCAGCATCCAGTAGGCGGACTGGCCGCGCAGCGTGTTGTTGCCGACGACCATCATGTCGGCCACCGTGGTCAGCCAGCAGGCGGAGACGGCGGCGGCGACGTGGTCGGAGAGCGCGGCGACCTGCCAGGCCCGGAACGCGCCCATCGAGAAGCCGACCACGCCGACGCGGCGCCGGTCGACCTGCGGGAGCGAGGCCAGGAACGCGGCGGCGCGGACGTCCTCGCGGGCGGCCAGGCCGGCGGGGGAGGAGCCCAGCTCGTAAAGGTTGCTCGCGAGTGCCTGCTGCTGGTCGTAGACGAGGCCAGCGCGGTCGCCCCAGCCGAGCGTGTCGACGGCAAGCACTGTGTAGCCGCGCGCGGCCAGCTCGTCGCCGACGAAACGGCCGCTCATCAGGCGGGTCGTCCACTCCTGCGCGGAGGCGAGGCGCGCGTCGTCGTACCACGGCTCGACGAACTTCTCCTTGCCGATGTCGAAGCGGGCGCCGTGATCGTGCAGGAGCAGCACGCCCGGGTGCGGACCGGGCGTGTCCGGGGTGAGGAGCGCGGCGCGCACCCGGCTGTAGCGGGTGAGGTCGAACGCGATGAGACGCCGGACGTACCCCCGAGGGCTCTTCTGCTCCTGGAGCACGTGCGGGCGGAACGGGAGCCGGTCGTCGGCGGGGTGGAAGAGGTGGCGCTCGACGAGCGCGCGGGCATGGCGACGCCACGCGCCGAAATCCCGGATCGACGAACGACCCCAGGCATCGGGGTACGTCAGGTCGGCGCGAAGTCGCTCGTAGAAGGTGGGCAGGTTGCCGTGGACGACGCCGGGTGACTCGAACCCGTCGAGCGGGCCGCCGGGCCCGGGGGCGCTGGGTCCGGAGATATCAGGGTCGGGGCTGCCGGGGCCGCCGGTGAGGGCGGCGTCTGGTGTATCGCCCGGTGGCGGGTCGGTGCCGAGGTGGGGGAAGGCCGCGGGGAGCAGCGCGGCAGCGGGTAGGGCGGTGAACGCGCGGCGCTTCATTCCGCCGATGCTAGGCGGGAAAGCGCTTTCCATCAAGCGGTGTCGATGAAGTGGCCGATGCCGTCGAGCATGCGCGCCAGGCCGAAGGAGAAGTCCGCGCCGTCGACCTCGTCCTCCATGGCGAACGCGCCCTCCTCGGTGGCGGCCGCCAGGTGCGGGAAGCGCGCGCGGGTGACCAGGAGTCGCATCAGATCGCCGTACCGCTGCTGGGTCTCCTCGTCGGCCCAGGCGGAGCCGGCCAACCCGGCGCTGATCTGCGCCTCGCCACGCACGTAGTTGAGCACCGCCAAGATCGCGGAGAGCCGCTGACCGCCGTTCAGCCCGGTGCGGCTCAGTGCGGCGAGCCCGGCGTCGGCCCAGGCGAGCTGGCCCGGGTCGAGCGGCGGGCGACCGGGATTGATCACCAGGATCCAGGGGTGGCGCAGGTAGACCTCGCGCAGCGCGAGCGCCCACGTCTCCAGGCCGGGCCGCCAGTCGGCGTCCGGGTCGATCGCGGGCGGCCTGCCCGGGGCGGCGTCGCTCATGAAGATCAGGAGCTCTTCCTTGTTGGCGACGTGCCGGTAGAGCGACATGGTCGCGCTGCCCAGGCGTTCCGCGAGCTTGGCCATCGAGAGGGCGGCGATGCCCTCCGTGTCCGCGATCTCGATCGCGGTGGCCACGATCCGCTCCCTCGTCAGGGACTGCGCGGGTCGTTTGGCCGGCGGGTCCATGTCCCAGAGGACTCGCAGGCTGCGCGGCATTCCAATGTCGGCCATCGCGCCGATCATAGCGGTGTGCGTATCCCGCACCGAAAGCGTGTGACATACGCTGAGCGTATCAGATACGCTCCGGCGTATGAGCTACGCGAAATCGAAATGGATCTTTCCGCTTTCCTTCGTGATCGTCGTGTTCCTGGCCTTCTCGCTGCCGCCCTACCTCAGCCTCGACCCGGCCCGGGCCCGCGTCCCGGCGAATGACGCGCTCCCCGGCCAGTTCTGGTGGCTGGTCGCGCACGTGGTCGTCGGCTCCGTCGCGCTGCTCGGCGGCGCGCTGCAGGTCTGGCCGTGGCTGCGGCAGGCCCGTCCCGCGCTGCACCGGCGGATCGGCACGGTCTACGTGTTCGGCGGCGCGCTCCCCGCCGCCACGACCGCGCTGGTGCTGGCCGTGTTCACGCCGTTCGGCCCGGTCGCCGGGGCGAGCAGCGTGATCCTGGCGCTGATCTGGTTCGGCACCACGCTTGCCGGCTGGCGGGCCGGCCGGCAGCGCCGGTACCGCGAACATCGTCGCTGGATGATCCGCAGCTTCGTGCTCTCGGCCTCGATCATCTCGAACCGGCTCTGGGGCGTGGTGATCGCGATCCTTGTGCTGCCCGGTCTGCCGCCGAAGATCGCCGAGGACCCGCAGCTGACCATGTGGACCATCGGCGGCCTGACCACCTGGCTCGGCTGGACCATCCCGCTCCTGATCGCCGAGGCGTGGCTGGAGCGCCGGCCCCGCCGCACCCCGGCCGCCTCGGGTGCGGAGGTGGCTACCGTTGCCTGATGACGACGTGGAACCCGTCCGCACCCGGCGTGCTGCGACTGCCGTCCGGGCGCCTCGTCCGCGGCCGCGGCCTGCGCCACCCGCTGCCGGCGGGCCCGTTGCCGGAGTTCGCGGTTCATCTGCGCGGCCGCCGCCCGCCGGAGCCCGGCTGGCCGAGCACCTGGGTGCGCTGGCCCGACTTCTGGCTGCCACTCGACCCGGCGGCCGCCACCGCCGCGTTCCGGGAGGCCTGGCGCCGGGCCGCGACCGAACGGGTGGAGATCGCCTGTGGTGGTGGCCGCGGCCGCACCGGCACCGCCCTGGCCTGCCTCGCCATCCTCGACGGCCTCCCACCCGCCGACGCGATCCCGTTCGTCCGCGCCAACTACAGCCGCCACGCCGTCGAGACCCCCTGGCAACGCCGTTTCGTCACCCACTTCACCGCCCACTGATCCGCTTCCCACTTCCCGGTCGCGGCCCGCTGGCCGCTGATGCGCCGGGCCTCGCCGGTGCCCGGCGCACGGGCCGGCGGCGAGTGACGGTTTCGCGGATTTGGCAGGTGATTGGAGATATTTTCGGGGTTATGGCCAGCTCGCGGGGGTGGTGGGCCGGGCTGCGCGCGCGGGCGGGGCTCGGCGACCCGGGCCCGAGGGCTGCTGCGCGTCAGGCGGCCGCGCTGCTGGCGTTCTCCGGGCTGGCCGCGTTACTGGGGTTGCTGGCCGGTTCACCGCGGCCGGGTCCGCTGATCGCGATCGCCGGAACGGACCTGGGGCTGGCCGCGCTGATCTGGATGCTGCCCTGGTCGCGATGGCCGCCGCTCGCGCCGGTGACGGCCACGCCGTTCGCGCTCGCGGTGCTCGGGTTCTCCACCTGGGCGTTCGGCGGGGTCGCGGCCGGGACCGGGCCGTTGTACGTGCTGTTCTTCGCCTGGCTGGGCCTGCACTTCCCGCGGTGGGTGATCTGGGCGCTCAGCCCGTTCGCCGTGGTGAGCTATGTGCTGCCGCTGCTCCTCACCAACCAGCCGCCGGACGTGGTCGGCAGCGTGGTCGGCCTGATCCCGGTGGCTGTCGGGGTCGCCCTCATGATCAACGCTCGGGTCGGCGCGCTGCGGGCCGCGCTGGAGCAGCTCTCCGGCGTCGAACGCTGGCGCCGCGGCCTGACCTCGGCCGTGGCGCACGACGTCCGCTCGCCGCTCAGCACCATCCAGTTGGTACTGGAGATGATCCGCGACGGTGACCTGCCCCCGGAGAAACGCGACAGCTTCATCGAGTCCGCGCTCCGCCAGTCCGCGCGGCTCGGCCGGCTCGCCTCCGGCCTGCTCGACCTGGACCGGGTCGAATCGCGCGGCACACTCCGGCTCGAACTCACGCCGATCTGCCTCCGTAAGGCCTGTCAGGACGCGGTCGGCTTCCTGAACGTCGGGCCGGTCGCGATCGAGGTCCCGCCGGAGCTCACCGTCACCGCCGACCCGCAGCGCCTGGAACAGATCGTGGTCAACCTGGTCGGCAACGCGGCCAAGTACGGCGTCGCCCCCGTCGAGATCACGGCCGGACCGGCGACCGGCGGCATGATCTGGCTAGCTGTCCGGGACCACGGCGCCGGCGTCGCCCCCGCGGACCAGGATCGTCTCTTCGCCCGTTACGGCACCTCCGGCGACCTGCCCGGCTCGGTCGGGCTCGGCCTGTGGCTGGTCCGCGAGCTGGCCCGCGCGCACGGCGGCGACACCTGCTACGAGGACGCCGACCCCGGCGCCCGGTTTACCGTGACCCTTCCGTCCGCCGCGTGAGGCGCACGTCGTACCCCGGTGGTAGGCATGTGGTCATGGATGTGCGGGACGCGGCGAAGCGGTGGCCGAGCGGGTGGGCCGGGTGGCCGGCGAAGGATGTGGAGGCGATCGCGCCACTGACGATCAGCGGGTGCACGGTGCTCCGGTTCCCGGCGGACGGGCTGGTGACAGACGGGCTGGTGGCAGACGGGCTGGTGGCGGAGGCCCGCGACTACTCGCACGCCCGTCCGGAGCGCCTGCTGCCGTCGGCGGGGGTGTGTGGCCGGTGAGCCACGTGCACGTGGTCTACGCCCACCCGGCCCCGCAGAGTTTCACCCGCGAGGTGCTTGGCGCGTTCCTCGGCGGGCTGGCGGAGGCCGGGCACACCGCCTCCGTGTCGGACCTGTATGCGCAGGGATTCCGGGCGGGCCTCTCGGCCGAGGAGTACGCACGGGAGACCGGCAGGGGCGCCCACGTGCCGGTCGCTCCGGATGTCACTGTGGAGCAGGAGCGGCTCGCCGCGGCGGACGTGTGGGCCTTCGTCTATCCGGTCTGGTGGAACGACTGCCCGGCGTTGCTCAAGGGCTGGTTCGACCGGGTGTGGACGGCGGGGTGGGCCTACGAGCCGATGACGTTGCGCCCGGCCAGGTCCGCGCTGGTGCTGTGCACGAGCGGGCACGGCGCCGCGGATCTTGAGGCGTCCGGCTGCTACCCGGCGATGCGCACCACGATGCTTGCTGACCGGATCGGCGCGCGCGCCGCCCACGCCGACTTCGTGCTGTTCGGCGGGCAGTTGAACGGTGGGGAGGCCGGCCGGCGGGAGCATCTGCGGCGGGCGGCGGCGCTGGGGCGGGAGGTGTGAGTGGTCAGTCAAGCATCGCGAGGAGCTTCTGGACGGTGTTCCAGTTGCGTACCGTGGCGGCGGGCTGGTTCTTGATTCTGCTCAGGGCGGTGATCACCGGGCTGTTGCTGAGGCCGTGCGGGCACCAGACGTAAATCTCCTCGTCCCGGGCGGCGAACAGGTCGTCCAGCGGGTCGACGCCGGCCAGCAGCTCGGTGACCGGCGTGGTGAGCGGTGCGGCCAGGAACGACACGGTGAACCGGGAGCCGTCGGCGGCCACGTCGGCGAACGGGTTCTCCGCGACGAGGGCGGCGAGGTCGGCGCGGTCGCGCACGATCACGTCGACGGACAGGCCGAAGCGCTTCTCGATCGCCTTCTCGGCGGACGGGCCGAGTTCCGCGCGCGGGAGGTCGCTGTCCAGCACCACGTTGCCGCTCTGCAGCAGCGTGGCGACGTTCGTGTGGCCCTCGGCGGTGAGCAGCTCACGAAGGTCGGCCATGCCGATGCGGCGGTTGCGGCCGACGTTGATGCCGCGCAGCAGCAGGACGTACCGGTTCATGACGGCCAGGCTGTCCGACCGGCACGGACCCGTCAAGCGCCCACGCGGTCCGCGGGCGAACAGGCCGGCACCCGCAGCATTGTGGAATCGGATTCGTGGACAGGTGGAGATCGACATGACTGATCGGCTGCTCAAGGCCGCGCTCACCGACGGGGATCTGCGGCCGTTGCCGGAGGCCGCCACCGCGCACCTGGAGGCGCTTGACGCGCCGCCCCGGCTGGCCGCGCACCTGCGGGCGGTCCACGACGTGGCGTGGCAACTGACTCACGCGCTTACCGGAAAGCTGGATTTCGACAGGGATCTGGTCCTGTTCGGTGCCGCGATTCACGACATCGGGAAGGTGCGGCATCCGGAGGAACCGCCTACCCGGTGCCGGGCTGAGGCGGGGAGCCTGCACGAGCCGCCAGGGCGCGGGCTCAGGCTGTGGTCAGGAAGGTCTCGATCCGTGAGGCGACCAGGTCGGGTGCGAAGGCCGGTACGTCGTGTGAGGCGCCGGGAACCACCAAGACCTGCGCGGACGGCATGATCGAGGTGAGCCGGGCCGCCGCCTCGGCCGCCGGATAGAGCGCACTGTGCTCGCCGAGCAGGAACATCGTGGGTACGCCAACGGACGCCAACTCCGCATCGGTGAACGTGTCAGGCGCGGGCAGCCGCCGGCGGAACGACATCTGCAGCGGCAGCAGCCCCATCAGCTCGTCGTCCCGGAGCGTCGCGTTCCGGAACGGCCCGGCCAGCGCATGCCGCAGCGTCCGCGGTGTGAAACCGGCGAGCCCGCCCGCGATCAGCCACAGCATGAAGCGCGTGGTCACCCGCCCGAACCCGGCCGGATCGAGCAGCGTCAGGCTGGCCGCGCGCCCGGGAAACGTGATCTCGTGACGGAGCGCCGCCCACCCGCCGTAGGACATGCCGACCAGATGGCATCGCGGCACGTCCAGCCCGGCCAGCGTCTCGGCGACGCACGCCACGAACTCGCCCGCGTCCACGATCGGCCTGGTCTGCCGCGCCGCGCCGGGTTCGCCGATCAGGTCGAGCGCGATGACCGGGTGCTGCCGCCCGAGCCGCCCGGCATACCGGTACCAGGTGATCGCGCTCCCGCCCGCCCCCGGGAGCAGCACGATCGGCGTGCCTGTGGACGCGCCACCCCGGTAGGCGACAGCGGTGCCGAACGACGTCGTGACCGATGCGGACGGCAATGGCAGCAGGCGTGCCAGGGCGGCCTCGTACGCCGAGAGGAATCGTGAGCCAGCCGCCGGGGAGGTGAACTCGCTGGTTTTCATGGTACGAACGTATCATCAAAAAATGCCGAAGCGGGTGGACCATGACGAGCGGAAGCGGCACATCGCCGGCGCGTTGCTGCGCATCGCGGAGGAGCGCGGCCTGCAATACGCCAGCATGCGGGAGGTGGCGGTCGCGGCCGGCGTCTCACTACGCCTGGTGCAGTACTACTTCCACACCAAGGACGAGCTGCTCCTGGCCGCGCTCGGCTTCCTCGCGGAACAGCTCGGGGACCGGATGAAGGCACGGCTGACGGCCACCATGCCGCCACGCGAGTTCGTCACCGAGCTGCTGCTCGCGGTGCTGCCCACCGACCCGGAGGGCGTGCGGATCACCCGCACGTTCGCCGCGTTCTACAGCCTGGTGCTGGCCGAGCCGCACCTGACCGAGAACGGCACCGCCTACCCGGACGGGCTGGAGCGCCTGATCGCCACCCAGCTACGGACTGCGGAGCGGCCGGAGCCGGAGCTGACCGCGGCCGGGCTGCTGGCGCTCACCAACGGGCTCGGCTCAAGCATCCTCGGCGGCCAGCGCGACGCCACGGCCGCGATCGGGGTCCTCCGCCATCAGCTCAGGCTGGTCTTCGGGGACGGCGGGTAGACCCACCCCGGCTCGTCGATGCGACGGACCCTGCACGTCAGACCCGCCAGGAAACGATCGCACGGAGCAGGCCCGCTGCCGCCCGACCACCGGCCCTGCCGCCCGGCCGCCGGGGCCGGGGGCCGACGTCGCCGCCGGTCAATCGCCGAGTTTCGCGACCGTTCGGGCCTCCTCCGCGGCGGCGGCGACCGCGTCCAGTGTGGCCCCGGTCGACGCCGTGACCGCCGCCGCGATCGCGCCCTCGACAAGCGGCGCGTCCGCCAGGCGCAGGTCCTTGCGGTCGAGATCCTCCACGATGGTCAGCGCGGTCAGCACGGAGCTGCCGAGGTCCGCGAGGAGCAGCACGCCGTCGCCGCGGTCGGCCCGGGAGATCGCGGCCAGGATGAGTTCCTCGCTGGTGCCGAGGCCGCCGTCCGCGGTGCCGCCGGCCACCTCGATGGCGCCGGAGCCGGGCCCGCGGAGCTCGGTGAGGAGATCACGGAGCCCGTCCGCGAGAAGACCGCTGTGCGATATCAGGACTATCCCCACCATGTCCGGATCGTAACGCCTGGCGGAATCCCCGGCAGAAGGGAAAGCTGACCCCTGGAAGGGAGCGCACCGATGAAGAAGTTCATCAACGATCCTGGTGACGTGGTGGCGCAGGCGCTTGCGGGGCTGGCCGCGGCCCACGCTGAACTGCGCATAGACCCCGAAAATCAACTTGTGGTACGCGGAGACGCGCCGATCCGCGGCAAGGTCGGCATCGTCTCCGGCGGCGGGTCCGGGCACGAGCCGCTGCACGGCGGCTTCGTCGGGCCCGGCATGCTCGACGCGGCCTGTGCGGGCGAGGTGTTCACGTCGCCGGTGCCGGACCAGATCGTCGCCGCCACGCGCGCGGTCGACGGCGGCGCGGGCGTGCTGCACATCGTCAAGAACTACACCGGCGATGTGCTCAACTTCGAGATGGCGGCGGACCTGGCCGCGGACGACAAGATCACCGTGGAGACAGTGCTCGTCAACGACGACGTGGCGGTGGAGGACTCGACCTGGACCGCGGGCCGTCGCGGCACCGGGGCCACGCTGATCGTGGAGAAGGTCGCGGGCGCGTTGGCGGAGGAGCGCGCCCCGCTTGCCGACGTGGCCGCGATCGGGCGGCTTGTGAACGAGCGGTCCGGCTCGTTCGCTGTGGCGCTGACCGCGGCGACCACGCCCGCGGCCGGCCAGCCGGGCTTCGACCTGCCGGACGACGAGATGGAGGTCGGCGTCGGCATCCACGGCGAGCCCGGCCGGCAGCGGGCCACAGTCACCGGTGCGCGGGAGGTCGCGGCGCTGATGGTGGAGGCGATCCTGGAGGCCAAGCCGGGTCTTGGTGACAACGCGATCGTGCTGCTCAACGGCCTCGGCGGCACGCCGCTGATCGAGCTCTACCTGCTGTTCGGCGAGGTCTCCAAGCTGGTGAACGTGCGCCGCAGCCTGGTCGGGAACTACGTGACCAGTTTGGACATGGCCGGCGCCTCGCTCACGCTGTGCCAGGCGGACGACGAGATCCTGCGCCTGTGGGACGCTCCGGTGCGTACCCCCGGATTGCGTTGGGGGTCATGATCATGAATGTTGATCAGGCTCGGGAGTGGATCGCGGCGATCGCGGCGAAGGTCGAGGCGGACGCGGAGACGCTCACCCGGCTGGACTCCGCGATCGGCGACGGCGACCACGGCGCGAACCTCAAGCGCGGTTTCGCCGCGGTGAAGCAGGCGCTCGACGGCTTCGAGGCGGAGACCGTGGGGGACGTGCTGACCAAGACCGGCGCGACGCTGATCTCCAAGGTCGGCGGCGCGTCCGGCCCGCTCTACGGTTCCGCGTTCCGTGCCATGGGCAAGGCTCTGACCAGTCCGGACGTGACTCGGGAACAGTTCGGCGACGCGCTCGAGGCGGGCCTGGCCGCGATCCGCAAGCTGGGCGGCGCGCAACCGGGCGACAAGACGATGGTGGACGCGTGGCTGCCCGCGGCCGCTGCCTACAAGCTCAGTGGCGCGGCGGCGGCGGCGACCGCGGCGGCGAAGGGGGCGAAGGACACCACCGGACTGCAGGCGCGCAAGGGCAGGGCGTCGTATCTCGGTGAACGCAGCGTCGGCCATCAGGACCCGGGGGCGACGTCCACGGCGATCATCTTCCAAGCGCTGGCGGGCTCCTAGGCTTTGCCAATCCGGCAAGCTTTCTTGTCGTTCTCCGGGGGCGCGGGTGACGCTCGTTCCCGTCGGACACGAGGAGGAAGAAACCGTGAAAGAGCAGTACGACGTGGTGATCATCGGCGGCGGCGCGGCCGGGCTGAGCGGGGCGCTCGCGCTCTCCCGGGCGCGCCGCTCGGTGCTCGTCGTAGACGCCGGCGAGCAGCGCAACCGGCCGGCCGACCACATGCACAACTACCTGGGCCGGGAGGGCGTGGCGCCGGGGGAGTTCCTGCGCGGTGGACGGGCGGAGGTGGCGTCCTACGGCGGCGAGTTCCTGGACGCGGCCGTCACCGCGGTGACCGGCGACGCCGACCGCGGATTCACCGTGGCCTGCGGCGAAACGTCGGTCACCGCGCGGCGGATCCTCGTCACGACCGGACTCGTCGACGACCTGCCGGACATCCCCGGCCTCGCGGACCGGTGGGGCAGGGATGTCCTGCACTGCCCCTACTGCCACGGCTGGGAGGTCCGCGACCAGGCGATCGGCGTGATCGCGACCAGCCCGATGGCCGTGCATGCCGCGCTGCTCTGGGGCCAGTGGACCGCCGACGTCGCGCTGTTCCTGCACGACGGCTTCAGCATCACGGACGAGCAGCATGAGCAGCTGACGGCCCGCAGGGTCCGCCTGATCGAGGGCCGCATCACCGGTCTCGAGATCATCGACGACCGGCTGACCGGTGTGCGCGTCGGCGACGAGGTCATCCCGCGCGCCGCGCTCGTCATTCAGACCGGCCTGCGCCCCCGCGACAGCCTGCTGACCTCGCTCGGCCTCGTCGCCGAGGAGAAGACCGCCGGTCCCGTCCCGATCGGCGCCTTCATCCCGGTTTCCCCGGCCGGGGCCACGAGCGTGCCCGGCATCTTCGCCGCCGGCAACGTCGTCGACCCGATGGCCCAGGTCATCACCGCGGCCGCATCAGGTCTGATGGCCGGAGGCGCGCTCAACGGCGACCTGATCATGCAGGAGACCCGGCGCGCGGTCGCGTTGCGGCGCCTCGGCGTGGACGCCGACGACCCGTCCGAGCTGTTCTCCCGCGACTACTGGGAGCGTCGCTACGCCACCCCGAAATTCAGCGGCAATCCCAACGTCCACCTGGTCAGTGACGTGTCGGACCTCAAGCCCGGTCGCGCGCTGGACGCCGGCTGCGGCGAGGGCGGCGACGCGATCTGGCTGGCCGCCCAGGGCTGGGAGACGACAGGCGTCGACATCTCCACCACCGCGCTGGAACGCGCCGCCACCCACGCGGACGCCCGCGGCGTCTCCGTCAGCTGGGAACAGGGCGACCTCACCACCTGGGCCCCCGAGCCCGGCGCCTTCGACCTGGTCAGCACGCAGTTCGTGCACATGTACGGCGCCCTGGGCACTGACCTCTACCGGCGGCTCGCGGCAGGTGTCGCGCCCGGCGGCACGCTGCTGATCGTCAATCACAGCTACACCGACGTCGCCTCGTCCACGGTCCCGCGCCCGGACCTGCCCGAGCTGTTCATGACCGCGCCCGAGATCGCCGCAGTGCTCGAGCCGGACGAGTGGGACCTCCAGGTCGTCGAGGAACGCGCCCGCCCGGCCACGGGACCCGATGGTGCCGAGACCACGGTGCACGATGTTGTGGTGAAAGCGATCCGCCGCTGACGGGACTATTACCGGCAGATGAACCGGCAGCTCGAGGCGCCGGTTCGCCCTGCGTGATCGCGCGCGAACCGGCACAATCGACCCCGTCACCAACGCTGAAGGCGAGGCTGATCCGTGATCGCACGAGTCTGGCGTGGCTGGGTCCACGCTCAGGACGCCGCCGCCTACGACCGTCACTACCGCGCCGAGGTCCTTTCCACGCTGCGTGCCGTCAACGGCTTCGGCGGCGCCCGCCTGATGCGCCGCGAGGCGGACGACGAGGTCGAGTTCCTCTCCATCGCCTACTTCGAGGACATGGACTCGGTCGCCCGGTTCGCCGGCGACAGCCCCGAGACCCCGGTCATCGCCGACTCGGTGCGCGCGCTGTTCATCCGCTACGACACCATCGTCCGGCACTACGAGGTCGATTTCGAAACCTGAGGGAGTACGCGGAACCCCGCGCATCGCAGCAGGTCATGTGCTGCGCGGGGCGTACATGATGACGACCACGCCGACCAGGCAGATCGCGGCGCCGAGCAGGTCCCAGCGGTCCGGGCGGAACCTGTCGACCACCATGGCCCAGGCGAGTGAGCCGGCCACGAAGACGCCGCCGTACGCGGCGAGGATCCGGCCGAAGTTCGGGTCGGGCTGGAAGGTGGCGACGAAGCCGTAGAGGCCGAGCGCGATCACGCCACCGGCGATCCACCACAAGCCGCGCTGCTCCCGGAAGCCCTGCCAGATCAGCCAGGCCCCGCCGATCTCCGCAAGCGCGGCCAGTCCGAACAACGCCAGTGACCGTAGGATCTCCACTCGCCGCACGTTACCCGTGGAGGTATCCCGGCGGCCCGCTCCTCGGCTCGCCGCGATCCACCACGCACACCCTAAGATGTCGCCGTGACCATCCTGGACACCGCGCGCAGCCTCTCCCGGCTCGGCCTGTTCCGTACCCCCGTCGGCTCGTGAATTTTCAGGTCTCGTGAATCCTCAGGTGTCGTGCCTGCCGCACGATCTGCACGTGGCGCAGACACCCAGGCTGTGGATCGTGACCAGCCGAGCGACTGACATCGCGCGCTGGATGCGGCAGTCGGCCGAGGACCCGGGCAGTCGTGCCGAGATGACCGACGAGGTCGCGGAGGCGTGGCTGGCCATGCCGAACGAGCCGCTCGCCGACCCGGTGCGGGAGTACGCGGATCCGGATGCGATGGTGCCTGTCGATCCGCACTTTTTGTTCTTCGCCGGGATCAGCCGGGAGACGCGCCACCTGGTCGGCAACCTGTCCGTCTTCAGCCGGCACGGCGCCAGCGAGATCGGCGGCGCGATCCACCGCGAATTCCGGCGGCAGGGCTACGGCCACGAGATGCTGGAGACCGTCACCGCGCTTGCCCACCGGCACTTCGGGCTGGAACGGCTCGTCGCGGGCGCGGAGCCGGCGAACACGGCCTCCCGGCACTGGCTGGGCCGGTCCGGCTTCACCCCGGCGGACGGACCGGACACTGTCACGCTGGAGAGCGGCCGGACGGTGCAAACCGTCTGGTTCGAGCACGTCGACCCGGAGTACGAGCTGCGCTGCACCCGCCCGCGCCCCACCTTCCGCAAGCGCCGCCGTCAGGTCAGGCGCACGCGGTAGAGCGCGGGGTCACGCCCGACCACTCAGGACTGACTGCGGAGACCGTCGATGAGCAGGTCGAGGAGCCGCCCGGCCTGCGCGCGCTGCTCCGGCTTGCCCGCTGCGAACGTGATGCCGCTCAGCCCGACAAGCACATCGTCCGCGGTCAGGTCGGCGCGGATCAGCCCGGCGTCGATCCCGGCGGCGAGCAGTTGCGCCAGCGCCGCGATCATGCGGTCCCGGCTGTGCGCGTACGGGTTCCCGCCGGACGCGATGACCGCACGCAGCGCGTCGGCCATCCCGTGCTTGGTGGTCATGTAGTCGAGGAACCTGTCCATCCACGCCCGCAGCGCCTTGTCCGGCGAGAGCGTCGCGGCGAGCTCCGGCGCCGCATCGCAGAGCCGCGACAGCTCATTGCGGTACGCGGCCTCGACAAGCGCCTCACGCGTGGGGAAGTGCCGGTACAGCGTGCCGATGCCGACCCCCGCCGCCTTGGCGACGGACTCGAGCGTCACCTCGGGCCCTTCGGTGGTGAACGCGTTGACCGCCGCGTCGAGCAGCCGTTCGCGGTTGCGCTGCGCGTCGGCACGCATCGGTCAAGCACCTTCTCTCAGTGTGTCAAGCGGAATTGTGAAGCGTATCGCGCCACCTCAGGAGGAACCGCGTTCGGGCTCCTGGCAATCGGAGGTTCCTCCGGTTAACGTTACCGGAGGAACCTCCGCTTAAGGGAGAAGAGATGGACAGCACCGCCGCCGACGTCCTCCGCGACGTCGACCTCACCCACAAGCGCGCGATCGTCACCGGCGGCGCGTCAGGCATCGGCATCGAGACCGCCCGCGCGCTGGCCGCAGCCGGCGCCGAGGTCACGCTCGCCGTGCGGGACACCGCCGCCGGCGCCCGCGTCGCCGACGAGATCACCCGGGAGACGCACAATCCCGGCGTACACGTGGCATTCCTTGATCTTGCCGATCCGGTCGGCGTCGGCGCGTTCGCCGCGCACTGGGACGGGCCGCTGCACATGCTGATCAACAACGCGGGCGTGATGGCGCCGCCGCTGACCCGCACCGGCCCCGGCTGGGAGCTGCAGTTCGCCACGAACCACCTCGGCCACTTCGCGCTCGCCACCTGCCTGCACCGTGCGCTCGCCGCGGCCGGCGGCGCCCGCGTGGTCGCGGTCAGCTCAAGCGCCCACCTGCGCTCGCCTGTCGTGTTCGACGACATCCACTACCGGCAGCGGGAGTACGAATCGTGGGCCGCCTACGGCCAGTCCAAGACCGCAAACATCTGGTTCGCGGTCGAGGCGGCGACACGCTGGGCGCGCGACGGCATCGACATCAACGCACTCAACCCCGGCGCCATCAAGACCAACCTCCAGCGGTACGTCTCCGAGGCCGACCTGGCCGCGGCACGACAGGCGGCCGGCGGCGGGGAGCCGCGGTGGAAGACACCACAGCAGGGCGCGGCCACGTCCGTGCTGCTCGCGGCCTCGCCGACGGTCAAGGGCGTTACCGGCCGCTACTTCGAGGACTGCGCCGAGGCCGCCCCGAACCAGCCCGGCACCCGCACCGGCTTCGCGCCCTGGGCGCTTGACACGGACGCGGCCGCCCGACTGTGGACGGTGTCGGAACAGACGCTCAGATGAAAAAACTCACCACGCCGATCGCCCCCGCATCGTTGATCATGGGGTGATGGAGATTGCGCCGCTGACCGCCGAGGACCACGCCGCCGCCGAGACGGATCTCGCGGAGGTGCTGCTCGAGTGCGTCCTCGGCGGCGCCAGCGTCGGGTTCACGCTGCCGTTCGCCGTCGAGGACGCCCGTGCGTACTGGCGGCGGGCTCTGCAGGACCCGGAGGCCCGCACCTGGGTGGCCCGGGAGGACGGCAGGATCCTCGGCGTCGTCCGGCTGCTGCCGGCCGCGCAGCCCAACGCGCCGCACCGGGCGGAGGTCGCGAAGCTGCTGGTTCACCCGGACGGGCGGGGCCGCGGCCTGGGCGGCGCGCTGCTCGTGGCCGCGGAGGAGGGGGCCCGCGCGCTCGGGCGTACCCTCCTGGTGCTGGACACCGAGTCCGGCAGCGTGGCGGAGGGGCTGTACGCCCGGCGCGGCTGGACCCGGGTCGGCGAGATCCCGGAGTTCGCGCTCACTCCGGCGGGTGAACGGGTCGCGACCACGATCTTTCGCAAGCACGTGTAAGAAAGCAGAAATAGGTTGGTCGGCGACCGTCCGGCCCCGGATCATGGGACAGATGAACACCCCCCGGCAGCCCGTCGACGCGCGCGACAAGAAGACGGCCACGGGCGCCAAGGCGGCCGTGGCCAAGGCGAAGGCACCGGAGCTGGTCGGCGCGCTGCCGATGTCCGGCTCCGTCGATGACGGCGACCGTCTGGTCGACGTGGTCGACCTGCTGGCGATAAGCGCGTTCACCACCGGCCGGGAGCCGTACGGCCGCACCACCCACCTGGAGAACGTGCGCTCCGACGCCAAACTCATGATCGACGGCGCGCGGGTGCTGCGCGAGGCGGTCGAGGACACCGGGCGCGGCCGGCTGATCGCCGGCGACGGCTTCACGCTTCACGTCAACCACTGGACCCAGTCCCGCCGGGCCACGGTCATGGTCACCGCGGTCAGCGCTGAGCTGGCCGAGTCCGTGGTGACAAGCGTGATCGACGGCGCGGTGGAGGAGCCGGAACCCACGCCGGACACGGTCGGCATCGGCTTCTGGCACTTCGGCCCGCACGGCCCGCGCCGGGTCGAGCGGCAGATCGACGCGGCCCCGTGGGACACCATCCGCGGCAACTACGCGACAGGGGTGGCGTCCGCACTCGACCGGGTGATGGCGCAGGACGGCGAGTCGCCGGACGGCCGGCTCCTGCTGCTGCACGGCCCGCCCGGCACCGGCAAGACCACGCTGATCCGCGCGCTGGCCCAGGAGTGGAAGTCCTGGTGCCAGGTCGACTGCGTGCTCGACCCGGAGCGCCTGTTCGCCGACCCGGCGTACCTGATGAACGTGGCGCTCGGCGGCGACGACGAGGACGGCCCGCGCTGGCGCCTGCTTGTGCTCGAGGACTGTGACGAGCTGATCGGCGGCGAGGCCAAGGCCAGCTCCGGCCAGTCGCTGTCCCGCCTGCTGAACCTGACCGACGGGCTGCTCGGCCAGGGTCGCAACGCGCTCATCGCGATCACGACAAACGAGGACCTGACCCGCCTGCACCCCGCGGTCATCCGCCCGGGCCGCTGCCTGGCCCAGATCGAGGTCGGCCGCCTCCCCTACGACGAGGCGACCTCCTGGCTCGGCCGCTCGCACGGCATCACCTCGGACGGCGCCACGCTCGCGGAACTCTTCGCCCTGCGCTCCGGCACCGCCCCGGTCACCGTCCCCGAGCCGCCCACCAACACCGGCATGTACCTCTAAAACACGGGCGTGTGTGGCGGATCCCGGTCCACCACACACGCCCAGGGGCGTCGTCTACCAGGGGGCGGTCACGGTGACAAGCAGCGCGCTGTGGTCTGTGTAGATCATGGGCAGCGTCCGGGCGCTCATGCCGGTGAACCCGGACGAGACCATGACGTGCTGCACGTCGCCGTCACCCTTCCTGGTCCACCCGGACGGCACGCAGTTCTGCACGTTCTCCGGATCTGCGGTGTTGTACTTCAGGTTGAGGTCGCCGCTCACGATCGACGGCACGTTCGGCTCACCGTAGAGCGCCTTCATGGCGGGCAGGCGCTGCCGGGTCAGTTCGTTGCACTGGGCCAGCGCGGTCGGCTCGTCCGTGCTGAGGTGGGTGACGCAGCCGTAGAAGTCGGCGAAGCGCGCACAACCGTAGGCCCGCTGCTCGGACGTGCTGTTCTGCCGTGCGTAGACGCCATAGTCGTCCATGTATACATAGTTGTTGTCGACAAGGATCGCGCTGCCGTAGTCCGCGCCGTTCGTGCATTTCACCGGGGTGCCCGCATTCGCGTTCCACGCCGCAGCGAAGGTCCAGGCGGAGTAGTAGTCATAGTCGTTGTTCTCCGCGATGTCGACCTCTTGCCCGCGGCAGATCTCATTGATGAAGACGACGTTCGGGTGATAATGCTCGATCATCATCTTCGCTTCGCCGACCGCCGCCAGCCCGCCGGTGTAACAGTCGGCGGCACCGCCGTTGCACAGATTCATCTGCAGGATCGTGGCGGTCCGCGCGGCCGCGGCCGGCGAGGCGATCAGCGTGGACGCGACCAGCGCCACGGCTGCCGCGGCCATCAGGCGCAGCACCCGCCCACCGGGACCTCGTCTGTTTCGCACGTCGACGTTCATCGTCAGCTCCTCTTTCCCCGTCTGGAGGGCATCCATGACCATGTGCCGCGGTCCAGTCTGTGGGGTGATCACCATCGATACAACGACGTTTTGATCCAGCTCTAAAGTCCCTGCCAATACCGCTTTCCCACTCCCGCGGTGGCCCGGCCCGCACGCTCCCGCGGGCTTCCAGCCCGTGGGTGGTCGCGTCCAGGGCACAGGAAACGGGCGTCCACCGCGCGGTGGACGCCCGTACCCGGCAGGTTTTATCTGTAGGTGATGTCGCTCTGCTTCACCTTGCAGTTCGCGTCGTCCCAGCCCGCGCCGAGATAGGTCGGCTCGCTGCCCTTGCTGACTCCCTTGTACTTACCGCACACCGTGGCCGACGAGCTGTTGACGAGCGTCACCCGGGTGATTGTGGCGGTGTCGCCCCAGTTGCTGTTGATGCCGGCCACCATGTCGATGTCGTCAAGCAGCACGTTGTCGATCTTCACGTGCCGGGTGTACGAGTTCGTGCAGTTGCCGCAGCCCCGGTAGAGCTTGCCGGAGCCCTTCAGGTAGAAGCCGCTGATGCTCACGGTGCCGTTGCCGTTGTGCTGGAACGTCTTGTCGCTGCCGTTGCGGGCGCCGCCGCCGATCACGTACGACGTGCCGCCGCCGGTGCCCTTGAACGTCGCGGCGTCCTCACCGATGTCGTTCCACCAGACGTTGCGAAGCGTGCAGGTGCCCTCGCAGTGCACGCCGTCGCCGGCCGGGGAGCCGAGGATGACGTTCTGCAGCGTGCCGCCGTTCGCGATGGAGAACATCGGGTCCTGCGACTCGTTCTGCGAACCGTCACCGATGCAGCAGTAGGTCTTCATCCCGCCGTCGAACGTGCCTGACACGTTCTGCGTGCTGGAGATGCTCACCGAACCGGCCGACGACGGCCACGCCCCGGTCGGGGTGCCGGAGCCGCCCGTCGGGGTCGGGGCCGGAGTGGTCGGGCCCCCGGTGGTCGGGCCGGTGGTCGGGTTCGAGGTGCCGCCCGCGTACGTCTCGAACTCGGCGATCCTCGGCGCGGCGGACGCGCCGGTGATGTCGAGCGTGACCTTCTTCAGCGAGGCCGCGGTGAACGAGATCGTGCTCGGGCTGCCGCTGCCGCTGCTCAGGACCGCGCCGCTGTCCGCGTTCAGCAGACGCCACGCGGTGATCGACCCGCCGCCGGACGCCTGCTTGATCACCACGCTGCTCACGGTTGTGGCGCTGCCCCACTTGACCGAGATGGACCCGGTCGCGCTGCTCGGCGCCCAGTACGTACCGGTGTCGCCGTCCTTGACGTTGCCGTAGCTGGTGCCGCTGGCCTTGCTGGAGCCGTCGGCGCCGCCGCTGAGGCTCAGGTTCGTCTCCGCGGCCCAGGCCTGGGGCAGCGACAGCATGACCGCCGCCCCCACCGCCGCGACGGCGCCCCCGGTTATCCACCGCAGGGCTACGTGTCGTCTCATCCGTGTCTCACCTTCATGGTCACAAAGTGCGCCGGCGCCACACCGCTTCCAATCTGGAAAGCGCATTCCTGAAAGAATAGATACAAGTCGATCAGAAAGGCAAGTGCTGGTCGGAGGCGGTACGGTCCGCGGCGGCGCCCACGTGAACGCGATACTGCTGAATCGCTGATCCCGGACGGGCGGATCACCGATGATGAGGTCACAACCTCTCGTCATCGGCGGTGCTCGTCCCATGAAACTACTGCTCATAGCCGTCACGCTCGCGGCAACGACGATCGCGGCGACGCCGGCGGCGGCGGTGGCCGCACCCGCGGCCCCAGCCCGGTTCGTCGATATCGCAAGCGTCGACCCGACAATCCTTCGCGACATCCGCTACCACTCGGCGCACAACTTCGTCGGCCGGCCCATCAAGGGCTACCGCGAGCCGCTCTGCATCCTGACCAAGGCGGCCGCCCACGCGCTGGCCCGCGCCCAGGCCGCACTGCGCCCGCGCGGCCTCAGCCTCAAGGTCTACGACTGCTACCGGCCGGGCCGCGCCGTCGCCGACTTCGCCGCCTGGACGCGCGATCGCACCGACCGGCGGATGAAAGCCGAGTTCTACCCGCGCACCGGCAAGGCCGGGCTCTACCGGAAGGGATTCCTCGACAGCCCGTCAGGTCACAGCCGCGGCAGCACTGTAGACCTCACGATGGTCCGCCTCCCGGCGGCCGCGCAACCCGCGTACCGGCCCGGCGACCCGCTTGTCGCCTGCTACGCGGCGAACCGTTTCAGGGACAACAGCGTCGACATGGGTACGGGTTACGACTGCTTCGACACGCGCGCGGCCACGCTCGCCCCCCGTGTCACAGGTGCCGCGCGTGCCAACCGCATTCTGCTCCGCGACACCATGGCGGCCGCCGGCTTCACCGGGTACTTCCGGGAGTGGTGGCACTTCGCGCTCGCCGCGGATCCGTACCCCGGCACCTACTTCAATTTCCCGGTGGCCCGGTCGTCCCTGCGCTGACGAGCGCTGAGGCCTTGATCCGGGGCGGGCGTCGCGGTGGGGTGCCCCGTCCGACGGGAGGCCGCGGACGAGGCGTCGAAGGGTCGTACGGGCGTCACACGCGTGCGAAGGCCCAGATCTGCGCCGTGTCGTCGGGCGCGGCGGTCTGCTGCTCGATGGGGGAGCCCAAGCCGGTGGTCATCGCCGCGACCTTGCCGCTGTGCCGGTTGACAAGCAGGAACCGCGAGTCGGCCACCCGGCGTAGCGTCCACTGCTGACCCAGCGGGTTCGTGCTGCACGTGCGCAACGTCAGCGCGAGCCCCTCCGTCGCGTTCTGTGTGTTGGCGGCGCACAGGCCGCTGCGCACATGCACCAACTGCCAGTACGACCCGATCGCCTGCAGGCGGAACTGCTGCGTGGTGTTCGCGCTCCGGGCCGCATGGCTGATCACCTGGCCCACATCGGAGGCGACCGGCGCCGACAGAGCCGCCCGGTTGCTCAACGCCGCGATCGTGTAGACCGCGTTGTCGACGGGCGTACCCGGGTCGGCGATCCTTGTGAAGAACCACCGCTGGTTCGGCGCGCCGGTGTAGACCTGCTGGTCGACAAGGGCTCCGGCGGCGGTCGGCTGGGTCAGTGCCAGGCCGCTCCGCCAGTTGAGGATCGTGAAGGAGCCGTCGGAGTGCGGCAGGTAGGCCCACCGCATGCCGTCCTGCCCGTTGCAGTCGTACTGCAGGACCCGGGTGCCCGGGGTGACTCCGCTGTAGGCGGTGTCCACGCAGTGGAAGCTGTCGCGGTTCTGCAGCTGAAGGCCGGTGTTGTACGTCACCAGCCACTGTTGGCTGGGCGCCGTGCTCGACGCGGCGGTGGCGTGCAGGTACTTCAGCGGGTCACGCACCGTGCCCCCGTCCGGGTCGACATCGAGCGCCCTGCCGGAGGCCACGTTCTGCACCGTGTAGGTCCAGCCCGACCGCGGGTAGTTCTGGTTGTCCGCCGTGGTGCCGGCGCGGAAGTACACGCTGTTCGCGGTGTTCCAGTGGGTCGCCAGGTACGTCCCCGCCGCCGGCTGGGCGCTGAAGAAGTCGTCACCGCCGCAGTCGGGCAGCCGCTTGTGGTCGTACTGCGCGCAGTCGAACGAGAAGTCCTCGGCGTAACACATCAGGTCGAAGCCCTGGCTGCAGTGCCCGGTCGAGGCGAAGTGCGGCGCGCTGCTCTGGATCGCGCCGATCGTGTGCCCGAACTCATGCGCGATCGCGTTCGCGCCGAGGCAGTTGGGGGCGGCGTCGACCCGGGCGTACCGGACGGCCGTGTTCGCCGCGTTCGCCGCGCCCGGCTGATCGTCGCCGGTGCCCTGGGCCAGCCCGCAGACGACTGTGGCCTCGGTGATCAGCAGGTATTTGCGGTTGGAGACGGCGTTGTAGCCGAGCGCCTTGACCGCGTTGATCGACGCGTCGAACGTGTCGAGGGCGCCGGCGGGCACCACGACGTTGCGGACCACGGCCTGGCACGAGCCGTTGACTGTCTCGGTGAGGTACCTGATGTGCCGGCTCTCGGCGTGGCGGGCGGCGGCGTCGTTCCAGGCCGCGTCCGCGTTGAGCAGCCAGGCCTGGAGTACCGGCTGCATCGCCGCGTACCGGTCGGGCATCGACGCCTCACGCACGTACAGCACCTCGACCCGGGGGCCGGCGGTGCCGTCGCAGGTGAAGCCGATGAACGGGCCCCCGGCGAGGGCCGTCGTCGAGTTGCCACCTGCTGCCGGCACCGATGAGGCCAGCGGACCCGTCCGCGCGCCGCCGAGCTGCGCGCCGGGGAAGACGTCGTCGTTCACCGTCGACACGGGCGCCGGTTCGTCCGGGACGGCCGCGGCGCTGGTCGCCGTCGCGCCGAGCATCACCAGTATCGCCAGCCCTACCGTGGCGATTCTTCGCACAGACATACCTGCTCGCTTCGATCGGACCCCGCGGGGCGGAGTGCACGAGATGGACGGACCCGCACCGTGCCGGTATCCGCAGTGGACGCCGTCACGCCGACGTGGCCGTACCGGCCGGGGCGAACGTACGGGCACTGCGCATAGGGGCCGTACATCCGCTGCATATGCACCCGTGACCGGACGGGCTGCCTGATCCGCCCGGCCCGGCGTACCGGCGCGGGTGTTGCCGGCCCTGTACGTGCGATGTGCGGTGAATATGCGTGTCCGTGAGGGACTGCGTGCTGACACACGACGAGTGGGGGCGCCTGCCGCGTACCGGGCGGACATCGAGGCGTACCGCGCCTGACTCCCGTCGCGGGGCTCGCCACTGCCCGGCCGGGCCCCGCGTCACCGGTGAACGAAAGGAAGCGCCATGCACCTCCGATCGCTGAGAGCCTCACTTGCCGTCCTGCTCGTCCTGATCGGCGCGATTGTCATAGCGGCCCGGCCCGCTCCGGCGCTCGGCGACGTGCAGCCGGCCGCCGGTCAGTACACGCCGCTGACCCCGGCCCGGATCGCCACCTCGGCAACCGTGCCGGTGCAGGGCGTCTTCTCCTTCGACCCGCGCGGCGCCGCAGGTGTGCCCGCCACCGGCGTCTCGGCCGTGGCGATCAATCTGACGGCGACGAGTACCGCCACCGGCTACCTGACCGTCTATCCGGCGGCGACCACCCGGCCGGGCACCTCCACGGTGAACTTCCGGCCGAACCTGACCATCGCGAACTCCGCTGTGGTGTCGCTCGGCACCGGCGGCCGGGTCTCGGTCTACAACAGCTCCGCCGACGCGACGGTACGGCTGCACGTCGACATCACCGGATTCTTCAGCGCCGCGGGCGTCACGGCGGCCGGTTCGTCGTACGTGCCGTTGACGCCGGCCCGGATCGCCGCCGGTCTGCCCGTCGCCGCCGGCGAGTACACGACAGTCGCCCCGCTGGGGCTGGGCGGCATCCCGTCCACAGGCGTCACGGCCGTGCTCGCCCACGTCACGGTCAGCTCGTCGGCGGTCGGCTGGATCAGCGTCTATCCGGACGGGGTGACCCGGCCGGGCACGTCAGTTGTCAACCACCGGGACGACGGCGGGTCGTACACCAATCAGGTCCCGGTCACGCTCGGCGCCAACGGCCGGTTCAGGATCTACTCGCAGTCGGCGTCGACTGTCACCGTGGACGTGGTCGGCTATTACCTGGGGCCTGCCGCGACGGAGGCGGGCAGTTCCTACCTCGGGCTGACCCCGGCCCGGGTACTCACCTCGGAGCTGCTCGAGGCCGGGCAGACCGGAACGTACCTGCTGGCCGGCGTCGGCGGGATCCCGGCGTCCGGGGCGTCCGCCGCCGCGTTCAACCTCACCGCGGCCGGCGGGACCGCGAACGGCGCGCTCGCCGTCCGGGCCGCGGACGCGCCGCAGACGGTCGCCCGGCTGCTGTCCTACCGCTCCGGAGGGGGCTGGCCGACGATGCAGGTCAGCAAGCTGAGCCCGGACGGCCGGATCGCGGTCTACAACAGTGGCGGCGCCGCCGTCCGGTTCCACCTGGACGTGGCCGGCTACTACCGCGCGGCGACCGCGCCCGGTGCGCCTCGCGCTGTCACCGCCCGTGCCGAGGACGGACGGGCGAGCCTGACGTGGACGCCACCGGCGACCGACGGCGGCGCCGCGATCACCGGTTACCGGATCACCGCGAGCCCGGGCGGTGGCACGCTTGACGTCACCGGAACCACCTCGGCGGTCTTCGCCGGCCTCACGAACGGCACGGCGTACACGTTCACGGTCAGCGCCGTCAACGTGGTAGGCCGGGGACCGTCGAGCGCGGCCTCGGCCGCGGTCAGCCCGGCCGCGCCGTCCGTCCCGGGCGCCCCCGGCGCGGTCACCGCCACCGCGCGGGACGGCGCCGTGTGGGTGGCCTGGCAGCGTCCCGCGAACGATGGGCGGCTCCCGCTGGACACCTACACGGTGACCGCCTCGCCCGGTGGCGCGACAGTGACCGTGACCGCGACGGCCACCGAGGTGGAGGTGCCGAAGTTGACGAACGGCACCGCGTACACGTTCACGGTCCGGGCCGCGAACGCGCGGGGTGCCGGCCCCGCCTCGGCCGCGTCGGCGACGGTGACGCCGGGCCGGACCGTGCCGGACGCGCCGGTCGGGGTGCTCGCGGCCGCCGAGGGCAACGGCGTGGTCATGGTGGAGTGGACCGCCCCGGCCTACACCGGCGGCACCCCGATCACCGGTTACACGATCACGGTGCAGCCCGGCGGCCGGACGGTCACCGCGCCGGCGACCGCGCGGTCCGCCGGAGTGACAGGCCTGACCGCAGGCACCCAGTACACGTTCGCGGTGACCGCGCGCAACGCCGTGGGTGCCGGCGCCGGGACGGTCTCCGAGCCCAGCCGGGCGGATCTCACGCTCGCCTCCAAGGCCCGGCAACTGTCCGCAGCCGCGCTCGGCACGCTCACCGGGATCACGGACACCACGCTCGCCTTCACCGGCGCGCCGGCCGAGGTGACCGGGCTGCCGGTCGGCACGGTGCTCGTGGTGCCGGACGCCCCGGTCGCGCCGGACGGATTCCTGCGCACGGTGAGCAGGGTCGCCACCAGCGGTACGACCACGACCGTGAGCACCACCGACGCGGCCACGAGCGAGGCGTTCACGGACGGCGGCTTCGGGTTCTCCGGCCTGCTGCCACCGGTGTCACAGGCGGGGGACGGCTTCGGAACCCAGACGATCACGCCGGAGCACGAGTTCCTGGTGCAGGAATGGGAGGTGGCCGCCGGGGTGAAGCTCAACGCAAAGATCAAGCTGTCGGTGGCGCTCGACGGCAGCATCGACTTCCCGGACGACGTGATGCTCTCGGCGGACGCCACCTCGCACGTCGAGGCGTCGCTGACCGCGGAACAGCCCGCCGAGCTGAAGGAGCGGGAGCTGAAGCTGGGCAGCTCGGACTTCAAGGCGGCGAAGGCCTCGAAGTTCTTCCGGCCGAATTTCACAGTCAACTTCTCGCTCTTCGTCTCCGGGAGCGTCGGTCCCGGCTTCACCACCTCGCTGAGCTCCGCCAAGACCGCCGGGGCGACAGTGCACCTGCCCGTCGTGACCTCGTCCAGCTTCCGGAACCCGCCCGCGGTCTTCGAGGTGGAGGCGCCGAACACCTACATCGACGGCGGCGTCAAGATCGGCGTGCGGGTTCAGGTGGTCGGCGAGATGTACAGCAAGGACATCGCCAAGCTCAACGTGGACGCGTACAACGACTCAAGCGTCTCCCTGCTCGGCGACCCGTGGTGGAAGGTCGAGGACTGCGTCCGCGTCGGCGCCGAGCTGGTGCCGTTCTTCAACCGCACCGCGTACAAGAATCCGGCCCTGTTCGCGCCGAACTGCACCCGGGTCGCGGGAGCGGACGGTGCCCTCGCCAAGCTCGACATCTCCCCGAAGGACGTGACGCTCGCCCGCGGCGGCACAGTCGACCTCAAAGCCGACAGCAACTACCTCGGCGGTACGGTCGCATGGGAGGTGCAGGGCACGGACAACGGCACCATCACCAGCGCGGGGCGGTACACCGCACCGGCACGGGACGGGATCTTCACAATCGTCGCCACGGTGCCGGCCGGCATCACCAGGCCGGCCCAATCGGCGTCGGTCCGGGTGAGCGTCGGATTGCCGGGGCTGCCCACCGTCTTCGCCTTCCCGGACCCGGTCCGGCCCAACGGCGTCACCGTCCCGGTCGTCGGGCTGGTGGTCGGCTCGGGTCCCGGCGCGGCCCCGGAGTCCTTCATCGTCACGAAACAGCCGGTGGAGTCGAGCCCGATCTTCTGCGACTACTACATCCTTCCCGGGCCCGGCACGTACACGCTGCTCGACCAGAACTCGGCCGGGCAGCCGTGCAATCAATTCCAGCCCGGCAAGACCTACACGCTCACAGTGACGGCACACAACGCGAACGGTGGCTCGGCCGCAGCCCGAAGCAATCCGGTGACGGTCCTCGTGCCGGCCGCGCGGTCCTCGACCGCGAACGGGCCGTCCACTGTGACCACCTTCGCGTCGGACTGATCCCCGCCGCGCGGTACGGGCCCCGCCGAGCCCGTACCGCGTGTGCAGACCGGCCGATGAGATCCGGCGGGCGTGTCAGTCGGCGTCCCGGAGGTCGTAGCCGCCGGTGGAGAGGCGGCCTTCCACGGTGTGACAGACCTGTTCGAGGACTGCGACGCGCGCGTAGGCCTTGTTGTCACCGGCGACGACGTGCCAGCGGGCACGCTTCTTGTCGGTCTTCTTGAGCATGTCCTCGATGGCGGCCTCGTACTCCTCGCGGCGGTCGCGGTTGCGCCAGTCCTCGGCGGTCAGTTTCCAGGTGCGCAGGGGGTCAGCGGCACGGTCGTTGAAGCGCCGGAGCTGCTCCTCGGGGGAGACGTGCATCCAGAACTTGATCAGAATCATGCCTTCGGCGGTGATGGTGCGCTCGAACTCGACGATCTCCTGATAGGCGCGGCCCCACTGCTCCTTGGTGGCGAAACCCTCGACGCGTTCGACCAGGACCCGGCCGTACCAGGACCGGTCGAGAACGGTCATCCCGCCCCAACCGGGCAGAACCGCCCAAAAGCGCTTCAGGAAGTGGTGCCGTTTCTCGTCATAGGTCGGGGCGGCGAACTGGGAGACGCGCACGTGCCGGGGGTCAAGCGGCGCGACAAGCCGCTTTATCGCCCCTCCCTTGCCGGACGCGTCCCAGCCCTCGAAGACCACGCACAGCGGCGGCCCGAGCTTCCCCTCGCCCAGCTGCCCGCCGAGCAGCAGCCGCAACCGCAATAACCGCTGCTGGGCAGCCTCGAGCCGTTCCAGCGCTTCACGTTTCCCGAGCCGGGCCGACAGATCCACCCGCGACAGCCGCGTCGTCATCCCACCATCCTCGCACTGATCATGAGCAGCTCCTCGTCCTGCAGGAATCCGCGCCAGCCGCCCGACCAGCACAGCCGCCGCGCGCTGCCGAGCACGGCCCGCGCGATGGGCACGCCCTCGGCCGCGCCGATCTCCGCCAGGTGACCGAGCGCCACCGGCATGATCGGCAGGTACTCGCCGTCCGTGAGCGGGGCGGCCAGCTGGCGGAGAACAGGAATCGCGTCGGTGACCCGCCAGAACGCGTGGGCGGCCGCCACCCGTACCCACTGATCCGTTGATCCGGTCATTCCGGCCCGCAGCCCGGGGCGGCGGCGTGCGATCCCTGGTCCGCAAGCAGCGGCGGCACGTCCGTGGCGGGCCCGTAGTTGTGCTCCAGCCGTCGCCAGTCCACCGCATCGAGATCGTGTTCTATGGTCGCTCAGCCTAGTCCCGGTTTGCCGATCGGCGCATCGGGCACAGGCCGGGCGTGACTTTCACGAGCGAGTACCGGAGCGTCGCCGGGCGTCGCCTGCACATCCGGGCGCGCGACGAGCCCGGCACGCCCTGGGTGCTGCTGCACGGCCTGGCCGTCTCGCACCGCTACCTGATGCCGACCGCCGAGGCGCTCACCGGCCCGGTCTACGCCCCTGACCTGCCCGGATTCGGCCGCTCGGTCGGACCGCGACGCAGCCTCGGCCCGGTCGAGCACGCCGCCGTGATCGCGGAGTGGATGGACGCCGCCGGTCTCCGGGGCGCCCGCCTGATCGGCGGCTCGTTCGGCTGCCAGGTCGCTGTGGAACTGGCGCTCACCCGCCCGGACCTGGTCACGCTGCTGGTCCTGATCGGCCCGACCGTCGACCCGGCCGCCCCCAGCATGACCCGCCACGTCCTGCGGCTGATCTGGGACTTCCGCCGCGAGGACCCACGGCAGCTGCCGGTCGTCGTCGGCGGCGCGTTCGCCGCCGGGACCCGCCGCATCCTCGGCACGCTCCGCACCGCCGTCCACCACCCGATGAAAGACCGGCTCCCGCTCCTCACCCAGCCCGTCCTGATCCTGCGCGGCGAACACGACCCGATCGCCCCGGAGCGCTGGACCACACATGCCGCACGCCTCTCCGGCGGCCGGGCAATCACGATCCCGGGCGCGGCCCACAACGTGATCACCACCGCGGGCACCCGCGTGGCCGCCCTGGCGACCGCGTTCGTCCACGACGCCGAATCGGTCAGATCAGACCCAGAAATATCGTGATATTCCCACGTCCGCCGAGCGAGGGACCCGCATGCTCCCGCGGGCTCCAGCCCCGCGGCCCACGGTCAAGACCCGCCCGCCCCCTTCCGTACCCCCGTGGGTCTGTGGGCTTGTGCTCCTCGGTGATCAGGGGTGGGGCGGATAGGCTGCAGGTGAGAAGAGCAGAAGGAGGCCCGAGTGAAGATCCCGGGACCCGACCACCCGATCACGGTGGAGCCGGCCAAGGCGCGCGTCGTGGTGCGTGCCGGCGAGAAGATCATCGCGGACACCACCTCGGCGTTCGCGCTGAAGGAGGCGTCCTACCCGGCGGTGTACTACATTCCGCTTGCCGACGCGGACGAGTCCGTGCTCATCGCGACGGACACGCACACCACCTGCCCGTACAAGGGTGAGGCGTCCTACTACACGATCCGCACCGACGAGGGCGACCTCACGGACGCGGTCTGGTACTACCCGGAGCCGTACGACGCGGTCTCGCCGATCGCCGGCCACCTCGCGTTCTACCCGGACAAGGTCGAGATCGTCGCGATCGAAGAGGGCTGACAGCATGATGCGGGACCCGCTGGAGCTGCTTGACGTCGCCGGCCTGCTGACCGACGAGGAACGGCAGATCCAGGAGACCGTGGCGCGATTCGTCGCCGGCCGGGTCCGCCCGCATCTGGCCGAGTGGTTCGAGGCCGGCACGTTCCCGCGCGAGCTCGCGCCGGAACTGGGCCGCCTCGGGCTGCTCGGCATGCACCTGGACGGGTACGGCTGCGCGGGCACGTCCGCCACCGCGTACGGCCTGGCCTGCCTGGAGTTGGAGGCGGCCGACTCCGGCCTGCGCAGCTTCGTCTCCGTGCAGGGCTCGCTGGCGATGTACTCGATCCACAGGTACGGCTCCGAGGGGCAGAAACAGCAGTGGCTGCCCCGGATGGCCGCGGGTGAGGCGATCGGCTGTTTCGGCCTGACCGAGCCGGACTTCGGCTCCGACCCGGCGAACATGCGGACCCGTGCGGTCCGCGACGGGGACGACTGGGTGCTCAACGGCGCCAAGATGTGGATCACGAACGGCAGCATCGCGGACGTGGCCACGGTCTGGGCCGCGACCGAGGATGGCATCCGCGGCTTCCTGGTCCCGGCCGGCACGCCAGGCTTCACCACCCGCACGATCACGAACAAGCTGTCGCTGCGCGCCTCGATCACCGCGGAGCTGTCGCTGCAGGACGTCCGGCTCCCGGAGAGTGCCCGGCTGCCCGACGCGAAGGGCCTGCGCGCGCCGCTGAGCTGCCTGAACGAGGCCCGGTTCGGCATCTGCTTCGGCGCGGTCGGCGCGGCCCGGGACTGCCTGGCCGTGGCGCTCGACTACGCGACGGAGCGGGTGCAGTTCGGCAGGCCGATCGCCGCGTTCCAGCTGACCCAGCAGAAGATCGCGGACATGGGCGTCTCGCTCGGCACCGCGGCGCTGCTCGCGGTGCACCTGGGCCGGCTCAAGGACGGCGGCCGCCTGCAACCGCACCAGGTAAGCGCCGGCAAACTCAACAACGTGCGTGCGGCGCTGGCGATCGCCCGGGAGTGCCGGACGATCCTCGGCGGCAGCGGCATCACGCTTGAGTACTCGCCGTTGCGGCACGCCAACAACCTGGAGTCGGTGCTCACCTACGAGGGCACCTCGGAGATCCACACGCTTGTCATCGGTGAGGCGCTTACCGGCCATGCTGCGTACCGGTGAAAGCGGTCAGGGCATTCAGCGCCGATAGGTGCTCACCAGCGCGCCGGACTCGAACGACAGGCTCTCCACGAGCGTGAACGGCGACGGCGCGAACCCGGCGCCGAACATCGGCTTCCCCGTGCCCGCCACCACCGGGTAGCGCTTGACGATCAGTTCGTCGATCTCGGGCAGCAGCTGCCCGGCCAGGTCCGCGCCGCCGCAGAGCCAGATCCCGAGGCCGTCCTCCTGCTTGAGCGCCCGCACTGTCTCGGCCGGGTTCCCGGCGACGATCTCCACCGCCCGGTCCGGTGAGGTGAGCGTCCGGGAGAAGACGATCTGCCGCAGGTGCGCGTAAGGGCTGGCGTCACCCAGCTGGTACGTCGCGCGGCCCATCAGCACGGTGTCGAAGTGCTTGTTCGGCACGTCGGCCAGCCCGGCCTGCGTGCGGAACTGGGTGGGAACGGTCTCCGGCCACTCCGCGTTGATCGCCTCAAGCACGTCCGCCGCCATCGGGAAGAAGTCGAACTCGCCGCCCGGCCCGGAGATGAAGCCGTCGATCGTGGTCGCCACGTAGTAGGTCAGCCGTCTCATCCGACAATGATCCCAGCCTGCGGCCCGGTGCACAGCAGCGGCCGGAACCACACAGCGGCGCCTACGCGGGGCGCATCCCGGTTACGGCCGGCGCGCCGGCCGCGATCGAGTCCGAGCAGTGAACCGAACGGCCGCGGAGTCTGCACACTCCGCGGCCGTTCCGCATCAACGTCAGGGCGACGGCGAGACGACCGGCGCCACGTGGCTGAAGGTCGCGCTCAGGTTGCTTCCGACAAGCGTCACCGCGCCGATGATCACCACCGCGATCAGAGCCGCCAGCAGGCCGTACTCGACGGCGCTGGCACCACGGTCGGAGGTCACGCGCTCGCGGATCACGGTCCGCACGTGTTGGATCATGGGGGGCCTGCTTCCGATTCGGGGTACGGCGCATCCGTGCGCCGTACCCCCTCCATCGGCCGCTGCCCCGCCGGTCCGACCCAGAATCGGTTGCAGACCGGTTAGTCCGCCGACCGCAGCATCGCCCGGCACGAGGAGATTGTCAGCGGAAGCGGACAGCTCCTGTCCTATAAGCCGTGCGATCGTGGATGGATGCTGGAGACCTCGGGACGGCTGCTCAAACTCCTCTCGTTGCTGCAGGCCCGCCGCGACTGGCCGGGCGGCACGCTCGCGGACCGGCTCGGCGTGAGCGGCCGGACCGTCCGCCGCGACGTGGACCGGCTCCGCGAACTCGGCTACCCGGTCCAGGCCACCAAGGGCCCGGAGGGCGGCTACCGGCTCGGCGCCGGCGCGGACCTGCCGCCGCTGCTCTTCGACGCGGAACAGGCCGTCGCGGTCGCGGTCGCCCTGCAGACGGCCACGACAAGCATCGACGGCATCGAGGAGGCGTCGCTTCGCGCGCTCGCCACAGTCCGCCAGGTGATGCCGGCCCGGCTCCGGCACCGGGTGGACGCGCTGCAGGTCACGTCCGTGCGCCAGGCCGCGGACCGGCCACGCGTGGACGCGGAGGTGCTGCTCGCGGTCGGTGGCGCGGTCCGGGCGCGCGAGGTGCTTCGCTTCGACTACAAGGACGCGCCGCGCCGCTGCGAGCCGCACCACGTGGTCATGTGGGGCGGGCGCTGGTACCTCGTCGCGTGGGACCTGGACCGGCAGGACTGGCGTACGTTCCGGGTGGACCGCCTGACGCCCCGCACGCCGAACGGGCCGCGTTTCACACCCCGCGAGCTGCCCGCGCCCGATGTGTCGTCCTATATCGCGCAACGGTTCGCGTCGCCGGAGATGCCGTGCACCGGCACCGTCATCCTGGCCGCGCCAGCGGAGGCCGTCGCGCCCTGGGTGCGGAAGACCGACCTGGTCGAGCCGCTCGGCGACGGCCGCTGCCGGCTGACGCTGAGCTCCTGGTCGTGGGTCGGGCTCGCCGCGACAACGGGCATGTTCGACGCCGAACTGGAGATCGTCGGCCCGCCGGAACTGCGCGAGGCGGCCCTCCGCCTCGCGCAGCGCTACACACGCTCTAGCACTCCAGGTGACGTCGAAGGAAGTCGCCGGTGACCGAGCGCGGTTCGTTCATCAGCGCCGCGGGCGGCCCGGCGAAGACCAGCTCGCCGCCCTCGTGACCGGCGCCCGGGCCGAGGTCCACGATCCAGTCGGCGCGGCAGATCACGTCCAGGTGGTGCTCGATCACGATCACCGTGTGGCCCGCGCCGGCCAGCCGGTCGAGAAGCGTGTTCAGCTGCTCCACGTCGCGCAGGTGCAGGCCGGTGGTCGGCTCGTCCAGGACGTACACCTGAGGTGTCTGGGCATTTGCGCTTCCGGCCAGCTTGATCGCGAGCCGGAGCCGTTGCCGTTCACCGCCGGAGAGCGTGTCGAGCGACTGGCCGAGCGTCAGGTAGCCGAGCCCGGTGTCGACCATCGCGCTCAGGACCGGCCGCGCCGCCTTCTCGGTCACGAAACCGACAGCCTCTGCGACCGGCATGGCCAGCACCTCCGCGATGTTCTTGCCGCGCAGCCGGTACTCGAGCACCGACGGGATGAAACGCTTCCCGGCACACTCCTCGCAGACAGTGGCGACCTGGTCCATGAACGCCAGGTCCGTGTAGGTCAGGCCGATGCCGCCGCAGCGCGGGCAGGCACCCGCAGAGTTCGCGCTGAACAGTGCCGCGTTGACGCCATTGGCCTTCGCGAACGCCTTGCGCAACGGCTCAAGCACGCCGGTGTACGTGGCCGGCGTCGACCGCCGCGAGCCCTTGATCGCGCTCTGGTCGAGGAAGACCGCGTCCGGCGCGATCCGGGGGAGCGAGCCGTGGATCAGCGAACTCTTGCCGGACCCGGCCACGCCGGTGACCACTGTCAGCGCGCCGGTGGGCAGCTCCGCGGTGACGCCCTTCAGGTTGTGCGTGCGCGCGTCCTCGATGCGCAGCCATCCCGTACCCACGCGGGGGTTGTCCTTGATCGTCGCCTGGTGCGAGAGGGCGCGCCCGGTGGCGGTGTCCGAGGCGCGGAGACCGTCGAGCGTGCCCTGGTAGACGATCTCGCCGCCGCCGCTGCCCGCACCCGGCCCCATGTCGATCACGTGGTCCGCGATGCCGATCACCGCGGCCTTGTGCTCCACCACAAGCACTGTGTTCCCCTTGTCGCGCAGCCGGACCAGCAGCTCGTTGAGGCGGTGGATGTCGTGCGGGTGCAGGCCGGTAGACGGCTCGTCGAAGACGTAGGTGATGTCGGTCAGGCTGGAGCCCAGGTGCCGGACCATCTTCACCCGCTGGGACTCGCCGCCGGAGAGCGTGGCCGACCGCCGGTCCAGGCTCAGGTAGCCGAGGCCGATGTGGCCGAGGTTGCCGAGCCGGTCCGCGAGCGCGGTGACAAGCGGCGTGACAGTCCCGTCATCCGCCTTCCGGACGAACTCGGCCAGGTCGGTGACCTCCATCGCGGCGCACTCCGCGATGTTCCTCCCGTTGATGCGGCAGGCCAGCGCGGCCGGATTGAGGCGGGTGCCCTCGCAGGCGGGGCAGGCGGACCGGGTCGCCACCCGCTCGACTGTCGCGCGCGCGGCAGGCTGCATCGAGTCGAGATCCTTGCTCAGGAACAGGCGGCGGAACTTCGGCAGCAGCCCCTCGTAGGTCGAGTTCATCGCACTGCCGCCGGGCATCTGGAGCTTGACCTTCGCCTCGGGCAGATTGAGCAGCTTGTCCCACTCGTCCTCGGTGTAGTCGCGCAGCTTCTTGTCCGGGTCGAAGAAGCCGGACTGCGCGAAGATGCTCCAGAACCACTGGCCGACCGCGAACTGCGGCAGCCTCAGCGCGCCCTCGTTGAGGCTCTTGTCCCTGTCGACGAGTTCATCAACGTTGAGCGCGGACACGTCGCCGAGGCCCTCGCACTCCGGGCACATGCCGGACGGGTCGTTGAACGACAGCGCGATCGGATGCGGCACCGCCGGCGTGCCCAGACGTGCGAAGAGCAGGCGCACCATGGTGTACGCATCCGTCGCCGTGCCCACGGTCGAGCGCGAGTTGCCGCCCATCTTCTTCTGATCCACCACGATCGCGGCGGACAGGTTGCCGAGCGAGTCCGCGTCCGGCTGGCCGTAGCCGGTCATCAGGTTCTGCACGAACGCCGGGTACGTCTCGTTGATCAGCCGCTGCGACTCGGCCGCGATCGTGTCGAACACCAGCGACGACTTGCCCGACCCGGAGACACCTGTGAAGACGGTGATCCGCCGCTTCGGGATGTCGACCGACACGTCCCGCAGATTGTTCTCCCGCGCGCCGCGGACCTCGATGTTTCCGTAATCAGCTGTGGTCACGCGTCGGATCGTACCATGTACCGTACATAGTACGGTCCGCTACGATGGCATCGTGAAGAGCCGCGCCCTGGACCCCGCCCGCACGCTCGCGCTGCTCTGGGGCGCACACGGGAACGCCGGCCGCAGCGGCCTCAGCGTGCGCACGATCGTCGCCGCCGCAATCGAGATCGCCGACGCGGAAGGCCTGGAAGCCGCGGTCATGCGCCGCGTCGCCGAACACCTCGGCGTCGGCACCATGTCGCTCTACACACACGTCCCCGGCAAGACCGAACTGACCGCACTGATGGCAGACACCGTGCTCGGCGAGCTGTACCCCGCCACCCGCCCCGGCTCCCACGACGACTGGCGGGACGGCCTGCGCGCGATCGCCCACGAGAACTGGGCGCTCTACGAACGCCACCCCTGGCTGCCGTCCGCCGTCGACGGCCGCGGCGAACTCGGGCCGAACGTGATGCGCAAATACGAACTCGAACTCGCCCCCCTCGACGGCATCGGCCTCACCGACGTCGAGATGGACTCCACCCTCACCATGCTCCTGGTCTACGTCGAGGGCGTCTGGCGTACCCGCCAATCCCTGCGCCGCGCCCACGACCAGACCGGCCTCTCCGACGCCGAATGGTGGCAGAACACCGGCCCCGTCCTCGAGCGCGTGATGGGCGGCAGCCAGTTCCCCCTCGGCGGCCGCGTCGGCACCGCCGCCGGCCAGCAGCACAACGCCATGCTCGACCCGGCCCACGCCCTGTCCTTCGGCCTCGACCGCATCATCGACGGCATCACCCGCCTCATCGACCGAAAGCCATAGATCATCTGCCGAGTTGATCGCGCATCACCACCCGAGGCCTCCCGGCGACACCGGTCGTCGCTGGCGCTCCTCCCTGCCAGGTCCGTGGTCGCACGATCAACACCCGGAGGCGGGCCGGCCCGGTGCGGTGCGTGACAGGTCAGCCGTTGATCGAGCGGTCCAGGATCTCGACCGTGTGGGCGAGCTGTGGGGGAGTACCGCCACGGCGGCGGAACGCGTCCGCGATCTGGAGGAGACAGCCGGGGTTGGCGGTGACCAGGAAATCCGCGCCGGTGGCGGCGATCGCGTCGGCCTTGCGGTCGCCAAGCTCGGCGGCCGGCTCGGGGTGGAGGACGTTGTAGATGCCCGCGCTGCCGCAGCACAGACCGCCGTCGTTGATCTCCCTGACCGTCAGCGCGGGAATCTGCCCCAGCAGCGCGCGCGGCGCGGACCGGATGCCCTGGGCGTTCGCGAGGTGACAGGCGTCGTGGTAGGCCACTGTGAGCGGAAGCGGGTGGCGCTCGGCCACCGGGCCCAGCTCGTGCAGCAGCTCGGCGATGTCGACGACCCGGAACGGCGGCTCCTCGCCGAGGATCTCCGCGTACTCCTTGAGTGCGGACCCGCACCCGGCCGCGTTCGCCACCACCACGTCGACCTCACGGAACGCCTTCACGACGTCCAGTGCGAATCGCCTCGCCTCGCGGTCGCGCCCTGAATGCCAGGACAGCGCACCACAGCAGCCCTGTCCCTTCGGCACGATCACCTCGACGCCCTCGGCGGCCAGCACGCGCACCGTCGCGGCGTTCACCTCAGGAAAGAACTCCCGCTGTACGCAGCCGGTCAGCATCCCGACGCGCGCCCTCGACACACCGGTCGCCGGTGTGCGCGTGGCGACCCGCTCGCGGCGCCGCCGACCAGGCTGATCGCGGGCCGGTGGCGGGGGAGCGACGTGGTGCTCGGGCTGTGAACCGCGGTCGTGGGAGCCGGCGGAGAGGTGCGGGGCGCGGCTTTGCTGCTGATCGCCTGTTCGGCTCTGCCCCCGATCCCCGGAGCGGCTCTGCCACCGGTCTTCGGAGCGGCTCTGCCACCGGTCTTGGGGGTGGTGCTGTGGCTCGGGTGCCAGGCGGGCCAGGAGTGCAAGCCGCGGGGCGATCCGCTCCAGGACGCGGCCGACGCCCATCCGGCGGTAGAGATGGAGCGGCCCGCGCAGCAGCCGGAGCCGCCCGGGACGCGGAAAGACCGCGAAGATCATGGCCCGGAGCAGGCGCTCCCGGAACGGCCGCCGATGCTCCTCCTCCACCTGCGCCCGGGCCGCGCCGATCAGCAGGTCGTAGCGCACGCCGGACGGGCACGCCGGCATGCACGCCAGACAGCCCAGACAGGCGTCCAGATGCCCGGCCAGCACGTCGTCGACAGGTGCGCCGCCGATCGCCTGGCCGATCAGGTGGATCCGGCCGCGCGGGGAGTCCATCTCCTCGCCCCACAGGCTGTACGTCGGGCACGCCGGCAGGCAGAACCCGCAGTGCACACAGTCCCCGACCAGCGTCGGATCCGGCCGCCGCGTCCCGCTCATCCGCACAACCCTCCTAGCGTCGCATCGCCCGTCGTGTCACAGCCCGCCTGGTCACAGCCCGCCGTGTCACAGCCCGCCGTGTCACAGCCCGCCGACGAACCGGCCGGGGGAGAGCCGGCGGTCCGGGTCGAACTGGTCCTTGACCCGCCGCATCAGGTCCAGCGCCGGGACCGGGCCCCACATGTCGACCGTGGCCCGGACCGCTGGCGGCGCGTCAAGCACGATTGCGGCGCCTCCGTGCCTGGCGCAGACGACGCGCAACCTGGCCAGCGCGACGGCGACCCGCTCCGGAGAGGCGTGCGGGAGCACCGCGGTGAGGACTCCGGCCGCGGCCGCGCCGCGCAGTGCGGCACCCTCGTCGCGGGCGGCGGACACCACGTCGAGCAGCCCGGAGCGGACGAACGTCAGGCGTAGCAGCGTCTCGCCGCTCCCGGTCGCCGGGAGCGCAGCCCACCACGCCGGCGCTTCCGCCCGCACGTGTACCTCTTCCGCGCCCGCCTTCTGCAGCAGCTCCCGGACGGCCGCAGCACGCCCGGCGACCCCGGCCGCCGGGCCCTCCACAAGCACCACGACAGCGCCCACGCCAGAAATGCTGCAGTTGCCGCCGGCCTCGCGGGTCTCGCGGGCCTCGCGGGTTTTGCCGGTCTCGCCGCGTGCTGCCGAACGAGCGCCGGGCTGGTCGGAGCCGTCACCGGGCACCGAGGAGAAGCCACCGCTGGTCGCCGGACCTGAGCCGTCGCCTGATCTGTGGATGCGGTCGCTGCCTGCCGGACCAGCCGCGTCGCGCCTGAGGTCAGGATCGCGGGGTGGGGCGGGGAGGTCGAGTTCGATTGCGGAGGGGGCGAGCTGGGCGCCGGCGATCGCCTCGATCAACGGGGTGACCAGCGACGGGCCGAGGATCGGGGCGGTGATGAACGCCCGCGCGGCGGGGAGCGGGCGCAGGCGGAAGATCAGGCGGGTGAAGACCGCGAGCGTGCCGTAGGAGCCGCACATCAGGCGGCCCAGGTCGTACCCCGCCACGTTCTTGACGACGCGCCCGCCGGAGATCGCTGGTGTTCCGTCGGGCCGTACCACCGAGATGCCGATGATCTGGTCTTTGATCGGTCCGGCGAGGAGCCGGGACGGCCCGGAGTGGCCGGTCGCCACCGTGCCGCCGAGCGTCGCGCCCGGGGTCGGCGCGTCCACGGCCAGGCGCTGACCGGCGACCGCGAGGTGGCGCTGCACGTCGGCCAGGCGGGCACCGGCCTCCGCGACAAGCACGAGATCACCGGCCGCGTGATCGATGATCCGGTCCAGCCCGGACAGGTCGAGGATCAGATCCAGCCGCGACGGTGGCGTTCCCCAGTCCAGGCGGGTGCCGCCGCCACGGGCGACCACGGCGAGGTGGTACGCGGCCGCGACCCGGAGTACGTCCGCGACCTGCGCCGCGTCGGCCGGCCGGGCGACAAGCGCCGCGGGTACCCCGGCGACGACAGGTGCTCCTACCGGCGCGCGGCCGGTGGCATCGGCCCATCCGCCGTTCGCCGCGTTCGCCGGCATTCCGTTCGCCCTGTCCGCGGGCGTTCCTGTCGTCGCGCCCGCCAGCGTTCCGGCTGCCGTGCCCGTAGGCGTGTCGGCTGCCGTGCCCGCCGGCGTTCGGGCTGCCGTGTCCGCGGGCGTCTCAGCTCCATCGTTGACAGCGTGAACCTCTACGCAGACGCCCCTGAGCGCGCCGAGCGCATCCCCACCCATCGTCATCGGCGCTCCTCCCGGCCGGGCGGCATCAGAACACCTCGCCCGCGACCGGCGTCGCCTCGCCCGCATGCCGCTTCCGTGGAACCTCGCCGCACAGGCGTGGCGTAGGGAAAATCTTGCCGGGGTTGGCGATGCCGGACGGGTCGAAGGCGCAGCGGACCAGCTGCATCGTGTCCAGGTCCGCGTCGGTGAACATGCGGGGGAGGTAGCGGGCCTTGTCCACGCCGACGCCGTGCTCGCCGGTGATCGAGCCGCCGTGCGTGACGCACAGGTCCAGGATCGCGCCGCTCACCTCCTCCGCCCGCTCCTCCTGGCCGGGGACCGCGGCGTCGAAGAGCACGAGCGGGTGCAGGTTGCCGTCGCCGGCGTGGAACACGTTCGCCACGCGGACGCCGGAGTCCGCGGAAAGAGCCGAGATCGCGCCCAGCACCTCCGGAAGCGCGGTACGCGGGATCACGCCGTCCTGCACGATGTAGTCCGGGCTGATCCGGCCGACCGCGGCGAACGCGGACCGGCGGCCCTTCCAGATCAGCTCACGTGCGTCGTCGTCCTCCGCCACCCGCAGCGCGAATCCGCCCGCGGCCGTGCACAGCCGGGTCACCACGGCCAGCTCCGCGGCCACGTCCGCGACCGGGCCGTCCAGCTCGACGATAAGCACCGCGCCCGCACCGGCCGGATATCCGCAGGCCACAGCGGCTTCGGCGGCCTCGATGGCGAGCGCGTCCATCATCTCCACGGCGGCGGGTACGATCCCGGCCGCGATGATCGCGGAGGTGGCGGCGCCCGCGTCGTCGGTGCCGGGAAACGCCACCAGCAGCGTGCTCACCGACTCTGGGTCGCGGGTCAGCCGGACTGTCACGGAGGTGACCACACCGAGCGTGCCCTCCGCGCCGACCACGGTGCCGAGCAGGTCGTAACCGGGGGCGTCGGGGGCGGACGTGCCGAGCACGACCAGCTCACCGGACGGCGTGACCAGGTCGGCGGCGAGCACGTGGCAGGCGGTGAACCCATACTTGAGGCAGTGCGCACCGCCGGAGTTCTCCGCGAGGTTGCCGCCGATCGAGCACACCTGACGACTCGACGGGTCCGGCGCGTAGTGGAAACCGTACGGCGCGGCGGCGCGCGTCACGTCCAGGTTGATCACGCCGGGCTCGACCACGGCCCGCTCGTCCTCCGGGCGTACTCCCAGAATCCGGCGCAGCCGGGACGTCACGATCAGCACGCCGTCCGCGTGGGGGAGCGCGCCACCGGACAGCCCGGTCCCGGAACCGCGCGCGACGAACGGGACACCGTGCCGCGCACACGAGGCCACCACCGCGGCGACCTGGCCGGCGGTCTCCGGCAGCACCGCCAGGCCGGGCACGACCCGGTGGTGGGCGAGGCCGTCGCACTCGTACGTCCGCAACCGCGCCCGGTCCGTGATGACCGCGCGCTCCGGCAGCAGCGCGCGGACCTCGCTGGTCAACGCCGCGAGCGCATCCATGCCCGTCACGTTACCCGGTCATTGCGACCATGGCGCCTAATCGAGAACAGTGGATGCGCCCAGTGGTCGGGCTGGGTCCGCGTTGATAGCTGAAGATCCTTGCGGCTCTGGAGGCCCTTTCAAGGCTCGAATAAGGGCCCTCAGAGCCGCAAGGATCTTGCATCTCAAGCGATGGACGCCATTTCCTGAATATTGAGCGCACGACCAGCAGTCCCCACCGCAGGCAGAAATATGCGGAAATTTCGGGCGCGCAGCGCCCGAGCCGCACTGGCCCCGATAACCGTGAGCGCCGCAACCAGCCGCACTGGCCCCCACAACCGTGAGCGCCGCAACTAGCTGCATTGACGCGCCACTCCGGCTTCGGTGCCCGTCCTTGAGTCCCCACACAGCAGCCGCGCCTACCAGCTCCCGCTGACGCGGTTCCAGGCGTCGGTCCGATCCGAGCCGCACCCCGGCGTGAGCGGAAGATCGGCTCTCGGAGGCTCCGGCGCCCGCGGACTGTACCTGCGCGGGAGCCGGATGTGAGCTAAGAGTTCTTCGGTTCGACGAGAACGAGCCAGTTGCCGGTGTTGTCGCGCATGACGGCCTCGACCCCGTAGGGGCGGTCGGACGGTTCCTGGAGGAAGGTGATGCCGGCGGCGCTGAGTTCGGTGAAGGTGGCCTTGCAGTCGTCGACGCGGAGGCCGAGGCCGCCCATCTTGCCGGCCTCGAGCTGGCGGCGGACGAAGGTGGCCGCGTCGTCGTCGAGGGGTGGGCCGGGGGTCATCAGGGTGACTTCGAGTTCGGGCTGGTTGGGGTGGATGAGGGTGACCCAGCGGAAGCCGGGGCCCATCGGTACGTCGACGCCGGGCTTGAAGCCGAGGTGCTTGACGTAGAAGTCGCGGGTCGCGTCCTGGTCGAGGCAGTAGACCGTGACCAGGGAGATGTTCGTAATCATGGAGTGACGGTAGCGGTGGGTGACGGGGAACCGCTTCTCCCAGATTGCGGCAATACGCCGGCCATGAAGAGGTAGCAGCCGGGTACGTGCGGGGCGCCGCGCACCGCCCATCTGCGCTGGTAGGCGGCCGGGTTTTCGCCGACGAGCGCGGAGAAGCGGGAGGAGAACGAGCCGAGGCTTGTGAAGCCGACGGCCATGCAGACCTCGGTGACTGTCAGGTTCGCGGCGCGGAGCAGGTCCTGGGCGCGGGCGATGCGGCGGCGGGTCACGTACCTGATGGGGGTCTGGCCGTAGACGTCGTGGAAGCTGCGCACGAAGTGGTATTTGGAGACGCGCGCGACCCGGGCGAGCGCGTCGAGGTCGAGCGGGTCGGCGGAGTGCCGGTCGATGTGGTCCCGGGCGCGGCGCAGGTGCGCCAGCAGCCCGGTCGCCACCATGCGGTCAGCCCGCGATCAGGACGAGGGCGAGGCCGAGCGCGGCCGGGACCGCCTGGACGAAAAGGATGCGGCGGCTGACGGTGGCGGCGCCGTAGAGGCCGGCGACGAGCACGCAGGCAAGGAAGAAGATCTTCGCCTGGTACGCCGTGGTGCCGTCCGTGAGCAGCGCCCAGATCAGCCCGGCGGCCAGGAAACCGTTGTAGAGGCCCTGGTTCGCGGCGAGTGTCTTTGTCGACTGCGCGTACTCCGGCGTGGTGCCGAATGCGGCCATGCCACGCGGCCGGGTCCAGAGGGCCATCTCCAGCACCACGATGTAGAGGTGGATGGCGATCACGAGGCCGACGACGAGGTTTGCTGCGATTGTCACGCCGAGACTCTACGCGGAGTGACCCCGGGCAGAATGAGCGCTGTGCTCGAAGCCATCCGTACGCTGCTGACCCCGCCCGCCGCCGGCCTGCCCTTGGACGGGACTCGGTGACCGTCGACGTCGATCTCGTACTTGTGGGCGGTGGCGGCGCCGCTTCCCTGGTCCTGGCCGCGCTCGGCCCGTCCTCCGGCCTGCGGGTGGCAGTCGTCGATCCGGTGCTCAAGCGCGGCCAGGACCGTACCTGGGCGTTCTGGGGCGAGCCCGGCACCTTCCTGGACCCACTGCTCAGCGCGAGCTGGGACGCCGTCGACGTGGTCACCGCCACCGGCCGCCGCACGCTCCCGCTGGCCCCGATGCGCTACGCCATGCTCCGCTCCGCCCCGCTCTACGACCTGGCCGCCGCCACCGGCGCGATCCGGATCACCGCACCGGCGGGCGAGTTCGACGACGACGGCTCCAAGGTCACGATCAAGGACGCCGGGGGTACGCCGCTTGTGCGCGCGGACTGGGCGCTCGATTCCCGGCCGCGCCCGCCCCGGCGCCCGGGTCGTACCAGCTGGCTTCAGCACTTCAGGGGCTGGTGGCTGGAGTCCGACCGCCCGGTCTTCGACCCGGGCCGCGCGGTGCTGATGGACTTCCGGACGCCGCAGCCGGCCCGGGGCGTCTCGTTCGGCTACGTGCTGCCGGTGAGTGACAGGTTCGCGCTCGTGGAGTACACCGAGTTCTCGCCCGCGGTGATCTCCGGCGAGGCCTATGATCGCGCGCTGGAGGGCTATCTGGCGCTGCTCGGACTGGGTTCGCTGCGGATCCGCGAGATTGAGGACGGCGTGATCCCGATGACTGACGGCCCGTTCACGCCCCGCCCGTCGCCCCGCGTGGTGCGAATCGGCACGGCCGGCGGCGCAACCCGCCCGTCGACCGGGTATACGTTCTCCGCGATGGCCCGCCAGGCCGGCCAGATCGCGCGCGCGGTCGAGGCGGGCCGCCCACCGGTGCCGGAACCGGCGTACCCGGCCCGGCACCTGTGGATGGACGCGGTTCAGCTGCGCGCGCTTGACCGGGGCCTGGTCGGCGGCGTGGCGTTCTTCGACGGGCTCTTCGCGCGAAACCCGGCCGAGCGCGTGCTTCGTTTCCTGGACGGGAACACGACCGTGCGCGAGGACCTGGCGCTGATGGCGTCCAGCCCGCTGCTGCCGATGATGCGCGCGGCCGCCGGCGACGCGGCCGGCCGGCTGACCTCCTGAAGGGCGACGATCGGCACATGCGAAGCGTCTGATCCGGCGTCACGATCGACTGTCTTGACCCGGGCCCGGATCAGTGTGGGAGGCGGGCCAGCCGGCGCATCGCGCGGGCGTACCCACGGTCGTCGCCGGTTTTCAGGGCGCGGTCGATGACGCGGCTCCAGCAGAGGCGGGCGGTGGTGAGGTTGCCGGCGGCGAAGGCCAGGTCGCCGTCGATCTCGTCGAGTTCGGGCTGGTACTGGGTGGTGCCGGACGCGGCGGCGCGTGCGGCGGTCAGCGCGGCCACGGCCTCGTCCAGGCGGTCGAGCGCGAGCAGCGTCTTCGCCCGGACGGTGTGGACGCGGCCCGCGTTGCGGCGGTCCGAGGTGTGCGCCGCGGCCTCGTCGGCGGCGGCCAGCGCCTCGGCCGGGAGGCCGGCCTTGACCAGCACATTGGCGAGCATGCGGGCATGGATGCCGCGCGAGTACGACCAGTCGGCGGCCCGGTCGGCGGACAACGCGGCCCGCAGCAACGCCGCCGCACCCGCCAGGTCACCCTGTTCCTCGGCGAGGCGGGCGCGGAACTCGGCGAGCGACGAGTCGAAGCGCGTCGTGTCCGACCCGGCCTCGCGGGCGGCGGCGAGCAGGTTGTGCGCCGAGTCGAGCAGGTCCGCCGCGAGCGCCCACCGGCCACGAAGCAACGCGACCCGCCCGCGGAGCGCGGTGAACCGGGCCTGGGCGAGCGGGTCGCCGAGCGCCACCGCCGACGTGACACCGTGCGCGAACGCCTCGTCGCACCGCTCGTGACAGCCGCGGTGCAGCAGCAACACCTCGAGCGTGCCGCACAACCTCAGCACATCGTCGTGCCGGCCGCGGTGCAGGGCCTGCGCGGTCAATGCGAAGAGGGCGCCCGCGGACCCGGCCAGCCAGTCCAGCGGCGTGATCGCCAGCGGCCAGCGCACGTCCGCGGGCACGGGGTACGGGCGCAGCCGGTCCGGGCGGGTGAGCGCCACGTCCGCCGCGACGCCGAGCGTGACGTGGTGGGCGAGCAGGCGGAGCAGCGCCGCGTCCGCGTCCGGTTCCGTGGGGGCGGGCAGCAGGTTCGGGCGGCGTCGGACCAGGCTGAGCAGCCGCAACCGCCCGTCCGGCGCACGGTCCAGCAGCGACAGATCGTCAAGTTCGGTGAGCGTGGGGTCCGTGAGCGGTCCGAGCATCGCGCTCGCGGCGGCGCGGGTGAAGCCGTCGCCCGGATGGCGGGTGAGCAGCGCCAGCCCGTCGCGCGCGGTCTGGCTCAGCTCACCGAGCGCCCGCGACACCATCAGATCGAGGAAGTCGTCCGTGTGCAGCGCGTCAAGCTCCGCGGCGAGCGCGCCGGGCTCGCCGGGGCGGCGGCTCAGCCGGGCCGCGATCTGCTGGATCCCGTAGGGCATGCGGTCGCACGCGTCAAGCAGCCGCCGTGCGGGCTCCGGCTCGGCCGCGAGCATCGCCGGGTCGACGCGGGCGGCAAGCATCTCCCAGGCGCCGTCCGGATCGAGGCCGCCGAGCGGGACAATCGCCTGCGGCCTGGACCGCCGGAAGTCGTCGCCGAGCCGCCTGGTGCTCACCACCACGCGCGCGGCCGGGGACACCTCGATCAGCGGTGCGACCTCCGCCTCGCCGCGCGCGTTGTCGAGCAGCAGCGTGTAGCGGCCGCGTGCCAGCACCCGCCGGTAGTCGGCGCCGCCCGGCAGGCCGAGCTGCCGCAGGATCTCGTGCCGCGCCGCGTCCAGGTCGAGCTGGTCCCCGAGCCGCAGCGCATCGCGGTCGAGATCCAGATAGGCGAACGCGTCCGGGGCGGCGTCCGCGGCGACCCGCCACAGCAACGCGGTCTTGCCCGCGCCCGGAGCACCCCCCACGATCCATGTCCCGGGTACGCCAAGGCGCGCGCGAACCCCGGCCCGGTCATGGAACGCGATCGCGGGCGGCACGGGAGCACCCGCGACCCCATCACCTGCCGTCGGAAGCGCGGCGGCGACCTCCGCGGCCAGCGCCGGGTCACGCGCGATCGCCCGCGCGATCTCCGCGGTCAGCCCCGGCACATCCGGCACATCCGGCACGGCCTGAGGATCGGCGGCGCTCGCCGTACCCCCGGCGGCTCTTGAACTGCCGTCCGCACGGCGGGACAGGAGCGGCACGCGGGACCTGAGCAGCGCGATCAGGCGGCCGGCACCGGAGACTGAGGCGCCGAGCGCGGCCGCGGCGATGGTGCGTGCGGCCTCGCTCGCGAGAATCGCGCCGATCTCGATCACCGGAACACTCCCGACTGGACAGCCACCAAGGGTGAAGCGACGCTAGCACGCTGTGCGGGACGCACCGGCTCCTCGCGCGCCGGACACTCCACAGTGCCGCAGCCCGCCGGGGGAGCTGACTGTCCGTCGTGGACAGGACGACACGTCGACAGCCCTCGGCGCGAAGTCTTCGGCCCGTGCGCGCCAGGCGGCGGATCGTCTGGATGTGCCTGGTGGCGGATCGTCTGGATGTGCCTGACGGCATTCCGGCCTCGGCGGTCCGACGGCCGATCACGGCGCCTGAGGGTGCCCGGCACCGGGTGTCGGCCGCGTTCGATGCGGTGTCGTATCGTCGGGCGGTGCCCGATTCCGTAGTGAGCCGCGGCGGCGCGTCCGCCCGAAACGCCCCCGCCGGTCCGCCCCGCAAGAGCGCCGGCGGCCAGCCCGGCAGGAACGCCGGCGGCCTGCCGGGAAAGACGAAGGCCGAGAAGCGGGCCGAGGCCAAGGCCGCGAAGGCGCGCGCCCGGGCGTTGGAGCGCAGGCGCAGGGTGCTTACCGTGGCCGGCGCCGCCGTGGTCGTGCTGGCTCTCCTCGTCGGGCTGATCGTGTGGATCGGCAACTCGACGTCTTCGGATCCCGGTGCCACGAGCGCGAGCGCGGACGCCACCCCCGCCCCCACCGTGACCGGGACGAGCGCGGCATTCCCACAGCTGCCCGCGGGCGCCGACCCGGCTCTGAGCACGAAGCCGGCCGTGAGCGCCGGCACCGGCAGCGTGACCGAACTCAAGACGATAACCCTCGTCGAGGGTATGGGTGCGGCCGTCCAGGCGGGCCAGACCATCGACGTGAACTATGTCGGGGTCACCTACGCGGACGGCACCGAGTTCGACTCGTCGTGGAGCAACGCGCAGCCGTTCAGCTTCCCGATCGGCGCCGGCAAGGTCATCCCCGGCTGGGACCAGGGCCTGATCGGCGCGAAGGTCGGCAGCCGCGTCCAACTCGACATCCCGGCCGATCTGGCTTACGGCGAGAATCCCAGCGGTGGCCAGCCGGCCGGCGCGCTCCGTTTCGTCGTCGACGTGCTGGCGGCCTCCTGACCCCACGGCCGGCCACGTGTCCCGGCGGACGGATCCAGCGGCAGCGGGTGCCCAGTCGCGGACTCCCGTTCGGCCGTTATGCAGGCGTCGCCGCCCGGCCGCCGTTCCCGGCCGCGGCGGCGAGCAGGTCGAGCAGCTGTGCGGTGTCGTGGACCGTGCCGAAGCGGGGGAGCGTGGTGCTGAGCGCGTGCTCGTGTTCGGCGGCGGCCGGCCCGCTCATCGCGTCCGCGGCGAAGAGCAGGTCGAAGCCGTGGTCGGCGGCGGCGCGGGCGGTGGATTCGACGCCCATGGTGGTGACGAGCCCGGCCATGATGACCGTGGTGATGTCGCGTTCGCGCAGGCGGTCCGCGAGGCCGGTGCCGTAGAACGCGCCGATCGTCCGCTTCACGATGAGGATGTCGCCCGGCTGCGGGGCCATCTCGGGGACGAGATCGCTGCCGGGCGGCTGGGTGTCGACGTGCGGCCGTTCGACGCGGACCGGGACCACGACGCCACCGGCCCGGCGCAGCGCGTCGGCCAGCGCGGCCGTCCGGGCGACGACGTCGGCGCCGCGATGCGGACCCATGTTCTGCTCCACGATGCGCGGCATCAGGTCCACGGCGATCAGCGCGGTCCGCGCGGCGACGAAGGTCATGACCGCGAGGGTACGCATCCGGCCGCCGTCACTACCGGCGCTCCGCGCTGACCGGAACGAGGCGGTCTCCCAGCCGGAGCGCGTCGAGGCGGACGCCGGGGTCCTTGAGGTGCAGGTAGACGAGCGAGGCCAGCACGCCGGGGTCGTCGACGTCGGCGGCAAGGGTCCACGCGTCGCCGGAGCGGGTCACGACGTGGCAGCGCTCCTCCGCGTCAACGCCTGTGACGAGCGCGGCGACCGGCCACTCGGCCAGCAGCACCCCGGCGTCGCGCCGCCAGCGGTCAAGCGAGGCGGTCACGTCCGCGCGAAGGACGGCAGCCCCGCCGAGCCGCCCGTAGGCGGCGGTGGCAACCTCAGCGACGACGTGCCGGTAGTCGCGGTCACCTCGGCCCGGCGGGGCGTCGATGAAGGCGGGAAAGCGACGCACCGAGGCCACCCCGTCCGTGATCAGCGCATCGACGACCAGGGCCGGGATCGGCGTCCCGGGGGACACAGGCATGGAGGGCGGCGGCAACACGCCCGGTGACGGCGGCTCGGGCAGGTCGAGCAGCCGGTAGATCAGCGGGCGCAGTCGCTCGGCGCAGGCACCTGGCGCGTCAACCACGCCGGCCGGCACGGGGTCGCGGAGCCGGTCCGACGCCGGAGGGAACCGCGCCCCAGCCGCGTCATCGCCGACGGCGCGCAGCGCCTCCCGCACCTGTTCCAGCAGATCCGACGCCGGCGAGGGAGGTGGCGCGGTGGCGCGCAGCGCGTCTCGCACCTGTTTCGGCAGATCCGACGCCGGCGAGAGAGGTGGCGCGGTGGCGCGCAGCGCCTCCTGCACCTGTTCCGGCAGATCCGACGCCGGCGAGAGAGGTGGCGCGGTGGCGCGCAGCGCCTCCTGCACCTGTTCCGGCAGATCCGACGCCGGCGAGAGTCGTGGCGCGGTGGCGCGCAGCGCCTCCTGCACCTGTTCCAGCAGATCCGACGCCGGCGAGAGACGTGGCGCGGAGGCGAGCAGCCGCTCCATCGCCGATCCCGGCACCACTGTCGGCCCGCCGCCAGCAAGCAGCAACGGCCGCCCAAGCAACGCCGCGTAGAGCGACAGCGACCCGGCATCCGACACGACGAGATCGGCCGCGCTAAGTGTGGCCTGCCAGCCGTCCTCCGGCGAGACGATGCGCAGCCCGGCCGCGGCCGCACGCTCCAGCCAGGCGCGGACCTGCCACGGCCCGTGGGCGGACCAGATGCCGGGGTGCAGGATCGCCGCCACGGCGAACTCGTCGGCCGGCAGCGTGGCGGCAAGCACCTCCAGCAGATCGGGAAAGCGCCCCCACAGCCCGTCAGGACCCCAGGTCGACGCCAACACCACGAGGGTACGCGCGTGCGCGCCGAGCGCGGCCCGGTAGAGCGGAACACGGTGGCGGCCGGCGATCATGCGGTCCAGGCAGGGGTCCCCGACCACTACCGCACGCGGGACCGCGGGCGGGCAGGCCGCGGCCAGGACAGCCAGCTCGGCGGGGTGGGTGAGCGCGATCGCGGCCGGGACCACCCGACCGTCGTGCACCAGCCGAGACGGGTCCATCCCGGAGATCGTTGTCGAGCCCGGATAGTACTTGTGGAAGCCGAGACCGTGCGGAACCAGCAGGATCGGTGCGTCCAGCTCGTGCAGCCGGTCGTTCTCGCTTGCCGCAAGCGCGAGGTCGAAGCGGCGCGACACCGCGTCCGGCCAGGGGATGAGCGGCGCCTCCAGCCGGTCCAGGAACCCCGGCGTACCGGCGGCGAAGTTGGGTGGATTGTCCGGGTCGTACGTGAAGTAGGTCTGGATGCGCTTGTCGCCCGCTGTAAGCGTGAGGACGTCAAGCAGCCGGGTGAGCGTGACCCCGGTCCGCACCACGACAAGCAGCGTGCGCAGCGGCCGGATGGTGGCCCACGCCGACGACGAAGAGATCATCTAACGGCCGGAAACCGAACAGCCGCAGCCCGCCAGCCCGCCAGCCCGCCAGCCCGCCAGCCCGCCAGCCCGCTGTGGTGTTCAACGAGGGAGTGAGGGTGGTCGCAGCGGGCACAGCGACGAGACTAACTCGCGGCCAGTGCGTCCCGTCCGCCCCGCTTCGCCCGGTACATCGCCGCGTCCGCGGTGCGCAGCAGCCCGTCCGCCGACGTGCGCGTTCCGATCGCCACGCCGACGCTCGCCCCGACCTGCAGGTGATGCCCGTCGATCACGGCCGGCTGGGTGACGGCCGCGCGGATCCGGTCGGCGGTGGCGTCCGCGAACTGCTCCGTGGTCGGCGACAGGATGACCGCGAACTCGTCCCCGCCGAGCCGCGCCACCGTGTCGTACGGTCGCACGCACCGCCGCAGCCGCTCCGCGACCATCGCCAGCACCTCGTCACCGACGTGGTGGCCAAGCGTGTCGTTGATCGCCTTGAAGCCGTCCAGGTCGATGGCGAGTACGCCGACAAGCGCTTCCGGGTCGCCGGGTGAGGCGGGCCCGCGCAGCTTGCGGTGGAAGAGCAGGCGGTTGGCGAGTCCGGTCAGCGCGTCGTGGGTGGCGTCGAAGCGCAGCTGGTCCTGGAACGCGCGGGCCTCGGTCACGTCCCGGGCGTTGCAGATGTAGCCGCGCACGTTCTCGTCGTGAAGCCGGTTGGTGCTTGTCACCTCAAGCCACCGCCAGCTGCCGTCCGCGTGGCGTACCCGCAGCTGGGAGGTCTGCACCGCGGCCTCGTCGGCGGGCAGGGAGAGCGGTTCGAGGTCGTCTGGGTGGATGAGTGCCTGCAGCGTCAGGCCTGTGACGTCCTCGGGGGCGATGCCGAGCACGCGCTGTACGGCGGGGCTGGCGTACGTGATGACCGCGTCGGAGTCCGCGACGATGGTGATGTCGGAGGCGTGCTGGACCAGCGCCCGGAACCGGGCCTCCTGCTGCGCGATCGTGTGAAGCAACGCGCCGTTCTCGGCGAGCGCGGCCAGTTGCCGGGCGACCACAAGCGTGGTGATCACGATGGCGCCGGCCACGATGCCCCAGGCGCGCGGGGACAGCTCGGCGCTCCACAGCACGGAGACCAGCAGCGCGTAGGTGGCGGCGACCGCGACGTACGGCAGCACGCTCACCCTGCCGTGGCGGCGGGCGGTGCTCGTCGCGGCGCCGTGCCGCATGCCCAGCTCCTGGATCTTCGGTGCGAACGCCATCACGACGCACGGAACGAAGCTGGCCGCCATCGCGAGGTTGTAGTGCCCGGCGTCGGTGAGCGTGCCGCCGACCGCGATGCCGGCGCCGGTCATGGTGACGCCGATGATGCCGACCGCGGCGGCGGCGCGGGTGAACGGCGGGTTCCCGCCCAGCGCGAGCTTGAGCACGCCGAGCGCGCAGATCAGCATGCCGGCCGCACCGGCGACGGTGAGCACGAGCCGTGGCAGGCCGGTGCCGCCCGCGCCGCTCACCGAGTACACCCAGATGAACGCGCAGACCGCGGCCAGGATGATGACGGCGTCCAGCCAGAATCGCAGGCGCTCGCCACGGCGTACCGCCTGGATCGGGTGAGTGATCATGGCCCAGAGCGGCATCGCGACGCCGACGGCCAGGAAGGCCAGCTGGACCGGGCCGCCGGTGATCGCCTTCTCCGGGGTGGCGCCGACCGCGATGACCGCCTGGTAACTGTCGCCGACCGAGAAGAGCAGCGTGGCACCGGCCATCGACCGCCAGAACCGGCGGGTCGCGGGCACCGCGCCGGACATCTTCCAGATCTGCCACGAGGTGAGGCAGATGGTGAGGTCGAGCACGACCTGGGCCGGCCAGAACAGCCTGATCATGCCTTCCAGGTTCGCGAGCGGGACCAGGTACCAGAGAAGGCCGAGCACGGAGAAGACGACGAGCCCGACGAAGAGGGGATCGGCGAACGCGGCACGGCGCACCGGGCGCTGTCCTGTGCCCATCCAAACCCCCCGCGCGTGAAAGTTCTGTAACCGAATCATCGCGCGCGGTAACCCTGACCTGAGGGCTGTCGTTTTTCTGATTCAACTTCCCCGGGGGTACGGCCCGGCGCGGTCACCGGGAAATCGCCTAGGCTGGGAGGATCCTCCCGGGGATCGCGCGTACGGCGTACCCACGGGCATATGCTGCCCGCTTGGAAACGCTCTCGGCGGGTGAGATCGCGGCCGCGCTCGCGCGTGTGTCCGCCGGCAATCAGTTCTTCGGCATCGGTCTCGGGCCGCTTCCGGTCGCGGCGCCGATCGAGGACGCGGTGGTAGCTGTCGGCCGCTGGGCGCGCACTGACGAGCCCCGGGTGGCGGCGTCGCTGACAGTGCTCGGCTACTCCGCCCGGCTTGTCGGCCCGGTGCTCGCGCTGCTGGTCCGCGAGCGGATCCTGCTCGACCTGTCCTCCGTGAGTAGTTCCTACGCGCCAGGCGCCGGCTTCCGGCTGTCGCTCGACGTGCCGTCCGCGACTCCCGCGGACGCGGAAGCCGCCGGTCCCGCCCTTGTCGCACACCTTTCCACGATCATTTCGAGGGTACGGGTGGCAGCTCCCGCCGCGGCCGGGCTGCTCTGGGGGAACGTCGCGTCCGGGATAGCCGGCACCGCCCGGCAGCTGGCCCGGGTCGCGCCGCCGGACGAGTGCCGCCGGGTGCGGGACGCGGTGCTTGCCACCGGGCCGCTCGCCACGGCCGGTGCGTTCGGCGCGGGCGACGCGTACACCAGGCGCAGTTGTTGTCTGTTCTATCGCCTCGGCGCCGGGACCTGCGGCGACTGCCCGCTGCCCGCGGACATCGCCCGTGTCCGCCGGTGATCCTCCCTGGGAGCACCGGCGGGCACACGCCTCAGATCGGCACGCTGACGAAGACGCGGCCGGCCGTGTTGACGATCTCGATCGAGGCGACGTCGTCCGGGGCGACCGAGGCGCTGCCGTCCAGCATCGTGCCGTTGACCTCGCCCTGTTCGGAGACGAGCCAGCCGCCCGCGATCTGCCGGTCGCCGTCCTTGGTGACCACGATCAGCCGGCAGTCCTCGCCGTGCGGGATGCCGGCGACGGCCGCGTTGACGCGCACCCAGCCCGCGGCCGGCGTGACCGACGCGGTCAGCCGCACGTTCGTGGCCGGGTCGAGCGTGGTCGCCACCCGGGTGCCGGGCGCGGCGGTGGCCGGAATCGCCTGCGGCGGTGTCCCGCCCGGGTCGCCGGTGCCGCGGCCGACGAGGACGCCGCCGCCGATCGCCGCGACAAGTGCCACCGCGGCGGCCGTCACGATCAGGCCGCGCTGCCGGAGCGCGCCGCTGGACTTCTCCCGCCGGATCTGCTGAAGCGTGCGCTGCAGCACCAGGTCCGCGTCCGGCGGGCCGTGGAGAAGCGCCTCCGGCGGGATCTCGCCGAGCGCCTCCTTCATCGCCTCAAGATCCGCGAGCTCGGCCCGGCACGTCTCGCAGGTGGCCAGGTGGGCCTCTACGTCGCTGCGCTCAGCGGGTTCGAGCGTTTCCAACACGTACGCTCCGATCAGCTGGCTGTGCTCAACCTCGGCGTTCATCGGGTCACCTCCGCCACCTGTGCGACGGTCCTGCCCGGCGCCTTCGTTCGTCCGCCTGTGACGTGCTCCCGGAGCGACTTCATGGCGTTGTGTGATCGGGACTTCACGGTACCGGCGGGGATGCCCAGATGCTCCGCCGTCTCGGTGACGGTCCGGCCCCGGAAGTAGATCTCCACGAGCACGCTGCGGTGCTCCTCGGAGAGGCGCTCCAGCGCGTCCAGCGCGACGATCGAGTCGACCACCGTGTCGGAGTGGTCGCGGGTCACCGGCACTGTCACCGGCGACTCGGCCACCTCCACCGGGCGGACCGACCTGGCCCGGGCGCGGTCGGTGATGATGTTGCGGGCGACAGTGAACAGCCAGCCCCGGATCGAGCCGGACGACTCGGACAGCTCGTGGACGTGCCGCCACGCGCGCAGCAGCGTCTCCTGGAGCACGTCCTCGGCCGCGCTGCGGTCACCCGTCAGCCGTGCCGCGTAGGCGATCAGGGCGCCGCCGTGTTCCTCGTACAACGACCTGATCAGCGCCTCGTCACTTGACGCCTGGCGTTTGCGCGGCCGTAGCATCGCCATCGCTCGCCCCTCTGTGTGATGGTGGCGTGAACCCGTCGACCCGCGCCACCCGAGCTACGACGGTCCCCGCGGAACGGTTCAGGGGTAGTTTCTCAAGCCGTACAGACGCCGCCCCGGTTCAGGCACGCGACGATGTCAGCCATCAATGCCGTGGGCGCAAGATTGATCATGATGCCGTGGTCCGAGCGCGCACTCCGCTTCTGGTCGGGGAACGCGTCGACAGTGAAATCGCCTGTTGCCGCGTAGCCGGCGATGATCCGCAACCGCGGTACCGGGAACGTGCCACGCCTGCAGCTCCCGTCCGGCTCCGCGAAGACCAGGTGCCGGCGGTGCCCCTCACTGTCCGGGTGCAGGCCGTCCCAGCAGCTCGGGAACTCGAAGACGCGCTCCACGTCGCGGCCGGCCGGGCAACGGGGGTAACTGTCGGTGCGGCGGTCCTCCGCACCCGCGCAGGTCCAGGTGGGCGTGCCGAACGCGCCACCGGTCGCGGCGCGGGCGTCCCCGGTCATCGCGCGCAGACCGGCCGGCGGGGCGACCACCTCGCCGGTCACGGCCGCCAGGTACTCCAGGCGGACCGTGCGCGGCGTGAGGATCGCCGAGTGCTCACCACCGGCCCGCAGCACCGGCCAGTAGAACGTCGACAGGTCGCCGTTGCCGCAGCTGGTGCCGGCCGCGGCCAGGGACGCGTCGGTCGAGTCGACGTCCGTGGCCAGGTTGCCGACATAGTCGTGGACGTGGTGCTCCGGGCCGGGCACACCCGGCGTGACCACCACATTCGCGGTGTTGCGGTGACCCTCCGCGTTGACGCCGCAGTCGAAGGAGTAGCGGCCCGGGCCTGTCGGGGACGCGACAACGGGCGGGGCGTCCGCGAGGTCGGTCCGCGCGATGTCCGGGCGCGCGAAACCGCCCGCGGTCAGCGCCCCGGCCAGCAGCGCCACCTCCACCACGAGTACGGCGGCGAGCGAGAGCGTGCGGGACGGCCCGGCCATAGTCGTCACTCTATTGGCCACGGCCCGATACAGCACGTGAGCGCCGGTCTCCCCGCACGAAAAAGGTCTGAACCGGTTTCGGGTGGCGGTCGTTATAGCGTCGAGTGCCGAATCACCCGGAGGTTGACAATGACCGTTCCGCACCACGCGATCCGTGACCCGCGTACCGCCCCAGGACTCGTCGTGCCCATCTCGGGCCCGGTCCGCCACGGACGCCGCCGGGTGGTGAAGGCAGCCGGGTTCGCGCTGCTTGCGGTGGGTGCCGTGGTGCTGCTGGGAGCGCTGCCGTTCCTGGGCCTCCAGCCGGACGTCGCCGCTCGTCAGACCGAGCTGGTGCAGGTCGACCACCCGCTGTACTACGCCGCCGGGGGAACCGTCGCGGTCGCGGTCGCGCTCGTGGTCATCCGGCGCGCACGCCGCAAACGCTCATAGAACCGGCGAGGGTACGGCGTACCCCCGCCGGTTCTTGATCGTGGTTAGGCGCGCCCGCGCTGGCTGCGGTAGCGGGCGATGAGCGCGTTCGTCGACGAGTCCTGGTCGCCGGCCGGTGCGGTCTCCTGCGTCAGCAGCGGGGCGAACTGGTTCGCCATGACCTTGCCGAGCTCGACACCCCACTGGTCGAACGGGTTGATGTCCCAGATCGCGCCCTCGGTGAACACGATGTGCTCATAGAGCGCGACAAGCTGGCCGAGCGTCGACGGCGTGAGCTTCTCGCCGAGGATCGTGGTGGTCGGGTGGTTGCCCGGCATCACCTTGTGCGGCACCACCGAGGCGTCGACACCCTCCGCCTCGACCTGCTCCCGCGTGCGGCCGAACGCGAGCGCCGCGGTCTGCGCCAGGAAGTTCGACATCAGCAGGTCGTGCATCTCGGCGGTGTCGTGGTTCGGCACGCTGAAACCGATGAAGTCCGCCGGGATGATCTTCGTGCCCTGGTGGATCAGCTGGTAGAACGCGTGCTGGCCGTTCGTGCCCGGCTCGCCCCAGAAGATCTCGCCGGTCTGGAAGTCTACTTTTTCGCCACTGCGCGTCACGGACTTGCCGAGGCTCTCCATCGTCAGCTGCTGGAGGTAGGCGGCGAAGCGGTGCAGGTACTGCGAGTACGGCAGCACCGCATGCGTCTGGACGCCGAGGAAGTTGTTGTACCAGACGTTGAGCAGCCCCATGATCGCCGGAATGTTCCGCTCCAGCGGCGTGGTCCGGTAGTGCTCGTCGATCGCGTGGTAGCCGGCGAGCATCTCCCGGTAGTTCTCCGGCCCGACCGTGATCATCACGGAGAGGCCGACCGCGGACGGCAGCGAGTACCGGCCGCCCACCCAGTCCCAGAAGCCGAACATGTTCGCCGGGTCGATGCCGAAGTCGGTGACCCGCTTCTCGTTCGTGCTGACCGCCACGAAGTGCTTCGCGACCGCGCTGTCGTCCACGCCCAGCTTGCCGAGCAGCCAGGTGCGGGCCTCGCGCGCGTTGGTGAGCGTCTCCTGCGTGCCGAACGTCTTCGACACGATGACGAACAGCGTGGTCGCCGGGTCCAGATCCGCGGTCTTCACCGCGAGGTCTGTCGGGTCGATGTTCGAGACGAACCGGGCCGTAAGATTGTTGTCGCGATAGTCGCCGAGCGCCTCGTACGCCATCACCGGCCCGAGGTCCGAGCCGCCGATGCCGATGTTGACAAGCGTGGTGATCCGCTCGCCGGTGGCGCCCCGCCACTCGCCCGACCGGACCTTCTCCGCGAACGCGGCCATCTTGTCGAGCGTGGCGTGCACGTCCGCCACCACGTCCTGCCCGTCCACCGTCAGCTGCGCGTCGCGCGGCAGGCGCAGGGCCGTGTGCAGAACCGCGCGGTCCTCGCTGGTGTTGATGTGATCGCCGCGGAACATCGCCGCGATCTTCTCCTCGAGCCCCTGCTTCTGCGCGAGGTCCCGGAGCAGCCCCAGAGTCTCGTCGGTGATCAGATTCTTGCTGTAATCGACGTACAGATCAGCTGCCTGACCGGTCAGACGCTCCCCGCGGCCGGGATCGCCCGCGAAGAGCTCGCGCAGGTGCGACTGGCGAACCTTCTCCGCGTGCGCCTGCAGCGCCTGCCACTGCGTTGTGGCCGTGACCGTTTCACTCATAGAGCTCGACCTACCCGTGTAGCGGTTGACTGTTGTTTCATCCTTACGTACTCCGGCCGCTCAGGGATGACAACGTGCCGTGCCTTACGTACGTCTGCGGTAGATCGTCACCGCGATCCCGCCACCGGTGACGAACGGAGCGAGCGCCAGGAGGGCTTCGGGGAGGTGGGCCGCCACCAGTCCGGCCAGGAGCCCGACCAGGACGAGCAGGGCGACGAGAAGGATAAGTGCGAGGGCCGCCGCGAGAAGAATGCAGGTCAGGAGCAGAATCGCTCGTCTCGCCGCGACGTCACTCGCCTCGGCGAATCGCCACCGGTTGTCCAGGAAGTCGATCAGGCTCGGTTGCGGTGGTGTCGGCGACGGCTGCGGCAAGTCCGGCTGCCCGTCTACATCGATGGTGCGCTGCTGGTGGGCGGGCGGCCGTCGCGTGACGGCATCGTTCGGCCCCATGTCGTTCCTCCCCGGCCTGGCGCGCCGTGCTTCCCCCTACTGCGCGCCCGAATGATCCAGTAAGGTGCTTCTATATTCAAAGTCGCAGGCGCAACTCGCACGTGCAAGTTCTTAAGCCTGTCACTCACGTCTGTCTTTTTTCGGCATCTTAATGGCGAGGTGTGGTTCAGGTGGACGGCGAAAAGAAAGATAGCGATCTGCCAGGTGGCAATCCGCAGGGCCGTCGCCGTGTCCTGGGTGCCGAGCTCCGGGGTCTGCGTCTGGGGCGTGGGCTCACCGCGGAGGAGGCCGGCCGCGGGATCGAAAGATCCGGTTCGTGGATCAGTCGCATCGAGGGCGGGAAGATCCGCATTCGGACGCGCGAGCTCAACGACCTGCTCGACGTCTATGGTGTCGCAAACCATTCCCGCCGTACCTTCCTGGAAAGCCTCGCGATTGAGGGTCGGCAGCGAACGTGGTGGAGTTCCTATCGGGATGTCGTGGGGGAGAACTACGCCGTCTTCATCGGCCTCGAGCAGGCGGCCGCGCGAATCTTCGAGTATCAGGAGCGGGTGGTTCCGGGCCTGCTGCAGACCGAGTCCTACATGCGGGCACTCCTGGGAAGCTATGGCGTCGTCTCGGAGTGGGCGGTGGGGGCGGAGCAGGCCGAGCGGCTCGTGCAGGTCCGCCTGACGCGCCAGGAGCTTCTTCGGCAGCCGCCGAGGCCGGCGCTGTCGGTCGTCATCGATGAGTCGGTGGTGCGGCGAGTGGTCGGCAATCCAGATGTTCACAGTGCCCAGCTCAAGGCGCTTTTGGCCTGCTCCGAGTGGATGGAGCTGAGGGTCTTTCCCTTTCGTGGACCCGTCGGGGCCGTCGCGGTCTCGTCGTTTGCGATTCTGTGGGCACCTGGTGGCACGAGCGCGGCATATGAAGAACACCTGTCGAGGTCTGCACTATATGATGGCCCATTGGCGGCTCCGTATGTCGAGATGGCGGATTGGCTCGTGTCGAATGCGCTGTCCAAGGGGAATTCGGAACGCCTGATCATGATGGCCATCAAAGAAATGGATCGTAGAAATTCATGAAGCGCAACCCATTGCGGCATGGTGTCTGGGTCACGAGCTCGCGAAGTCAGCAGGTGGCTTGTGTGCAGGTCCGCGCGAGCGAGACGTCGGTGGATATTCGTGACAGTAAGCAGCGATTTGGTGACGTACTGAACGTTTCTCCGGGGGCGTGGACGGCGTTCGTGCGCACATTCGGCTGAATCTCTGTTACCGGCATGGAGAGAAGGCGTGGCCGGGAGGCCGCGCCTTCCTCCGTGCGGGGCCACGTCGTCACGAACCTCAGAGTTTCCTGACAGCGATCGTGAATAAGCGAGCCGTTGTGCGGGCAGTAGGTCATCAGGCCTGGTAGTGAGGGAGGCGAGTGACCGTGGTAGGCAGCGTTCGGGCGCATGTGGAGAGTGGTGCGCTGGTCGTGGCGCTCGGTGAGCGAGCCGACCTGCTCTCGGCCGAGCGGCTGCGGCGTACGCTGACGCGCTGCACGGCACACCACCCGCCGTTCGTGATCGTGGACTGTGCGCAGGCCGTGCGGTCGAAGCGGCTGGCGTCGCTGCTCTCCGCGGTGGTGATGTTCTGCAACGCGCGCCGGCCGGGGATAACCATGGTCGTCACCGGCCCGAACGCGGCGGTGCGCGGGATGCTCCGCGGGCGGGTCCGGATGTTCTCCACCCTGTCCGAAGCGCTTGCGGCACTGCCCGCGTACCGGCCGCACGCAGCCCGCGAGCACGTGCGGATGGAGCCGGAGATCTCCGGGGCCTCGGTGGCCCGCGCGCTGGTCCGGTCGTTCTGCGCCCGGCGCGGTCTGGGCGAGTCGGTGGTGGACGCCGGCGAGCTGATCGTCTCCGAGCTGGTGTCGAACGCGGTTCAGCACGCCGGGACCACGCTTGACGTGACGGTCAGCCATTACCGGCGGCACCTGCGGATCGCGGTCGCCGACCGGTCGCATGAGCTGCCCCGGTTCAGCGGCGGCGATCGGGAGCCGGGACTGTCCGAGCGTGGGCGCGGGCTGGATCTGGTGGCGCGGTCGGCGGAGCGCTGCGGTGTGCTGCTCGGCGAGGACGGCAAGGTCGTGTGGGCGAGCGTGGCGGTGCCGCGGCAGCGCTGGCGGCGGACCCGGGGCTCGGTCGCGGCGCTGGGCCGGGTGGCCGCGTGGCGTCCGGTGGTGCGCCGGCGCGTGGTCGCGCGACGCCCCAGCGGTCAACTGCGCCCCGCCTGAGCGTCAACTTCGCCCCGCCTGAGCGACTTCGTGACCGATCCGTCCTAACGCAGCCGAAAGTGTCGGCCGCCACTGTTACGGTCCGTTCGAATCACATCGGACGAGACGAGCGGCGGCAGCGTGACCATCAACGTGAACCTGGAGACGTTCGCCGGGCTCCCGGTCCTGGACTGGGCGGAGCACCGGCCGGGGGACGATCCGTCAGCGGTGGCGTGGCGCGTGATGACCGAGGAGTACGACCTTGCCCCCGACGAGTTCGAGGCCGCGTTCGAGGGGATGCTCGACCGCGCCGGTGACGGTGGCCCGGCCGCGCTGGTGATCGGCCAGTGGGGCGGCGCCTACGAGACGGGCCCGCCGATCGACCTGCTCGTGCGGCTGGCACCGCGCATGACGGCGCTGCGGTCACTGTTCCTCGGCGACATGCGCTTCGAGGAGTGCGAGATCTCCTGGATCAAACAGGGTGATCTCGCGCCGCTGCTGAGGGCGTTTCCGCGGCTCAAGCGACTCGCCGTGCGCGGTGCGGACGGCCTGGAGATCAGCACGCCGCTGCGGCACGAGTCGCTGCGCGACCTGGAGTTCCAGACCGGTGGGCTTCCGGTCCCGGTGCTGCGGTCGATCACCGAGCTTGAGCTTCCGGCGCTTGAGCGGCTGCACCTGTGGCTCGGCGTCGAGGATTACGGCGGCACCGACACGGTCGACCCGGTCCTGCCCTTCCTCGACGAGGGCGCGGTCGCACGGTGGCCGCGCCTGACCGCGCTCGGGCTGTGCGACAGCGAGGTCCAGGACGAGATCGCGGCCGCGGTCGCCACGTCGCCGGTGGTGCCCCGGCTGCGTGCGCTGAGCCTGTCGATGGGCTCGCTCGGCGACGTGGGGGCGGAGGCGCTGCTCGCCGGGCAGCCGCTGACCCACCTCGAGACGCTCGACCTGCACCACCACTTCATGACCCCGCCTGTCGTGCAGCGCCTGGTGGCCGCGCTTCCGTCGGTGCGCGTCGACGTCGGTGATCCGCAGGAGGAGGACCCGGAGTGGCCGCGCCGGTTCGCGGAGGTGCGGGAGTGACCACGCTGTCCGTGATAGGCAACCCGGCGAACCGGCGGGTGACCATGTTCGTGCGGGCCGCGCTCGACGCCGGCCTGCCACCACCACGCGTCTACGCCTGGCGTGACGTGCTGCGCGGCGGGCCGCTACCCGGGCCTGGCGAGGTCGTGCGGATCGACTCGGCCGGCGAGGACGCGGAGGTCGACCGGCTGTTGCGCGGCGCCCCGGCCGAGGCGGAGCACGGGGAGATCATCGGTGGTGCCGCGGCGTACGCGGGGCTGGCCGCGGCGCTGCACCGGGTCGAGGCCGCGGGCGCCACGCTGCTCAACGCGCCTGACGACATCCTCACCATGAGCGACAAACGGCGCTGCCATGCGCTGCTGTCCGCGCGGGGCGTGCCGGTGCCGCCCGCGCTGCCCGCGGTGACCGGCTACGACTCACTCCGGGCGGCGATGCGGTCCGCGGGCTGGGGACGGGTCTTCGTGAAACCGGCGCACGGCTCGTCCGCATCAGGCGTGCTGGCGCTCACCGCCGCGCCCGGCCGGGTCGAGGCCGTGACAAGCGTCGAGCGGGCCCCGGGCGGGCGGCTGTTCAACAACCTGACCATCCGGCGGTACGACCGGGAGGCCGACGTCGCCGCGATCGTCGACGCGCTGGCCGGTGACGGCCTGCACGTGGAGCGCTGGTTCCCGAAGGCCGGCGTGGACGGGCGGACCATCGACCTGCGCGTGGTGGTGATCGCGGGCGAGCCCCGGCACGTGGTGGTCCGGGCCAGCCGGTCCCCGCTGACGAATCTGCACCTCGGCAACGCGCGCGGTGACGTGGCGCGGGTGCGCGGGCTGGCCGGCACGCGGGCCTGGGACGCGGCGATGGAGACGTGCGCGCGGGTCGGGGCGGCCTTTCCCCGTACCCTGATGGCCGGTGTGGATCTGATGTTCGGCAGCCGGTGGGAGCGGTATGCGGTGGCCGAGGTCAACGCGTTCGGCGACCTGCTGCCCGGCGTGCTGGACCGGGGCGAGGACACCTACACCGCGCAGATCCGGGCGGCGCTGTGCGCGGTCTGATCGGCAGCCACGACCTGCTCCTGGTCACGCTTGACACGCTGCGGTACGACGTGGCCGCCCGGCTGCTCGCGGACGGGCGCACGCCGACGCTGGCCCGGCTGCTGCCCGGCGGCTGGGAGCGGCGGCACACGCCTGCCAGTTTCACCTACGCGGCGCACCACGCGTTCTTCGCCGGGTTCCTGCCGACGCCTGTCGCGCCGGGGCGGCATGAGCGGCCGTTCGCCGCACGGTTCGCCGGCAGCGAGACGACCGGGCCGGACACCTGGGTGTTCGATGCCGCCGACCTGCCGGGCGCGCTGGCCGGGGCCGGGTACCACACGGTCTGCCTGGGCGGCGTCGGCTTCTTCAACCCTGGTGCGCCGCTCGGCCGGGTTCTGCCCGGCCTGTTCGCGGAAGCGCACTGGGAGCCGTCGTTCGGCGTGACCGCATTGCACGGCGTCGATGCCCAGGCGGACCGGCTCGCCGAGATCGTCGCGCGGCTGCCCGGCGACCGGCCGCTCTTCACGTTCCTCAACGTGGCGGCCATGCACCAGCCGAACCGGCATTATCTGCCCGGCGCGGCAGGCGACTCGGTGGACAGTCACGCGGCCGCGCTCGAGTACACGGACCGGGCGCTCGGGCGGGTCTTCGCGCTGGCCGGCGGGCGCGGCCGTCCCTGCCGGGTGATCATCTGCTCCGACCACGGCACGCTCTACGGCGAGGACGGGCACGTCGGGCACCGGGTCGCGCACGAGGCAGTGTGGACAGTGCCGTACGGGGAGTTCTCCCTGTGAGCGACTCGCCGTACCAGGGATATCTGTACGCGTACCCGCACAAGACCGCGTACCGGCGGCTCTCCCCGCGCCCGGCGCTCACCGACGTCTGGGCGGGGGAACGGACGGACGCGCTGTTCGGGTACGTGCACGTGCCGTTCTGCGAGATGCGCTGCGGCTTCTGCAACCTGTTCACCAGGTCGAATCCGGACGCCGACCAGGTCACGCTGTACCTGGACCGGCTGCGGGCGCAGGCGAGGGCGGTGCACGACGCGCTGGGCCCCGGCAGTCGTTTCGCCCGGCTGGCGATCGGCGGCGGGACACCCACCTACCTGACCGCGCCGGAGCTGACCGCGCTGTTCGAGATCATCGGCTTCTCCGGTGGTGTGCCGCTGTCCGTGGAGACCTCGCCGGCGACCGCGACGCCGGACCGGCTGGCCGTGCTCGCCGCGCACGGGACGACGCGGGTCAGCATCGGCGTGCAGAGCTTCCTGGACACGGAGGCCCGTGCGGCGGGCCGGCCCCAGCGTCGTCAGGAGGTGGAGACCGCGCTGGCCGCGATCCGGGCGGCCGGCATCCCGGAGCTGAACATCGACCTGATCTACGGCATCGACGGGCAGACCGCGCACACCTGGCGGCAGAGCCTGGACGCGGCGCTGACCTGGCGGCCTGAGGAGCTGTACCTCTACCCGCTCTACGTGCGGCCGCTCACCGGGCTCGGCCGCCGGGCCCGGACCAGGGCGGACTGGGACGCGGCCCGGCTGGCGCTCTACCGGCAGGCGGTGGACGTGCTGACCGGCGCGGGCTACACGCAGCTGTCGATGCGGCAGTTCCGCCGGGCGGACCTGCCGTCCGGCGACGGGCCGGACTACTGCTGCCAGGACGATGGCATGGTCGGGCTCGGGTGCGGCGCCAGGTCGTACACCTCGTCGCTGCATTACTCGTTCGACTACGCGGTGACGGTCGGTGAGGTGCGTGCGGTGCTTGACGACTACCTGGCCCGCCCGGACGACGACTTCCGGTTCGCCGAGTTCGGCTACCGGCTGGACGACGCCGAGCAGCGCCGCCGCTGGCTGCTGAAATCACTGCTCCGCGCGGAGGGTGTGCCCGCGGCGGACTACCGCGCCCGGTTCGGCACGTCGCACACGGACGACTTCCCGGAGCTGGCGGCGCTTGCCGCACGCGGCTGGCTGGAGCCCAGGCTGGACCGGCTGACCGCGGACGGACTGGCCTGGTCGGACGCGATCGGCCCGGCGCTGGTGTCCGCGCCGGTCCGCGCCGCGATGGACGGGCACGTGCCGCGGTGAGCGCGCTCTACGTGCTGTACCGGGGGCCGCTGGCGAGCTGCAACTACGACTGCCCGTACTGCCCGTTCGCGAAGCATGTGGACTCGCCCGCCACGTTGCGCGCGGACCGGGACGCGCTGCTCCGCTTCGCCGACTGGGCCGAGGCGACCATGGACCGGCGGCTGTCGATCCTGTTCACGCCGTGGGGCGAAGGGCTGACGCGCCGCTGGTACCGGGAGACGATCGTCCGGCTGTCCCACCTGCCGCATGTGGACCGGGTGGCGATCCAGACGAATCTCGCCGCACGCACGCGGTGGCTCACGGGCGCGGACCACCGGGCGGCCGCGCTGTGGGCCACCTACCATCCGGGGCAGGTGAGCCGGGCGTCGTTCCTGTCGCGCTGCGCGGAGCTGGACGCGCTCGGCGTGCGGTACTCGGCCGGCGTGGTGGGACTTCCGGCGCACCTCGCGGAGGCGCGGGCGTTACGCGCCGCGTTGCCGCCGCACGTGTACCTGTGGGTCAACGCGGCCGAGGGGCACGTGTACAGCGCCGCCGAGGAGGCGGAGTGGACCGCGCTCGACCCGCGCTTCGGTGACAGCGTGCGGCCGCATGCCTCGTTCGGGCTGCCCTGTCACGCGGGCGAGACAGCGATCTCGGTGCGCGGCGACGGGACGGTGCGGCGCTGCCACTTCGTGCCGGACGTGATCGGCAACCTCTACGACGGGAGCTGGGAGGCCGGGCTGCGGCCGCGCACCTGCCCGAACACCGCCTGCGACTGCCACATCGGATATGTGCACCTCAAGCCGCTCGGCCTGCGCGAGGTCTACGGAGACGGCCTGCTGGAACGGATCCCGCAGACCTTTGTCCACAGGCTCCGGGAGTTAACACCGGGACGTATTTAGATCTACTAACATGCTCGTAGTCAATCGTAGATGATCATTGGAGTGCGGATGGTACGCAGGCCCGTGGTGGTTCTCCTGGCAGCGCTGACCGCCGTGTTCGGCGCGGTCGCACCGGCCTCCGCGCACGGCGGCCCCCGGCACGTGCGCGGCACCGAGACCGTTCCCGTCTACGACTACGCCACCGCGATCCGCGAGACCGTGTGGGTGGAGACGCCGCTCGACTCCGACAACGACGGCGTGCGCGACCGCATCGCGGCCGACATCGTCCGCCCGCGCGAGGCCACCACCCGCCTGCCCGTGGTCATGGAGGCCTCGCCGTACTACGCCTGCTGCGGCCGCGGCAACGAAAGCGAGCTGAAGCAGTACGACGCGGCCGGAAACGTCTCACTGATGCCGCTCTACTACGACAACTACTTCGTGCCCCGGGGGTACGCGTTCGTCGGCGTCGACCTGTCCGGCACCGCCCGCTCCACCGGCTGCGAGGACGTCGGCGGCCCGGCCGAGGTCGCCAGCGCGAAGGCCGTGGTCGACTGGCTGAACGGCCGCGCCAACGGCTTCACCGCTGACGGAAAGCGGGCCACCGCGTCCTGGACCACGGGCAAGGTCGGCATGATCGGCAAGTCCTGGGACGGCTCGGTCGCCAACGGCGTGGCCGCGACCGGCGTGCGTGGCCTGGAGACGATCGTCCCGATCGGCGCGATCTCCAGCTGGTACGACTACCAGCGCTACAACGGCATCCTGCGCTCCGGCGATTACCCGTACTTCCTGCACTCCTACGTGAACGCCCGCCCGGCCGGGACCTGCGCCGCGCTTGCCGAGCGCCTGCGCACCGCGAGCGGCGAGGACACCGGCGACTTCACCGAGTACTGGGCGGAGCGCGACTACCGCACGGCCGCGAGCAAGGTGCGGGCGTCGGTCTTCATCGCACACGGCGTCAACGACACAAACGTCTCCACCCGCCAGTTCGGCACGTGGTGGGACGCGCTCGCCGAGAACGGTGTGGACCGCAAGCTGTGGCTCTACCAGGCGGGCCACGAGGATCCGTTCGACGTGCGCCGTGCCGAGTGGGTGGACACGCTGCACCGCTGGTTCGACTTCTACCTGCAGGACCTGCGGAACGGCATCGACCGCGCGCCGCGGGCCACGCTTGAGACCGCCCCGGGTGTCTGGCAGGACGAGCGCGACTGGCCGGCCCACGGCGCCCGCGACCGCAGGCTGCCGCTCGGTGGCGGCACGCTCGGCGCCGGTGCCAAGGGCAACGGCGTGACCAAGGCCTACACCGACGAGTCGCTGGGGGAGGACGAGCTGGTGGCGAACCCGACCACTGTCGTGCCCGGCCGTCTCGCATTCGTCTCCGCGCCGCTCACCGCCCCGCTGCGGATCTCCGGCGACCCGGCCGTGACGTTGCGGATCTCGGTGGACAAGCCGACCGCCGCGCTCTCCGCCCGCCTCGTCGACTACGGCTCCGCGTCGCGCGTCGACTACTTCCGCTCCGAGGGCATCGTCACGCTCGGCACCGAGTCCTGCTGGGGTGCTGCCTCAGCTACTGACAACGCCTGCTACCGGGACACGGCCGAGGTCACCGCGACCGCCGATCACGCGGTCCTGACCCGCGGCTGGGCCGACGCCGCCCACTACCGGTCGCTGCGCTTCACGACGCCGCTGCAGCCCGGCCGCTGGTACGACGTGACCATCCCGCTGATGACCTACGACGTCACGCTGCCCGCGGGTCACGTGCTCGGCCTGGTCCTCGGCCAGAGCGACCCGGACTTCACCGAGATCAACGACCAGAATGCCACGGTCACTGTCGACGCGGCCCGCAGCAGCGTCACACTTCCGGCCACCGGCGCCACAGTCACCGCCCCGGCCGCCCCGCAGACGATCAACACCACGACCGCGGGCCCCGGTGCTACGGCCGAGCGCCGGGCCACGCAGTTCGGCCCGGTGGTCCCGTAACGGCCGTCCGGCGCCGGGACCGCGGCCAGTCCGCAGCGGTTCCGGCGCCGGACGACACCGACGCCCGCGCGAGCACCTCGTCCTCAGGACCCGGCGTCGTCCTCAGGACCCGGCGTGGTCCGGCCGTCCCCCTTCGCGTACCGCGTGCGCCTCGGTCAGGTCCGGCGCCTCCCACTTGCCGATCAGCCGGTCGATCACCGCCGGTGGCACCGGTGCGTCGCGTCCGGTGTTCTGCCGGCGGATCGTGTCCCGCGGCGCCTCAAGCGCGACGATCTCCACCCGCGCGTGGTAGGCGGCACCGAGGCCGATGCACAGGTCGCGGTGCTGCCGGGAGATGTTCGTGGCGTTCCAGATGAAGTCGCGGTGGGCCCGCAGGTGCACCCGGGCCTCCTCGTGCGCGGCCGCGGCCACCGCCCGCTGCCCGTCCGCAGGCGAGATGCCCAGCCGGGCCCGAATCGCGTCCAGGCTGACCACCGGCCGGTCGCCCGCGTGCGCGGCCACCCAGGTGTCCTTGCCGACGCCGGGCAGCCCGGACAGTACGGTCATGGTCAGGCGGGTGTCGTCATAGGCCGCGTAGCGCGGGTCACGGCCGGGCGTGCGGAAGTACATGAACCGCGCGTGGTCGGAGGCGAACGGCCACGGCCGGTCCAGCACGCCGAGGTCCGCGCAGTACTCACTGAACATCGCTATGTTCTCCAGCACCTGTGGCAGGTCGCCGCAGATCCGGCCGGTGATGTCCGCGCGCGCGAGCATCGCCAGGTCCCGGTTGCGGGTGACCAGGCTGGCGCGCAGCACGATCTCCTCCAGATCCGGCCGCTCGAGCGCCCAGAACGGCACCTGATGGTGCCGGACCAGCGCGGCGACGTGCTCCCGCCAGGCCCGCGGCGCGCCCAGGTCCCACAGGATCCGCCGGACGGCCAGATCGCCGCGCCGGGAGTGCCCGTGCGCGGTGATCCGCCCGTTCTCCTCGGCGCGGGTGCAGTCCGGCTTCGCCACGTCGTGCAGGAGCACGGCCGCGAACAGCCGCACCCGCTCGTCCGCCGGTAGCGACCGCCACTCGTCCTGCGCGGCCAGCGCCTCCGCGGCCATCCGGGTGTGGACGGCGACGTCGCCCTCGGCGTGGTGCAGCGGGTCCTGCGGCACCCCCGCCAGCCGGCGGATCCAGTCGAACGCGTCGGTGATCTCCGCCCACGGCACCGTCCAGGAGGGGGCGGTGGGGCACAGTCGCTCAAAGATCCGCATACATCACCTCCGGTGCGGCCAGCCGGTTCGGCACGATGGTCCGGTCGGCCCAGTGCGAGCCGGAGTCCAGCACGGCCTGCAGGAACCCGGCGCGTACCCACTTGTAGCGGCCCACGACCCGCCCGTCCGCCTCGTCCTTGATGTACAGGCCTTCCATGTCGTCGCCGGGGTCCGTCTCGGCCACGGCACGGTCCGGGTCGGCGCCGGCCTCACGCGCGGCCGCGCGAAGCGAGTCCCGCCAGGCCGGTGTGCGCACTGTGGACGGGCCGACGAGCGAGGTCAGTGCCGCGAGTGAGGCGAACGTCCCGGCGCGTAGCACCGGCACGCTCACCACAGGCGTGCCGGCCAGCAGCGCGCGCCGGCCGGGCGTGTCAAGGAACGTGCCGGTCGGCAGGTCCAGGATGTCGAACTCGCAGAAGTAGTGCGGCAGCGCGTCGTAGTAGACCGTGTGTTTCGCGTACATCCACTCGCCGTAGAGCACGAACCGGTCGGTCAGCCGCGGCCAGAGGAGCGGCGCGACAGTGGCCGCCCACGACTTCAGCGGCGCGAACTGGCGCTCGCGCGGCCCGCCGCTGAGGTAGTGCCCCCGGGACTGCAGGCGCAGCTCGCCGGACGCGGTGAAGCTGATAGCCGCGTTCGCACCGTCCAGTTTCTCCTCGACGACCAGGTGCCGTCCGCGGATCTCGGCGAACGGGGTCTGCGACAGGTCCTCGTCGCCCGGCTGGAGGCGCGAGCCGGCCAGGTGCGGCGTCCGGGGGTACTTCGTGATCACGACTGTCATTAGTACAGGTGAGCGCCGTGACCGGCCATCGAAATACGCTCGACGTGGGAATCCCATATGCACAAGCTCTTGGCGACAATGGTACGAAAGTCCGATACCTGACTGTCGGATCATCCAATCGGCGGTAGAACTTCGGGAGTGCCGATGTACGTCTGGGTGGCGGCGACGCTCGCCGTCGCCTCGTGTGGCTTCATGGTCGTCTCGCTCGTGACATTACGTGCGGTGCGCCGGGAGCGGGCTCTGCTCGCCGCGACCCGTGCGGTCGTGGCGACCTCCGAGGCGTCCGAGGATCCCTCCTACGCCGGCGCCGGCCTGATGGCGGACGAGAACGTCGCCACCGGGGCCATGCTCGGCACGATCCTGGAGGCCGACGTCGCCGCGCTCAACGCCCGGCTCAGCGCCGCGCGGACCGGCGTCGCGGACCTCGGTGCCAAGGCCGAGCTGGACCGCGTCGCGGACAAGCTGCGCGAGGCGACCACCGAGGCGCACCTCTGGCGGACCGTGCCCGAGGGGCGTGAGCACCTGACCGCGGCGACCGGCGCGCTGGCGTCCGCCGGCCGGCACCTGTCCCGGGCCGCCGCCCTGTCGATCGGGCGCCCGGCCCCGGAGGACGCGCCGCCGTGCCTGTTCGATCCGGCGCACGGCCCGGCCAGCCGCGAGGTCGAGTGGGCGCCGAACCGGTCGGCGCCGCCGCGCCGCATCCCGGTCTGCGAGGCGGACCACGCGCGGGTCGCGGCCGGCCGCTCCGGCGCGATCCGTTCCGTCATCGGCCCGCGCGGCCAGCAGCCCTACTACGACACACCGGGGTACGGCGACTGGCTGCTCGGCTACTTCGACGGCTACGACCCGTACCAGGTGGCGCGGCTGCTTGACGGCACCGTCCTCGGCCGCCAGCTCCCGGGCCGGATCACCGGCCGCACCCGCTCGGCCGGCGGCTCCAGCGGCGAGTTCGGCACGGTCCACTTCGCGTGAGGACTGCCTACACCGCCGGCTCGTAGTCGTACAGCCATCCGGTAGCGCGCTCATAGCCGTGCCGGAGAACCAACGGCATGATCAACCCCTGGAGGGTACGACTCAGGGACCCCGCCGCCTTGAGATTGCGGTTGTCGTCCGCGGTCCGGAGCACCTTGGCGATCCGTGGCCGCCGCACCGCCTCGTAGACGGCAAGCGCAGCCTCCACGGTGGACGCCCCGCGCACCGCCCCGGTCAGCGCCGCCGCGTCCTCGAGCGCCATCGCCGCCCCCTGCCCCGCCCCGATCGGGTGCAGCGCGTCCCCGAGCAGCGCCACCCGTGACGACGTCCAGACGGACGGCGCCGGATCGAGCAGGTGGTGCGGCTGCGGCCGGTCGACGGAGGTGGCCGCCGCGATGATCGCAGACGGTACCGCCGCGTCCGCGAACGCCTCGGACACGTCCAGTGCGGCAAGCGCGCCGTTGATCTGCGCCTGCCACCAGATCGCCCCGTCCGGCGCCCGCAGGTGGATGAACGCGCCGTTCCGGCAGATCGTCATGTTGAACGCGGAGTCGCGCGCGGAGTCCCGCGGCAGGTCGAGCGCAGAGGTGCCGGCCACTGTGTACAGCCCGGCATAGACCGGTTCCGCCGAGGCCGGGTCGAGCGCCGCGCGGATCGGTGACCGCAGCCCGTCCGCCGCGACGATCAGGTCTGACTCCAGGATCGTCTCGTCCGCCAGCCGTACGCCGAGGAGGTCGTCGGAGAGCCCGGCGACCCGGGAGCCGGGCCAGATGGTCGCGCCCGCGGCACGGCAACGGTCGCGCAGCGCGTTGACCAGGCCGGCCCGCGGCGCCGTGATGCTGAGCGTCGGGTCGGACGCGCGACGGCCGCGGGCGACGTCGCCGAGCAGCCGCCCGGACGCCGTCCACATGCGCTGCCGGGCCACCGGGAACCCGACCGGCAGCTCGGGAACGCCAAGCACGTCGAGCGCCCGCAGCGCGTTCGTGGCCAGGCTGATGAACGATCCGCCGGTGGCGACGGCCGGCCCGGCTTCGCACACGGTGACCTGATGCCCGAGTGCGGACAGCCCGATTGCGGTGGCCGAGCCCGCGATCCCGGCTCCGACGATGGTGACCTGCATGAACGTACCCCCGCTGGTTTTAATGAATGTAAATTCACCGAATTGCGGTTCACTGTAGCGGGTCTCATTCTGGAATGGGAAGAGGCGTTGAGCGAAGGAGCGGGCCCGTGGGTGTGCGGCAGGAGAAGGCGGCGGAGACCGAGGCGGCGTTGAAGACGGCGGCCCGGCAGCTCTTCGCGGAGCAGGGCTACCTCAACACGAAGATCACCGACATCACGACCACTGCCGGGCGGGCCACCGGGTCGTTCTACGACCACTTCGCAAGCAAGGAGGAGCTGCTCCAGGCGCTTGTCGCGGACATGAACGCGCACGCGGACGCCACCATCGCGGAGGAGGCCCACCCGGAGGACCACGACCTGCGTGACCGCGGCCAGCTGCGCGCGCACATCGGCACCGCGTGGATCGTGCTCCGCGACCACCTGCCCGTGGTCGTCGCGCTGATGCAGTCCGCGATGACCGACAACCTGGCGGCCGGGCGCGGCTGGCGGGCGCTGCTTGAGGACACCGACATCCTGCGGCAGCACCTTGAGGCGCTGGAGGCGCAGGGGCACCCGCTGCCCGGCTCGCCGGAGCTGGTCGGGGCCGCGATGGGCGCGATGCTGTCCATGTTCGGATATGCCCTGCTCACGGCGGGGGAGTTCGCGCCGCGTGCCACCGAGGAGGAGATCGTGGACATGCTCACCGGCCTGCTCCTCTACGGCCTGACCGGACCGCGTTCGGACGAGCGGCAGGACGAGGAGCACAGCGAGGGTAAGGAAGCGGTCGCCGTAGGCTAAGACGCCACCGCCCCCGGCCGATCGGGGGAGTGTGCCGCGTCGAGCGTTGTGGCCGATCGTGCTGCCCGTGCTGACCTTCGCGGGCGGCCTCGGCGGCATGCTCACCGTCCTGATCACGGATGCGCGCCCGGAGCCGCTTGTGGGCGGCGCGTTCATCGGTATGCAGGCGCTCGGCATCGGGCTCACCGGGTGGGCCGCCTTCGACCGGCTCAACACGCTCCGCGAGCGTGCCCCCTGGCTGCTCATCCTGCTGTCCTGGCTGCTCTGGCTGCCCGCCGGCCCGGGCCTGGCCGCGGCCGTCAGCGGCGGCTCCCGGGCCTCCGGCGTGCTGTGGTGGGGGACCGTGGCCGGCACGCTGCTGCAGGGCGTGGCGCTGCTGGCCGGCGTGCTGCTGTTCCCGCAGCGGCCACTGAGCGGGCGCGAGCGGCTCACGTTCGCGCTCGACATGGCGACAGTGGCCGGCGGCGGGTTCATGCTCACCTGGTACTTCATCCTCGGGCCGGCGCTGGCCGGGCCGATCCACCTGGACGCGATCTCGATGGCCACGCTCGCGTTCCCGCTTGAGGACCTGCTCGTCATCTTCGGCATCTGCGCGGTGCTGATGCGCGGGGCGGTGCGGAGCCTGCGGCACCCGCTGCCGACGCTGCTGGCCGGGCTGTTGATCTACCTGGCGTGCGACGTCTACACGTCGTACCTGACGGTGCGCGACGGCCTGCACCCGTACCGCAGCGAGAACCAGCAGTTCGGGCTGGGTGTGTGGCTGCTGACCGGGATGTTCCTGATCGTGCTCGCAGCCGGGCGGCAGATCCGGCACGTGCGCCTCGGCCGGGATGCCGGGCGGCGGGTCCACGCGCGCGGCGTACCCGGGATCGCTCATCTGCCTTTTCTGGCGCTCGGCATGGGCTACGGCCTGCTGGTGGCCGCGCTCAGGTACGACGACCTGTTCCCGTGGGCCGGGCTGGTGCTCGGCGTGATCGTGATGACCGGCGCGGTCGCGGTGCGCCAGTGGTCGTCGCTGCGGGAGAACCAGCGGCTCGCCACCACGGACAGTCTCACCGGGCTGGCCAACCGGATCCGGCTCCGCGAGGCGCTGGCCGCGGCCGTCGAGCGTGGCGACGCGGCAGTGCTCCTCTTCGACCTGGACGGCTTCAAACAGGTCAACGACCAGCACGGACACGAGGCCGGCGACCGGGTGCTGACCGAGTTCGGCGCGGTGCTGACCCGGTCGCTGCGCCGGGCGGACGTCGCGGCCCGGCTCGGTGGCGACGAGTTCGCGGCAGTGCTGTCCGACATCAAGGCGCCGGAGCAGGCCGTCATGGTCGCGGAGCGCATCCTGGAGAGCGCCCGCGCGGCAGGCATCCGGACCAGCGTCGGCATCGCGCTCACCGAACCCGGGTTGGTTCCCACGGAGGTGCTGGCGCACGCTGACTCCGCCATGTACGCCGCGAAACGCCGCCACTCGCACGGACTGCAGCTCTACGCGCAGACCGCCGCGGACCTGGCCGAGGGCCTGCTCGCGGACGAGCTGACGAACGCGATCCGCGGCCACCGTCTGGCCGTGTTCTACCAGCCGATCGTGGACCTGGCCGGCGGCCGCATGATCGGCGCGGAGGCGCTTGTCCGCTGGCCCGACCGGGAGATCTTCCCGGACGTGTTCATCCCGCTGGCCGAGAAGATCGGGATGATCGGCGAACTCGGCATGTTCGTGCTTAGCGAGGCCGCGGAGCAGGCGGCGCGGTGGCGGGTCGCGATGCCGGACTTCTACGTGACAGTGAACCTCAGCGCCCACCAGCTGCGCGAGCCCGAGCTGGCCGAGCGGGTGGCCGGCGTGCTGGACCGGGCCGGCCTGCCGCCACGGCACCTGGTGCTCGAGCTGACCGAGAGCGCGCTGGTCAGCGAGCGAACCGACATCCCGGTCCTGGAACTGCTGCGCGCACAGGGGATCCGGATCGCGATCGACGACTTCGGCACCGGGTACTCGTCGCTTCGTTACCTGACCCGGCTGCCGGTGGACGTGCTGAAGCTGGACCGGAGCTTCGTCGGGGAGCTGAACGGCGAACCTGAGGGCTCCGCGGTCACCGAGGCGGTGATCCGGCTGAGCCAGATCCTCCGGCTGAGCCTGGTCGCGGAGGGCGTGGAGACGGAGGCGCAGGTCCGCGAGCTGCTGCTGCTCGGGTGCATCACAGGTCAGGGCTATCACTTCTGGCGCCCGATGGACGCGGCGGCGATGGACCGGCTGATCACTCAGCCGGCCCACACCTGAGGATCACTTCAGGTCGACGAGGTCCACCACGAAGATCAGCGTCTCGTTCGGGGCGATCAGACCGCCACCGGCGCCCTGCGGGCCGTAGCCCAGGTGCGGCGGGATGACCAGCCGGCGCCGGCCGCCCACCTTCATGCCCACGACGCCCTTGTCCCAGCCGCCGATGACCCGGCCGCCGCCGAGCGGGAACGAGAACGTGTCACCGCGGTTGTACGACGCGTCGAACTCGGCGCCGGTCGAGTGCGCGATGCCCACGTAGTGAACGATCGCGTGGCGGCCGGGCGTGGCCTCCTCGCCGTCACCGACGGTGATGTCCTCGACGATCAGGTCCGCCGGCGGCGGACCGTCGTGCGGGGCAACCTGCGGCTTGCTCATGGAACGGCTCCGTTCGCTGTGAATGCTTACCGTCCCAACCTATCCGGAGGTCGCGGCCGAGAGCACCTCGGCGTGCAGCGAGGCCGTCATCTCCGGGATCTCGTCACCCGGACGGTAGGCGAACCGGATACGCACGGTGTCGCCCGCGGCCACCTCTGCCGGCTCGGGCAGCGGCACTACCAGGTAATTCATCAGCCACTCCACCGGCTCGGGGCCCTCGGTGAGCAGATTTTTCGTGATCATCCGCACCGCGTTGAGGACGCCGGGGGTCTCAATAGCAAACTGGACATCTCCGGCGCAGGACGATGGCAGCGCGTCACCGTAGAAGAAGCTCTGGAACACGGCCGGCGGGGCCAGCTCGACGGTCCGCGGCTGCACCACCGCCGGTTCCTGAAACAGCGGCGCCGGCACGGTGTACCCATAAAACGTGAAATTTTGGGACAAAGGCTGGACTGCCTGGATGGTGGCGCAGGGGAGGAACAGTGGCGGCGGGCCGGCATACGACGCACGGAACGCACGGATCACCTCCACCTGACGCTCCCGCAGCAGCCCCACGTGAAGCATCTCGCAGATCACCACGTCCACCGGCCCGGGCGGCACGAACGACCGCGCGTCCCCGTGCACCACACGCACCTGGTCCCCGTGCGCGGCCAGCGCCCGCGACGCCGCCTGGTACACGCTCAGCTCCCGCTCGACCGCGGTGACGAGCGCCCCGGCCGACGCCGCGAAGTGCGCGAGCACCCCGGTCCCCGCGCCCAGCTCAAGCACCCGCATCCCCGGCCCGACCACCCGCGCGATCGCGTCCCGGAACGCGCTCATCCGCCGGTCGTCGAGCAGCATCTGCGCGTGATACTGCAGCGGAATGATGTCCGCCGGACTTCCCCTGTGGTGCATGAAACCGAAATTACAGCAGGTCAGCCTCGGTGAGCAGCTGCGACAGACCGGCACCGTCCGGCGCGCCCAGCCACTTGCGGCCGAACCGGGCCGACGACACCGACGTGTCCGACTCCGGAAGCGACGGCAGGCCGCCGGCAAGCACCGCCTGCGCGGGGGAGAGGCGCCGGATCGCGACAGCCGCCACATTGTCCGGATGCTTCGACGCGAACTCCGCGTAGATCTCCGGGTCGTGCTGGCCGTCGTCGCCGATCAGCAGCCACCGGACCCGCGGGAACTCCTGGGACAGCCGCTCAAGCGTCAGCCGCTTGTGCTCCGGCCCGCTGCGGAACCACCTGTCCTTCGTCGGCCCCCAGTCCGTGAGCAGCAACGGCCCGACCGGGTAGAGGTGCCGCCGCAGGAACCGGGTCAGCGCGGGCGCCACGTTCCACGCGCCGGTCGACAGGTAGAACACCGGCGCGCCCGGGTGCGCGGTGCGCAGCCGCTCGTAGAGCACAGCCATGCCGGGCACTGACGCGCGCGCGTGCTCGTCGAGCACGAACGTGTTCCACGCCGCGAGCATCGGCCGGGGCAGCGCCGTCACCATCACCGTATCGTCGATGTCGGACACCACGCCGAACGTGAGATCGGGCTCCAGGATCTGCACCGGCGCCTCGACCGGCTCGCCCGAGCCGCTCTGGATCGTCACGGTCTGCCAGCCCGGCTCCAGATCGGCAGGCACCACCGCGTCCACGAAGCCGCCGCGGTCGCCGACCGCCTGATGCTCCACACCGCCCGCGGTGATCGTCACCGGCGCGTTCATCTGGCTCACCGTGGCGAAGCTACGCCACCCGCGCACGCTCTCCGGCCGCTGCGATGCCGCGCGGCGGGCCCACCAGCCGGTCTTCGGCACCGGCCGGCTGAGCAGCACGCGCGCCATCACCCGCACCCAGCCGGGCGCGCCGTAGCCCGCATAGCCGATCACTGTCGGCTCCCACCCGCGCCTCACCAGTCGCCGCTCGACGACCTCGTGCACCGCGTCCTCAATCCGGGCGGCGCGATGCAGCTGGGGTCCGTTGCCGTGTCCGACGGGGATAAGCGCCACCGTCACACCTTGCCACACCCACATCCGTCCGGCCACGGATGGTCCGATCTTGCACCCGTCGTTCACACAGGATTCAAACCCCCAAATCACATTCCCCCGAGGGTACGACCAGAGTCACGCCCCAACGGCCCGGTTCTCCTGGGGCCTCGAAAGACCGCAGCAGCCCCAGATCTTCTTCTGCAGTTCCCCCCGACCCCAGCGAATCCGGACCACGTCGTGAGGCGCGGGCGACCAGAGGTGACGCATTCTCCCTCAGGAAAATGTGTCACCGCCGGGAGTGGCGCCGAGCCCGGAGGAGCGAAGCGACGACCATCAGCAATCACCATCAAGACAAAGCGATCACCACGTCGCCGCCGAGCCTCCCGTGCTCCGGCTCGCGCGTCACCGCCTCGCTGTCCAGCAGTCCGTGCAGCGCCCGTACCGTGTCCGCGGGCCGGTAGACCGTGTCGGTCATGGTGAAGTGCTTGAGTTCGGTGACCGTGCACGCGCCCACCTCGTCCAGGTGTTCCTGCAGCGCGCGGCGCAGCGGGCCGGGGTCGGGGCTGAGCGAGATGTCCAGCAGCCGCCCTTCGGGGTCCTTGGGGTCGCGCAGCCGTACGCCCGCGTACTCGTCGACGGCCCACAGCTCGCTCTTGAACGCCTCAAGGCTCTTCGCGGACGGCGTGCCGAGGCTTAGCAGCAGCGCGCGGCCGTCCGCGTCGACAAGTTCCACGGCCGCGTGCAGGGAGAAGCCGGCGTTTCGTACCCCCTCGGAGCCCTGCTCTGTGATCATCAGCAGTTCGCCCGGGCGCCCGGCGCGGACGATGCGGAGCGTTTCCCGGTCGGCGGGCCCGTCCAGTGCGACGAGCAGCGGCGCACTTCCGGCCCGGGCCGCGTTGAGCCCGGCCGGGAGCAGCGCCGCGTCCGGGAGCGTGTGGACGGTCAGCCCGGCCGGTGTGCGCAGTTCCGCCTGGACGTCGGCCAGCCGCACCCGGGCGTCCTCGGCGCCGGGTCCCGCCACGAGCATGGTCAGCTCGCGCCCGCGCAGCCGGTCGCCGAACTCCGCGAACACCCGCACCGCCGCCTCTGCGGCCGGCACGCTGATCGCAGTGCCCGAGACAAGCGCGAACGTGGCGCGCCGCCCGCCGGAGAGCGCGCCCGGCGCCCACGTGTCGAGGTAGCGGATCAGCAGTTCGCGGGTGACGTCGGTGAGGGGCACGCTCCCTATTGAAGCGGACGCGCTCCGGCCGGTGACGGCGCCCGGGTCATCCGGTTCCGGCCGGCGGCCTTGGCGGCGTAGAGCGCGGTGTCCGCGCGGTGCAGTACGTCGTCGGGGCGGTCGACGCCGTTCCAGACCGCGAGTCCGGCCGAGAACGTCTGGCCGTCTGGCGTGGCGCGCCGCAGCCGGTCCAGCAGGCCGGCCGCCTCCTCCTCGGTGCATCCGGGCATGAGCAGCACGAACTCCTCGCCGCCGTATCTGGCGAGCGTGTCCCGGTCGCGGAGCAGCAGACTCCATGCGGCCGCGGCGCCGGCCAGCAGGTCGTCGCCGGCCTGGTGCCCGAGCGTGTCGTTGTACCGCTTGAAGTGGTCCAGGTCGAAGATCGCCACTGACAGCGGTGTGCCGTCCGCGGCAGTCGATGCCATGTCCCGCACGAGCTGGGCGGCGAGGGTACGCCGGTTCGGCAGTCCGGTCAGCATGTCGGTACGGGCCAGTTCGTCCAGCCGGCGGGCCTGCTCGGAGAGCTGCCCGGCCTGCTCCTCGAGGCGGCGCACCATGCCTGCCATCCGTGCCACGACAAGGACGAAGAGCCCGGCGGAGGAGAGTGCGACGGCCCAGGTGCTCGGTGCCACGCCGATCAGCAGTTGCATGATCAGCACGCCCGGCGCGAGCAGCACGGCCAGGGTGAGCGTGATCAGCCGGCGGTGGGTGAGTATCGGTGAGCGTGGCACCGGATCGCCGAGCGACCCGGCGGACGGCAGCAGCGCACCCACGCCCCAGAACAGGTACGAGGCGAGGAAGGCCACGGTGCCGCCGACCGTGTCCTCGGTGAAGGTGAACGTCACGTCGGCCACCAGCAGCGTCAGCACTGCCGCGGTGACGAGCCGGAACGACGGGTTGCGGGCACCCGCGGTCAGCAGCAGCCGTACCACGCCGGCGAGCAGCAGCACGTCGCCGAGCGGGTAGCCGAGCGCGATGAGCGTGCCGAACGTGGAGCCGCCGTCGGTAAGCGCCGGCGCGATAAGCAGCACCCAGTAGGGCAGCGCCAGGCCGGCCACCAGGATGGCGCTGTCCAGTCGTGCGAGGCGGTCGTCGGCGGTGCGGTGCCGCCGGGCCAGCATCAGCAGACTCAGCGTCAGCAGCGGGTACTCGGCGAGGTAGAACCCGTCCGCGGCGGATGGGAACGGGTCGGTGTGGGCGATGTTGGCGTAGTAGAGCCAGAGCAGGTCGCCGACGACCGCGGCGCCCTGCCCGGCAGCGAAGAGTCCCCAGGTCCAGGAGCGCCAGCGCCGGGCCGCGACCGCGTTGGCGGCCACGCTGAGGGCGCCGATGACGGCGTAGAGCACGTCGCGCGGCAGGCCGTCGGGCAGCAGCAGCCAGACGGCTATGAGGAGGGGCCCGCCGATCAGCAGGAAGCGGCGGAACATGGTGATCACGGCTCACCATCGACCACCCCCGCTGGTCACTGAGTGTCTGTGAGCCGACACTCACTCTCGGTGGTGCGATGCGGTGGTGCGGTGCGACGGCGGACGCGCGGTCCGCCGTCGCCGCGCGGGCTCAGGCGCCGGACCTGACCAGCCCGGCGTCCTCCTCGGTCTCGTTGGACTCGGCGAGGCCCGCGCGCTCCTGGAGGCGGCGCAGCGGCCCGGGAGCCCACCAGGCCGCGTCGCCGAGCAGGCGGATCACGGCCGGGACCAGAAGCATCCGGACCACTGTCGCGTCCAGGACCAGCGCCAGGATCATGCCGACGCCGATGAAGCGCATCATGGTCAGCGAGGAGAGCGCGAACGCGCCGGTCACCACGACGAGCAGGATCGCGGCCGCGCTGATCACCCGGCCGGTGCGGACGATGCCCGTGGTGACCGCATCGACCGTCGACGCGCCCCTGGCCCGTGCCTCCACCATCCGGGAGAGCAGGAACACCTCGTAGTCGGTGGAGAGGCCGAACACCACGGCGGCCATCAGCACCACGATGCCGACCTCGAGCGGCGCGGGCGTCACGTTGAGCAGGCCGGCGCCGTGGCCCTCCTGGAACACGAAGACCAGCACGCCGAACGTGGCGGTCAGGCTCAGCGCGCTCATCACCACCGCCTTGATCGGCAGCAGGATCGAGCCGAACGCCAGGAACATCAGCACAAGCGTGGCGCCGGCCAGCAGCAGGACCATCCACGGCAGCTGCGCGGTGGTCGCCTCCAGGCTGTCGACGTTGCGGGCGGTGAAGCCGCCGACAAGCACCTCGGCGCCGGACGGCGGGGTCAGCCCGCGGATCTCCTCGACCGCGTCCTTCGACGCCTGGCCGAGCGCGTCCTCGGACTCAAGCGCCGCGGTGATCACCGTGACGTCGTTCTGCGCGCCGGAGACGGTGGCCTCGCCGATGCCGTCCACGGCCGCGACCTGCGCCGCGAACGGGGTGGCGGCGGCCGCGTCCGCGCCGCGGAGCACGATCTGCACGCCGGTGCCGCTCATCGCGGGGAACTCGGCCTTGAGCTCGGCGAGGGCCTCGCGGGCCGGGTCGCCGGACGGCAGCACGCGCTCGTCGATCTCGCCGAACTCGACGCCCTTGATCGGCACGGCCAGGAAGATCAGCAGCGCGAGGATGGGCAGCGCGATCAGCACCGGGCGCTTCATCACGAAGCGGGCCAGGCGCTCCCAGCCCGTACTCACGAGATGTTTTTCGCCCTCGATCTGCTTCTTGCGGCGCGGCAGCGCCAGCTTGTCCACGCGCGGGCCCAGCAGCCCGAGCATGGCCGGGAGCAGCGTCAGGGAGGTGAACGCGGCCAGCGCGACCGCGGACATGCCGCCGTAGGACAGCGACTTGAGAAAGCCCTGCGGGAACAGCATCAGGCCGGCCAGCGCGATGATCAGGAGCGTGGCGGAGAACGCGACGGTACGGCCCGCGGTGGCCACCGTGTTGCGCACCGCGGTCGCGGTGGCCCGTCCGGCGGCTAGCTCCTCCCGGAACCGGCCCACCATGAACAGCCCGTAGTCGATCGCCATGCCGAGGCCGAGCAGGCTCGCCACGTTGACGGCGAACGAGTTGACCTCGGTGGTCAGCGCGATCACGTGCAGCACGCCGAGCGCGCCGAGCACGGCCAGGCCGCCGACCAGCACCGGGAGCGCGGCGGCGACGAGCGAACCGAAGATCACCACCAGCAGGATGAGTACGACCGGGAGCGACACCCCCTCGGCGAGCGTCAGGTCCTGCTTGGAGCGCTCGGACGTGGAGTCCTGAAGCGCGGCCGCGCCACCGACCATCGTCTCGACGCCGTCCACAGTGAACTCGTCCTTGAGCTCGCGGTAGTTCGCAAGCTTCTCGGTCTCGTTCGCGCCGGCAAGCGTGACAAGCGCGATCGCGCTGCGCTTGTCCGGCGTGGCGAACTGCGCGGCCTGAGCGGCGGCCTGGGCGGCCCGCGGGTCCTGTGGGTTGGCCTGCGCGGCCTGGCTCGCGAGCGCGGCCAGCTGCCAGTAGGAGTTGACGCCCTCGATCCGGCCGGCCGGGAGCGCGGACAGATCCGCGGTGACGGACTGTGCGACGCCCGGATCGTCGACGGTGCCGGTGGCGGGCGTGTAGATGACGATGACGTCGCCGCCCTGCGGGCCGAGCGCCTCCTCTGCGACCTCGGCCGCCCGGGCCGACTCGCTGCCCGGGTCGATGTAGCCGCCCTCGGAGAGCTGGCCGAAGACGCCGAGACCCCACACGCCGGAGGCGATGGAGGCGGCCACGACCACGATCACCGTGGTCCAGCGCAGGCGGTACATGAGTGAACCCCATGACGCGAACACGAGTGCGTACCCTCCGGTGTCCCGATGATTGTCAAGCGGCGTGATGGCGCGCTGCCAACCGATGCCGAAAAGTAAACACGTTTCACGACCGGTCGCGGGGGCCGGGGGGTGCTTACCCGCTTTTCCCGATTCGACCCCCGGACCACCGCGCGCGCGTTAGCGTGAGTTCGTCCTCTTTTATGCCTTTATAACGTCATCTTGACGGATGTTTCTCGCGGGAGGTGGTGGCCCGTGGCCTCCCAGCCGCGACCCTCCGCCGCGGGCCCCTCGGCGCCGGGCCCGGAGATGGCGGCCGCGCTCGCTGATCTCGAGGCGCGCGCGGACGAGATCGCCCAGGCGATCGGCCTGCGGCGGGTGCTTGAGACCACCACCGAGGCGTTCGTGTCGATGGACTCCAAGGGACTGATCCGCGCCTGGAACCCGGCCGCGGAACGCCTGCTCGGCTGGCACGCCGCCGAGGTCATCGGCCTGGTCCTGGCCGACACGATCATCCCGGAGCCGCTGCGCGAGGCGCACGCGGGCGGGATGAAGCGCTACATGGCCACCGGCGAGGCGCGCGTCGCGGGCGAACGGCTGGCGCTGCCCGCCCTGCACCGCGACGGCCACGTGGTCACTGTCGAGGTGGTGATCTGGCCGAACGAGGTCGACGGCGTGTGGTGGTTCCACGCGTTCCTGCACGACATCAGCGACCGGGTGGCCGCTGAGGAACGGCTCCGGCGCGAGCGGATGTTCCTCGCCACCGTGCTTGACAGCCTCTCCGACGGCGTCATCGCCTGCGACGCGGACGCGGTGATCACCACGGTCAACCCGGCGGCCCGGCACCTGCACGGCAACCCGGCTCCGGCCGTACCGATGCGGCAGCTCTTCGGGAAGATCGACGTGCGTCACGCGGACGGCTCGCCGATGGAGTACGAACAGCTTCCGCTGATCCGTGCGCTGTGCGGCGAGGTGGTCACGGACGCGGAGATCCTGCTCGACGACCGCCGCCTGGTCTGCGCCGCCCGCCAGCTGCGCGACGCCACAGGCGCGGTCTCCGGCGCGGTGGTGGCCGCCCGGGACGTCACCGCCGAACGCGCGGCCGAGTCGCATGCCGCGCTGCTGGCCGCGCGGCTCCGGCAGACCATCGCGGTGCAGCGCGAGGTGATCGAGGCCGCCGCCGACCGTGCCGAGACGCTGCGGCTGGTCGCGGACCGGGCGCTGGAGATGTTCCCGCTCGCGGACGGCGCCGCGGTGGCACTCGTCGACGGCGACGACCTGCTCTACACCGCGGTGTCCGGGGCGATGACGCCGCTCGCCGGGCTGCGGCGGCCGATCGCCACGTCGCTGAGCGGGCACGCGGTACGCCACGCGGCCCCGATGCGCTGCGACGACCCGGAGAACGACCCGCGCGTGGACCAGGACGCCCGACGGCGGGCCGACGTCGCGTCCGTGCTTGTCGCGCCGCTGCTGTCCGAGGACCACGTAACAGGCGTGCTGCTGGTGACCGGGCGGCGGTCCGGCGCGTTCGACGACAGCGACATGCAGCACCTGGAGCTGCTCGGGCACAGCCTGAGCGGCGGGCTGCGGCACGCGGACGACTACGCCGAGATCAACAAGCTGCTTGCCGAGCGGACCGCGGCGCTGTCCGAGCTGGAGGACGCGAACCAGCTCAAGCTCGACCTGATCGGCATGCTCGGCCACGAGATCGCCACTCCGCTGATGTCCATCCTGGCCACTGTCGAGCTGGCCGGCCCGGACGCGGGACCTGCCGAGACCACCGAGGCGCTGGCGCTGATCGGGCGGCAGGCCGGGCGGCTGGACACGCTCGTCCGCGAGGTGCTGACCCAGGTCGCGCTGGACGCCGGCCGGCTGCACGCGGACCGGGAGCCGGTGCCGCTCCACACCGCAATCGCGGCCGCGATCGACCTGACCGGTTCGCCCGCCGCAAGTGGCGAGGTGTCGGAGCTGGTCCTGGTGAATCGCGGCCATCTGCAGCAGATGCTTGTCAACTACCTGACCAACGCGGCCAAGTACGGCGGGGGCGCGGTAGCCGTCGATGTCACCCGTACGGCTGAAAACACGGTCCGGATCGCGGTGCGGGACGAGGGCGAGGGGGTGCCCGAGGGGTTCCGTGACCAGCTCTTCTCGCAGTTCAGCCGCGCCCGCCGGACCGCGTCCAGCCGGCCCGGCACCGGGCTCGGGTTGTACATCGTCCGAGGTCTCGCGCGTGCGAACGGCGGCGATGCCGGATATCTCCCGGCCGTACCGCATGGGTCGATCTTCTATCTCGACCTGGAAACGGCGTGATGTCCTGATCGTCCCGGTCCCGGCGGGTTGCTGATGATGCTTTGCCAGACTGGGTGCTGTGCGGACCCGCCCAGCCACCGTCAGCGACGCCAGCGTGCTCGCCGACATCCACGTGCGCACCTGGCGGGACACCTACCGCGGCTTCGTCCCCGACGAGTACCTGCGGGCCCTCGACCCGGTCCGCTGGCGCCCGTTCTGGCAGGACCGGCTGCGCGGCCAGGAGCACCCGTCCGGCACGGACCAGGCGTCACAGTTCGGCACGGATGGAGCAAACCAGGCCGCACCGTCCGGAACGCTCGTGCTCATTCAGGTCAACGGCGGCAAACCGATCGGGTTCGTCTCCTACGGCCCGTCGCGCACGGGTTCGCCGTCCGGCGCCGGGGAGATCTACGCGATCTACGTGCTGCCGCAGCATCAGGGCGGCGGCGGGGGACGGATGCTGATGGCCGCCGCACTGGACGCGCTCGCCGCGGCCGGCTTCGACCGGGCCACGCTCTGGGTGCTGGACGGCAACGCACGCGCCCGGCGCTTCTACGAGCACGGCGGCTGGCGGCCGGACGGAGCGGTGCAACGCGACGAGACCCGCGGCTTCCCGCTGGACGAGGTGCGTTACGCCAGAGCGCTGTAACTCCCGCCGGAATTAACGTATATCGCGTGGTGGGGCTTGCCGCAAGACCCGGGTCCCGGCGCAGAATCGTCGACCGTGACTGATGTCCTCATCGTCGGCGGTGGGCCGACCGGGTTGCTGCTCGCCGCCGAGCTGCGCCTGCACAACGTGCACGTCGTGGTGCTGGAACGGGAGGCCGCGCGCCCGCCCTACGTGCGGTCGCTCGGACTGCACGTGCGCAGCATCGAGCTCCTCGACCAGCGCGGCCTGCTGGAACCGTTCCTCGCGCTCGGGCAGCAGCACCGGATGGCCGGCTTCGCCGGGATCATGAAGCCGTGGCCGGCACACCTGGACACCGCACACGGGTACGTGCTGGGAATCCCGCAGACCGTCACGGAACGTCTGCTCGAGGAGCATGCCACCGCGGCCGGCGCGGCGATCCGGCGCGGGCGAACCGTGACCGGCCTCCGCCAGGACGACGACGGCGTGACCGCGGAACTGGCCGGCGGCGAACGGCTCCGGGGCCGCTACCTGGTCGGCTGCGACGGCGGCCGGAGCACGGTCCGGAAGCTGCTCGGCATCCCGTTCCCCGGCGAGCCGAACCGGATCGACACGCTCATCGGCGAGATGGAGGCGACCGCGGCACCTGAGGAGATCGCGGCCGTGGTGGCGGAGGCGCGGAAGACGACGCTTCGCTTCGGTCTGATGCCGCTCGGCGACGGCGTGTACCGCGCGCTCACCCCGGCCGCGGGCGTCGCCGAGGACCGGGCCACCCCGCCGACAATCGACGAGTTCCGGGCGCAACTCGTCGCGGTGGGCGGGACCGACTTCGGCGTGCACTCGCCGCGCTGGCTCTCCCGGTTCGGCGACGCGACCCGGCTTGCGGACAGCTATCGGGCGGGACGCGCGTTCCTGGCCGGCGACGCCGCGCACATCCACCCGCCGACCGGCGGGCAAGGGCTCAACCTCGGGCTCCAGGACGCGTTCAACCTCGGCTGGAAGCTGGCCGCGGCGGTCGGCGGCCGGGCGCCGGCCGATCTGCTTGACACCTATCAGGCGGAGCGGCGCCCGGTCGCGGCCGACGTGCTCGACAACACGCGCGCGCAGATGGCGCTGATGTCCACCGAGCCGGGTCCGCGGGCGGTGAGCCGGCTGCTGTCCGAGCTGATGGACATCGAGGAGGTGACCCGCCTGCTCACCGAGAAGATCACCGCGATCGGGCTTCGGTACGACTTCGGGGCGGACGACAACGCGCTTGTCGGCCGCCGTCTGCGCGATCTGCCGCTGAAGCAGGGCCGCCTCTATGCGCTGATGCGTGCTGGCCGCGGCCTGCTGCTGGACGGCACCGGCCGGCTGTCGGCCGACGCGTGGTCCGCCCAGGTCGACCGCGTCGCCGACGCCCCCGCGGACATCGGCGAGGCGGTTCTGCTCCGCCCGGACGGCCACATCGCCTGGATCGGCGCGGACCAGGCGGAGCTGGAGACCGCCCTGTCCCGCTGGTTCGGCGCGGCCCACCACACCGGTCCCGGGCGGCCCGCCGGGTCGGACCCGAACACGCCCCAGGCGCTGTCCACGGACCCGGGCTAGCGTGCCGGTTCCGCGCAGCCCGGCCCGACCGCCCGGCCGTCCTCGATCCGGTATTCCGCCACCTCGCCCAGGTCGTATTCTCGCAGCTCCGCCACAGTGACGGGGGTCCGGCCGTGCGCGGTCGTATACGCCAGGATCGCGAAATCGACGGCCCGGCACTCGCCCTGCGCCGCTGCCACCGCCGCACGTTGCCGGTAGTCGTTCATCAGCGCCGGAACGTCCGCCGCTGCCAGGCCGGACACCCCCGCGCCCCCGGCGATCGTCATGGACACGAACAGCCTCGTGATCGCCCGCATCTCGCCGACCCGCTTTCCGCAACACCGTCACCCACCGTGGGCTCGGACCGGAGCCTATGGCGACGAACCGCTGAGAGAATCCGCAGGTCAGAAAGCCGATAGCGGCTTTTGCTTGAGGCGCGGCCGACCACGGAACGTGCAGGGAGGAGCGCCAGCGACGACCGCAGCCCGCGGGAGCGTGCGGGCCGGACCACCCGCAGAGCGGGAAGATGTCCTTGATCGTGAACTCAGAGGTCCCACTCCGCGCGCAGCGCGCCGAACACCTGGTGGAACTCGGGGAACGTCTTCTTCACGCACGCCGGATCGTCAAGCGTGATCTTCGGGGCGCGCAGCGACGCGACCGAGAAGCTCATCGCGATCCGGTGGTCGCGGCGGGTGCCGATCTCCGCCGGCGCGGGCACGCCCGGGTGGATCTCGATCCAGTCCTCGCCGGTCTCGACGCGGATGCCCTGGCGGCGCAGGTTGTCCGCGCACGCGTCGAGCCGGTCGCACTCCTTGACCCGCGTGTTGTAGACGTCCTCGATGCGCACCGGCCCGTCCGCGAACGGCGCGATCGCGGCGAGCGTCGGCATGGTGTCCGAGATGTCGCGCATGTTGGTGGTGATGCCGGTCAGCCGGCCGGTGCCGCGGACGGTGGTGGCGTCCGCGCCGATCGTGACCTCCGCGCCCATCCGGCCCAGCACCTCGACGAACCCGAGGTCGCCCTGGAGTGCGCCGGCGCCGAGCCCGGGCACGGTGACCTCGCGGCCGGTGAGCGCGGCCGCGGCGAAGAAGTAGCTTGCGGTCGACGCGTCCGGCTCGATCGCGTAGCTGGTGGCCTTGTAGCCGCCCGGCGGGACGTGAAGCGTGGCGCCGTCCCGGACCACTGTCACGCCGAACCGGCGCATCATGGCGAGAGTGATCTCCACGTAGGGCGCGCTGACCAGGCCGGTGACCGTGATGGTGAGGCCCTCGCGGGTGAGCGGCGCGGTCAGCAGCATCGCGGTGAGGAACTGCGAGGACAGGCTCGCGTCAAGTTCGAGGTCGCCGCCCTTGATGCCGTCCGCGACCACTGTGAGCGGCAGGTGGCCGTCCTCGCCGGTGTGCCGGACGTCGACGCCGAGCGCACGCAGCGCGGCGGTGAGCGGCGCGACCGGGCGGCGGCGCATCTGCGCGGACGCGTCGAACCGGAACGTGCCGGTCCCGGCCGCGACCAGGCCGGGCAGGAAACGGGCGGCGGTGGCGGCGTCGCGGCAGAACACGTCCGCGTCGTCGCGCGCCGGTCCGGCCGGCCGGCCGGTGATGGTCCAGTCCTCGCCGCCGCGCCGGACGTCGTAGCCGAGCACTGTCAGCCCGTTCGCGAACGCCTCGGTGTCGTCGGAGAGCAGGGGACGGCGCAGCACCGTGTCGCCGTCCGCCGCGGCCGCCAGGAACAGCGCCCGCGCGGTGATCGACTTCGACCCCGGAATCGCCACCACAGACACGGAATTACCCCCTGCGCTCGTGAACCCACTCGTCACAGATGGTATCGGTCGGGGAGAGGCACGCTGACGGACTCACTGCCCGTCCCGCCGGTCGGGAGTCCCACCACAAACGAGCATGCGGGGGTACGGAGAGGAGCCCCGCGCGGACGGCGACGTCCACGCGGGGCCCGGTAGATCTAGCGCTTCTTCGCGTCGCGCGAGTCGCCGCCGGAGCTGAGACCCTTGTCGAGTCCGGCCCGCTTCAACGCGTCCGCCAGGGCGGAGTTGCCGAAGTCCGGGCGGGCGCCGTGGCCGCCGCCGGACCTGTTGTCCCGGCCACCGCCGCCACCGCCGCCACGCCGGTCCTGGCCGCCACGCTCACCGCCACGGCCGCCACCGGCACCCTGACCGGCGCGTTCGCCACCACGGCCACCGCCGCCGCTCTGACCGCCACGGCCGCCGGGACCGCTGCCCTGACCGGCACGCTCGCCGCGGCCACCCGCGCCGCCGCCCTGCCCGGCGCGCTGACCGCCGCCACCGGCCCCGCCACTGCCGGCACTGCCCGGCGCTCCGGTCTGGGCGCGCGGACCACGCTGCGGCCGTTCTCCACGAGGCGGCCGCTCGCCGCGCGGCGCACCACCGCCCGCGGTCTCCGGCTCGTCGTCAAGCCGCAGCGTGAGCGAGATGCGCTTGCGCGGGATGTCCACGTCGAGCACCTTGACCGTGACGATGTCACCCGGCTTGACCACCTCGCGCGGGTCCTTGACGAACGTCTTGGACAGCGCGGACACGTGGACCAGTCCGTCCTGGTGCACGCCGACGTCGACGAACGCGCCGAACGCGGCCACGTTCGTCACGACGCCCTCGAGCTTCATGCCGGGGACCAGGTCGGAGAGCTTCTCCACGCCGTCCGCGAACGCGGCCGTCTTGAACGCGGGTCGCGGGTCCCGGCCCGGCTTCTCCAGCTCCTTGATGATGTCGGTGACCGTGGGCAGACCGAACGTCTCGTCCACGAACTGCTGCGGGGCCAGCCGGCTGAGCGCGCTGCCGTTGCCGATCAGCGTCTTCAGGTCACCGCCGGCCGCGTCCACGATCCGGCGGACCACCGGGTACGCCTCCGGGTGCACGCCCGACGCGTCGAGCGGGTCGTCGCCGGCCGGGATGCGCAGGAAGCCCGCGCACTGCTCGAACGCCTTCGGCCCGAGGCGCGGCACCTGCTTCAGCGCGCTGCGGGACCGGAACGGCCCGTTCGCGTCGCGGTGCATCACGATGTTCTCCGCGAGGCCGGCGCCGATGCCGGAGACCCGGGTGAGCAGCGGGGCGGACGCGGTGTTCACGTCCACGCCGACGCCGTTCACACAGTCCTCGACGACCGCGTCGAGTGAGCGGGAGAGCTTCACCTCGGACAGGTCGTGCTGGTACTGCCCGACGCCGATCGAGCGCGGGTCGATCTTCACCAGCTCGGCGAGGGGGTCCTGGAGGCGGCGGGCGATGGAGACCGCGCCGCGCAGCGACACGTCAAGGCCCGGCAGCTCCTCGGACGCGTACGCCGAGGCGGAGTAGACGGACGCGCCCGCCTCGGACACCACGATCTTGGTGAGCGGCAGCGCCGGGAACGCCTTGATCAGGTCGCCGGCCAGCTTGTCCGTCTCCCGGGACGCGGTGCCGTTGCCGATCGCGATCAGCTCGACCTTGTGCTTCTCGGCCAGCACCGCGAGCGTGGCGAGCGACTCGTCCCACTTCTTCCGCGGCTCGTGCGGGTAGATCGTGGCGGTGTCGACGACCTTGCCGGTGGCGTCCACGACCGCGACCTTCACGCCGGTACGCAGACCCGGGTCGAGACCCATTGTCACGCGGGTGCCGGCCGGCGCGGCGAGCAGCAGGTCACGCAGGTTGGCCGCGAAGACGCGGACCGCCTCCTCCTCCGCCTCCTGCCACAGCCGGGACCGCAGGTTGATCTCCAGGTGCACAAGGATGCGGGTGCGCCAGGCCCACCGTACGGTGTCCTTGAGCCAGCGGTCGCCCGGCCGCCCCTGGTCCTCGATGCCGAAGCGCGCCGCGATGGCCTGCTCGTACGTGGTCGGGCCCTCGGTCTCGGTCGCGTCGGGGGAGAGCGAGACCTCGAGCACCTCCTCCTTCTCGCCGCGGAACAGCGCGAGGATGCGGTGCGACGGCAGCTTGGTCAGCGGCTCGGAGAAGTCGAAGTAGTCCTTGAACTTCGCGCCGGCCTCCTCCTTGCCCTCGCGGACCTTGGAGCCGATCACGCCGCGCGCCCAGACCTGCTCGCGAAGCGTGCCGATCAGGTCCGCGTCCTCGGCGAAGCGCTCGACAAGGATCGCGCGGGCGCCGTCAAGCGCGGCCTGCGCCGTGGCCACGCCCTTGTCCTCGGACACGTAGGCCGCGGCCTCACCGGCCGGGTCCCGCGTCGGGTCGCCGATCAGCAGGTCGGCGAGGGGCTGCAGGCCGGCCTCGCGGGCGATCTGCGCCTTGGTCCGCCGCTTCGGCTTGAACGGCAGGTAGATGTCCTCCAGCCGCGCCTTCGAATCGGACGCGAGGATCTGCGCCTGCAGCTCCTCGGTCAGCTTGCCCTGGCCGTGGATCGACTCGAGGATCGCGGCGCGCCGCTCCTCCAACTCGCGCAGGTACCGCAGGCGCTCCTCGAGCGTGCGAAGCTGCGCGTCGTCGAGCGTGCCGGTCACCTCCTTGCGGTACCGCGCGATGAACGGCACGGTCGAGCCGCCGTCCAGCAGGCCGACCGCGGCGGCCACCTGGGCCTCGCGCACGCCGAGCTCCTCGGCGATGCGCTGGTTGATGGCGCCGGCGCTCGCGGCGACGAACGCCGCGGTGGTCGCCGTCGGCGTCACCGCCGCGGGCTCGGCCGCCGCGAGCACCTCGGGCTGCGCCTCGGGCAGGGGCAGTGCAGGGTCCACAGACGTTGTCACGGCCGCCATTCTGCCCGCACCCACCGACACTTGTCGCGGCACCCCGCTCCGCCCGGCGGGTCGCACCGGGCCACCCCGGGGGCGCCCCCGCACCCCGATCCCGCCGCGTGCGTGGTGGTCACGCGGCGTCGTTCTTCTAGATCAAGATCTCTCGCGGGTACGCGGTGAGGAGCCCTTCCCCGGCGCCGGGCCGATCCCGATGTTGATCAACAGGCTGTTAGCGTGGCGGAATGGCCGACTCCGAGGACCCCCGCGCACAGCGCCTGTCCGGCGCCGGGCCCGCGCCGGGTGATCTCGCCTCCTCGCCGTTCCGTGCGGACCGCGACCGGATCGTCACCTCGACGTTCTTCGCCCGGCTGGCCGGCGTCACGCAGGTGATCAGCCCGGGCGGCTCCGGCCTGCTCGTGCACAACCGGCTCACGCACAGCCTCAAGGTCGCCCAGGTCGGCCGCGCGATCGCGGAACGGCTGCTGGCGCACCCGGAGCATCAGGCGCTGCTGGACAAGCTCGGCGGCTGCGACCCGGACGTGGTCGAGGCCGCGTCGCTTGCGCACGACCTCGGCCACCCGCCGTTCGGCCACCTCGGCGAGCGGGTGCTGGACCGGCTGGCCCGGGAGCGGCTCGGACTCTCCGACGGGTTCGAGGGCAACGCGCAGTCGTACCGCATCGTCACCAGCACCGAGATCCGCGGCGAGGCCCGGGGCCAGACGATCATCGGCCTGGACCTGACCGCCGCGGTCCGGGCCGCGCTGCTGAAGTACCCGTGGACCCGGCGCGGCTATCCGGACCCGCACCCGTCGACGCTCGACCCGGCGCCGCGCGGCGCGAAGGCCCCGGCCGCCGAGCCGGAGAGCGGGTCGTCGAAGTTCAGCGCGTACAGCACTGAGGTCCGCGACCTGCGCCAGGCGCGGGCGCCGTTCGAGGGCCGGATCGCGGACTGGCAGCAGACCGCCGAGGCGTCGATCATGGACACCGCGGACGACATCGCGTACGCGATCCACGACGTCGAGGACTTCTACCGCGTCGGCGTGCTCCGGCAGGGCGAGGTCGCGGCCGAGCTGTCCGCCTGGCAGCGGCACGCGGGCGAACTGGCCATCGAGTCGGACGAGGCGCTTGAGCTGCACGCCCGCCGGCCCGGCCGGTCGATCGAGCGGTTGCGCCGTACCCTCCATCGCAAGGACGCCTGGGTCAGCGACGACGAGGCGTTCGGCACCGCTGTCGCGCACGTGCGCCGCGAACTTGTCGACGGCCTGCTCTCCGCGCCGTTCGACGGCTCGGTCGAGGCCGAACACGCGGTCTCCCGGTTCTCCGACACGTGGACGCGCGGCCTTGTCGACGCGATCACCGTGACCGAGCGCCCGTCGCTGCGGTCCGGGCACGTGTTGCTGTCGCCCGTGCAGTGGCACGAGGTGCAGGTTCTCAAGTTCGTGCACCACCGCTTCGTGCTGGAGCGCCCGGACCTCGCGTTGCACCAGCGCGGCCAGGCCCGGCTGCTCGGCACGCTGGTCGAGGCGCTGCTCTCCTGGCTTGAGGACCCGGACGAGGTCACCCGCCTGCCCCGCCGCCTGCACGACCTTGTCGAACTGGCCCACGCCGAACTGGACCCGGCCACGCCGCGCCGTGCCGCGCTGGCCCGCGGCCGCGCGATCGTCGACTTCGTCGCGTCGCTCACCGACCGCCAGGCCGTAGCCATGCTCGACGCGCTCTCCGGCCGCTCGGGTCAACTGTGGACGGACGCGTTCGTGCTCTGACCGGCGGCGTCTCCGGGCGGCGGAGAACGGGGTGTCGCACCGAAGATCATTTCGGTAGCGTGCGCGCGTGCAATCACCCACCCCCGATCCCGCCGCGCGGCCACAGCCGTCCGCCGGCGACCCCACGGCGCAGTCCTGCCAGCCCGGCCAGGCCGTACCGGACGCCACCGACCAGCGGCCGGCGCCCGCCGCCGGCGATGCCCCGCCGCAGCCGGGCATCTCGATCCAGCCGGCCAAGGCCGCCGCACCCACCGCCGCGCCGACCAGCGCCCCCGATGCGGCCACCGGGCCGCCGATGGGGACGCACCCGCAGCCCGGCCCGCCGAAGTTCGCCGGGCCGCTGCGTGGGCCGCGGCCGGCCACGGTGAATGTCGCGCTGATCATCCAGTATGTGGTGGTCGGGCTGCTTGTCGTGTTCGCTGGCTGGGCGCTGTGGGAGGGGATCGCCTACAACAACCTGATCACCGATGCCGCGAGTGTCGGCGGCGCCTCGCAGACGGACGCGGCGGCCGAGCGGCTGTCGAACTGGACGTTCACCGCGGTGGCCGTGTCGCTGCTCATCCTGCTGGCCGGGTGGCTGCTCACCACCATGCTGCTGCTCGCCCGCGGCCTGACCGTGGCCCGCATCCTCAACCTGGTCGGGCTCGGCACACCGATCGTCATGATCGCGCTGCTCCTCTGCGCCACGGGCGCGTTGAGCACGATCGTGTTCACCCCGTTCGGCACGGGTGACGACTACTCAAGCGCTGATCCGTATGCGGCGGACCCGTTCGGCGAGGACTTCGAGGGCGGGCTGCCGTCGCCGGACAGCTACTACCACGAGGACGCGTTCTACTCGCGGCTCTACGATCTGGTCGGCGAGCGGAACACACTCGTTCCCGATGTGGCTCTGCCGGTGCTGTCGATCACCGCGCTGTTCCTTGCGGTCGCCGCGTTCGTGCTGCTCGTGGTGCCGACCACGCACCGCTGGTTCAGCCCGGCGGACGCCCGCCCGCGCCCGCAGCGCTTGACGCCATCGCCCGCGTTCACCGGTTACGGCCCCCTGCCACAGCACCTGCTGTACCAGGCGCACCCGTTCCCGCCGATGCCGCACCAGCCGTTCCCACCGCACCAGCCGTTCCCACCGCACCAGCCGTTCCCGCCACAGCAGCCGTTCCCACCTCACCAGTACCCGCACCGGCCGCACCAGGGCAACTTCCCACCGCAATAGATCAGAAGCATTCGGGGGTACGGGGTGAGCGCGCGCTCACCCCGTACCCCCGATGCGTGTTGTTCCTAGTTCGTCAGCTCGCGGAGCAGCGCGTCGAGCGCGACGTAGGACTGCTGCGCCCCGTCGGCCATGCCGGACTCGACCATCCCGTCGCGGTCCGCCTTCGTGTCGAAGCGGGACGTGGTGGTCACCGTGGTGCGGCCGTTCTCCTCCGTGAGCTCGAGCGAGTCGGTGACGACGTGGCCGGGCATGCCCTCGAACTCGAACGTCTGCACCAGCCGGGACGGCTCCTCGATCTCCAGGAACTCGCCATGGAACGCGTAGGCGTTGCCGTCGTCCGCGTGCTCCACGAACCTGTACTTCCCGCCGACCCGGAAGTCGATCTCGACGTCCAGCGGGTGGCCGCGGCCCCACCACTTGCGCAGGTGCTCCGCCTGGGTCTGGCAGGCCCAGACAAGTGTGCGCGGCGCGTCCAGGACCCGGGTCATGACGATCTCGGTGTCGGACAGTGTGGTCACGCTGAGCTGCTCGGTCATTGCTCTGTCTCCCTCTGTTGCAGGTCGCTGAGGTAGGTGTCGAGGCTTGCGTAGCGCTCGTCCCAGAAGCGGCGGTACTGCTCCATCCAGTCCGCCACCTCGCGCAACGGCGCCGGGTCGAGCCGGCAGGGCCGCCACTGCGCGTCCCGGCCGCGGGTTATCAGGCCGGCGCGTTCAAGAACCTTGAGGTGCTTGGAGATCGCCTGCAGGCTGACCGGGAACGGCGCGGCCAGGTCGTTGACGGTCGCCTCGCCCTCGGTGAGCCGGGTCAGGATCGCCCGGCGGGTCGGATCCGCAAGCGCCCCGAACACCTCGCTGAGCCGGTCGTCAGTCGTCATCGTTCCCAACCATTCGGTTAATCAACCACTGCGTTGACTATATTCGCGCTGTCAACCCTCGGGTTGAATGCGCTGGCCAAGCCGCCGTCAGCCCGGCTCACCACCGTGTGCGGATGCGGCCCGCCGCTAATCGGCTCGCCGCGGACGGACGCCTGGATCATCATCGTCGGATGACCGAGGAGATCTGGCGGCGCGCCGTCGCGCACGTCGCCGCGTCGGCCGCCGGGCCGCCGCTCACGCCGGGCCTGACCATCACGCTGCACTTCCATCCGGACCGGCCGACCGTGTCCGGGCAGCCGATCCTCGCCGCGATGCGGCGGGACAACCGGTACCGCTCCCAGTTCGAGACCGGGACCGGGAACGGCGGGCTCACCGCGCACCCCGGCGGCGACAGGTGGCGGTGGGAGAGCCGGCTGTTCGGTGGTGTTTACGACGACGCCGGGCCGGAGCACCGGCCGGTCTACGGCTCGCTCAACCATCTCGGCAGCCCGGCCGGCGGGTCGCCGCGCTTCGGTTCGTCGTACTTCCGGCTCGCGCCGCACGTGCTTGACCGGGTCACGTTCTGCTACCCGGACAGCTTCGCCGATCCTGCGGACTTCGGCGTGCGCGAGCGGATGGGGCTCGTCGCGCTGCTCGAGGCGACCCCCTCGGAGGATCCGCTGAACGACTACGTCGAGGCGCACGTGCACGGCCCGGTGCTGCTCGACCGGGACGTGGACGCGCTCGTGCTCGACCCGAGCTTCGCCGGCACCGCGGTGGAGGAGGCGGCCCGCGCGCTGCCCTGCCCGCTGGAGTGGCATCCCGGGTTCCGCGCCACTGTGGACGCGCTGGAACCGGGATACCGGCCGGACGCGGGCCGGGACTGCGCCCGCCGGCTCGCCCGGGACGGCGTGCTGGTCCCGCGCCTGATCGGTACGGCCGACGACGACCCGCAGCTGCTCAAGTGGGCCTGGCACTATCTGGCCCGGTTCGGATCTCCTACAGTTTCCATAGGGATAGGAGGTCGTTGAGGAACGGTACGGACCGGGCTACCAGGGGGCGAACCACATGACTGTCGCAATCATCGGCGCGGGCGCGAGCGGCATCCTCACCGCCCGTGCACTGCGCCGCCGATGTCCGGGCGTGGACCTGATCATGGTCGACGACCGGGCGCCCGGCGGCGTCGCCTACCGTGGCCCGGAGCCCTGGCACCTGCTCAACTCGCGCGCCTGCGTGATGGGGGCGGACGACGCGCGCGGCTTCGCCGACTGGGCCGGCCTGGACGGGGACGCGTACGCACCACGGCGGCTGTTCGGTGACTACCTGCGCGCGGTCCTGGCGGAGACGCCCGTCGACCTGCGGGCCGGGCGTGCGATCCGGATCAGCCGAGGGCCTGGCGGCCTGACGATCCACCTCGCCGACGGGCTGCCGATCCGTGCCGATCACGTGGTGCTCGCGCTCGGGCCGCCCCGGACCGCGGTGCCCGCGTTCGTCGACGGACATCCCGAGCTGGTTCCGGACCCGTGGCTGCCGGGCGCGCTCGACGTGATCGACCCGGACCGGCCGGTGGTCGTCGCCGGCACCGGGCTCACCGCTGTCGACACCGCGCTCACGCTGCTGCGACGCGGCCGGAGTGCGCCGATCACGCTTGTCTCCCGGCACGGGCTGCTGCCGCGCGACCACGTGGAGCCCCGCGACGAGCCCGCCACCGAGGCCGTCGGCGCGCTGGTGGCCCGATCCGGGTCGCTGCGCTCACTCGTCCGGGGGATCCGGGAGATCGCGGACCGGCACCCGGGCGGCTGGCGCCCGGTGGTGGAGGCGGTGCGCCCGCACGCGAACCCGCTCTGGCTCGCGGCCGGCGACGCGGACCGGGAGCGGTTCCTGCGGCACTGCGCGCGGCACTGGGACGTGCACCGGCACCGGATGGCCGCGCCGGTGGCGGCGGAGATCCGCGCACACCTGCGGAACGGCGCGCTCCTGGTGCGTACCCCCGCAGATGTTGACCTTGAAAGTGTGCAGGTGGTGAACGCGACCGGGCCGGGGCGGCTGCCGCACGCGGCGGACCCGCTGACAGGTGCGCTGCTCGCTGACGGGCTGGCGCGCGTCGGGCCCTTCGGGCTCGGACTTGACGTGGGGCCGGACGGGCGCGCGACCGGCGGGCCGCTGTGGGTGATCGGGCCGCTGCGGCGCGGGCGACTCTGGGAGACCACAGCGGTGCCGGAACTCCGCGAGCAGGCGCTCGCGCTCGCCGAAACGCTCGGCGCGGCATACAGGTCGAATGTTGCGGCCTGATTCCGGCTAGTTTGTGGGAATGACTGATGCGGCGACGATGCGCTCCCGGGCGGAACAGATTGCCGAGGAGATGTTCCTGCCGGCGGCGGCCGAGGTGGACCGGGCCGGGCGGGTGCCCCAGTCGCACCTGGACATGCTCAAGCGGTTCGGCTTCTACGGCGTCGCCGCCCCGGCGGAGCTCGGCGGCCTCGGCATGGAGGACATGGCCACGGCCGGCTACCTGCTTGAGGTGCTGGCCAGCGGCGACCTGACCACCACGCTTGTCTGGATGCAGCACCACGGCGTCGTGCTCGGCACCGCGGCCAGCCGCACGCCCGGCCTGCGCGACACCTGGCTGCGCAGGCTCGCGTCAGGTGACGTGCGCGGCGGCGTGGCGCTCGCCGGGCTGCGGCCGGGCGGCGAGGGGATGCGCGCACGGCGGGTCGACAGCGGCTACGTGCTCGACGGCGAGGTGCCGTGGGTAAGCGGCTGGGACATGATCGACGTGGTCCAGGTCGGCGCGCGCGACGAGAGCGGCGCCGCCTGCTTCTTCCTGATCGACGCGGTCCCGTCCGGCACACTGACCGGAACCGTGCAGGACCTCGCCGCGCTGCGGGCCAGCCGGACCGCGGTGCTGCGCTTCTCCGAGCACCTGGTCCCGGCGGACCGGCTGATGCACGCGCTGCCGATGGACGCGTGGACCAGGGCGGAGGCGCCCGGGTCCGCCCTCAACGGCTTCCTGGCGCTCGGCGTGGCCCGCCGCTGCCTCGCGCTGCTCGGCCCGTCGTCGCTTGACAAGGAGCTCGACTCGGCCCGCGCCGGCCTGCTCGCCGCCGACCCGGAGCGGACGCCCGCGGCCCGCGCGGTCGCCTCCGAACTGGCGCTGCGCGCGGCGACCGCGCTGATCGTGCACCAGGGCTCGACGGCCGTACTTCGCGGCGGCCACCCGGAGCGGCTGCTGCGCGAGGCGGGAATGCTGCTCGTCTACGGCACGCGGCCGCTCATCCGCGACGAACTCCTGTCCCGGTTCTCGGTTACTACAGAGTGACGATCGGGTCGTGCAGCGGCAGCGCCCCGCTCGTGAACCCGGCAAGCGCGTCGCCGCCGATCACCCGGCCCGGGTCCTTCTCCCGGGCGGCCCGCGCGGCCAGCCGCTCACGCGGAATGCGATCCGCGGCCGGGCTGCCGACAAGCACCGTATTGCCGAACCGCCGCCCGCTCAGCATGCCGGCCGCGGCCATCACACACACGTCCGGAAGCACCGCGGCGAGCGTCGCGGTAAGCACCCGGGTGCGGGCCAGCGGCGGGCTGTCCACCACGTTCACCGCGAGGAGGCCGCCGGGCCGCAGCGCCCGCCGCGCCTCCCGCACGAACCCGGTGCTGGAGATGCTGCGCGGCATGACGGCGGCCTGATAGACATCCGCCACGATCAGGTCGAACGTCTGGTCGGGCAGGCCCTCCAGGGTCTCGCGCGCATCGCCGAGCAGCATGGTCACGCCCGCGTCGTCGGCCAGCGGCAACCGATCCCAAATCAGCGCCATCAACAGCTCGTCCCGGTCCACCACTGTCTGCGCCGACCCCGGCCGGGTCGCCGCAACGTACCGCGGCAGGCTCAGCGCGCCCCCGCCCAGGTGCAACACGCTCAGCGGCGCACCCGGAGCCGCCGCCAGGTCGACCACCGTGACAAGCCGCTGCATGTAGTCGAACTTCATCCGCGTCGGGTCACCGAGGTCGACCCACGACTGCGGCACATCGTCCACCGTGAGCGTCCACGCGCCCGGCACAGTCGGATCGGGCGACAACTGCGCCCGGCCGAACCCGGTCGGCATGGTAATCCCCGCGGCGGGATCAGGCAGATTCACGCACCCAAACTACGCCGACACCAAAGGGCCGGCACGCTTGCCGGCCCTTTCGGTCACGGTCGTTACTTCGACGGCTCGGGCGCCTCACAGTTGAGCTTCGGGTTCAGCCCGACATAGTTCAGCGGCCCCGCCACGATCGTCACCGCAGTCGTGGACACCTCCGCACAGTTGTCCGCGTCATTCGCGAAATATCCCCGCTGCCCCGCCGCCAAGGCCCCGATGATGAGCCAAACGATGATGACGACCGCTCCGATGCGCACGGAAATCCTCCTATATCGAGCGTTGGGCATTCCCGCCCGCACGCTGCCTGCCGTGTGGTAGTGACCCCCTTCTACCCACCCGCGCTTCGCGCTACACGAACGTGAGAACCGGGCTTTCCCGCTCTGCGCATGGTGCTGCCCGCACGCTCCCGCGGGCACCGCTCGGCCCCCAGGGGGCCTCCCTTCCACTCCCGTCGCCGCTCCCGCCGCACCCCCAAATCCGCCCGGTGCCGGAGAGCAGCGGCAGCCATTCCGACCCCCCGGCGGCTCACCCCGTCGCGAGTACGCGCTGGACACCGCTTACCTGCTCGGCGTCGGGGTTGAGTCTCGGACGCTCCGCGTCGGATGCCGCGTACTGGGTGTTCGGCGTCGGGGTTGAGCCGCGAACGCTCCGCGCCCGACATTTCGGCAGGCCCGGCTTTGGGGATTCCGCGCCCGAAATTTCGCCATATAGGTGCTGCTGCCGCTCGCTACCCCTGACCGCCCCAGAGGCCAGTAGACGCATTGAAGATCCTTGCGATTCTGGTGGCCCTTTGAAGGCACCCGAATGGGCCACCAGAGTCGCAAGGATCTTGATTCCCGCCAGATGGACACCCGATCCCCGGATCTTGCCTCGCACGGCCCGGCCGTTGCCCTACCCGCCCACCCTTGATCTTGTGTTAAGTGCGCAGCACACACAGGTGACCGCCTGGCTGCCCCGTCTGCCATCGACCCGCCCCACGGGGAGCAGATCATCGGCAGGGCCGCCACCGACGGACAGATACCAACACTGCGAACCGCGACCAACAGCGCGCGCCCACCCACGGGCCGGAGCCCGGCGAACTCAGCGTGACCAGCAGACTCGCGAGAACCGATCAAGCCGCTGCCAACACCACTCAGCCTGGCGGCCCTGCCGATGATCTGCTCGGCTCTGCCCGGGTCGATGGCAGACGGGGCAGACAGGCCACACGAAACCCAGCCACCCCGGGTCGGAAGGCGAAGCCGCAATGCTCTTTCGGCTGCCCCGGAGCCGGAGCGCTCCTCCCGGAGGGCCGCCGGAGGCGAGACCGCACCCACCATCACCCAGACCTCCTCTGATGATCTTCGATGTCGGCCGAGCGCCGCAGACGATTGCGAAGCGCCCGCGCACAGCAATTAGCCCAGCCTCCTAGGACGACTCACGCGACGTGCGCCACGCGACGTGCGCCACGCGACGTGCGCCACGCGACGTGCGCCACGCGACGTGCGCCACGCGACGATCAGTCCAAGCGTTTGTGGAAGTGGTGTTTGCCGACGCCGCCGGGCATGTCCGGCGTGTAGCCGACCTCGCGGTATCCGTGGCGCACGTAGAACTCCGGCGCATGGAACGACATCGTGGCGACCACCACCCGGTCACAGCCGCGGCGCCGGATCTCCTCCTCGGCCGCGATCAGGAGCCGGCTGCCGAGCCCACGCCCGCGGTGCTCCGGTGCTAGCCACAGTGAGTTGATACCGCCGCATCCGCCCCAGGTGTAGCCGGTGATGCCGCCGATCAGCGCGCCGTCGTCGCCGGTAAGGCGGATCGCCAAGTTGCGGTGGTCGTCGGCGCCGACCGCGGCGTCGTTTATCGCGTCGAGTTCGTCGGAGAGCCGCTTCTCGAGGTCCGGATCGTCATCGGTGAGGCTGAACATGTGAGTGAGTCTCGGCCAGCGTCACCGGCCGCGCATCCGGATTAGGCGGTGCCGGCCCGCGCGAACTGGCGGTGCCGACCCGCGAACGGCGGTGCCGACCCGCGAACGGCGGTGCCGACCCGCGAACGGCGGTGCCGACCCGCGTTAACCGTCGGTGAGCCGGGTGACCGCGGCCTCCAGCAGTGGCCGGATCGCGTTCGCCTCGGCGCGCAGTACGCCCATCGCCGTCGTCTCGGGCAGGTGGCCGGCGCGGATCTCGTCCTCCACGGCGCCGGCCAGCACCGCGAGCCCGTCCGCGCCGATGTTCGAGGCGGAGCCGCGCAGCGCGTGGGCGGCGACGCGGGCCGCGCCCGGGTCGGCGGCGGCGAGTTCGGCCTCCAGCAGGTCGAGCATCATCGGGGCCTTGCGCAGGAATGATTCGAGCAGCCGGACCATCAGCGCGCGTTCCGCCGGGGACGGCTCCGGGCCGGCGATGTCGTGCAGCCGGTCGCGCAGCGCGGTCTCCCGGTCGGCGTCGGCGGGCGGGGTCATGACGGCTGCCGCCAGTGGGACGCGAGGTCGGCCGGGATGACCGCGAGGACCGGCTCCGCGATCTGGGCGATGTGGCGGAAGTTCATCAGCCGTTCCAGAAGCAGGTCGGTCACGCGGGTGCCGCGGCCGATCAGGACGAGCCCGTTGGCGGCTGTCACGTTCTCCGCCATCCGCATGCCGACTTCCAGTTCGGCGAGCGCCATCGCCCGTACCGTGTCGGGGATTGCGGTGATGCCTTTGATGCGGCGGAGCGCCGCGAGCGCGTCCGGGCGGTGGCGCGCGTCCGGCTGCTGTTCGAGGGCTCGGAGCGCGGCCTCGCCGGAGACGCCGCGGGCGGTGTGGTTCTCGAAGTCGCGGGCGGCACGGATGACGCCGACCGCGAGCGGGACAAGTGGGGGCGCGTCGGGGTCGGGTGGGGAGGTGAGGCCGCGGATGATCGCGATGACGTCGTCGAGGTTGGGTACGTCCGCCAGCAGCCGGACCGCGACGTCCGGCATCGCGTCGACCATGCGCTGTTCGTGTGGGGCGAGCGGGATGCCGGCGTCCATCTTCTCGAGCACCGCGGGCGGGAGCGCGACCGCGCCGAGCTGGGAGCACATGGCCGCGACCTCGATCTCCCACAGGTTGTCCAGGCCGAGGTCGTGGCAGATCGCGGTGACCAGCTCGCGGATCCGGCCGGCGCGGGCGAAGGCGGCGGGGTTGGCGAGTTCGAGGCAGCCGAACAGGGCTTGGAGGCTGGCGCGGAGCGTCTTGTCGAGGACGGCGCGTTCCGCTACCGCGATCCGGTGGTGTTCGGCCGCGTCGCCGACCGTGGTGCGCAGTTCGCCTGTGGGGCAGGGTTTGGTGAGGAAGCGGTAGACGCCGCCGTCGTTGATCGCGGCGATCGCGTGGGAGACGTCGGCCTGCGCGGTGAGCAGTACGCGGGTGGTGTCGGGGTGGCGCAGCCGCATCTCGCCGAGCAGCTGCGCGCCGGACATGTCCGGCATGAGCATGTCGGAGACGATGACCGCGATGTCGTCCTGCGTGGCGAGCAGCGCCAGCGCGTCCCGGCCGTTCATCGCGGTGTGCGTGCGGAAGTCGCCGCGCAGTTGGAGCGTGAGCGTGTCGAGCACAGCCTCGTCGTCGTCGACGAGCAGCACTGAGGGGTGGTCGGCCATCGGAACCTCCTGCTCGCCCCATCGGATCGGGCAGCGCGGGCTTTAGGACTCCCGGCGCATCGCGACCCGGGGCCACCGGTCCAGGCCGTGCGCCTTCTCACGGGCGCGGAGCGCGGCGAGCCCTGGCGTCAGCGAGGAGGCCGGGACGACTGTGAAGCCGAGCCGGGCGTAGTAGGGCGCGTTCCACGGCACGTCCGCGAAGGTGGTCAGCGTGGTGGTGCGGGCGCCCCAGCCGCGGCCCCACGTGGCGCAGACGTCGATGAGCGCGGCGCCGATCCCATGGCCCGCATGCGCGGGATGCACGGAGACCTGCTCGACGTGCGCGGCATCGTCAACCCGGTCGGCCAGCAGGTAGGCGACCGGCTCACCCCCGGCAGGCGGGTAGGTGAGGGGCTCACCCACGGCCACCCAGGCCCGCCCGTCCCGCTGGTAGACAGCCAGCTCGTCCAGGGAGAAGGGCTCGTCGGCTGCGATCTCCGGCATGCCGACGTCCGCGAAGCAGGCGCCGGCCGCGCGTTCGATAGGCGCGAGGAGGGGCAGGTCGTCGGCGGTGGCGAGCCGGAGCTGGTGCGACATCGGCTCAGACTAGGGAAAAGCTTTCGGGGGTACGAGCGAGTTCGCCCGTACCCCCGAATGGGTTGCGTGGATCAGTTGACCGGCCAGGAGAATTCGGCGACGCGGGACGCGGCGATCTCCACGGTGCCGGCCTGCTCGGCCTCGCCGCGCCAGACGGCGTAACGGCCGGCGGGCAGGCTCGGGTACACCGCGCAGTAGAGCTTGCCCTGGTTGACCAGGCGCTCGCGGACCGCGACGTGGGTGCGCTGTGCCGGGATCAGGTCCAGCGGGCTGATCTCGATCTCCAGGCCCTGCTGCTCCGGCCCGGTGTAGATGACAAGCGCGCCGGTGTCCCGCCCGATGTCGAGCATCACGCTGCCGGTCTCGGAGGTGCCGTAGTTGTGGTGGTGGTGGTGAGTGTGCATCGCGACGCTCCTTAAAGGACGGTCAGGACGGGTTGTTAAAGCCGTCGTAGGGCAGGCCCAGGTACGGGAAGTGGCCCAGGAACCCCGCGGAGACGTCCTTCGCCGTGATGCCCTGCTCCAGCAGGCCTGTCGCCTCGTCCGGCTTGAAGTCCTTGTCGATCAGCGGGAACGTGGCGCCCGCGACCGCGCGCAGTGCGATGCCGACCACGTCGTCCTCGGGGCGGCGGCCGTTGGGCCAGCCGGCCGCGTCGCCGGCGACCAGTCCGAACGCGTTGGGCTTAGCGGTCGGCGGGATCGCGGTGTTCAGGCGCAGCATGTCGGACTGGGTCTCGCCGGTGAAGTTCGTGAAGCCTTCGATGATGCCCTCGGGGATGCCGGTGAGCAGGATCGCGAGCAGGTCGGCGCGCTCGGTCTTGTCCGCGACGAGCTTCTCCAGGTTCGGGAAGACGTCCGGGTAGAGGACCGGGAGGAGGCCGGCGAGTTCGGGCTGGGCGACGAACTCGGCGAACTGCTTGTCCTCGGCCGGCTCCAGCGCGTTGAACTTGTCCTTCTGCGCCATCGGCACGATGACCTCGTTGAACAGCGGGTTGCCGAGCCGGGAGACCTGCACGGTCGGGCCGAGGTCGAGGTCGTCGCCGTTCTTGCCGTGCAGCACCCGGACCTGGCGGCGGCTGGCGGTGGTCCACACGCCGATGGTCGCCGCGCCCTCGGTGTACTTGTACTTCTTGCCGTCCTTGGTGACCGAGGTGAGCGGCAGCTGGAGCGCGATGCTGTGCACGTTCGTCTTGTCCAGCGCGTTCACGCCGTCGCCGGGCGCGTCGAAGATGTTCTTGCCGGTGAGGTGCAGGTTCTGGAACGGGCGCAGCGTGCCGAGGTCGAAGATGGCGCCGAGGTCGACGAAGAAGCCGTCCGCGCGCTGGCCGGCGAAGACGCGCGCGCCGCTCTCCAGCTTGTAGACCGCGTCCTTGGCGAGCTTGCCGTAGTCGGGTGTGGACGACGGGCCGATGTTGCACGGCGGGCAGGGGATGTCCTTGCCGACGATGGTGGCCTTGCCGTGCATGTCGACGCAGGTGACCGTGTAGAACTGCTTGCGGTTCCAGTCCTTGTCGTCGAGCGTCTCGATCGGTCCCGTGTTGTAGAGGAACGTCCGGTCGTTGGTGATCTCGGTCCGGAACCGGAATTGGTACGTGATGTCGGCCTTGGAGTCGCCGTTGTTGTCGATGTGAATCTCGTAGAGCACGTCGTCGCCGAACTCGAAGAAGTTCGGGCCACCGGACGGGACCTGGAGCGGCAGGTAGTTCGCGATAATCGTCACGGTGTCCGGCTTGTCCGGGCTGACGAACGCGTAAAGGTCGGTGCTGTCGGCAACCGGGTCTTTCGAGATCTCGGGGGCCTCGCGGTGCGAAGACATGCTGTTTACCTCTTCGAAGTCGGGAGAGTGGTGAGCGAGGGGGAGTTACTTCTTCTTGGACGCCTTGACCAGGTCGGACGCGAGGCCCTTGTCCTTGATCTGGACGACGCGGTCACCGACGAAGATGGCAAGCTCGCCGTTCTTGGCGTTGACGACCTGGACCACGATCGCGTCACCGTTGTCGGAGCCGTTCTCCCGCGCGGCTGCGAATCCGGCGACGGCGGCGGTACCGATTCCGACGGTGGCGGTGCCGGCGCCGATCAGCACCTTGCGGCGGGAGAAAGCGAATCGAGGCATCGTCAGATCCTTAGGTTCCGCCGCCGCGGTAAAGGCGGCGGGTGGGTGTTTTAGCGAGGCGCCCAGGAGTACGCGTGCGGGCGGCTGGATGGTTCGACAGTTTTCGGGGAGATCCACATTTGTACAGCTCACGCACAGTTGTGACCTGGATCACAAGAATCCTGGGGGTGAACGGACCCATCCACGCCGCTCGCGGCTCCGGATACTCCTGCGCCGGAGTCTCTGTCACACCCTTGTTGCGGCGGGAGCCTCGGTCTACCCGTGCGGGGGGCGGCATGGCAAGGTAACCGGGGTGGAGCAGTTTGTAGTCAGCCCGTGCGCGTGTTGCGGATATCGAACCGGCGGCGGTACGTGCCCGGTGTGTTTCTGGACAGAAGACGGATCGACCGACCAGGACGCGAAGGTCGTCAAGGGTGGTCCGAACGGGGATCTCAGCCTCGACGAGGCGCGCCTGAACTTCGCCATCTACGGCGCGAGCCATCGGCGGTACGAGGACGTGGTGCGCAAGCCACGCGAGGACGAGTTGCCCTGACATCAGACGTGGTGGCCTCCCTCACCGGGAGGCCACAGTGGACGTGAGCCGGGGTTAACCCGGGTTTCTCGCCGGAGAAACCCATCCGATATAGGTGAGCGTCGAAGATTCCGGGTATGGCCGCCCTCTCGGTCCCGCGCTTCTACGATCTCGTCACCGCCGACGGCACCCCGTACCACCGGATCGCCCGCATGCCCGAGCCCGGCCTCGTCACGTCGACGGTCGTGCAGACGTGCGTGCGCTACGACGAGGCGGCCCGCTGCCGGTTCTGCGCGATCGAGGACCTGCCCGGCACGGTGCCGGTGAAACGCCCTGGCCAGCTGGCCGAGGTGGTGCGGGCGGCCGTCCGGCTGGATGGTGCTCGTGGCGTCTCGCTCACCACCGGCACCACTTCCGGCCCGGACCGCGGCGCCCGTTACCTGGCCCGTTGCGTGCGGGCGATCCGTACCGAGGTCGGGCCGGCGCTGCCGATCCAGGTGACCTGCGAGCCGCCGGCCGACCTGTCCGCGCTCGGGCTGCTGCGCGAGGCCGGCGCCACCGCGATCGGCATGAACGTCGAGTCGCTCGACGACCGGCTGCGACGCCGCTGGCTGCCCGGCAAGGCCCGGGTCCCGCTCGCCCAGTACGAGGCCGCCTGGGAGCACGCGGTTCGTGTCTTCGGCCGCAACCGCGTCTCCACCTGCCTGCTGATCGGGCTCGGCGAACGCCCGGAGGTGCTGATCCAGGGCGCGGAGCGGCTGATCGGGCGCGGCATCCACCCGTTCGTCGTGCCGCTGCGGCCGACGCCCGGCACGCTCGCCCACCGTGACGGCCTGGCCGGCCCGCCGCCGGACGTGGTGGCGCTGATCACCGCCGTGGTGGACGGGCTGCTGGCCGAGCACGATCTGGCCGGGGGCGCCTGCACGCCTCGCCGGGCGGCCGCGGCAGGCCTCGGTTTCTAGCCCGGCAGGCGGGGTATGCGCGGCTCATGACATTGCGCGCCGTCGTCCTCGGCTGTTCCCTCCGTTCCTCCGCCGGTGAGTCCGGCCAGTCCAGCTCCGAACTGCTCGGCCGCGAGGTGCTCGCCGCGCTCGCCGACCACGACGTCGAGGGCGTGGTGATCCGGGTCGCGGACCACGACGTCAAGTTCGGCGTGAGCACCGACGAGGGGGACGGCGACGAGTGGCCGGCCATCCGCGCAGCGATCCTCGACGCGCAGATCCTGGTCATCGCCACGCCGATCTGGATGGGCCAGCCGTCAAGCGTGTGCAAGGTCGTGCTTGAGCGCCTGGACGCGGAGTTGTCCGAGACCGACGATCAAGGGCGGATGCTGACGTTCGGCAAGGTCGCTGCCGTCGCGGTGGTCGGCAACGAGGACGGCGCCCACCACGTCGTCGCGGAGGTGTTGCAGGCGCTCAACGACGTCGGCTTCACTGCCGCGGCGGCCGGGTCCACGTACTGGGTCGGCGAGGCGATGGGCAAGCTCGACTACAAGGACGCGGGGCCGCGGCCGGACACCACAGGCAGCGCCACCAAGACGCTCGCCGCCAACACCGCGCACCTCGCCCACCTGCTCGCCGCGAACCCCTACCCTCCGGTGGGATGAGACTGCGGGGCGTAGCCTGGGGCCGGTGTCGAGCGATCTTGAGCAGCGGCCCCTGCACGAACTGAGGCGGCTCCTCCTCCCTCTCGCCGTCATCTGCGTGGCGGCCGGCCTGTCCGGTGCGGTGTTCGCGCCGCTGCTCTCGCTCTTCCTGAGCACCGAGGTGGAGGCGAGCCCGGCCCAGATCACCATGTTCCTGGTGGCGTCGCCGCTCGCGTCCGTGGGCGTCTCGACAGTGGTCGGCCGGCTGTCCGACAGGTATCCGATCCGGCGCCCGCTGCTGATCGCGACCGGGGCGGCCGGCGTGGCGGGGATGGTGGCGACCGCGTACGTCCGCGACTTCTGGGTTCTGATCCTGCTCGCGGTGACGCTGACGGCCTTCGCCCAGACCACGTTCCCGCAGTCGTTCGCCTATGCGCGGCAGGCGCTGGCCCGGGTCGACTCCGGGCGCTCCGCGATGGCGATCTCCACGCTTCGCACGCTCTACTCGGCCGCCTGGGTGGCCGGGCCGCCGGTCGCTGCAGTCGTGCAGTCGGTGGGCGGGTTCCGCTGGGTGTACCTGCTGGCCGCGGGCGCGTTCGGGGCCGCGACGCTTGTGGCGCTGGCCTGGCTCGCGGAGCCGCCGCCGGTGCCGGCCGGGGACACGCATGCGCCGGTCGCCGCCGGGGCCGCGCCGGAGGCCATGCCCGGTGAGGCCGTGCCCCCGCCGCGGCCGCCGCTGCGGGAGAACGCGCCGGGCTGGGTGCTCGCGGTGACAATCGCCGGCTTCACGCTGCTGCAGACGCCGCTCACGCTCGGGATCCAGGCGCTGCCGCTGTTCATCACGCAGGACCTGCAGGGCATGACCCGCGACTCCGGGCTCATCCTCGGGCTCTGCGCGGCGCTCGAGATCCCGCTGATGCTCGGCTCGGGCGCGCTCGCCACCCGCCTTCCGCTGCGCGGGCTCGTGCTCGGCGGCGCGGTGTTCGGGGCGCTCTACTACGGGCTCGCCGGACTCGCCACCGACGTGTGGATGCTCCTCGCCGGGCAGGTGCTCAACGCGGGGTACATCGCGGCGGTCACCGGGATCGGCATCTCCTACGTCCAGGACATGCTGCCGCGCGAGCCGGGCCGGGCGACCACGCTCTACAGCAACACCTACACGATCGGCGCGGTGGTGGCGGGCCCGCTGCTCGGCGTCGCCACCACGGTCGGGATCCGGTGGGCCTACCCGATGTGCGCGGGGCTGTGCGCGGCCGGGCTGGTGCTCCTGCTGGTGACGCGGCGCGCGTACCGCGGATAGGGCCTTGACTTCATGGTCCCGCTTCCGCGGTGGTCCGGCCCGCACGCTCCCGCGGGCCGCGGGCCCGTGGGTGGCCGGGACGAACCACCGCGGTCAGGCCAGGTCGAGGAGCGTGTCCACGCCGGAGAGGGTGAGGACGCGGCGCAGGCGGGGGCTGGGGTGCAGTGACAGGGCGGTGTTCGTGGTGGCGGCATAGCGCCAGGCGGCGATCAGCGCGGCGAGGCCCCGGGAGTCGCAGAACGTGACCTCGGACCCGTCGATGCGCAGCTGCCGTGGGCTTGCGGACAACGCCTTCAGCAGCGCCTGCTCGAGCATGGGCGCGGTGGCGCCGTCGATCTCGCCGGCCACGTGGATGGTCGGCGCGTCGGGGCGGCCACTCTGCCGCAGCACCAGGTCGGTCATGGTAGGCCTCAATGTGATCCTGGGTCGGGTGGGGTCCAGTCCAGGCAGACGGCGACCGCGTCGTCGATCATCTCGCCGCCGATGAACGCGCGGAGGTCACCGATGACGGAGCGGACGGCGGCGAGCGGGGAGAGCGCGCCGCTACGGGTCAGGAAGCGGTCGAGCAGGCCCTCGCCGTAGCGGACGCCGCGGGCGGTGGCGTCGATGATGCCGTCGCTGACCACGAAGAGCCGGTCGCCGGGCGCGAGCGTGAACGTCTGGGTGGCGTACATGGTGCCGTCGAACATGCCGAGCGGGTCCTGCGCGTCGAGCGTGACCGGGCTGACCTCGCCGTCGCGCAGGCGCCTCAGGCGCGGGGAGCCGGCGTCGACAGCGGTGACGACGCCGGTGGCCAGATCGAGGTCGAGAAGCACCGCGTCGATGTGCAGCGTGCCCCGGTGGTACGAGTAGATCGCCTGATCGGCAAGCATGGCCTGGTCCGCGATGTCCAGGCCGGCGCGGCGGGCGTTGCGCAGCGCGTTCATCGCCAGGCAGGTGAGCGTGGCGGCCTCGACGCCCTCGCCGTGCCCGTTGACCACGACGACCTGCAGCCGGCCCAAATCGTCGGACCAGTCGAACGTGTCGCCGCGCACCGCGTACGCCGGCTCCAGCTGCCCGGCCAGCGCGAACGCCGACCCGGTCCGGGCCCGCCCGGGCAGCAGACCCCACTGCATCTCGGCCGCGAGCGTCAGCCGTCTGGTGCGGGCCGCGACCGCGTACCTGTCGGTGCCCTCACGTGCCGCGGCAAGCGCATGCGCGAGCAGACCGGCGATCTCGGCCAGCTCCGCGCGGACGTCCGGCTCGGTGGGGGCGGGGGTGAGGCGTACGACGCCGAGCCGGTCGCCGCGCACGGAGACGGGCAGCCACAGCGTGCCGCCGTCGACGACCTCGGCCAGGTGGTCGAACGCGCGCCAGGCCGGCGCGCCCGGGTGGGTCACGGCGGCGCCGCCGTCAAGCGGCACCAGCTCGCTCAGCCGGTAGTCGACCTGGTACAGCTCGTACGTGCCGACCGCGTACTCCTTCGCCAGGAATTCGGCGAGGTGCTCGACGATCTGGTGGGCGGGTGCCGACATCAGCGTCCGCTGGGCCCCGATCAGGCGATGGTGCATCGTGCCTCCCGCGGGCGAACGAGGATAGTCTTGCCTGCACCATGGGTGCCGACCGTGTCCCGGACGCCGCCGCCGTCGACGCGGCGGCGAACGGGTTGCTGGCCGCGCTCGACGACGACGTGCTGCCGCAGCGGCTGTCGGCGTCGCAGCTGCGGGCCATGCTGACGCTTGAGGAGATCTCCGGCGGCATCAATCTGCGCGGCCTGGCCGAGCGTCTCGGCGTGGTGCTCTCGTCCGCCAGCCGGTTGTCCGACCGGCTGGTCGCGGCCGGGCTGCTGGAGCGCCGCCAGTCCGACGAGGACCGGCGTGAGGTGCTGGTGCGGCTGTCGTCGTCCGGCCGCCGGCTGCTCGCAGACCTGCGGAGCCGGCGGCGGGAGCGGCTGGCCGAGGTGTTGTCCCGGATGACGCCGGAGGACCGCGCGGCACTGCGCCGCGGCCTCGAGGCGTTCCGGAAGGCCAGTCCCTAGGACTGCCCGGTGTTGACGCACGAATAATCCCCTCCCGCGCAGAAAGATACTTGCTGGAAGGCAACTATTCAACGCCGGGCGGCGTGGCGTGCCTTGTGTCATGCAGCTGTCGGGTAAAAGGTGCATAAAGGGCGGAGATACGGGGGTTTCTCCATGGTGTCAGCTGGTGGTCGTCGCGGACTTCTCAAAGCCGCGGCGGGAGGACTGGTGGCGGCCGCGTTACCTGCCGGGCAGGCGCGGGCGGCCGTGCCGTGGGTGCAGGCGGCGCGCTTTCTCGACGTGATGACCGATGTCCACGAGCGGGACGGCCCGCGGCTTCCGCAGTCGTACTCAGATCAGGTCGGGCTGATGAGCACGGCGTTCACCTACGATGCCGCGCTCGCCATCCTCGCGTTCCTCGTGCTGGGGGATTTCAAACGGGCCCGCGCGATCGGGGACGGGCTGCTGCACGCGCGCACCCACGATCCGGAGTGGGGGACCGGGCCGCTGCGGCAGGCGTACGCGGCCGCGCCGTACCGCCGGGGGGACCGCAGTTGGGCGCACGGCTTCACCGGACCGGACGGTGCCGTCGACGCGGGCGGGCCGTTCCGGTTCACCGCTGCCTACACCGGCGATCAGGCGTGGGCCGGGCTCGCGCTGCTGTCGCTGCACCGGCGCACCCGCGACCGGCGCTACCTGGAGGGCGCGACCGCGCTGGCCGCCTGGGTGCGCGACGAGGCCGCCTCGCGCGGGAAGCTCGGCGGTTACACACTCGGCTTGACCCGCCAGGGCGCGCCGAGCCCCGGCCAGTCCACAGTCCACAACGCCGACCTCTACACGCTCTTCTCGCGACTCAACTGGACGAAGGAGCAGGAGAACGCGCGCCGGTTCGTCGAACGCGCCTGGATCGTCGGCGACGAGGAGTGCTGCTTCTCGGCCGGATCGCCGGACGGCGACACCCGGGACGACGGCGCCCGCACGCTCGAGGCGCAGACCCACCCGTGGCTCGCGCTGCGCGACGAACGGCACCGCGGCGCGCTGCTGTTCGTCGACTGCCGCCTGCGCGTCGCGGACACACCTGACGCGCCGAACAGCGCGCTCACCGGCCGCCAGCACTTCCGCGGCATCACCGTCAGCACCGGCAGCCCGCAGGCCGACCCGGCCACGCCGATCGAGGAAGGGCTGCCCGCGCCGGACCCGCAGGCCGTCTGGTTCGAGGGCACCGCGCAATACGCGGTCGCGCTGCGGGCCGCCGGGGAGCCGCGCCGGGCACTGCGCGAACGCGACCCGATCACCGACGCGCAGACCGAGCTGGGCGCCGGCCAGACCGTGGCCGGCCGCGCGCTGCCGGAGCGGGCCGGCGTGGTGGCCGCGTCCAGCCCGCTGCACGTCGGCTTCGCGGACTCCGGCTACTACCCGAGCCGGCACGTCGCGGCGACCGCCTGGCACGTCCTGTCGATCAAGGGGGTGAACCCGCTTTCCTGACCCCACCCCCGGTCGTTATCCGATCAGAAGCGACACATCACGGGGGTACGGATGAGGGCAGCGGCAGCCATGGTGCTCGCGCTGGTCGCCACGCTCGGACCGGCCCAGCCGGCTCACGCGGACGACCGGCGCGACACCCTCGATGTCTACACCGGCACTGTCACGCCGGACCAGCTCACCAGCCTGCGCGCGAGCGGCGTCGACGTCGACCACGCCGGCGGGATCGAGGCCGTGCTCTCCGCGCGGCAGGCAGGCCGGCTCGCGGGCCAGGGCGTGCGGCTCACGCCCAGGACGATCCGCGGCGAGAGCGCCTCGGAGAACCTGCGCGCGCAGGCCCGGGCCGGCTGGACCGCGTTCCGCTCCTACAGCGAGGCGGGCGGGATCCGGGACGAGCTGACCGCGACCGCGGCCCGCTACCCGGACCTGACCAAGGTGGAGACGATCGGCCGTACCGTCCAGGGCAAGCCGATCCTCGCGGTGAAGGTGACGAAGGCGGCGCGCACGGTCGCTGACGGCAAGCGGCCGTCGGTCCTCTACGCCGGCGCGCAGCACGCCCGGGAGTGGATCACACCGGAGATGATCCGGCGGCTCTACCACCACGTGCTCGGCGCCTACGGCACGGACCCGGAGATCACCCGGCTGCTCGACACCACCGAGCTGTGGTTCCTGCCGGTCGCGAACCCGGACGGCTACGACCACACGTTCACCGAGGGCAACCGGCTCTGGCGCAAGAACCTGCGGGACAACGACGGCGACGGGAAGATCACCACCACGGACGGCGTCGACCTGAACCGCAACTTCGGCTACAAGTGGGGCTACGACGACGAGGGCTCGTCCAAGGACCCGTCCGCCGAGACCTACCGGGGTACCGCGCCGGAGTCCGAGCCGGAGACGCGCGCACTCGACTCGCTGTTCGCCCGGGTCGGCTTCGAGTTCTTCGTCAACTACCACTCCGCCGCGCAACTGCTGCTCTACGGCGTCGGCTGGCAGGTGGGCACGCCCTCGCCGGACGACGTGATCTACCAGGCGCTGGCCGGCGACGACGCGAAACCAGCTGTTCCCGGGTACGACCCGGACCTGTCCGCGGAGCTCTACACCACGAACGGCGACACGGACTCGCACGCGACCGAGAAGTACGGCACGCTCGGCTTCACACCGGAGATGTCGACCTGCAAGAGCGCCTCCGACGCCGTACCCGATGACCGCTGGAAGGCCGAGGACTGCGCAAGCGAGTTCACCTTCCCGGACGACGAGAACCTGATCCAGGCCGAGTTCGCGAAGAACCTGCCGTTCGCGCTCTCCGTCGCCTCCTCCGCCAAGGACCCGGCGCGTCCGGCCTCCTCGGTCGGCCGCAGCACCCCCGACTTCGCCGCCGACCCGTTCGACGTCTCCTACGGCACCTCCCAGCAGGTCGCGGCCGTCGCCCGCCGCTCGCTGCGCCGCCTCGAACTCCAGTTCAGGATCAACGGGGGTACGCCGCGGCGCGCCTCCGCCCGGGAGTGGAAGGGCGGCTCGCGCTACGGCACGGACGGCACCGACTACTACGCGGAGATCCGCGGCACCGTGCCGAAGCAGCAGGCCGGCGATCGCGTCGAGGTCTGGTTCACCGGCCAGGACGCCGGCGGCGCCACGGTGGTCTCGCCGCGCTTCACCTACACCGTCGCCGACGACATCGGCGGTGACGTGCTGATCCTCGCGGCCGAGGACGTCACAGGCGCCGTGCCGGAGCAGCCCGGCGCGGCCGCCCGGTACGCCGATCTGCACGCCGCGTCCGTCCGGGCCGCCGGCTACGACACGGACGTCTACGACCTGGACAGGCACGGCCGGAAGGCGCCGCACCACCTCGGCGTGCTCTCCCACTACAAGGCGGTGGTCTGGGAGACCGGCGAGGACAGCATCCCGCGCGACAAGGGCCAGCCGGCCGGCACTGTCGCCGCGGCCGCGGCCGCCACCGAGACGGCCGTCCGGGACTACCTCAACGAGGGCGGGAAGCTGCTGCTCGGCGGCCAGAGCGCGCTCTACCCGCAGTCGCTCAACGGCGGGCTCGTCTTCCGCCCGGGCGCGCCGCCGGAGTGCGCCGACGCGTCCTCGACCGGCTGCCTCGGGCTGTTCAACGACTTCCCGCAGTACTGGCTGGGCGCGGAGAAGTACATCGACAACGGCGGCACGAACGGCGCGGACCACACGCCGCACGCGCTTACCGGCACCTCCGGCGCGTTCAAGGGCTGGACCGGCACGCTCGACGCCGGGCAGAAGCACACCGCATCGTTCCTGGCCCGCGGTGACTCCCGGATCGGCGGCGGCTGGGTGCGCCCCGGCCCGGCGCCGTTCCTGCCGCGGACCGGTGCGAAGTATGCCTGGGCCGGCGAGACCAGCTCCGCGTACAAGCGGCTGACCAGGTCCGTCACGGTGCCGGCCGACGGTACCGCGGCGTTGCGCTTCGCCGTCTCGCACGACACGGAGAAGAGCTGGGACTTCCTGATCGTCGAGGCTCACCGCGCCGGGAAGGACGACTGGACCACGCTCCCGGAGGCCGGCGGGCACACCGGCACCGACGTGGGGGAGAGCTGCGGGGCCGGCCTGCTCGACCTGCACCCGTCCCTGGCCCGGTACCTCACCAGCTCCGGGAAGACCTGCACCGCGGTGGGGACGACCGGCCGGTGGAACGCCGCGACCGGCTCGTCCGGCGGCTGGCAGGACTGGCGGTTCGACCTGTCCGCCTACGCCGGCTCCACGGTCGAGGTCTCGATCACCTACGTGACGGACTGGGGCACGACGGGGCTCGGCGTCTTCGTCGACGACGCCTCGGTCGAGGTCTCCGGTACGCCGGCCGCGTCCACCTCGTTCGAGACCGACCTGGGCGGCTGGGCAGTGCCGGCCGGCCCGGCACCCTGGGCGCGCACCGGCCCGCCGTTCGAGGAGGGCGGCATCGTCACCACCGCGGACACCGTCTACCTGGGCTTCGGCCTCGAAGGACTGCCCGCCGGGTCGCGTGACGACCTGGTGCGGCGCGCCCTGAAGCACCTCCTGGCCGGTGCGTCATAGACTTTGTCCGCTTTCCAGCAGTTTTCTCTCTCAGCGGTAGCCGGGTCGGGTGCAGTTGGTTGTCATTCAGTTACCGGTCTACCACTCCGCGTATTTACTGCCTAACGTTCAGCGCATGAACAACGAGATCCCCGCCGTGACCGCCCAGGGCCTCGACGCCGAGCTCCTGCTCAACGCCGACCTGCTCTTCCTGGACGAGATCATGGCCCGCGTCGGCGTGGACGGCATCACCGCCGCGTACGCCAACGCCGGCCTGCTGGCGGCGGTGGATCAGCACGCCGCCGCGGTACGTGAGTCGCTGCGCGGTGCGGGCCGGGCCGTCGACGCGCCGTCCCTGGCCGCCTACGGCCGGTCCATCGCCGCCGCGGCACGCCGGGCCGGCCGGTTCCTGCCGGACCCGGGTGGCGCGCACGTCGCCGCGATGGACTGGCTGACCGCGGAGTGGCACCTGCTCCGGCTGGTCGCGGTCTGCATGCTCGCGGAGGACGCGGCGGTGCTGTGAGCGCGGTGGCCGTGGTGCTGTGAGCGTGGTGGCCGTGGTGTGATGTGAGCGCGGCTGCCGTGGTCGCGCAAAGGATGCGTACCCACGCTGTCTTTTTATCGCCCTTTTGGGGACGGAGAGTCTACTTCCCGGGCAAACCGTCCCTAACTACTCTGCCCGGCATGAACAAGACACTGTCCTCGCTGCTGATGACGGCGGCCGTGGTGCTCTCGGCGGCCACCCCGGCCGCCGCGGCCCCGGCCACGGCGGCTCCCGTGATCGTGGCGAAGTACTCGTTCGACGCGGCGGCCGCGACCGTCAACGACCTGTCCGGCCGCGGCGTCCCGCTCAAGATGCGGGCCGCCGACGGTGGCGCGGTCAAGTACGTCGCGCACGGTGACGGCAAGGCGCTCACCTTCCCGGCCCGCTGCGCGGACAACGCCACCAAGTGCGCCCGCGTGCTCCTCGAAGGCCAGGACGACCCGGACCTCGACCCCGGCACCAAGGCGTTCTCGTTCGGCCTGTCGCTGGCCGCGTCCGCCGCGGCCGTGGGCAGCGAGTCCAACCTGCTCCAGAAGGGCGTCGCGGACGCCCAGGGCCAGTGGAAGCTGCAGATCGGCGGCAAGAAGAAGCTGCCGTCCTGCGTGGTAGCGGGCGCCGGCAAGGGTGCGAAGCGTTACATCGCCAAGTCGTCCGCCGGCGTGCTCGACAACAAGTGGCACACGGTCACCTGCCAGCGCACCGCCACCCAGCTGATCATCTGGGTGGACGGCCAGAACAAGGGCTCGGTCGCGGTCCCGTCGACAGTCAGCATCGCCAACAACCTGCCGCTGCGTGTCGGCGCGCAGAACCTCAACGCGAAGAAGACCATGTTCGGCGGCGCGATCGACGACGTGACCGTCTCGCTCGGCTAGGAATGGTCCCGGGTGATCGTCACCGTGACGATCACCCGGTCCTTCGACGCGCGGCGGGCGACCGCGTGGCCCGGCACCTCGGCGCCGTCCAGCCGCAGCGTCAGCGGCCCGCCCGCGCCCAGGAACACCCGCCACCAGCCCTTCGTCTCCGGGATCATCACGTCGATCCGGACCGTGTCCCCGGTACGCCGGTAGCCGACCGGGAAGCTGTACGCCCGCCCCGACCTCGGCCCGGCGTAGGACAGGACGGTCAGCCGCCGGCGCACGATCCGCCCCCACCGCGGCGACTCCTGCAACGCGACCACACACCCGTTGAAGCGATCGACGACACCCCTGGCCATCGCGCTCGACTGAATCCTCATGCGGCCACCGTAGGGCGCCGGATCGTCCGCACCCGGATAGTGCGACAAACCGGTGTGCGTTCCTCTCAGTTACGCGGCACCGCCACCCCCTCGCCCGGCGCGGTCCGCACCGGCACCCGCCCGCCGTGCGCCTGCCGAAGCGGTCAATCACCTCGAACAGGAGCACGCCAGCGCCAAACTGGTCCTGACCGTGCGCTAAGGCCCTCGTCCTTCCCGCCGACATGGGGGAGGAAGAGAGGTGGGTGCCGGAATGCGCTCCTTGAGTATGCGGACCAGCCTGCTGGCCACGGCCGCGGTCGCGCTGATCGTCGCCGTGGTCGTCGGCAGCGTGAGCGTCGTGCGGATGCACACCATCGCCGACCACGCCGAAGCCGTCTACGACCAGGCGCTGCGGCCGCTGAGCGTGGTCCAGGACATCGAGCAGCTGATCTGGCACTCGCGGTGGGCCAGCCTCTCCAACCTGACCGGCACCGACCCGGCGAAGGTCGCGGCGTACGCGGAGGAGACGACCGCGAACCTGGACCAGGTCACCGTGCGCCTGGAGGAGTACCGCGGGCTGACCGTCACCGGCGGCGAGCGCGAGGCGATGGACACGTTCGAGGGCTCCTGGGCCACCTACCTCGACCTGCGCAAGCAGTCCTCCGCGCTCAAGCAGGCCGGCAAGATCGAGGAGTGGCAGGCGTTCCGCAGCGGCACGCTCAACCCGTCCATCGTCACCGCGATGGAACACCTCAGCGCGCTCAAGGACCTCTCCCAGAAGCACGCCACCGCCACCGCCGCGGCCGCCCGGGACGCCGCCGACCAGGCGCGCACGCTCATCGTCGCCCTGCTGGCCGTCGGCGTGCTGCTCGCCGGCGGGTTCTCGCTGCTCGTCGCCCGGGTGCTTGTGCGCCGGCTGTCCGCGCTGGAGACCGTGCTGGCCGGCATGGCCGCCGGGGACCTGACCGAGCACGCGGCCGACAGCAGCGGCGACGAGATCGGCCGGATGTCCCGCGCCGTGCAGCAGGCGAACGGCCAGATGCGCGCGGCTGTACGCACGCTTGCCGAGGCGAGCGCCGGGCTCGCCGAACGCTCCACCGACCTGCAGGCCGCCAGCCGTACGCTGTCAAGCAACACGGACGAGGCGTCCGGCCGGGTCAGCTCGATCGACGAGGCCGCGGGCGAGGTCACCGCCGGCGTCAGCGCGGTCGCAAGCGGCGCGGAGGAGATGGGCGCCGCGATCCGGGAGATCGCCGTGAGCGCCACCGAGGCGGCAGGCGTCGCCGCGGACGCGGTCCGGGTCGCCGCCCAGGCCGAAGAGCTGATGACCAAACTCGACCTGTCCTCCGCCGAGATCGACACCGTGGTCAAGACGATCACCGCGATCGCCGGCCAGACCAACCTGCTCGCGCTGAACGCCACGATCGAGGCCGCCCGCGCCGGTGAGACAGGCAAGGGCTTCGCGGTCGTCGCCGGCGAGGTCAAGGACCTGGCCCAGGAGACCGCGAAAGCCACCGAGGAGATCAGTCGGCGCATCGAGGCGATCCAGGCCGACACGCGCACCGCCGTCGAGTCGATCTCCGGCATCGGCGAGATCATCGGCCGGATCAACGACTACCAGAACACCATCGCCTCCGCCGTCGAGGAGCAGTCCGCCACCACGAACGGCATGACCTCCGACCTGAACCGCGCCGCCGGCGGCACCTCCCAGATCAGCAGCCAGATCGGCGAGGTCGTCCAGGTCACCGCCGCCACCCGCGAGGCCGCCCACGCCACCGAGACCGCCGCCGGCGACCTCGCCCGCATCTCCGGCGAACTCCGCACCGCGGTATCCGGCTTCCGCTACTGACCCGGCGGCCGCCGGGTCGCGTTGCTCGCGCTCTGATTCAGCCCGCGAGGGCTGCACACCAGGGGGTTTACCACCCGCGGATCCGCGGCCGCGGGAGCTCGCGGGGCGGGACCACGCTGGAAGCGGGAGAGCGGCTCTGATCTTCTGGGAGCTTTTGTGGATCTTCGGCGCTGCGATTTTTGAGGACCTTCGGCGCTGCAACACTTGAGGACCTTCGGCCCTGTAGGCGAGGTGGGGGCGGCGGTAGAAAGGAGGGGTGATTCGTGTGTTCCTCCTTGATGACCATGAGGTCGTGCGCCGGGGTATCGCCGGCCTGCTCGGTGCGGCCGGCGACATCGAGATTGTCGGTGAGTCCGGCCTGGCGCAGGAGGCCGCGCGCCGCATTCCGGCGCTGCGGCCGGACGTGATGATCCTGGACGGGCGGCTGCCGGACGGCAGTGGGATCGACGTGTGCCGGGACGTGCGCGCGGTCGACTCGTCGATCAAGGGCCTGATCCTGACGTCGTACGAGGATGACGAGGCGCTGTTCGCCGCGATCATGGCGGGCGCGTCCGGGTACGTGCTGAAGCAGATCCGCGGCAACGACCTGGTCGACGCGGTGCGGCGGGTGGCGCGGGGGCAGTCGCTGCTCGACCCGGCGGTGACCCAGCGGGTGCTTGAGCGCATCCGCGCCGGCGTGGAGGAGCCGCACGAGTTGCGCGCGCTCACCGAGCAGGAACGGCGGATCCTTGAGTACGTCGCGGAGGGCCTGACCAACCGCGAGATCGCCGGGCGGATGTTCCTGGCGGAGAAGACGGTGAAGAACTACGTGTCGAGCGTGCTGGCCAAGCTGGGCCTGGAGCGCCGCACCCAGGCCGCGGTGCTTGCCACCCGGCTGCTCGGCGACCACCGGGGCTGAGCGGGCGGTAGCCTCTGCGCGCGTGGACTACTACCTGCTCGACGGGACGACAGTGCTGGTCGAGGAGTTCACGCGCGACCGCGACCATGTGACGGTCGGGCTGCGGGCCGCCGCGTGGGATCATGACGTGCGCCGGTGGGTGAGCTGTGCCGCGTTCAGCCGGGCGCTGCGCGGCGACCCGGGGCTGCTCGCCCGTGTGACGGCGGTGGACCGGGCGGGTGCGGAGGCGGCGCACGGCGAGGTGCTTCCGTCCGAGGCCGACCTGCGGGCCGCGTTCCTGGACGTCGCGGCGGCGGCTCGGACGGCGCCGCTGCGGCTCGGGCCGGACGAGGTGCCGGAGGGGTCCCAGGAGCAGCGCGTCTACCGGGTGCTGTTCGCGGCGCGTACAGCCACGCCCTACCGGGGTGACCGGCGGGCCGGTGCCGATGTCTTCAGCTGGGAATTGCGCCGCGTGGCGAACGGTGCGGCCTGGGCGCTCGATCTCACCGCGCTTCTCGCGGACGGCGGTGACGACTCGGTCGGCACGGTGCTCGCCGACCTGACCCGGGAGGCGCGTGCCCGCGGCCTCGTCCCGATCGCCACCGAACGCTTCGCCTGACGCCCGCCCGCGGTGCCGGGTGAACCTTCCACGCGGGAAACCTCCGCGCGGTGTCCGAAAGATCACCTATGTGGTGCCGACTCGGTCCCCCGGAAATCCGAATAACGCATATGTAACGTCCGTATTGCGGAGAACTAATTGTGTATGGATTTGCATGGTCGTCAAATGCCAGGCCCCCAGAAGCGATTGTCCATAGTGCTTCCAGGCGATCTGCCAGGTGGCCGATCGCGGGGCCGCACGCCATCGATTTAACCAGCTCAGAAGCTTGATCGCTACTCTGGAGGACCACGCCTCGGATAGAGGGTTGCGCCGCGCCGGTAATCGTGGCAATACTCGTTGTCTAAGTTGGAGGTGGAAAGGTCATGACTGATCTTGGGTGGCGTGAGGCGGCGGATGAAAGGGAATTCCGCGTCGCTCTCAAAACGCTTCAAGAATCACGCGGCCTCACCAACAAGGACCTCGCCGCCGCCATGCAGTTCCACCCGTCGTATGTCAGCCACATCGTCAGCGGCCGATGCGCCCCCACGCCGAACTTCGCCATGCGCGCGGACGCGGTGCTCGGCGCGGACGGTGAGCTGCTGAAGCTGTGCGTGAAGGCCCGGCACGGCGACCCGGCCGACCCGGTCCGGCGCGCCGGCATCGCCCGGGAGGCGGAGGTCGCGTCGCCCGGCTCGGCCGAGCTGATCGTGGAGCGCGAGGAGGCGAGCGTCCGCTACGACGAGGTCTCGGAGAGCTACCAGATCACCATCCGCCGGCACCTGCTCAACCGCACGGGCGCGCCTGTCACCTGGTTCCCCGCGCACGTCGCGCCGGACGCCGCGCCCGACGACTACCAGGCCGCCAAGCGCCTCTACTCCGCGCAGCCGATCACCGACCGCGACCTGGCCTTCTACGCCCGCTACAACGGCCGCCCGGTCACCTGGGAGGTCGAGCGGGTCAGCGAGTGGCGCCGCGACATCGCGATCCGGTTCCGCCGCTTCGGCCTGCACGAGCCGATCTACCCGGGCGAGCGCGGCGTCGTCGAGTACGGCTATCGGCTGCCCGAGACGCACTGGGGCGACTGGTTCGAGCGCGAGGTCCGCTGGCTCACCAAGCAGCTGGTGGTCCGCCTGGAGTTCCCCCGCCGCCTCGCCATGCGCGTCGCGGGCGAGCTCTCCTCGATGAGCGGCGACCGCCCGCTCGACCCGCCCGCCACCATGACCCCGGTCGGTGACCTGGACCGTTTCGAGTGGCGCAGCGACGGCCCGCTCAAGCCCGGCGTCTCGGTGCAGTTCGCCTGGACCGTCACGGCCGCGAGCCCGGCCCACCGGCGCGCGGTCCTGCTCGCGGCCTGACGGCCGGTCGCGGCTAGTCGTCGAAGGCGAAGCCCTCAGCCTCGGCCGTGGTGACCAGGCGGCGGGTGCGGTCCGCGTCGGTGGCAACCGAGGACAGGTGCGCGGCCAGCTCCTCGAGCGCGCCCCGGTCCTGCCCGTATGCGCTGAACAGCCCGCCCTCCGGGTCGTAGCGGAACCGGCCCAGCAGGTGCGGCGCCTCCGCACGCACCAGCAGCTGGGCGACGCCCTCCCAGAAGTAGCCGTTCGGCTCGTGGCCGAGTTCCGAGATCACCCCGTCGACCGGCGTGCTGCCGGCGATCAACGTCAGTGAGAACTGCCCGGGCTGCGTCTCGATGAGGCTCAACGGATCCACCGCACCATGCTGACATCCCGTACCGGCCCGACCGGCATCCGCGCGCCGATTCCACTCTCGAGAGTCAGCCGGGCGCGGCGATCATGCGCACGGCTTCAGTGCGCGATACCCGGACCGGTGGATTCCCAGGTGGCGTACATCGCGGCGTAGCGTCCACCGGCGGCGACAAGCGCGGCGTGCGGCCCGGACTCGACCACCCGGCCGTCCTCGACCACCAGGATCCGGTCGGCACGCCGGGCCGTGGAGAGCCGGTGCGCGACCAGGATCGCGGTCCGGCCCGCCAGCAGCCGGTCCAGCGCGGCCTCCACCCGCAGCTCGCTGCGCAGGTCGAGGCTTGACGTCGCCTCGTCGAGCACCACGATGCGCGGCGCGGCCAGGAACGCGCGGGCCAGCGCGATCAGCTGCCGCTCGCCGGACGACACGGACTGGCCGCGCTCGTGCAGGAAACCGTCCAGGCCGATGCGCGCGACCAGGTCGTCCAGGCCCACGGCCGCTACCGCGTCCCGCACCTCCGCGTCGGTGGCGTCCGGCCCGGCGAACGCCAGGTTGTCCCGCAGCGTGCCGGCGAACAGGAACGGCTCCTGCGGCACCACGCCGACCTGCCGGTGCAGCGACGGCAGTGACACGGTCCGCAGGTCGTGCCCGTCGATGGCGATCACGCCGGACGACGGGTCGTAGAAGCGCGCCACCAGCTTGGCGAGCGTGGACTTCCCGGCACCGGTCGGTCCCACGCAGGCCACGGTCTCTCCGGGCGCGATCCGCAGCGACACGTCATGAAGCACCGGCCGGCCGGGCCGGTAGCCGAACGTGACCGCGTCAAAAACGATCTCACCTCTTACCAGCGGAAGATCAACATCCCCCGAGGGTACGCCGGGAGGCGTGCCGAGCAGCCCGCGGAGTTTGCCGATCGCGGCCCGGGCCTGCTGATAGTTCGTGTACAACTGCACAAGCTGCTGCACCGGCAGGAAGAACGCGTTCAGGTAGAGCACGAACGCGGTCAGCTCGCCGATGGTCAACTCGCCGCGCAGCACCATCCGGCCGCCGATCCAGAGCAGCGCGGCCAGCCCGAGCAGCCCGATCACCGACGTGCCGGGCCCGTAGACCGCGTTGATCCGGCCGGTGGCGTCGTTCGCGTCCCGGAACGCGCCGACCACCTCGCGGTGACCGAGCACGTGCCGTACCCGCTGGTGGTAGGCGGTGATCACCCGGACGCCGTAGAGGCTCTCGGACAGGTGCGCGAACATCGCCGCGATCGTGTCCCGCTGCCTGTTGTACGTGTGGTTCGCGGCCCGCCGGAACCACAGCGTCAACGCCAGCAGCGGCGGCACCACGATCAGCAGCGTGATCGCGGCCAGCCCGGCGTGGTAGTGGAACAGCACCGCGGTGACCACGACCATGGTCAGCCCTTGGATCAGGAACTGCGCCGCGCCCTCCTGCAGCAGGTGCTGCAACGCCTCCACGTCCGAGGTCATCCGGGTCATCGTGACGCCGGCCTTCTCCCGCGTGTAGTACTCGAGCGACATGCGCTGGAGCTGGGCGAACACCCGCACCCGCAGGTCCCGGGTGGCGTAGGCGGCGAGCCGGCCGCTCTGCCGCACCCGGACGCCGGTGGCGAGCGCGGTGCAGACCACCGCGAGCAGGAACGCGACCGCGCTTGCGACGAGCACTGTCGTGTTCCGGGCCAGGATGCCGTGGTCGATGCCGATCTGCACCAGGTACGGCCCGGACTGCAGCAGCAGCGCCTCGACCCCGACCGCGACCGCGGCGGTGATCAGCAGCGCGGGACGGCCGGACAGCAGCGACCAGAGCGAGATCCGGCCGCCGTCCGGCGCGAAGCTGAACGGCTCGTGCGCGGGCGGGCGCTCCGGCTCGGAGGCTTCGAGGCGCGCCACGCCGTCGGCCAGCTCGGGCGGGATTCCCGCGAACGGTAGGGCGGCGGACTGATTGCGTGCGTTCCGCCCGGCGCCGCTGCCGGTGAAGCCGCCGGGCGAGCCCGACCCCGGCCCACCGCCCGGCCCGCCGAAACCGCCGCCGAACATGCTCACGCTCTCGTCTCCTCTTCCGCGGAGAAGGTCGCCAGCACCGCGGCGTACCGTGGCTCGGTCCGGAGCAGTTCCGCGTGCGTGCCGTCCGCGACGACGCGACCGTGGTCGACGAGCAGGACGCGGGCGGCCAGGCCGATCGTGGCGAGCCGGTGCGCCACGATGATCGTGGTCCGGCCGCGCATGAGGCTGCGAAGCGCGTCGTGGATGTGCTGCTCCACGGCCACGTCGACCGCGCTTGTGGCGTCGTCGAGCACCAGCACGGGCGGGTTGACAAGCAGCGCGCGGGCGATCGCGACGCGCTGCCGCTGACCGCCGGAGAGCGTGTAGCCGCGTTCGCCGACGACCGTGTCGTACCCCTGGTCGAGGTGCTCGATGAAGTCGTCCGCGCCGGCCGCCCGCGCCGCGGCCCGCACCTGCTCGCGGCTCGCCTCCGGCCTGCCGAACGCGATGTTGTCGTGAAGCGAGACGGAGAACAGGAACGGCTCGTCCGGGACGATGCCGACCTGATGGCGGAGCGTTTCGAGATGATAATTCCGGACATCTCGTCCGTCGATCGTCACGCTCCCGGCCGTCACGTCGTAGTAGCGCGCGATCAGCCGGCCGATCGTGGACTTGCCGGACCCGGTCGCGCCGACGATCGCGACGGTCTCACCGGCGTCGATGGCCAGGTCGAGGCCGTCGAGCGCGCGCGTGCCGTCGGGGTAGTCGAAGCACACGCCGTGGAACCGCACCGCGCCCTCGATGGTGGCCTCGACCCCGTCCGGCGGCGAGACGATCGTGGGCGGCAGGTCGAGGATCTCGTAGATGCGCTTGGCGGACGCGGCCGCACGCTGACCCAGCATGATCATCATGCCGAGCATGCGGAACGGCGGCTGGAGCATCAGCACGTACGAGTTGAACGCCACGATCGTGCCCACCGTGGCGCTGCCGTCGATCACCATCAGGCCGCCGACAAGCAGCACCAGCGCCAGCCCGATCCGGGTCAGATTGTCCAGCACGGGATTCCACCGGCTGCGGATCCGCGCGTCGCGCATGTAGATCCACCGCACCCGGTCCGCGGCCGTGGCCAGCGCGTCCACCTGCCGCTGCTCGGCCGCGAACGACTTGACGATCCGTACCCCCTGGATGTTCTCGTCGACCACTGTCGCGAGCCCGGCCAGCCGCGCCTGGATCACCCACGACACCGGGAAGATCGCCCGGCGCATGCGCAACCCGACCACCGCGATCAACGGCATGGTCGCCATCGCCACAATCGCCAACGGCACGTTGATCGTCAGCATCAGCCCGAACGCCACCGCCGCGATCAGGCACTGCACCACGATCGACGGTCCGAACGCCAGGTACATCTGCACCGCGCGAATGTCCGAACTCGACCGCGACATCAGCTCACCGGACTGCACCCGGTCGTAGAACGCGAACGGCATGCGCAGCAGATGGCTGTAGACGATGTTGCGCAGGTCGTACTCCATCTCGTACGCCGTGCGCAGCAGGTACAGCCGGGCCAGGAAGTTGATCACACCCTGCGCCAGCGCAAGCCCCACGATCAGCCAGACATAGGTCTCCAGCCGCGCGGTCCGGTCCACAAGCGCCTCGTCGATCCCGCGCCGCACCAGATCCGGAATCTGCACCTGCACGATCAACCCGACAAACGACAGCGCCAGCGACGTGATCAGCAGCCCTTGATGCGCCCGCAGCACCGGCCACGCCCGCCGCAACCAGCTCTTGGAAACATCCCGGTCGATGCCGGCCTTCGGCGCGCGCCTGGTCACAGCTCCCTCACCACGATCCTTAGCCTAGCTAAAAAGGCCCGGGCGACACGCCGCGGATCAGGATGCTGCACGCCGAGGGCACGGATGCCAGGATTTTCGAGACGGCATGTCGAAAGCGGGCGGGCGCCGTTCGACCAACTGGCAGGAACCCACCTGAGGAGTCATCTGATGCGAACCCTGATCGTCACCGCCTTCGTCTCGCTGGACGGTGTCATGGAGGCGCCCGGCGGCGAGGCCGGCTACCGCAACTCCGGCTGGACCTTCAAGGGCGTCGAGTTCGACCCCGCCGCGTACGAGATCAAGGGCCGTGAGCAGGAGGAGGCCGGCGCGCTGCTGCTCGGCCGCCGGTCGTATGAGGCGTTCGCCCCGGTCTGGCCGACCATGGTGGAGGACTTCAAGGGCTACAACAGCATGCCGCGGTACGTCGTGAGCACCACCCTGCAGAGCGAGGACGAGCGCTGGCCGGCCACCATTCTGCGATCGATCGAGGACGTCGCCACGCTGAAGGAGACCGAGGGCGGCCCGATCTCCGTGCACGGCAGCGCCACGCTCGGCGCCGCGCTCGCGGACGCCGGCCTGGTCGACCGCTACCACCTGCTGGTCTTCCCGCTGCTGCTCGGCGCCGGCAAGCGGCTGTTCAGCGACGCGGACAAGGACCTGACCAGGCTGCGGCTCACCGAGCACGAGGTCTACAGCAACGGAATCCAGAAGCAGGTCTTCGACGTCGTACGCTGATCATGCGAGGCGCCCGGCCCTGCCCGGCCGGGCGCCCGCGATCTGGGCCGCCCGCGGTCCCGCCTACGCGTCCGTCGCGGCGGCGGAGGCCTTCTGTGGCTCGATCTCGGCCAGCCGGGCCCGGAGTGCCGCGGTCACGCCCTGGTAGGAGTCGCTGCCGAGTACCACCCGCCGCGGCGCCGGGCTCTGTTCCGCGCTCGCGATCACGGCCGCGGCGACCTTCGCCGGGTCACCGGGCAGCAGGTCGCCGTGCCCCTTGATGCCGTGCACCATCGCGGACGGCGCGTTGCCGTAGTCGGCCAGCGGCGTACCCACCTGGAGGCTTGTGGTGGCGAACGCGGTGCGTGCCCCGCCCGGCTCGACGAGTGTCACCTCGATGCCGAACGGCGCGACCTCCTGCGCCAGTGCCTCGGAGAAGCCCTCCAGGCCCCACTTGCTCGCGTGGTAGAGCGAGGCGCCGGCGTGCGCGGCCAGCCCGGCGACTGACGACATCTGGATCAGCCGGCCGCCGCCCTGGGCGCGCAGGTGTGGCAGCGCGGCCCGGGTCGCCTGGATCGTACCCAGGAGGTTGGTGGCGATCTGGTGTTCCACCTGCGCGTCGGTGAGCTCCTCCGCGGCGCCGAACAGCCCGTATCCCGCGTTGTTGATGACCACGTCGACGCGTCCGAGCCGCGCGAAGACCTCATCGACGACCGGGCGGATGCGTGCGGTGTCGGTCAGGTCGAGGCGCGACACGGTGAAGCGGTCGCCGTGCTCCTTCAGAAGGTCGTCGGCCGAGCCGTCGCGGCGGACCGTGCCGGCGACCCGGTCGCCGCGCTCAAGCAGTTGCCGGCTCATCTCCCGGCCGAACCCGCTGTTGACCCCGGTGATGAACCACGTGCGTGTTGTCATGACCACAAGCCTCTGCCGCGGGTACGCGACGCGGCAGTCGCCGCTGTTCCTGGTAGTGCGGGGGATACCGTGGTCGGCATGGAGCACGGCAACGCCCTCGGCGATTTCCTCCGCGCCCGCCGTGAGCTGGTCAGGCCGGCCGACGTCGGGCTGGCGCCCGGCCACGGGTTGCGGCGCGTGCCGGGCCTGCGGCGCGAGGAGGTGGCGCTGCTGGCCGGGATCAGCGCGGAGTACTACCTCCGGCTGGAGCAGGGCCGGGATCGCAGCCCGTCCGCGCAGGTGGCCTCCGCGCTGGCCCGGGTGCTGCGGCTCGACGCGGACGCGACCGCCCACCTGCTGGCGCTGGCCGCCCCGCCGCCGCGTCGCACCGGCCGGTCGGCGCAGGACACGGTGCCACCCGGTATCGGCCTGCTCATCGAGGGGCTGAACGTGCCCGCTTTCGTGATCAACAGGTACCACGACATCCTGGCCGTGAACCCGCCCGCGCGGAGGCTGACCCCGCTTGTGACGCCGGGCGTCAACTGGCTTCGCGTGCACTTCGCCGAGCCGTCCGCGCGGGTGCACGCGCCGGAGTGGGAGCGGGGCGCCGCCGCGATGGTCGCCCACCTGCGGGCGCAGGCCGGCACCGATCCGTCGGACGCGCGCCTGCAATCCTTGATCAGCGAATTGTCGCAGGCCAGCACGCTGTTCCGGGAGCTGTGGGACCGCCACGAGGTGCACCGCGGGCACGGCTCGTCGACTGTCATCCGCCACCCGGTGCTCGGCGATCTGCACCTGATGGCGGAGAAGTTCGCAATCGTCGGCTCGGACGGCCTGGAGGCGGTCCTGATGCACGCGGCCCCCGGCTCACCCTCCGCCGAGGCGCTGGCCAGACTGCTGTCGGCGGAGGCGGAGGCGGAGGCGCTCGCCGTCACTCCTTGACGGGCTTGAACGCGTTCCGCACCGCGCCGAGCCAGCGCTTCTGCAGGTGCCGCAGCTTCGGGTTCGCGACCGGGACCCGGAAGTTCGACGTGCCGACGCCGGCGCGCGTCACATGGCCGGACGCCGGCGTGATCGCGACGACCTGGGAGAGGTCGCCGGTCTCCTCGTTGCGGCTGAGCCTGTGGTACGCAAGCGCGCCCACCGCGACCGGCAGCTCCGGCTGCTCGGGCACGGACGGTGTGGTGCCGAGGCGCGCGTAGAGGCGGGTGGAGACGAGCGGGACGCGGCTGGAGCCGCCGACAAGCATCAGCGAGTTCAGCAGGAAGGACGAGACGCCGGCCGCCTCGACGACGCGGCGGGTCTCCTCCACCGCGCGCGCGATGAGCGGCTCGGCGACGTACTCCAGCTCCTCGCGGGTGATGTGCAGCGGGCGCTCCCAGCCGGGCACGCGGACCGTCACGGCCGCGTTCCGGGACAGCGCCTCCTTGGCGCCGCGGACCTCGGTGCGGAAGTCCTGGCGGGCGCGCAGCTCGACCGCGGTGCGCGGGCGGAACAGCCGCTTCCAGGTGTCCGGGTCGCGGCGGGCCAGGTGACGGCGGAAGTGGTCGAGCAGCGCGATGTCGATGTCGACGCCGCCCAGGTCGGCGAGGCCGCCGGTGCTTGCCACCTGCCAGCCGTTGATCTCGCGGCGGACCACTGTGACGTCGAGCGTGCCGCCGCCGAAGTCGAAGACCGCGATCGAACCGCCGAACGGCACGTGGTGGCCCTCGACCTGGGTGCAGTAGACCGCGGCCGCGACCGGCTCCTCGAGCAGCCGCACCTCGCCCATGCCGGCCCGGCGCGCCGCGTCGGTGAGCATCTCGCGGTGCTGGCGGCCCCAGCCGACTGGGCAGGTCAGGAGCGCGCCGTCCGGGTTGACGCCGGCCATCCGGGCCTCGTAGGCGACACGGGACAGCACGGCGCTGAGCAGCACCACGACCGGGACCTCGACGCCGCCGAGCGGGATCGAGCCCTCGCCGACGCGGCGCTTGGGGTGCGGCTCGTAGCGGACCGGGTCCTCGGCGCCGAGCCGGGCCGCCTCGATGCCGGTCACGATGTTGCCCTCGGCGTCCAGATAGACGCCCGAGTCCATCAGCGAATAGCCGTCGAACAGCAGCGTCTCAGGAGGCTCACCGGAACGCCCGACCACTGCCACCGTGTGGGTCGTGCCCAGATCCACCGCCAGTTGCGACGGACTCTCCACTGCTGTCTCCCCCACCCGTCCCGATCAGCGCGCCGCCGCGCCGCCGGGATGGTACCCACGGACTCAGCCTTGCAGCTAGAGACCACTCTGACGGGTGATCAACTTAAGCGACGACCGCCCCACTGACCGTCAACACCACCGCACGCTATCGAAAACCCGCAAACCTCGCCGCAGCGGTACGGCATAGTCCCGCTGTCGGGCCGTTCGTTGCATCGTCCCCTGGCCAGCGGTTGTGCGCATCCTGAGCGGCAACTCAGCGACAGCCGATCGCGGACCGTGACGCGGGCCCCGGAACGCGGCGCGAAAGCTGGTCCCAAACCGTGATCTGAGGCGCGCCGAAATCGTTTCCGGCGGGGCGTCGATAGAGGTGTGCACCGCCGTCCACGTCCGAGACGCGCCACACGCCGTCGCCGGCCGGGAACAGCAGGAGATGAAGCTCGCCCCGGGAGCCGTCGTCGAGCGCCACGGTGGCGATCACCCTGCCCTACACGGCGTCTATACGCCCGTGTGTAGCGAGGGGCGCCTCCCGGCGGGCGGGCGCGGGGTCGACGCCGAGGACCGTGTCGAGGCCGGTGACCTCAAGGATCCGCATGAGCTGCATGGTGACGCCGGTGATGACGAACGTGGCCCCGACGCGCTGCGCGTCCTGGTTGACGTGGATGAGCGCGCTCAGGCCGGACGAGTCGCAGAGGTCCAGCCCGGAGACGTCGAGGCGGATCGTGCGGACGCCGGTGGTGATCAGCGGTGCGGCGTGGTCGACCAGCTCGTCAGCGGTCTCGAAGTCGAGGTCGCCGGTGACGGTCAGCGCCACGGTGCCCGGGTCGGGATGGTGGGTGTCGATGCGGAGGGGGGAATCGTCGATCATCGCTTCGGCCTCACAGTGTCGTGGCCCGGGACTGTACCCGCCGACAGCTCCGCCAAACCCAATGTCAGCAGATCTCCCGCGCGTGGGAAGTCCCGGAGGTCGTCGCCGAGCAGATCCAGGCAGACGGTGAGCGCCCGGAGCGGCACGTGGCGGGCCTGGAGCACCGATGCGGTCCAGGTCAGGAACTCGGTGAACACGCTCGCGTCGTTGACGTAGAGCGCGGCCGCAAGGAAGTCCACGATGTGTGTGACGTCCTCCGCGGTCGCGTCGGCCTGGCGCTGGTCGTAGTCGCGCATCGGCGGGTACCCGGCGCGGAGCCGGTCGAGCAACCCGATGATGATCTTGTGTCGCTGCCGTACCAGCTGGGTGTATTCCTCGTCGGCCAGGTGCGCGAGGTCGTCGTGCGGCGCGCGGGCCGGCGGGTTCCACCCGGAGTCGAGGATGTCCGCGGCCTCGGTGGCGGTCGCGGCCCAGCCGTCCGCGCCGAGCAGCCGGGCGTGCCGGCCGTCCACGCCGAAGCCGCGGCCACCGGTCAGCACCGGCACGCCCACGGCCTGGCAGGCGGTGAGCGTGGCGTGCGCGCGCGGCAGCCGGGTCGGCAGCGCGCAGCTGAGCGCGACCACGTCCGGGCCGGTCTGGTGCAGGTGGGTGACCAGGTGCGGCCCCGGCACGTTCGCCCCGAGGAAGTCGACGCGCCAGCCGCGCAGCCGCAGCACCTCGCCGACCAGCCGGGGCGGGAGCGCGTGCCACTCGCCGTCAGTGCAGGCGACAGTGATCCGGCCGAGCGTGGGGCGGGGGGCGGCGCGGGCGATCAACGCCGCGATGGCGCGCTCGCTTGTCGCGGTGGCCGCGTGCTCGCGGGCGACCGACCACTCGTTCGCGGCCCAGAGCTCACCGACGCGGACCTGGGCGGGCGCGATCAACTCCAGGAGCAGCTGCTCCGGGGCGACGCCGTCCTCCCAGAGCGCCAGCACCAGATCGGTCGCGCCCCACTCGTCCCCGGCGCCGACGAGCGCGAGGTACTTCTCATCCACGCCGGGCAGGAGCGCGGTGGTGGCCGTCACCGAGGCCGTCGCGAGTTGACCGGATGGAGTGGCTGCTCGGGCCCGCGCGAGGGGACCCGGACCGCGAGGAGCGCTATGTCGTCGTGCGCGGCGCCGTGGATCCAGTCGGAGACGAGCTGCTCCAGCCGCTCCACCACCGCGTATGCCGGCATGCCGTGACAGCTGGCCACCGCGTCCGCGAGGCGCTCCTCGCCGTACGCCTCCCGGCCGCCCACCCCGCCGCGCGCCTCGAAGATCCCGTCGCTGTAGAGCAGCAGCAGGTCGCCGGGGCCGAGCGTGAGGTCCGCGGTGTCCACCCGGATCGGGCCGGAGACGCCGATCAGCGTGCCCTTCGCCGCGACCTCCTCGACGCCGCCGCCGGCGCGCAGGATCAGCGGCGGCGGGTGCCCGCCGGCCGCGACGGTGACCTGCCAGGAGTCGTCCTCGCGGACCAGGGTGGCGAGCGCCAGCGTGACGAACCGGCTGCGGTCGCGGGGGTCGATCAACGCCTGGTTGAGCACGCGCAGCAGCGGTTCCGGGCGGCCCTCCAGCAGGCGCAGCGCGCGGAGCGTCTGGCGGACCTTGCCGGCCAGCACGGCCGCCTTCGGTCCCTTGCCGCACACGTCGCCGAGCACGACCATCGTCTCCGCGTCCTCGCCACCGGGCAGGAACGAGGGGGTACGCGGGAACGCGTCGTAGAAGTCGCCGCCGATCCGGGCCGCGTCCTGAGCCGGCCGGTACGCCCCGGCCAGCTCCAGCCCGTCGATCCGGGGCAGCTCCGGCGGCAGCAGGTCGGCCTGCAGGATCGCGGTCGTCTCCACCTGCTCCTGGTAGAGCGAGGCCGCGGAGATCGCACCACCGGCGCGGGCCGCGAAGATCCGTGCCTGCAGCTCCTCCTCCTCGGCGAACGTCCCCGGCGCCCGGCGGGCCAGGATCAGCGCGCCGGCCGGGACACCGTTGCCGGGCAGCGGCGTGACAAGCAGCGCGCCGATCTCGCCGAAGCCGTCCGGCAGCAGCGAGGCCGGCACCTGGGTCTGGTCCAGCCAGCGGCTCGGCACCGGCGGGAAACCGGCGAGCGCCTCGACCAGGCCGGGCACGCTCTCCGCGTCCCGCTCGCTCATCGCGCCGGTCTCGAAGCGGCTGCCGGTCACCGCGCGCACCCACTCGGTGCGATGGCGGGACGGCGGCAGCACGACCACTGCCGCGTCGGCCAGGTGGGCGGCGGCCAGCTCCACAGTCGTACGCACGCAGCGCCCACGGTGCAGCGACGCGGACAGCCGTCGGCTCGCCTCGGCCAGGAACGCGGTCCGCTCCTTCTCCCGGGCTATCGCGGCGGTCCGGGCCAGCTCGTCCGTACAGTCGTGGACGGTCCACACCGAGTGCGACTCGTCGACCGGCTGCCGGCGCCCACGCAACGGCCGCCCGTGCAGCTCCAGGTCGAACGCCTCAGGCTCGTCGGTGATCTCGCCGATCGCGGTCAGGCCCGGCAGCAGCCGACGCGCGGCCGCGTTGGCCAGCAGCACGGCGCCGTGATCGTCACAGAGCAGCACCGCCTCCGCGGTCGCGTCAAGCACGGCGTGCAGCAGGTGTGTCGGCGGTGGTGTACTGACGTTCCGTAAACCCGTCATGGTGTTCGCCCCCAGGTCCGGGTGTTGGTGATCGTCAAGACCCGAGCCTACGCGCCGACCCGGAAACCACCATTCGTGAGCCGTTACAGCTTGATATCCACGACGATCGGCGCGTGGTCCGACGGGCCCTTTCCCTTTCGCGCCTCCCGATCGACGTACGCGTCCGTCACCTGCGACGACACCGACTCCGACGCGTAGATCAGATCGATCCGCATGCCTTTGTTCTTGTGGAACATGCCCGCGCGATAGTCCCAGTAGGTGAACGGACGGTCACCTTTCAGTGGGCGTGGCACGATGTCGTGCAGGCTCAGCGCCTCCCGGAGCACGCGCAGCGCATCCCGCTCCGGCGGCGTCACATGGGTGGCACCCTCGAACACGGCCGGGTCCCACACGTCCTCGTCTGTGGGAGCGACGTTGAAGTCACCGCAGACCGCAAGCGGGCCCGGCTCGGCGCGCAGCGCCTCGGCCAGCCGGGAGAACCAGACCAGCTTGTACGCGTAGTGCGGGTCGTCCGGGGTGCGGCCGTTCGGCACGTACACCGACCAGACGCGCAGGCCGCCGCAGGTCGCGGAGACCGCGCGCGTCTCCGGCGTCGCCTCGTCCGGGAAGCCGGGGTCGCCGTCGAACCCGCGGCGCACGTCCTCGAGGCCGACGCGGGACAGCAGCGCCACCCCGTTCCACCTGCCGTCGCCGTGCGCCGCGGTCTCGTAGCCGAGCGCCCTCACCTCGTCGGCCGGGAACTGGTCGGCCGTGCACTTGATCTCCTGCAGGCACAGCACGTCCGGCGTGGTGTGTTCCAGCCAGTCGAGCAGCCGGGGGAGCCGCGCCTTCACACTGTTGACGTTCCAGGTAGCGAGCCGCATGCCCCTACCCTGCCACGATGACGCTCCCGGCCGGTCGTCGTGGCGTGGCGGCGCCCGGCGCGGCGTACCCGATCCGCACCACCATCTGCGGCGGCCCGTGACGCCCCAGCGCCAGCCGCAGCTGCTCCCGCGCGGCCGGGACCTCGATCGGCTGCGACACCAGCGACGATGCCAGTCCCGCGTCCGTCACCGTGAGCAGCAGCTTCTGCAGCGCCTGCCCGGCTGTCACCTGCTCCGCGGCCGAGTCCGCGGGCGTACCGAGCACCGCCACCAGCGGCTCCACCTCTTTAGCCGGATATTTCGTGTCGATTCCTCCGAAGTCACGACGGGGCAGGACGTCGGCCGAGTCTGCCTTCGGGCCCGCCGCCTCCGATGGCACGCCGTCGATCGCCGGAGCCGGTCGTGTCCACGCCTCGATCTCCGCCCGGTACCGCTCGTCGCGCCGCAGCACCCGGTCCGCGCTGTGCGCGATCTCCGCGACCGCGGTCACGGCCGGCGTGCCCACGATCAGATCCAGCCAGCAGCCTTCCGACCGCACCGCCTCGAGCATCCGCGCCCGGACCGCGGCCGGGACCGGCGAACCGGAGAACCGTCCCCGCGTGCTCCGCCGCCTCGGCACCGCGCGCAGCAGCGCCAGCTCGGCCGGCGTCGCCGCCCGTGCCGCCCCCGGAGTCAGCCGCGCCACCAGGTCGGACTCGCCCCGCGACGGCATGATCACCAAGTCCGCCGGGCGTCCTGCCCCGGCCAGCGCCAGCCGCGCGTTGCCGAGCGCGGCGCCACACCCGATCCTGGCCGCCCACCTGCCCGGATCCGCGACCGGCAGCCGCCGCGCCGGATCCGACCACACCTCGATCGCCCCGTCCACCAGCCGGAACCGCCACGGCTGCGTATTGTGCTGCGACGGCGCCCACACCGCCGCCGCCACCGCGACCGCCATCTCCTCCGCCCGATAGCCGGCCGTCTTCGGTGCACCGATCTCCTCCGGCGCGGGGAACGTCGCAGCTTCTCCGGCCAGCGGAATCCGGACCATCGCGCACCTCCTGAAGCGTTCCTTTCACTCTGACCGGCGCAACAGAGGGCCCTCAGGGCCGAAAGACCTCAATTCATCTACCCACACCCGCCGTGGACCGGCCCGCACGCTCCCGCGGGCTCCGGTCGGCCCCCAGGGGGCCTCCCTTCCGGTGCCGTGGGTGGTCGCGTCCGCCCCCGTTCGTGGCGCGCGGCCACGACACGGCGCGAAGGCCCTGCCCTGGGCCGGGCGAGGTCGAGAGACGGATTCAGGACACCGACCGCAGGCGTCGCGCGTGCAGGGAGGAGCGCAGGCGACGACCGGAGCCCGCGGGAGCGTGCGGGCCGCGACCACCGACCGAGTGGGTCAATGAATGTGATCGTGATCGGTGGGGTGGATCTCGTGTTTCAGAGGGGGACCGACCAGGTCAGGAGCGTGCCGGGAGGGCTGGGCGCGGGGGAGAGGGTGAAGGTGCCGCCGTGGCTGGTGGCGCGGTCGGCCATGTTGACAAGGCCGCTGCGGGCTGCGTCCGGTGGGCAGCCGATGCCGTTGTCGAGGACGGTGAGCGTGAGGTGGCCGGCGGCGATGCGGAGGCCGACCTCCACGGTTGTCGCGCGCGCGTGTCTGACCACGTTGGACAGGGCCTCGCGGAGTACGGCCAGCAGGTCGGGGCGGAGGCTGTCCGGGATGGCGCTGTCGACCGGGCCGTAGAGGTCGAGGCGGGGCCGGAAGCCGAGCGGGCCGGTCGCGGCGTCGATCATCTCGCCGAGGTCGGTGCGGAGCGCGGGGGCGACAGGCGTGCGTAGTTCGAAGATGGCCCGGCGGATGTCGCGGATCGTGCTGTCCAGGTCGTCGACGGCCGCGTTGATGCGCTGCGCGGCCTCGGGGCGGCCGGCCAGCGGGATCGCGGTCTGCAACTGCAGTCCGGTGGCGAAGAGGCGCTGGATGACGACGTCGTGCAGGTCGCGGGCGATGCGTTCGCGGTCCTCGAGCACGACCAGCAGCTCGCGTTCCTCCTGGGCGCGGGCGCGTTCGAGCGCGAGCGCGGCCTGACCGGCGAAGGTCGCGAGCATGGTCAGGTCGTCGTCGTGCCGGGTGATCGCGTCGTCGTGCGCGACCACGAGCGCGCCGTGCAGCGCCTCCGCGCTGCCGAGCGGTGCGACCATCGCCGGGCCGGACGGGACCTCGCCGGGCCAGGCCGCGGCCCTGGCCAGGCTGTCCACCGTGACGGTGCCGGCGCCGGTGACCGCGGGCAGAAACGCGGTCTCGCTCGCCACCAGCTGCGCGCCGGCGGCAAGTGACGAGTCGCCGTCGACGACCTCGACGGTCAGGCGGTCGGTGTCCGCGTCGTAGAGCAGGACAAGCACCAGGCGCGCGCCGGCGACCTCGCGGGCCCGGCGGGCGATCAGCGACAGCGCGTCGGTACGGCGCACCTCGGACAGCAGCACCGAGGTGATCTCCGCGGCCGCGGCCAGCCACTGCTCGCGGCGGTGCGAGATCGCGTAGAGGCGGGCGTTTTCGATGGCGGCGCCGGCGGCGGCGGCAAGCGCGACCATGATCTCCTCGTCGTCGTCGGTGAACTCGGCCGCGCCCTGCTTCTCGGACAGGTAGAGGTTGCCGAAGACCTGGTCGCGGATGCGCACCGGCACGCCCAGGAAGCTGTGCATCGGTGGATGGTTCGCCGGGAAGCCGGCCGACTGCGGGTGCGTGGTGATGTCCGGCATGCGGACCGGGCGCGGGTCCTGGATGAGCAGCCCGAGCACGCCGCGCCCGTGCGGCAGGTCGCCGATGTGCCGGGCCTGCTCCGGCGTCATGCCGTGCGTGATGAAGTCGGTGAGCAGCCGGTCCTGCCCGATCACGCCGAGCGCGCCGTAGCGGGCGCCGGCCAGCTCACAGGCCGCGCCGACGATGCGCTGCAGGGTGCTGTGCAGGTCCAGGTCGGTGCTGATGCCGACGACCGCGTCCAGCAGCGCGCGCAGCCGTTCCCGGCTGGCCACCACGTCGCCGACGCGGTCGAGCATCTCCTGGAGCAGCTCGTCGAGGCGGACCCGGGACAGCGGCCCGAGCCCGAGCGACGGCGGTTGGTCTGCGGCCACGGAAGAGATGGTAAGGCGTGAGGTCAGGACGTCTCCGGGGCGAACGCGCAGAATTCGTTGCCCTCCGGATCCTCCATGATCCACCAGTGGATGTCGTCGTCCGGGGCGCGCTGCACGGTCGCGCCGGCCGCGACCAGCGCGTCAGGTGTGGGGCCGGTGAGCGTGACGTCCCAGTGCACGCGGTTCTTCACCGTCTTCGGCTCGGGCACGTTCTGGAATACGAGGTATGCGAACGTCTGCCCGGCCCCGCCGATAAGCGCGGCGAAGTCGTCGTCGTCCTTGTGGTCGACCTTGCCGCCGAGGATGTGCTGCCACCACCGGGTCTGGGCGATCGCGTCCCGGGCGTCGACGACCAGCTCGTACAACCTGGCGGGCCGGTCGTCCGGCGGGAACGCGCAGAACTCGTTGCCCTCCGGGTCGGCCAGCAGCCACCACGTCTCGTCGGGGCGCGGTTCCAGCAGCACGCGCGCGCCGGCCGCGAGCAGCGGGCCGATCGTCTCGCCGGGCCCGAGCCGCAGGTCGAGGTGCACGCGGGTCTTGAGCGCGGGCGGCGCCGCCGGCACGCCGTTGATCCAGACGGTGGGCGAGTCCTCGAGGCCCGGCGTCAGCGACCAGACGACCGGCCTCGTGTCGTGCGGCTTTCCGGTGGCGCGCAGTGCGATCTGCCAGAACGCGGCCATCCGTGCGGGGTCCGACGCATCGATGCAGATGTCGGTGAAGGCGGCGATCGTCATCTGCTCATCCTGCCCGATCGTCCGGTGCGTGGCAGACTCGATCAGAGAGGGAGGTTCCATGACCCTGAGGCCCCCGAGTGAGTCCGTCGAGTGTCACGGCGCGTCCGTGCGGATCATCGACCCGGACGGGATCCTGCTGGCCGCGGCCGGTCCCGAGCCGGTGGAACTGCTACACGGCGCGTCGTTCCCGGCGCCGCTGCGCGCGGTCACGATGACCGCGGGCAGCCGGCTGTCCTCGAACGGGCCGGTCTACCGGTTCGTCGGCACGGTGCGGCGCGGTGGGCTGGACGCGGTGCGGTCCGGCCTGACCGGACCGGTCGGCGTCATGATCGCCCAGCAGATGGCGACGCGAGACCCGCTGCGGTTCGCCGCCAAGACCGCGTCGCTCGCCGGGGAGACGATCCGGCGGCTGGGGGAGCGGCCGGACGATCTGCCGCGCGAGCGGACCGTGGCGGACGCGGTCACCGGCATGTCGGCGAAGGTGCTCTACGAGGCGGAGTTGACCGGGCTGCCGCAGCAGATGTCGGTGACGGTCACGGCGGAGGCGCCCCGGCGGGCGGACACGCCGCTCATCCCGTACCTCCGCGGCTTTGTGACTGTGTTCTTCGACGTGCTTGCGGAGTTGAGCGGCGGCGAGCTGAGCGGCCGCTACCTTCTCACGCTAAATCCCGAAATTTCGGATGTAGTGGATGTGGCCAGCCTCGATCAGGTCGGCGGGCTTGACCACATCGTCCGGCAGCTGCGGGAAGTGGCGGTCTCGTTCAACCACCCCGAGGCGATGGCCCGCTGGGGTGCACGGCGACCGCAGGGCATCCTGCTCTACGGGCCGCCCGGGACCGGGAAGACCATGCTCGCCACCGCGCTCGCCCACGAGATCCGCGGTGAGCTGCGCGAGGTTCGCACGCCGGAGATCCTGGACCGCTGGCTCGGCGCGTCCGAGCGCAACATCAAGAAGATCTTCGCGGAGGCGCGCCGCTACACCAGGCCGACAGTGCTGCTCTTCGACGAGTTCGACTCGATCATCAGCTACACCGGCGGTGGCCAGGACGCGGCCGGCCAGGCGATCAACTCGGTCGCGGGCATCTTCAAGCAGGAGATGAACACGCTGATCGAGGAGAACCCGCTCGTCATAGTGGTCGCGACCACGAACTTTCCGGACCGGGTGGACGCGTCGCTGATCCGCTCCGGCCGCTTCGACATCAAACTGTCAGTCCCGAAGCCGGACACGGACGGCCGCGCCGAGATCCTCGGGAAGATGCTGCGCCGGCTGATCGCCACGCACGAGTCGGCCGGGTTCCGGATGTTCGGCGACGACGTCGACGCCCGTGAGCTCGCCGCCGCGTGCCCCGGTGCGACAGGCGCGGACATCCGCGAGGCGCTGCGCCGCGTGCAGCTTCAAAAAGCAATGGAAGAGGCGAGTGGGTACGCCCCGGCGCCGATCAGTCAGAGCGAGCTGCTCCAGGCGCTCACGTCAGTTTTTCCGGTTTGAACGCCCAGTGCCAGGATTCGCGTGGCGTGTCCTCCGCGAAGCCGTACCTTCCGGCGTTGTCCCGCATCCAGGCCAGCGCCTTCGGGTTCAGGTCCAGGTCGGTGGCCATGCCCCAGCCGTGGTCGGAGGTGCCGGGCTTCGCGGCCAGCCCGCCCTGCGAGTAGAGGCCCTTGCGGCGCACCAGGTCCACCTGCTCCTCGTAGGGCCGGTACGAGTCGGTGATGCCGATGGTGACGCCCTGCGCCTTCGCGTCCGCCATCATCTGCGTCAGCTTCTCCGCGGCCGGCGCCCACAGCTTGTGCCGGGTCTCGCCGACCTTGCCCAGCGCGGTCGGCGGTATCTTCCCGTTGCCGTAGGCGGCCAGGTCCTCGGGAATGCCCTGCGCGTTGACCTTCATTTTCGCGGCCGGCGCCGTGCTCGGCGCGGTGGTCCCATGCACGGCGCTGGCCAGGGCGGACGCGAACGCCTGACCGCTCTTCGCCACCGCTGTCGCGCTCTTCGCCGCGGTCTGCTGCGTCATCGACGAGATGCGGTGCTCGATGTCGTTGATCCGCGCGGTGATGCCGGTGATCCCGTTCAGCATGTCCCCACCCCCAGATGCTTCAGCCACCCATCGGCCGTTTCCGCGAAAACTTGAGGCGTCATGCGGAAAAGTGTCAGGGGTGGGGCGCGAGTGACGCTCCGAGGCCGCATGCGAGGAGCCGAACGACGTGGAGATGGTGCACACCGACGACGGCGTACGCCTCTGGACCGACCGTACCGGTCACGGCGCGCCGCTCGTGCTCTGTCACGGCGGGCCAGGACTGTGGGACTACCTCGGTGACGTGGGCGCGCTGCTGGCCGGCGCGGGACAGATCGTCCGCTGGGACCAGCGGGGGTGCGGCCGCTCGGAGAAGAAGGGGCCGTATACGGTCGTCCGCTGCGTCAACGACCTGGAGGCGATCCGGCAGAGTCTCGGCGCCCGGCGCATCACCCTGCTCGGCCATTCCTGGGGCGCCATGCTCGCGCTGCGGTACTCGCTGTCGTTCCCGTTCGCCGTGGAGAAGCTGATCTACGTCTCCGGCACCGGCGTCGACCCGCAGGAGACCTGGCAGCAGCCGTTCCACCACGCGGTCGAGGAGCGGATCGCCGCCGACGGCGAGCTGGCCCGCTGGCGTGACCTGAGCACCCGCGAACGCAACCGCGAGGAGGACCGCGAATGGGCGATCCTGCAGTGGACGACCGACTACGCCGACCCGCGCACCGCCCGCGCCCACGCGGAGAAGCTGGCCACGCCCTGGCCCGGCATCAACCACGAGGCCGCGGACGCGCTCAATGCGGACAATGCGGCCTACCTGCGCGAACACGACATGCCCCGGATCTGCAAGGTGATCCCCGCACCCGTACTCATCATCGACGGCGACCGCGACCTGCGCCCGCGCCGTGCTGTCGACTCGCTTGAGGCCGTGCTGCCGGACGTGCGCCGGGTGACGATCGAGGGCGCCGGTCACTCGCCGTGGGTGGAGGACCCGGACGGCTTCCGGGACGCGGTCATGTCATTCCTGTGAGGGAACCAGCCGGAAGATCCTGATCTGCCGGCCGCCCGCGGTCTCCAGGTAGGCCTGGTAGCTCGGCCAGCGCGCCACGATCGCGCCCCACAGCCGGTCGTGGTCCGCGCGCTCGGTGACCTCCTCCGCGTGCACCGCCAGGTCCGCGCCGCGCACAGTGACGATCGCGGCCGGCGTGGCAAGCAGGTTGAACACCCAGGCCGGCGGCCGGTCCTGCCCCCAGTTCGTACCGACGACAACGAACGCGCCGCCGTCCCGCAGATAGCTGAGCGGGTTCTGCCGGGGCAGCCCGGTCTTCCGGCCGGTCGTGGTGATCAGCAGGCTGGGCAGCATGCCGAGCGCTACCACCCGCCCGCGCGTCACCCTGCCCACAAGCCGATCCACAGGCATCATCGCCCGCGCGAACGGCGTGAACCACCGGAATCCGCTCAGCCACCGCCAGAACGCCCGCCACAATCGCATCCGCCCACCATGACGAACCCCGGCCCGAAAATCCATGAAAACCCGCCGGGGGTACGCCGAGAGCGTCAGCGGCCGGAGCGGCGGACCGTCCCGTCAGTTTGCCCTTGGGATCGTAGACCACGCAGTAGACGTGCCGATTGCCGTCCTCCCACGTCTCCGCCGTCGGGGAGCCGGAGGTGTAGTCCAGCACGGAGTCGTCCAGGTCCGTCCCGACGTACGCACGGAACGCCGTGCGGCACTGCTCCGCCACCAGGTCGCTCATCGCGTCTCCGGGGAACGTGCCGGCGGCGGGCCACGGATCGGACGCCAGGATCACCTCACCGTCGTGCGGCGTCTCGCAGGGCACCACCTCGGTGGTGTCCGGCCAGGGGAGCTCCGTGTTGTCCAGGATCAGGTCATCGCCGGCCACACAGTCACCCGGCAGGACCGCGCGTATGCCGACCCGGAGCGGGCTGCCGCTGGGTGACGGCGTCGCGAGCGGCCGAGACGTCGCCTCCCCCGCGAACAGCGGCTCCAGATAGACGGTCACCAGGGCGCCCAGCGCGAAGATCGCGATCGCGGTGCAGACCGGGACCCGCCAGCGGCCGTGCACGTACCGCGCCGCGAAGATCAGGGCGGCGACCCCGACCGCGCCCGCGGCGGAGAACACCGCACGCCACGCCGACAGCTGGGCCAGCGTGATCAGGACGCTCACGGTGGCGATCAGCGCGGCCGCGTCGAACACGCGGGCGCGCACTTCCCCGGCTCTGGTGGGGATCTCGGGCGGGGGTTCTTCGGGGAGATCATCCGAGCCCGGCGGAAGCGGTTCATCGGTAGCCGTCGTGGCCATCCATCGACGTTATCACCTGGTCTTGCGCGGCCGGCTCCCGGAAATCCCTGATCAAAGCTACATTCGGGTCCATGTTCGCCGAGCCGCCCGGATTCGACCGTGTCGCGCTGGCCGGCGCGCTCCGTGAGGGGTGGGGGATCGAAGCGGTGACGCTTGACTACGCGCCGGTCGGGTTCGGCACCCACCACTACCGGGTCCGGGACACCGCGGGCGCGGACTGGTTCGTGAACGTGGACCTCGGCGCGGACGCGTCGGCGCTGGAACGGGCGCTTGGCGCGGCGGCGGCGCTTGCGGAGGCGGGGCTTGAGTTCGTGGCCGCGCCCCGGCGCCGGGTAAACGGGCGCTGCGTGACAGTGACGGCCGGGGGAGACGCGGTCTCCGTGGTCAGCGTGATCGACGGGACGCCGCACGAGTTCGGCGAGCTGCCGCCCGGGCCGGTGCGCCTCGCGGTGCTGGGCGCGCTCGGCCGGATCCACGCGGAGCGCGGGATCGACGCGCCGCGGGACACGCTCGCCGTGCCGCACCGGGCCGCGCTGGCCGAGGCGCGGGAGACGCTTGACCGCCCCTGGGACGGGGGACCGTACTCCGCGCGTACCCGTGAGCTCCTGGCTTTCCGGGGTGCGGTCGTCGACGGGCTGTTCGCACGGTACGACGCGCTCGTGCCCCTGGTCCGGGCGACCGGGGACGACTGGGTGGTCACGCACGGCGAGCCGCACGCGGGCAACGTGATGATCCCGGCCGGCGGCGGGATCCGGCTGATCGACTGGGACACGGCCGCGATCGGGCCGCGCGAACGCGACCTGTGGATGCTCACGCCGGGTGACGACGCCGAGTGGGCCGCCTACGGGACCCACGGGATCGACGAGACCGCGATGGAGCTGTATCGGCTGCGGTGGACGCTCTCCGAGATCTGCGCGTTCACCAGGGACCTGCGCGTGCCGCACCGGGACGACGAGAACACCCGGATCGCCTGGCGGGAGCTGAGCGGTTACCTCACCGCCGCCATATGATCGACCGCATGGCGCGAATCGTGATCATCGGTGGGCACGGCAAGGTCGGGCTGCTCCTGGCGCCCCTGCTGGTGGCGGCCGGCGACGAGGTCACCTCGATCTTCCGCAACCCGGACCACTCCGCCGAGGTGGCCGCGACCGGCGCCCGGCCCGTGGTGGCGGACGTGGAGAAGCTTGACACCGAGGCGATCGCGGCGCTGCTCGCGGGTCACGACGCGGTGGTCTGGTGCGCGGGTGCCGGCGGCGGGAGCCCGGAGCGCACCTACGCGGTCGACCGGGACGCGGCGATCCGGAGCATGGACGCGGCGGCCGAGGCCGGGGTGCGCCGGTACGTCATGGTGTCCTACTTCGGCGCCGGGCCGGATCACGGCGTGCCGGCCGACAACGGCTTCTTCCCGTACGCGGAGGCGAAGTCCGCGGCCGACGCCCACCTGGCCGGGACGGCGCTGGAGTGGACGATCCTGCGCCCGAGCCGGCTCACCACCGATGCGCCGACCGGGCTGATCGAGACGTCCGCGCAGGGTGCGGCGTCCGGCGCGGTGTCCCGTGCCGATGTGGCCGCGACAGTGGCGGCCGTGCTTGCGAACCCGGACACCCGCGGCGCGACGATCGAGTTCAACAACGGCGGGACGCCGATCGCCTCAGCGCTCGTGCCGTAGGGCCCCGCCACCGCTTCCGACGGCACGCGACCGGGCCGCTGCCGTGCCCCTGGTGCGGTATGCAGCAGAAGGGGCGCAATGGACATATCGCGCCTGGCAACGTCGCCGTCTGGGCCTGAGGCACCTGCTTACGGCGATATGGTGCGCAGAGAAGCGACGCGACACGCCGTGGTACCACGAATAAAAGCCGCTGAAGCCGCGTTAAGGCGGGCCGACAGCGGTCGGTGATCCACGCCTCACTGGGGCCGCTGCGCCGGTGCCGGGTGGAGGGTTTACGGTGAACGGAAGGTCTACCCAGAGATCTGCCGGTAAAGCGAGGGAAATACATGACGGATGTCAAGATGGGCGAAGTCAAGCTTGAGCATCCTGGCGGACAGCTGTCGATGCCGGTTCGAAGCGCGGTTGAGGGACCGGCGGGTGTTGACGTCGGTCAGTTGTTGAAGGAAACCGGATACGTCACCCTCGACACCGGATTCGTCAACACCGCCTCGTGCACCTCCGCGATCACCTACATCGACGGCGATGCCGGAATTCTGCGGTACCGCGGTTACCCGATCGACCAGCTCGCGGGCAAGGCGTCGTTCCTCGAGACGTCCTACCTGCTCATTTACGGTGAGCTCCCGACCGCGGACCAGCTCGCCGAGTTTGACTCCCGGGTGCGCCGGCACTCGCTGCTGCACGAGGAGATGCGCCAGTTCTTCGGCGGCTTCCCGCGCGACGCGCACCCGATGGCCGTGCTCTCCTCCGCGGTGAGCGCGCTGTCGACGTTCTACCAGGACGCGCTCGACCCGTTCAACCCGGAGGACGTGGAGATCTCCACGGTCCGGCTGCTGGCCAAGGTGCCGACCATAGCGTCGTACGCCTACAAGAAGTCGATCGGCCAGCCCACGCTCTTCCCGGACAACAACCTGGGCTACGTGGAGAACTTCCTCCGCCTGACCTTCGGCGTCCCCTCCGAGGACTACGAGGTCGACCCGGTCGTCGCCAAGGTGCTCGACATGCTGCTGGTCCTGCACGCGGACCACGAGCAGAACTGCTCCACCTCCACGGTCCGCCTGGTCGGCTCCTCCCACGCGAACCTGTTCGCCTCCGTCTCGGCCGGCGTCAACGCGCTCTTCGGCCCGCTGCACGGCGGCGCGAACGAGGCCGTGCTGCAGATGCTCAACGGCATCCACCAGAACGGCGGCGACGTCAACGCGTTCGTCGAGCGCGTGAAGAAGAAGGAGCCCGGCGTCAAGCTGATGGGCTTCGGTCACCGCGTCTACAAGAACTACGACCCGCGTGCCGCAATCGTCAAGGAGGCCGCGCGGGACGTTCTCGAGCGCACCGGCGGCAAGGCCGACCCGCTGCTCGACCTCGCGATGAAGCTTGAGGAGATCGCGCTCGCCGACGACTTCTTCATCTCCCGCAAGCTGTACCCGAACGTGGACTTCTACACGGGCCTCATCTACAAGGCGATGGGCTTCCCGACCAAGATGTTCACGGTGCTGTTCGCGCTCGGCCGGCTCCCCGGCTGGATCGCGCAGTGGCGCGAGATGATCGAGGACCCGGCGACGAAGATCGGCCGCCCGCGGCAGCTCTACACGGGTGCGCCGGAGCGCGCGTTCGTGCCGATGACCGACCGCTGATTTTTCGAGGCCCGCGTTCCGGCTCCGGCAGGGCGCGGGCTTTTCCATGCCCGGGTGAGGCCGGTAGGGACAACCCCTCCATCGATCCGGGTGCGGGCTGCACTGTGTGCGGCTCCGCGCTGCGACAGGCTCTTGTGGACCGATCACCACGGCTACGGGGGTTGTCATGGAGCACCGCATCAGTAGGCGCACGCTGCTCGCCGGCTCGGCCGGACTGGGCCTGTTCCCACGCTCGTCCACACCGGATCCGGCCGGGCCGGCGAACTGTCCGGAGCCGGCGCCGGCTGTGGAACCGCTGCGGGCCGAGCACGGGCTGATCGCGCTGCGCCGAGATCTGCACCGGCACCCGGAGGGCCCGGGCCAGGAACGGCGCACCGCCGCGGTCGTGGCGGGCCGGCTCCGGGCAGCCGGGCTCGACGTCACCACAGGCGTCGGCGGCCACGGCGTCGTGGGCGTGCTCGCCGGAGCCCGCCCCGGCCGAACCGTCGCCTACCGGGCCGACATGGACGCGGTGCCGCCGGGCGACCAGATCGGCGGCGGTCCGGAGCCGGCCCACCTGTGCGGCCACGACCTGCACACCACGATCGGCGTCGGCGTGGCCGAGGCGCTGGCCCGCCGGCGGCGTACCCTCGGCGGCTCTGTGGTGTTCGTCTTCCAGCCCGCGGAGGAGACGCTGACCGGCGCGGCAGCGATGCTCGCGGACGGCCTCTTCGCCCACACCCGCCCGGCGGAGATCCACGCGCTGCACTGCGCGCCGATCCCGACGGGCCGGATCATGGTCACGCCCGGCGTCGGGCTGCCCGGCCGGGACGCCGGCACTGTCACGCTTGACAGCCCGGAGGCCGCGACCCGGCTCGCCGAACGGCTCACCGCGCTGAGCACGGTCGCGCGACCGGAGACGCCCGAGCAGCTGGAGCGGTTGTGGGAGGATCTGGCGACGGCCGGCGGGCCACTGGCCGAGTTCGTCGTGGTGCAGGCGAGCGTCCGACCCGACAATCCGGCCACGGTACGGATCAACGCGCGCTGCTGGCCGGAGCAGCGGTACACCCGGGTACGCGAGGAGATCCGCCGCCTTGCCGCGCCCGCGACCGTGGACTTTCCCACCGACCCGTTCCCGGCGATGGTCTGCCCGCCGGCCGAGGCGCTCGAGCTGCGCCGCCACCTGGGCAGTGCCGAGGTCGCCCACGCCGCGATCCCGTTCAGCGGGGAGGACTTCGCACTGTTCCTCAAGGAGATGCCAGGCACCTACTCCTTCCTCGGCGTCCGTGGCCCGAAGGCTTCGATCACGTCAAGCTACCCGCACTTCGGCACGTTCGCGCCTGACGAGCGCGCGATCGGTCACGGTGTGCGCGCGATGACCGGATGGCTCGCGTCCCGGGCCGTAAGCCGGGGTTAACGTCGATGTTCCTTGCGGTCTGTGCCGGGCCGACACGATCCTGAGTCATGTGGAAACGTCGATTGTTCACAGGTGCGCTGGTGCCGGTCCTCATGGCGGGTCTCGTCGCAGCGCCGGCCTCGGCGGGCGGGCGTAAGGCCTTCGACCTGCAGGCGCACCGCGGCGGTCTCGGGCTGCGGGTGGAGAACACGCTCGCCTCCTTCGGCAACGCGCTCCAGCTCGGCGTGAGCACGCTCGAGCTGGACGTGCAGATCACCGAGGACGGCAGGGCCGTGGTCACGCACGACCGGAAGGTGTCCGGCGCCAAGTGCGCGGACACCGCACCCGCCGTGCCGAACGACCCCGAATATCCCTATGTCGGGAAATACGTCAACACGCTGTCGCTTGCGCAGGTGCGTACCCTCGACTGCGGTGGAAAGGTCCTGGCGGACAAGCCGGGGCAGCTGGCCGTGCCGGGCGCGCGCATGCCCCTGCTGAGCGAGGTCTTCGCGCTTGTCAAGCGCTATCGCGCGGACGACGTGACGCTCAACGTGGAGACCAAGGTGGAGGCGGGCGCGCCGGCCGAGACCGCACCACGTGAACAGTTCGTGCAGGTCACGGCCGCGGAGATCCGGGGGGCCGGGATGCTGCGCCAGGTGACGATCCAGAGCTTCGACTGGGGCGCGCTCATGCGGTTCCGCGAGGTCGAGCCGCGGCTGCCCCGGGTGGCGCTCACCAACTACGACTTCCTGCAGGTCGGGGCGCCGGGCGCGTCGCCGTGGCTGGGCGGGCTGGACATCGACGCGTTCGGCGGCGACCCGATCAAGGCGATCAAGACGTTCGGCGCCTCCGCGTTCTCACCTGTGCACGGCTTCCCGCAGAACGGCACCGTGACCGATCCGGCCTACAAGCCATATGTCACCGCGGCGCTCGTGGAACACGCGCACCGCAACGGGATCAAGGTCATCCCGTGGACCGTCGACGACGTGCCCACAATGACCAAGCTGCTCGACGACGGTGTGGACGGCCTGATCACGGACTATCCGGACCGGCTGCGCACGCTTCTTGCCGCGCGCGGCTACCCGCTGCCCCGCGGTTACGCGTCGCCGTTCGACATCCAGGCGCACCGCGGGGGCCGGGCCACGCTCCCGGAGAACACGCTCCCGGCCTTCTCCGCCTCGCTTGCGAACCGGGCGATCTCCACGCTCGAGCTGGACACCGGCGTCACCCGCGACGGGCACCTGGTGGTGCTGCACGACCGGGCCGTCAACGGCTCGCACTGCATCGACACCGCGCCAGCCTCCGCGGGGGACCCCGCGTTCCCCTACGTCGGTGACCTGGTCCACTCGCTCACGCTCGCCCAGATCAAGACCATCGACTGTGGTACGAAGACGAACCTGCCCGGCCAGACCGCGGTGCCGGGCGCCCGGATCCCCACGCTGACCGAGGTGTTCGACCTGGTCCGGGCGTCCGGCCGCGGCGACGTCAGGCTCAACATCGAGACGAAGATCAGCCCGACCGCCGACGACACCGCGCGCTTCGACGTCTTCACCCGCACGCTCGTCACCTCGATCCAGCGGGCGCGCTTCACCGGCCGCGTCACCGTCCAGTCGTTCGACTGGCGCACCATCCAGCTGTCCCGCAGGCTCGACCCGCGCATCGAGACCGTGGCGCTGATCTGGCAGTACGGTCCGGCCGAGTGCGCCTCGCTCGCGGACGAGTGCTCCCTGCGGGCCGTCTACGGCGACCCGTCGGTCCGCAGCCCGTGGACCGGCAGCCTCGACTGGTGGCGCTACCGCGACGTCGGCCGGCTGGTGCGTGCGGCAGGCGCGTCCACCGTCTCGGCGAACTGGCAGGTCCACGACCCGGCCCAGCCCGTGCACGCGGACGCGGACTGGTACCTGCGCACCGACCCGTCCTACTTCCACGGCCCCACGGTCCCGGTCCTCCAGAACCGTGACCATCTCAAGGTCGTGCCGTACACGGTCGACGACCCCGCGATCATGCAGCACGTGATCGACCTCGGCGTCGATGGCATCATCACCGACACACCGAACCTCCTGATCCAGGTCGCCATCCGCAACGGACTGCGCTGATCGTGCGGCCGCCGCCTCGCGCGCCGAGGCGGCGGCCGTGCAGCGGGTACGACGCGGGCGCCGGCCGCTGCGTCGCCGGTCAGGCCGCCGAAGATGACCACGTCGTCGCAGTTCACGCAATGTTTGCCAACTGTAGGCGTCTTGGGCAGCGTCACGACGGGGTATCCCTCTGTCATGGTGGACATGCCGCACGCCGATGATCTTCAGCCCGTCCTGGACCAACTCGGGGACTACGACGTGCGAGACGATGACGATGACGACCCGGTCCTGATCAAGCCGGACGGGTCTCCGGTCGACACGTGGCGCCAGGACTACCCGTACGACGACCGCCTGCCCCGCCCGGACTACGACCGGGACAAGCGCCTGCTGCAGATCGAGCTGCTGAAGCTGCAGAACTACTGCAAGTCCACCGGCGAGCGCCTGGTCATCCTGTTCGAGGGCCGGGACGCGGCCGGCAAGGGCGGCACGATCAAGCGGTTCATGGAGCATCTGAACCCGCGCGGCGCCCGGGTCGTCGCGCTTGAGAAGCCGAGCGAGCGCGAGTCGACGCAGTGGTACTTCCAGCGTTACGTCGAGCATCTGCCGGCCGCGGGCGAGATCGTCATGTTCGACAGGTCCTGGTACAACCGGGCCGGCGTCGAGCGGGTGATGGGTTTCTGCACGCGCACCGAGTACCTCGAGTTCATGCGCCAGGCGCCGGAACTGGAGCGCATGCTTGTCCGCTCCGGCATCAAGCTTGTCAAGTTCTGGTTCTCGGTCACCAGCGGTGAGCAGCGCACCAGGTTCGCGATCCGGCAGGTGGACCCGGTCCGGCAGTGGAAGCTCTCGCCGATGGACCTCGCCTCGCTCGACAAGTGGGACGACTACACCGAGGCGAAGGAGGCGATGTTCTTCTACACGGACACCGCCGACGCACCCTGGACCGTCGTCAAGAGCAACGACAAGAAAAGGGCCAGGATCGAGGCGATGCGGTACGTGCTGAGCCGCTTCGACTACGACGGCAAGGACCGGGAGCTGGTCGGCGTGCCGGACCCGCAGATCGTCGGCCCGGCGTCGCTCGCGGTCGAGGGCGTGCAGGGCTCACCGCGCGTCTTCCCGCGCCTCTGACGCCCACCGCGTGATCATGGTGACGAGGCCGCGCAGCCGTTCCAGCTCGGCCACGTCACCGTCAAGCGGTGTGCCGTAGGCGTTGCCGATCCGCTTGCCGCGGATCATGTTGCCAAGCACGGCCGGCCCGAACCAGCTGTACTTGGCCGCTCCGCACGCCGCGATCGCGCGCCGTACCGTGTCCGCACTCCCTCGCAGGCCACCGTCGTGCAGTCCTTCCAGGTAACCCTCGGTGGCGGAGTCCTCGATCTCCGGCAGCAGTGCGGCGTCGATCAGCCCGTCCGTCACGCTGTCGATGATCAGGTTGGCGATGTCCTCACCGAGTGCGCCGTCGCCGGTGAACGCCCAGTCGATCAGCACGGTCCGGTCGCCGTCCGCGATCAGGTTCGTCGGCCACACGTCCAGGTGCGCGAGCGTGCGCGGCGCGTTCTCCGCCGTGCGCAGCAGGACGTGGCGGCCCTCCCAGAGCGCGCGCAGCTCCGCGGCCGGCCACAGCCCGGCGAGCGGGTGCGCGTAGTCCTCGTCGGTGCGCATCCACACGACGTTGGCGGGGCCGTGTGCGAGATAGTTCCGCAGCCAGTTTCGGGACAGCCACGGCTCCGCGGGCACCCGGTCCGCCCAGCGGGCCTGCCCGGCGCCGAGCTGATGGGCGAAATGCCGGAACCGGGCCGGTGACCAGGACGGGCCGTGTGCGCCGTGCGCTTCGGCCAGCCACAGTTCGACCGCGCCGTCCGGCCGGGTGACGCACTCAAGCAGTTCGGGCGGCGTGATGCCGGTGCCCGGGTAGGCGCGGGCCGCGAACCCGGTGGCGTAGGCGGTGGCCTCCCGGCGCCAGTAGTTCCAGTGGTCCGGGACGTCGCTGGTCTGCCAGTTCGGGCTGCCTGTGGGGGTCGCGGACGGCGGCCGGGCGATCTTGCGGATCGCGGTGCCTGTGGTCCCGCGCACCCGCCAGATGCCACCCGTGGCCGCGTTGCCTGAGTTGTGAGTCAGCGGCTCGGCGCTGACGACCGCGCCGACGATGTGTGCTGGCGCCTCCACGGCGTACCCCCGGACGATCTGGCTCTTGAAGCAGTGACGATCATCATGCCGTGGGTACGGCTCGGATACGCAAAAAGCACCGGCAGCGATGAACACTGCCGATGCTCTGGTGAAGCAGGTCTAGGGCACCGCTCGGCCCGGATGGCTACGGGCGGTGGAAGGGGGTTACTTACAGCGGGCGGATGTCCGCGGCCTGCGGGCCGCGCTGGCCCTGCGTGATCTCGAACTCGACTCGCTGGTTCTCGTCGAGCGAGCGGTAGCCGCTGGACTGAATCGCCGAGAAGTGAGCGAAGACGTCGTTGCCGCCGTCGTCAGGGGTGATGAAGCCGTAGCCCTTGTCCGCGTTGAACCACTTGACGGTGCCGACAGCCATGTACTTCTCCTTGCCAAATCGAACCCCGCGTCGTGCGGGGTCGTAGGTAATGGGCCCGCAACTCACGAACCCGTCTGTTGCATTTCTGGCCCCCCGCAAAAAGCGCCCGCGGTCGTGATCCCGCAGGCGCTGCCGAACTCTCGGAAGAGAGAGTCAAAACACTGGGAACCAAAACTGCAACGTTGCGATGCTAACACGGTTACAGGCCCGCACCAGATGAATCAGCGTGAAAACTCGCGTTCACGCAGCCCCTCCCGTAACCCCGCGTTGACGTGCCCCTCAGGGGTACGCGAGCATGACCGGCGAGCGGATTGCGGAGGAAACCCGGTGTGAGTCCGGGACGGTCCCGCCACTGTGACCGTGCGGCCCCGCCGCACGGGAGTCAGGTCACTCCGGCCGCTCGTACCGACCACCAGCGCGGGCGTGGACACCCGCGGAAGGGACTTGAGCATGCGGCCGCCTCTGAGTGCGGAATGACCGTCCCCTACCCGTTCTCGGCCGTCGTCGGCCTCGACGATCTACGGCAGGCACTTCTGCTCACCGCGGTCTCCCCGGCGATCGGCGGGGTGCTGGTCCGCGGTGAGAAGGGCACGGCCAAGTCGACGGTGGTCCGCGCGCTCGCCGCGTTGCTGCCGTCGATCGACGTCGTCCCGGGCTGCCGCTTCGCCTGCGACCCCGCCGCGCCGGACCCGTCCTGCCCGGACGGGCCGCACACGCCCGCCGGGGTCGTGTCGCGCCAGGCTCCGCTCGTGGAGCTGCCGGTCGGCGCCACCGAGGACCGCGTGGTCGGCACGCTCGACCTCCAGCGCGCGCTCGCGGACGGCACCAAGGCCTACGAACCCGGTCTGCTGGCCGCGGCGCACCGGGGTGCTCTCTACGTCGACGAGGTCAACCTGCTGCCGGACCACCTGGTCGACCTGCTGCTGGACGCCGCGGCCATGGGCCGGGCGCACGTCGAGCGGGACGGCGTCTCGGTCAAGCACGCGGCGCGATTCCTGCTCGTGGGAACCATGAACCCGGAGGAGGGCGAACCGCGCCCGCAGCTCGTCGACCGGTTCGGCCTGGTCGTCACCGTGGCCGCGCCGCGCGAGGCGGGCCAGCGTGCGGAGGTGGTGCGCCGGCGGCTCGCCTACGAGGCCGATCCGGCCGCGTTCGCCCTCCGCTGGGCGGCCGACGAACGAGACCTGGCCGGCCGCATCGTGACGGCGCGTGACCTGCTGCCGTCCGTGGCGTTGCCGGACGCGGAGTTGGACCGGATCGCCCGGATCTGCATCGCCTACGCGGTGGACGGCATGCGGGCGGACATCGTGGTCGCCCGCGCCGCTATCGCGCTGGCCGCCTGGCGCGGGAAGACCGTGGTGAGCGGCGACGAGGTACGGGACGCGGCGCGGCTGGCACTGCCGCACCGACGCCGCCGGGACCCGCTCGACCCGCCGGGCGCGGACGAGGAGAAGCTGGAAGAGGCGCTGAACGAGGCGGGCGCGGACCAGGACCCGCCGGAGCCGCCCGAGCCGGACGGTTCTGACGGCGGTCCGGACGACGGCGGTCCGGACGACGGCGGTGGACCGGCTGACGGCAGCCCTTCGGCGGGACCGGCCGGCGGCCCGGAGGCAGCGCCACCGTCTCAGGCGCCCCCGAAGAACGGCTCGCCCGAGACGTCCACGCCCCCGGCCGGCCCCGGCAAGGACCAGAAGGCGCAGCCCGCGCCGGTCGGTTTCGCCTTCCGCCCCAAGGCCTTCACTGTCACCGGCCGCGGTGAGGGCGCCCACGCCGGCCGCCGCTCACCCGCGTTCGCCCGTCGCGGTCGCGTGGTCGGTGCGCGTTCCCCCCTCGGCCGCCGGAATTTCGCCCCGCACCTCCCGGCGACCCTCCGCGCCGCGATCGGCCGTGGCAGTCGTACCGTCGAGGCGGTTGATCTTCGGGAGGCCGTGCACGTCGGCCGCGAGGCGAACCTCGTGCTCTTCGTGGTGGACGCGTCCGGGTCGATGGCGGCCCGGCAGCGCATGCGGACCGTCAAGACCGCGGTGCTGTCGCTGCTTCGCGACGCGTACCAGCGCCGGGACCGGATCGGCATGATCACCTTCCGGGGCGGCGAGGCGACCACAGTGCTGCCGCCCACCTCAAGCCACGAGGTCGGCGTCGCCCGGCTCGCGGAGCTGCGCACCGGCGGGCGTACCCCGCTCGCGGCCGGCCTGCGCTCCGCCGCCACGGTGATCGCCGCCGAACGCCGCCGTGACCCCCGCCGCCGCCCGCTGCTCGTGGTCGTCACGGACGGCCGGGCCACAAGCGGCCCCGACCCGCTCACCGTCACACCCGCGCTGGCCGGCACGGCGGCAGTTGTCGTCGACTGCGAGTCCGGCCCGGTCCGGCTCGGCCTGGCCCGGCGGCTCGCGGGCGCGCTCGCCGCGGACTGGATGCCGCTGGACCGGCTCTCCGCGTCCGCGATCTCGGTAAGGACGGCCTGACATGCCGCAGGGCAAGGTGGAGAGCGTTCCGGACGACGGGCTGACCACGCGCCAGCGCCGCCGCCAGCAGGTGCTGGCCGTGCACACCGGTCCGGGCAAGGGCAAGTCCACTGCCGCGTTCGGGATGGCGTTGCGTGCCTGGTCCGCCGGGTGGCCGATCGTGGTGTTCCAGTTCGTGAAGAGCCCGAAGTGGAAGGTCGGCGAGGAGACCGCGTTGCGCGCGCTCGGCGAGGTGCCCGGCGGTGCGCCGGTGACCTGGCACAAGATGGGGGAGGGCTGGTCCTGGATCCAGCGCCCCGGCACCGAGCGGGACCACGCGGCCGAGGCCGCCCAGGGCTGGGAGCAGATCAAGAAGGACCTGGCCGCGGAGGCGTACCGCTTCTACGTGCTCGATGAGTTCACGTACCCGATCAAATGGGGCTGGGTGGACATCGACGACGTGGTCTCGACGCTGCTCGCCCGGGGTGGCAACCAGCACGTGGTGATCACCGGCCGGGACGCGCACCCCGCGCTGCTGGAAGCGGCCGACCTGGTCACCGAGATGACGAAGATCAAGCACCCGATGGACGCGGGTCGCAAGGGCCAGCAGGGAATCGAATGGTGAGCATCCCCCGGGTCGTCATCGCGGCGCCCGCGTCCGGACACGGCAAGACCACGGTCGCGACCGGCCTGCTGGCCGCGTTCGCCGCCCGCGGCACCCGCGTCGCCCCCTTCAAGATCGGGCCGGACTACATCGACCCCGGCTACCACGCGCTCGCCGCCGGCCGCCCCGGCCGCAACCTGGACGCGGTGCTGGCCGGCCCGGAACGGGTGGCGCCGCTGTTCGCACACGGCGCGGCCGGCGCTGACCTGGCGATCGTCGAGGGCGTGATGGGCCTCTACGACGGCCGCGTCGGCGAGGGCGACTTCGGCTCCACCGCCCACGTGGCCGGCCTGCTCGGCGCGCCGGTCATCCTTGTCGTCGACGCGACCGCGCAGGGCCGGTCCGTCGCGGCCGTCGTGCACGGCTTCCGCTCGTTCTCCACAGGCGTGCACATCGGCGGCGTGATCCTCAACCGGGTCGGCTCCGACCGGCACGAATCGCTGCTGCGCGACGCCTGCGAGGAGGTCGGCGCGCCAGTCCTCGGCGTCCTCCGCCGCCACGACGCGGTCGCCGCGCCGTCCCGCCACCTCGGCCTCGTCCCCGCGGTCGAACGGCACGCCGAGGCCGCCGCGTCCGTCGAGGCGCTGGCGTCGCTGATCGCGTCGTCAGTGGACCTGGACGAGGTGCACGCGCTCGCGTCGTCCGCCGGCCCGCTCCCGGTCACCGCGTGGTCACCGTTCGACGAGGTATCGGCCGCCGCCTTCCAGGTCCCCGGCGGCACTGTCACCGAATCACGGCCGGTCATCGCGGTCGCCGGCGGGGCCGCGTTCAGCTTCGGCTACGCCGAGACCACCGAGCTGCTCGCCGCCGCAGGCGCGGAGGTCGTCACGGTCGACCCGATCCACGACGAAAAACTCCCCGAGGGTACGCGGGGGCTGATCATCGGCGGCGGCTTCCCCGAGGTCTACGCGTCCCAGCTCTCCGCGAACGTCTCCCTCCGCACCGACGTCGCCCGCCTCGCCGCGGCCGGCGCCCCGATCGTCGCGGAGTGCGCCGGCCTGCTCTGGCTGGCCCGCTCGCTCGACGACGCCCCGATGTGCGGCGTCCTCGACGTCGAGGCCGCGATGACCCCGACGCTCACGCTCGGCTACCGAGACGCGGTCGCGCTGGCCGACAGCGTGCTCGCCCCGGCCGGCACCCGCGTCTCCGGCCACGAGTTCCACCGGACCATGGTCAGCCCGCGCTCTGGCCTGCTGCTGGCCCCGCAGGCGGAGGCGGCGTGGGCGTGGCGCGGGGCCGAGCCGGAAGGGTTCATCGCGGGAAACGTGCACGCCTCCTACCTGCACCTTCACTGGGCCGGCCAGCCGGGCATCGCGTCGCGCGTGGTCGCGTCCGCCGCAACTGTGGAATGAGCGGGGAGCCGGGCCGCGCGGGTCGCAATGAGGCGCCGGATTCTGTCAGGCTCTCCGATGGCGATGGCGATGCCGATGCCGATGCCGATGGCGATGCCGATGCCGATGCCGATGCCGATGCCGATGCCGACGGCTACGGCGGTGCCGGTGGCGACGGCGGTGGCCCGATGATCGAGTCGCGTCGCTATGCGGTCGGCGTCGGGGTCCGGCCGCGGGCGACAGTTGGCGAGGTGTGCGCGCTGGTCGACGCGGTGATCACGGATCATGCGATTCCGCTGGAAGCGGTCGTAGCCCTGGCCACCCTGGATCGTCGTGCCGATCATCCTGCCGTCCAGGCACTCGCCGCCGCTCACGGCTGGCCGGTGGTCGGCTACACCGCCGACGAACTCGCCGCGATCGGCACACCCGGCCCTTCGCCCCGCGTGCAAGCGGCGGTCGGCGCCCCCAGCGTGGCCGAGGCCGCCGCCCTACTCGCTGCCATGTCGACCCCATCACCCGCGGCCGTGGTCCCGTTACTTGCGGCGCCGTCGACTGCGGTCCCGTCACCTGCGGTCCCGTCACCTGCGGTCCCGTCACTTGCGGTCACGTCACCTGTGGTGCTGTCGGCCGTGGTCCCGTCACTTGCGGTCCCGTCACCTGCGGTGCTGTCGGCTGCGGTTCCGTCGGCTGATGCCGGCATCGAGTCGCCTGATGCCGTCGCCGAGTCGTTTAAGGCCGTCGCCGCGTCGCTTGACGCCGCGCCCGCGTCGCCCACGTCGCCTCAGGCCAGCGCCACGTCGCCCACGTCTGCCCGCACCGCGCGCCTCGTCGTCACCAAGCGCACGACCCCTACCGCCACCGTCGCGATCGCGGCCTCATGAAGGAGTCCAGCCCCGTGGGTTGCACGCTGACCGTCTGCCGGGACTGCTGCTGCGGCAGCCGCAAGAAGCACCCGGACGTTGACCACGACTGGCAATTGGACCGCCTGCGCGCCGAACTGACACCCGCCGGTCACCGGGTCAGGACCAGCCTCTGCCTGGACGCCTGCGAGCAGTCGAACGTCATGATCGTGCACCCGTCCCCGGAGGCCCGGCGGCGTGGCGCCCGCCCGGTCTGGTTCGGCCTTGTACTCGACGACGCGATCGCGGACGACATCGCCGACTGGGTAAAGGCGGGCGGTCCCGGCGTCGCCAAGATCCCCGCCCCGCTGGAACTCTCCGTCATCAGAGTCCCCGGCCGCAGCTGACCGCGCCGCGCCGCGCCGACCGCGACAGGGCTGACCCCGACAGGGCTGACCCCTACTTCTGCTGGATCGCCTTCATCGCCTCGTCGTAGTCGGCCACAAGTGCCGGATCCGGCTTGGCTGGTGCCGGGGCCGCGCCGTACCCGTTGAGCGACAGTTCGACGTGGTTGGCCGGCACCGCACCGGCCGCGGGCACGTCGTAGACGAACGTGAGCAGCCGCCCCTCGCCGTCGAGCGTCGCGGTGAACGGGACCGCGGCGGCCGCGTCCCCGAGTTGGGCGAGCAGTTCCGCGGTCGGGCCGACCTTGAGCACGCCGGGCCCGATCTGGGTCAGGTCGACGGTCCCGGCGTAGGTGTGCTCGCCGGTCTCCCGCGCGTCAGTCACCGCGCGGACGGCCGCGGTCGCGCCGATCACGTCGTCGCCGGGCGCCGGGAACGGGATGCCGCCCAGCTCGGTCACGGCCGGGTCGGTGAGCGGCACCCATTTCTGCCCGGTCATCACGTCCGGCAGCGAGGAGGTCAGGTTCTCCACCTGGCTGAAGTCGAGCAGCACGAACCGTTCGCCGCCGACCACCACGTAGTCCGAGGTGAACTGCTGACCCTCGACGCCGGAGTCCAGCTTCACGCGCATCGAGTTGCTCGGCGCGAGCGCGGAGCCCTCGATGACCTGGTAGGTGGTCTTGTGCTTGAACGTGTAATTGCCGTCCAGCAGCGCGACCACCGAGTTGTCGAGCGCGTCGAACGGGTCCGCCGGCACGTCCTCGTCGCCGCCGCACGCGGTGAGCGCGAGCGCGGCCGCCACCAGGACCACCGAAACCGTTCGTAGCTGCTTCTTCACGCGCTGCCGCTCCTGTCCCTAGCCGAGGCCGCCGCGAGCCTACCGTCTCCCTCTCTTACGTGGCGCTGGCCGGTTCTGGATCGATCGGCGCACCGGTGAGCCGGTTCGCGAACGTCGACAGCGTGTAGGTCCCGATCCCGAGCACCACCTCCAGCGCCTGTTGCGGGTTCCATCCGGCGGCCAGGAACAGATCAAGATCATCCGGGGGTACGCCTCCGGCGTGAGCGAGCGCTGCCAGCGTGAACACGCGTACCCCCTCAAGCTGTGGATCGTGGAGGGGTTGACCTGCCTGCAGGGCCGCGATCAGCGAGGCGTCCGCGCCGAGCGTCCGCAGCCGGGTGGTGTGCAGCGCGACGCAGACGTGGCAGCCGTTGCGGACCGCGACCGTCATGATCAGCGTCTCGCGGGCGAGCGGCGGCAGCGAGGTGGACTCGAAGAGCGCGTTCAGGCGCTGAAAACCCTCCAGGAGCTGCGGCGACGTGGCCATCCGCGCGGCGGCCTGCGGCAGGTGGCCGAAGTGGTTCTCGATCGCGCGCAGGTGGCGGCGGGCCGGTTCGGGCGCGGTGTCGGTGGTGTGTGCGGGGAAGTGCATGAGGTCTCCTAGAATCGTCAACGTGGTTGACGAAAAGGTAAACCAGGTTGACGATCGCGTCAACGGCTGGGAATTGCCGCTGCTGCTCTTCGGCGGCTTTCGCACGCTCGTCGACGCGCTGCACGCGGAGTTGGCGCGTGAAGGGCATCCGGACGCGCGCCCGGTGCACGGCTTCGCCATGCAGGCCATCGGGGTCCGCGGGGTCACCGCGACCGAGCTGGGGCGGCGGCTCGGCGTGTCGAAGCAGGCCGCGGGCAAGACCGTGGACAGGTTGATCGCGCTCGGCTACGCGGAACGCGCGGACGACCCCCGCGACGCCCGCCGCAAGATCGTCCGGCTGACCGCGCGTGGGCTGGACTGTCTGGCCCGCTCCGCGCGGATCTTCGACGCGCTGCGTACCTCCTGGGTGGGCACGCTCGGCTCCGCGCGCGTCACGGAGATCGAGACGTCGCTGCGGGCCGTGGTGCCGGCCGAGTCGCTCCGCGTCGACGCACCGGGTTGGATGGGAACGTGAGGCTGCTGGGATTCCTGTCGTCGGCGATGCTGGCGGGCGGCGCGTGGTGGGCGGGCGCGCTTCCGTCCGGGCACCGCTCCGGCCCGCCCGGCCCCTACCTCGCCGGCCTGATCGTGTGCCTGATCGGGCTGGCCGGCTTGATCGTGTGCTGGCTGCGCCTGGCCCGAGCGCTGCCACCGCTGCGATCACTGCTGGTCACCGGCGCGCTCTGGCAGTTGCCGTTCCTGTTCGCGCCGCCGCTGGGCAGTCGCGACGTCTACTCCTACGCGTGCCAGGGCTGGGTGTACACGCACGGGCTCGACCCCTACCTCACCTCACCGCGCGCCGCGGGATGTCCCTGGCTGCCCGGCGTCGCGGACCTGTGGCAGGACGCCACCACGCCGTACGGGCCGTTCGCGCTGCTCATCTCCGGGATCGCGGGTCTCTCCGGGTCGTGGCTGGTGGCGCTGGCCGTGTTGCGGGCGTGCGCGCTGGTCGGGGTGACGCTGGCGGGCGTGGGCGTCTGGCAGCTGGCGTCGTCCGTCGGTGCGGTCGGCGGGGATGCGCGGTTGGCGGTGTGGCTGGGGCTGCCCGCCCCGTTGATCGCGGTGCACGCCGTCAGCGGGGCGCATCATGACGCGCTGCTGGCAGGGCTGGTGGTGGTCGCGCTGGGGTGGGCGCTCCGGGGATCGTCCGGGTTTCTCGTTGCGGCCGGGGTGGCGCTCGGGCTGGCCGCCGCTATCAAGATCACGGCGCTGGCGGTCATTCCGTTCGTGCTGATCCTGGCGCTGCGTGAGCCACGGCGCCCTGCCGCCGCACAGCGCGGCCCGCGTGGACCCCTGCTGGTGACGGGTGGGCTGGCCGGCTCGTTCGGGCTGGTCACGCTGGTGTCCGGACTGGGGTTCGGCTGGCTGGGCGCGCTCACCTCGTCGACCGGCCCGAAGCAGTGGACCTCCGTACCCACAGGTGTGGGCATGGCCCTCGGCTACCTCCTGCGCGCGGCCGGACTCGGCGCCCACGAGGAGGCCGCGCTCACCGTCAGCCGGCTGGGCGGCGTCGTGGCGCTCGCCGCCCTGGGCCTGGTGTGCCTGTGGGGGGCATGGCGGCGGCGTGACGACCCGCGCGCCGTGGTGCTGCGGGCGGGCGTGCTGCTGCTGGCCGTGGTGCTGCTCGGGCCGGTCGCCTATCCCTGGTACTTCCTGACGCCCTTCCCGGTGCTGGCGGCTGCCATGACCTCCGACCGTCAGCTGCGGTGGCTGTCCTACGGGGGCGCCGCCGCCTCGCTTCTCGTGCTGCCGGACGGGCTCGGGATTCCCGCGGTCACCAAGGCGCCGGGGGCGATCGCCGACCTGCTGCTGGTGATCGTCATCGTGGTCGTCGGAATCCGCCGGCTGCGTCAAACGCGCCGCACTCCGGTGGCCGGCGACTCCGGTGCGCTCAGGTGAGGCTGTCGCATTCGGCCTTCGGGACCGCGCCGGCTTTGTGCGTGCCGCGCACACCGGGCACGATCCGAGGCGCACATCGATGTCGGCGTATCGAGAGTGGAGGCGTGCATGCGGGAGATTCTGCCGGGACTCATCGGCGGCGTGGTCGGCCTGGCGGGGGTACTGCTCGGGGCCTGGCTGGGGAGCAGGGGACAGGACCGGCGGTGGCTCCGGGAACAGAAGTTGAAGGCGGCGACGGAGCTGACCACCGCAGGGAGCCACCTCTACGAGTCCCAGCTGGAGGGGGCCGATCAGCGGCGGCTCGCACCCGCCGACCGGGTGGCCTGGCAGGACCGGCTCCAGGCGGGGCGGTCCCAGATCCATCTGCTGTGCGGTGACGACACGCGGGCGGCGGCGGACCGGTTCGCGGGACTGGTCTGGCGGAACGCGGGGGCGGAGACGCAGGACCAGGACGAGGTGGTGAAGGCGCTGCAAGCGCTCACGGCCTGTGTGCGGCGGGAGATCCGCTGAGCAGAGGAGTGCTCTCCCGCACCACCACCTCGGCCTCCACCGGAGAACTCCTCCTGGACGGGGATCGGCGTCAGCCCGGCCCCGCGCAGCCCGTCGGCGAAGCCGCGTTACGGTCCCGCGAGGTCCGGATCCGATCGCCCGGGTGCACGATCGCGAAGTGCCGATAACCGGGATCCACGAGGGTACGGACCCGAGTCTTCAGGAACTCACCGGGCACGCAGGAAGCGGAGGAAGGCGTCGACGTGGGCGTTGCGGGCGTCCCGCCGCCGGGAGACGTGGTACCAGATCGGGGGCGCGCCGCGCAGCGCCACCGTCCGAAGGTCGCGGGGACTGCCGCGGGCGGCCTCGGGATGCAGCGCGAGCGTGGCGCCGGTCGCCCCGATGCTCTGGTAGACGTCCTGGAAGTTGTGAGGGGCGATGTCTATCAGGCGGGCGCCGGCCAGCGGGCGGGTGTCGCCCAACGACCACAAGGACATGAACTCGGCGGAGATGGCCGGGAGGTACAGCATCGGGTGGGCGGCGAACTCCTCGGCGTCGACCTCGCCCCGGCGTGCCAGCGGATGCCGTGCCGGGACCACGCCGATGCGTTCCAGCGGCCACAGCCGGGTCGACACGACGTCGTCGTCCGGCGGTGGCAGCGGCGCCAGCGTGAGGTCCGCCCGCCTGCGGCGCAGCGCGTCCGCGGGGTCCTCGTAGCCGAGCAGGGAGATCACGACCGAGGCGCCGGGGTGTACGGCGCGCAGCGCGAGCGCGGCAGTGCGCAGCTGACGTCGCCGGCCCACCAGCTGGTCGAGACCCTGGACGCCGATCCGCAGCGCCGGGCCGGTGCCGCGCCCGGCCGACAGGGCGATCCGCTCGAACGCGTCCAGAAGGCCGGCGGCGGCGCGGATCAGTGTGTGACCGGCGGGCGTCAGCCCTCCGACGCCGCCGTGGTCGCGGATGATCAGCGGAGCGCCGAGCCGCCGCTCCAGCGTCTGGATGCGCTTGGTCAGCCCGGACGGGGTGATGGCGAGTTCGTGCGCGGCCGCGGTGTAGCTCCTGACGATCGCGAGCACCACGAAGCTGCGAAGCGCTGATACGTCGATGTCGAACCCACCCATGGCAGCCCCGTTCCGCCGGTCGTTCCCTGACCGGGACCGTGATCGGAACGCTATTCGCGATCGTGGCGGGCGGCAGTCACGGACTCGACAACGTCGATGCCGCAATCCGTCTTTCCACATTGGAACAACACGCCGGGGGTACGGCCCCCGCCCGTCCAGACTCGAAGTCACGTGATCGACAGGCCACGTCAAAGGCAGGACGAGCAGGGGGAAGACGTGAACAGAAGGATCTTGGCAAGGGTGGCGGCGGGCGCGGCACTGGTCTGTGCCGCGACCGTGGGCGTCGCACCCATGCCGGCATCAGCTGTCGGCAGCGGCGGGGCGCGCTTCGTCATCAGCGGCTTCGGGCTCAACAACGGCTGGCGGGTGGACCGTCACCCGCGGGTGCTGGCGGACATCACCGGCGACGGGCGCGCCGACATCGTCGGATTCGGCGATGACGGGGTGACGACCGCCGTGTCCCGCGGTGACGGCACCTTCACGACTGTCTTCGGAGCGGTCGGCGACTTCGGATATGCCCAGGGCTGGCGGGTGGGCACGCATCCCCGGTTCGTCAAGGACGTCACCGGCGACGGGCGGGCCGACATCGTCGGCATCGGCAACTCCTTCGTGATGGTGTCGGTGTCGCTGGGCAACGGCGCCTTCGCCGCGCCGCTGTTCATCAACATCGGGTTCGTGGCCGGCTCCACCTATTTCCTGGCGGACGTCAACGCGGACAACCGCGCCGACCTCTACCGGGTCACGAACGGCCGGGTCGACATCGCGGTGGCGCTCGGGAACGGCTCGTTCGCCACACCGATCCTCGCGACGACCGAGTTCACCGTCCCGGGCGGGTTCGACACGCCCAAGGTGCAGGACGTGACCGGCGACCGGCGTGCGGAGTTCCTGGCGTTCTCGGTCAGCGGTCCCATCCACATCAGGTCTACCAGCCCGCTTGCGAACAACACCTATCCGCTGTCCCACCGCGCGCAGGCCGACACCACGAGCACGCCGCAACTCATGGACGCGTTCGCCGACATCACCGGTGACGGCCTGGCCGACATCGTGGCGTTCGGCCAGACCGGGGCCGCGTCGTACTCCGCGACGTCGACCGGCGGGGGCAACTTCCGGGACTTCGCCGTGGCCGTCAACGACTTCGGCGCGGGGACGGGCTGGACCCGCCAGCACCCGCGCCAGGTGATCGACGTCAACGGCGACGCGCGGGCCGACATCGTGGGCTTCGGCCAGCAGGGCGTGTGGATCGCGCTCTCCAACGGCAACGGCACGTTCGGCCCGACCCAGTTGCTTGTCGCGGACTTCGGCTCGGACCAGGCCTGGACCGTGGACCAGCACGTCCGGGTGGCCGCCGACATCACGGGTGACGGGCGCGCCGACATGATCGGGTTCGGGAACGATGGTGTCTACAGCGCGGTCACCACGCCCTGATCGCAGTCGACTGCGCGGCCGGGGGACCATCGCCGGCCGCGCAGCCGCGCGCTCACGCCCGGGGCCCGGCGGGCAGGCACGGGCACGTGATGCAGGCACGGGGGCGGGGGGGGGGGGGCCGTCATTCGACGTCAGGGCGATCGCCGTCACGGGTACAGCCGATGTCGAGCGTGACCTCGATGGGACCGATTCTGACTCTCCAGGCCCAGTAAGCTGCAGGCATGGTCCGCGATGAGTTGCTGCGGCTGCGGGCGAGTGCCGAGGCCGGCGCCGTCACGCTGGCCCAGGACCTGGAGGCGCTCTTCACCGCGTCGCGCGACTCGAACGCCGACGACGAGCACGACCCCGAGGGTACGACAATCGGCTTCGAACGTGCCCAGCTGACCGCGCTGCTCGCCGCCGCCCGGGAGCGGATCGCCGAGGTCGACGACGCGCTCCACCGGGTGGACGCGGGAACCTACGGCGTCTGCGAACGATGCGGCCGTCCCATCGCCCCGGACCGGCTCGCCGCCCGCCCGTTCGCCCGCCGCTGCATCGCCTGCGCGTAGGGCACTGATTGATCACCCACGCATGCCGACCGGTAGCTATATCGTGAAATTTAGGGCACGGAGTGCCCGCGCCGCCCGCCTCGACCGGACAACGGCGGTAAGCCAAAAATGACCTACGTCCTGAGAAGCGCGGCCGCGAAGAGGTCGTCCAGGTGGTCGCCGTGGACGCCGAGCGCGCGTTCGGCGGCCGCGTGGTCGATGCGGTCGAGGCCGCCCGTGACGCGGGTGGTGACGTCGATGTGGGTGAAGCGGGCCGGCCACATGTAGTCGACGAGGGTGCCGCCGGTGAAGAGCGGGGCCATCGCGGTGTGCGTGTCGCGGCTCAGCAGGAACGTGCCGGGGCAGGTGACCGACTCGGCGGCCAGGATCTCGCCGGCACTCACCCCGTCGCGGCAGGTGATGGCGCGCGCGCCGACAAGCGAGTATCCGTAGGGTGGGGCGATCAGCGCGCCGGTCACGGTGAGCGTGCCGAGCACCACGACGCGGGCCTTGCGGTCGAGCACCAGGTTGCCGTCGATGTGCACGTCGCCGGGCCAGACCCGGATCACGCCCTTGTCGAGCGTGACCGGGCCGGCCAGTCGAAGATCCTCACAACTGCCGCGGGGGTACGCCGCGGTGAGCACCCGCAGCGCCGCCCACCGCATCGGCATGTGACTGCTTGTCCAGTGCTGGAACTCGGGCACGCCGGCCAGGTCGACGGGGTCCGGGCCGAACGCCTTGTCGAGCCAGCCGGCGCCGGGGCTGAACGGTGTGTCCCGGGCCGGCATGTCCCGCAGCGACAGGTGTGCCGCCTGCACGCGTGCCCGGTCGAGCGGAAACGCCGTCTCCGGCCACTCTGTCCCCATCGCCGCATTTTAGCCCTGAGCAGGGCGGATGCGCGCCTACTCCACGCAGAGGCAGAACGGATGGCCGGCCGGGTCGAGGAAGACGCGGAACGTGGTGCCGGGCTGGTGGGCATGCTTGGTCGCGCCGAGCGCGAGTACCTGGGTCTCGGCCTCGTCGAGGCTGTCGACCTCCACGTCGAGGTGCATCTGCTGCGGTTTGTCCGTACCGGGCCAGTCCGGCGGCACGAACCGGTTCACCCGCTGGAACGAGATGCACTGGCCGAAGTCCGCGCGGATCTGTGCCCAGTCCGCGCTCGACTCCTCGACCTTCCAGTCGAGCATGGTTCCGTAGAACGCGGCGAGCGCCACCGGGTCGGGGCAGTCGAGCACGATGCTTGGGTAACGAGCGATTGCCATGTCCGACAGGCTAGAGGCGATTCCCGACATCCACTGTCGGGATCGGCGAGAAACACTCAGGACGGGTTGCCGTGGCCCGGGAGCAGGCCGGTGAGCTGCCCGGACCGCGACCGCAGCGCCGCACTGCCGGTGCCCGCGTAATGCGACATGCCGTTGAGCAGCTCGTCCAGCGCGGACAGTGCGTCGTGTTTCGGGGTCCAGCCGAGCGCGGTCGCCGCCCGGGTGCAGTCCAGCAGCGGCACGCCCATCGCGAGGTCCAGCCAGCCGGGGTCGGTGGGCTGCAGCCTGGCCTTCCAGGTCGCTCCGGCCAGGCCGCGCAGGACGCCGCGCGGCACGGAGACCGTCCGGCCGTGCAGGTGGCGGGCCAGCAGCGGCGGGTCCAGGATGGGATCGGCCGCAATGTTGAAGGCGCCCTGCACGTCGGTGCGCACGGCCGCCAGGTAGGCCTCCGCGACGTCGTCCGCGTGCACCGCCTGCACCCGCAGCCGCGGGTGGTCCGGAAGCAGCGGCACCCGGCCGAAGCGCAGCAGCGACACCGGCGGCAGCGGGCCGAGGAACAGTCGCGCGATCCCGGAGCCGGCGTCGTGCTGGAAGATCAGGCCGGGGCGCAGGCGGACGATCCTGGGCCCGGTCGCGGCCTCAAGCATCTGCTCGGTGGCCACCTTGTCCCGGCTGTAGGACGAGCTGGGAATCCCGGTGGTGGGATGTGACTCGTCGACAAGGCTGTCCTTCGGCCCGGGGCCGTAGACGCCGACGGACGAGGCGTGGACCAGGACCGGGACGCCCGCGCGCTGCACGGCCTCGAGGACGTGGCGGGTGCCGTCGACGTTCGTGCGGCGCAGCTGGGTGCGGTCGTGGCTGGGCTGGATCTGCCAGGCGAGATGCACCACGGCGTCGACGCCGTCGAGCCATCCGGTCAACGGCTCGACGACCGCGGGGTCCCCGACGTCGGCCGCGTGCCAGCGGACACCGTCATAAGGCGCACCGGCCCCGACAGTCGGCACCCGCCGCGCCACGCCCGACACCTCGATGTCCGGCTCCGCCGCCAGCCGCCGCAGCAGTGCCGTGCCCATGTTGCCGGTCGCCCCGGTGATCAGAATCCGCATGACCTGCGAGTACCCCGCCAGCCCCGGATCATCCATGCGTGGAGGAGGAGCGGCCACGGCGGGCCGCTCCCATCCGTACCCCCGGCTCAGGCTTCTTCGGGTTCTCGCAGCGAGGCGGCGGAGTTGGCCCAGGCCAGGATCAGCGCGCACCCCGGCAGTGTGGCCAGGCCCAGGATCGGGGCCTGGTTGACCGCCACGGCGGCCGCGGTCAGGGCCAGCAGCGTCAATGCGGTCAGCCACCACCTGCGGACCGCCGCGTAGGCAGAGGTCAGCAGCCCGGCCCAGAACCGCAGGCCGGGCCGCAGCGGCAGGAGAGCGAGCGAGACCACGCCCGCGGACAGGACGAGCACGGAGAGCACCGCGAACAGCGGCACGAGGTAGGCACCGAGCGTGCGATCGTGAAGCGCCACGATGTCCGCGATCAGCACGCCGGTAAGCGTCACGACAAGCGTCCAGCGCAGCAGCGCGGCCCGGAAGAACCGGCGGTAGGCCGCGACGAAGGACAGGTCACCGTGGAGATAGCCGAAGGCCGCCGCGACCGACGGCCCGATGCTCACTGTCAAAAGAAGGAAGAAGAGGGGGTACGACAGGGGCTCCGACACCACTGCCAACGCGAACAGCAGCGGCAGGTTCGCGACCGCAAGCGCCAGGTTGAGGGTCAGCGCGCGCCGCACGAACGACCAGATGAGCTCCCAGGTACCCCAGGACACGTTGATCATTTGAGCCCCGAGGTGGCGATGCCGCGCACGAAGTAGCGCTGCCCGAGCAGGAACACGGTCAGGATCGGCACCACGGAGATCACCGAGCCCGTCATGATCATGGCGTATTCGGCATCGTAGAGGCCGACGAACGCACGCAGGCCGATCTGTACCGTCCACAGGTCGTTGCTGGTCAGGTAGATGAACGGGCCCATGTAGTCGTTCCAGGTGTTGACGAACGTGAGCAGCGCCAGCGAGGCGAGCGCGGGCTTGGACAGCGGCAGGATCACCCGCGCCCAGATGCCGTACTCGGAGAGGCCGTCCAGGCGCGCGGCCTCGCTCAACTCGTCCGGGATGGTGAGGTAGAACTGCCGCATCAGGAACACGCCGAACGCGCCGAACGCCTGCAGCAGGATCAGCGACAGGTGCGTGTCCACCAGGCCGAGCTTCTGCATGATGATGTACTGCGGCACCATGTACGCCTGCCACGGCACCGCGATCGTGGCGATGTAGGCGAGGAACAACGCGTCCCGCCCGGGGAACCGGACCTTGGCGAAGCCGTACGCCGCGAAGCTGCCGGTCAGCACCTGCAACGCGGTCACCGAGACGCTGAGCAGCATCGAGTTGCCGAGGTAGGTCCAGAGCGGGATGCGCTCCCAGATCTCCGAGTAGTTCTCCCACCGCAGCTCCGTGGGAATCCACTGGATCGGGACCGTGAAGACCTCGTTGTTCTGCTTCAGCGACGAGCTGAGCATCCAGGCGAACGGGATCATGACCGCGAGCGACAGGAAGATCAGGAGTGCGTAGCCGAGGATCTTCCCGGCCGGGTTGGTCGCGCGCCTGGTGGGCCTGGGTGTGACCACCTTTGGCGTCGTGAGCAGTGCGGTCATCGCTCACTCCTCTGCTGGATGCGGAACTGGATCAGCGTCACCAGCAGCACGATCAGGAACAGCACCATGGAGATCGCGGACGAGTAGCCGAAGCGCCCCTGGGTGATGCCCTCGCGGAAGATCAGCTGGGACAGCACAAGGGTGGAGCGGCCGGGGCCGCCCTCCGTCATCACCTGCACCAGGTCGAAGACCTTGAAGCTGGAGATGGTCAGCATGATCACGACGAAGAACGTGGTGGGCCGCAGCGACGGCAGCGTGATGTTCCGGAAGCGGGCCCACGGGCCGGCGCCGTCCACCTTCGCGGCCTCGTAGAGCTCCGGCGGGATGGTCTGCAGCCCGGCCAGATAAAGCACCATGTAGTAGCCCATGTCCCGCCACACGCTTGTGAGGATGACCGCGAACAGCGACCAGTCCGACGAGGTGGTCCAGCCGGGCGGGTTGTCGATGCCGATCCCGCGCAGGAACTGGTTGATCGGGCCGAGATCCGGGCTGAACAGCATGTTCCACACCACCGCGACCGCGACGAGCGACGTCACGTAGGGGAAGAACAGCGCGGTGCGGAACAGTCCCACGCCGCGCAACGGCCTGTTGAGAAGCATCGCGAAACCGAGCGCGGCGACAAGCGTGAGCGGGATGTGCCCGAGCGCGTAGAGGCAGGTGTTCTGCAGCGCCACCCAGAAGTTGGCGTTGTTCCACATCCGCTCGAAGTTGGCCAGCCCCACCCACTCCGGCGAGCTGTAGGAATCCCACTCCATGAACGAGAGGGCGAGCGCGGCGACGACCGGGACGAGCGTCAGCGCTGCGAAGCCGATGAAGTTCGGCAGGATGAAGCTCCAGCCGATGAGCGTGGTGCGCCGGCGTCTCCGGGGCTTCTGCGCTGCCGAGGTCAGAACCGCCACGATCACGATCTCCTTTCACGGGTACGGGTGGGAGCCGGCGTGGCGTCGCCGGCTCCCACGCTGTCCTAACCGACCTCGTTCTTGACCCGGTCGTTCATCTCCTTGATGCCGTCCGCGACCGACTTCTCGCCGGACATGATCAGCTCGTGCTCCTCCTTGAGCACCGTGTCCACATCGGAGGACTTGTCGCTGACCGGCATCTCGAGCATCACGCTGGCCGGCGCGAACGCCTTCTTCGCCACCTCGTCGGTCGGCATACCGGCCACGCCCGCGTAGGCGGCGAGCACCGCGTCGTTTGTGAACGACGGGTAGATGCCGATCCTGGCGACCGCTGTCGCACCCTTCTCCCCGGATGCCCACGTCACGAACGTCGTCGCCGCAGCCGAGTTGCGCGCGTTCTTGTTGACGGCGAACGCGGTCGGCGAGCCGAACGTCTTGGTACCCGCACCCTTCGTCGTCTGCGGCAGCGGCGCCACACCCCAGTCCACGTCGTGCTTACCGGCGGCCTTGTCCGCGAGCAGGCGTGCGGAGTACCAGGCGCCCATCGGCAGCATCGCGGCCTTGCCTGTGGAGAACTGGCTGTCGTAGGTCACCTTCTGGCTGTTCGCGGTGCCCCACGGCATGATCGCGCCGGCCGCCTCCAGGTCGAGCGTCATCGTGTACTGGTCGGTCATCCAGGCGTAGTCGCCGCCGAGCTGGTCGCCGCCGGTCTGCGCGGCCGCGACCGCCTGCACCACCGAGCGCCACACGTGCTGGTAGGAGCCGTAGACCTTCGCCGCGCCGTCGCCTGTGGTCTTCGACTTGGCCAGCGCCGCGTACTCGGCCCAGGTCAGGTTCGACATGTCGGTGTCGCCGACAAGCTTCTTGTTGTAATACAGAACCCAGAAGTCCTGCCGGTACGGGAGCGCGTAGTACCTGCCCTCCAGGTCGAGCGCGTCCAGGCCGAGGTAGCTCTCCTTCGGCAGCCCGTTCACCGTGCCGGTCAGGTCGGTGAGCTGGCCGCGGGTGCCGTACCTGGCGTAGTCGGTCACGTTCTTCATGGTCAGCACGTCGGTCTTGTCACCGCCGGCAAGCATCGTCGTGACCTTGTCCGAGTAGTCGTCCGCAAGGATGTCGACCGGCTGGATGTCGATCGTCGGATTGTCCGCCTCGAACGCGTCGAACAGCGCTTTGAACTCCGGCGTCTGCGCGTAGTTCCAGATGGAGACGGTCAGGATCTCCTTGCCGTCCGCGGTCTTGGCCGGTTCGTCACTCCCGCCGCCACAGGCGGTCGTGACCATGAGCAACGCGGCCGAGACCGCTATGCCCTTCATCAGGTGCCTCTTCATGGTGTGCCCCTCGGTTATGCGTGCGTCGTGAGCAGATCGGCGGTGACCTCCGCGTGCAGCGGTTCCCGGGCGAGCCACCGTGCGAGCTCGTCCAGGGCGAAGTCGCTGAGCCGCAGGATCTCGGTGCCGAGAGATCCCGCGATGTGCGGAGTGATCAGGATGTTCGGGACGGAGCGGATCGGGTCGTCGAGCGGCAACGGCTCCGGATCCGTGACGTCGAGGATCGCGAAGAGCCGCCCGGAGCGGGCCTCGTTCTCCAGGGCTTTCGGGTCGATCAGGCTGCCGCGCGCCGTGTTGATGACCGTCGCGTGATCGGGCAGCAGTGCCAGCTCGGCCGCGCCGATCATGCCCTTGGTCTGCGCGTTCTCCGGCGCGTGCAGGGTGAGCACGTCGCAGCGGGGGAGCAGGTCGTGCAGGCCGGTGGGTACGCCACCCGCGCGGCGGATCTCGTCCGGGTCGGCGAACGGGTCCGCCACCAGGCACTGTGCGTGGTCGAGCGTGTCGAGCAGCCGTACCACGCGGCGCCCGATCCGGGAGAAGCCGACCACGCCTATCGTCCGGCGGTAGTTCGAGAGGTCGCCGTAGCCGTTGCGGTGACCCCAGCCCTCGCGCGCGGCCGCCGGGTCCGCGGCCAGGAAGGGTGCCTTCTTCCCGGCCAGGATGATCGCGGCGAGCGTGAACTCGGCGACCGGGATGGCGTTCACGTCCGCCGCGTTGCTGACCCGGATGCCGCGCCGCCACACCTCGTCGCTGACCAGCCCCTGCACGCTGCCGGCCGCGTGAATGACCGCCTTGAGGCTGCGCGCGTGGTGGAGTCGCTCCGCGGTCAGTTGCGGCGCCCCCCACGACGTGAGCAGAATGTCGGCATATTTCAATTTTTCTAGTGATTCTGCGGAATCCAGTTCGTCGATCCGGATCGGATCGCCAAGCAACACCATCCCGGCCAGCCGGTCGAGGCGCGCCCGGTCGAAATGCGCCCGGAACGAGCTCTCGTCCATGACGAGCAGCGCCCGCGGCTTGCCGGGGACTGACACTGGTGCCTCCCGCTCAGATTCGGTAAAAGGTGAGCTGGGTTACATGAATAACGGCAGACGTACATGTAAGCCAGAGGACGTAACCTGCCGGACACAAACGTTCAGACTCGAACACCGTCCATGGAGGCGCCGTGCAGCCGGATCGCATGTTCAACCTGCAGCGGCAGGAACGCCTGCTCGGCGAACTGCGCCGGCACGGCGCGGTCCGGGTCCGGGACCTGGCACGCGACTTCGGCGTCTCCGAACTGACCATCCGCCGGGACATCACCGCGCTCGCCGAACGGAACCTGCTCACCAAGGTGCACGGCGGGGCCACGCTGCCGATCGACTTCGTGCCACAATCACAGCGGCCGCGCCGGGCGCCGACGACGCGGTTCACGATCGGCATGGTCGTACCCTCGCTCGATTTTTATTGGCCTGCGATCGTTGCCGGAGCACGCACCGCCGCGGCCGTGCTGGGGATCAGCATCCAGCTGCGCGGGTCAAGCTACGACCTGGTGGAGGACCGCCGGCAGATCACCCGGCTGATCGAGGCGCAGCAGGTCCAGGGGCTGCTGCTGGCCCCCAGCCTGGACGGCGACGGCATCGACGAGATGGTCGAGTGGATCGGCCGCCTCCCGATCCCGACAATCCTTGTCGAACGTCAGCCGGCCCGCTGGACGCCGACGCCACGCCAGCTCGAATGGGTGCGCAGCGACCACGCGCTCGGCGTCGAGATCGCGGTCCGGCACCTGTGGGAGCACGGCCACCGCAAGATCGGCCTGGTGCTGTCCAAGGGCAGCCCCACCTCGGTCCACCTGGAGCGCGGGTGGCGCGCGGTCTGCACCGACCTGGGCCTGCCGCAGGAGCTGCTGATCCGGGAGTCGGTCGCGCTCGACGCACCAGGCCATCGCGAGATCATCGCGGACATCCTGGCCGAGTGCCGGCGCACCGGGACGCGCGCGCTCATCGTGCACAGCGATCCGGATGCGATGTCCGTCGCCCAGTTCTGCGCGGAGCAGGGCATGTCGATCCCGGACGACCTGGCGATCGTCTCCTACGACGACGAGGTGGCACACCTGGCGGAGCCGGCACTGACCGCGGTCCGCCCGCCGAAGAACCACGTGGGGCGGATCGCGGTCGAGCTGATGGTGTCACGCCTGCTCGAGGGCGAGCGGCGGCCGTCCCAGCAGGTCCAGGTCACGCCGGAGCTGGTCATCCGCAGCTCGTCGATGCCGCGGGTGGTGCGTTAGAGCGCCGCTCCGAGGCGCGCCTGCACGCGGTCCGCGATCGCGCGGATGTGCGGCGTGCGCAGGTGGGCGACAAGCGCGTTCGGCGAACCGGGGCCGTGCCGGTGCAGCATGTCGGTGATCCGGTCCTCGATGCCGAGCGCCTCGCCCTGCGCGCCGACGGTCTGGTCCGCGTAGGTGAGCGCGTCCGACGTGGCGGAGGCCTCGTCCGGGTAGGCGGCCATCTCCGCGTCCAGGCCGCGCACCGAGGCGACGAAGCAGGCGCCGGAGTGGTTGGCGACCAGGCGCGAGACGCGGGACGGCCAGCCGTTGCGGTCGAGCAGGCGGGCGCCGTCTATCGGGTGGAAACCGGTTTCACGGGCCAGTTCGCCGTACCCGATGTCGTGCAGCCAGGCGGACGCGACAAGCAGCTCACGGTCCTCGGCCGGGACCACTGCGGAGATCTGCGCGGCCCGGGCCGCGACGGCCGCGGTGTGCAGCCAGCGGTTCCCCAGGCCGCCGATCACCCGCTCGGCCAGCGTGCGGGCGGCAGCGGCGGTGGGGAGCACCAGAACCGAAGACATCCGCTCACGGTACGACCGGGAATGGGGAACTCCGCCAGTCAGTTCGCCTGCTGTTCACCCAGGTTTCAGTGCGCGGTAGCTGACTCCTTGCTCAGCCTTTCCTCAATCACGCGAATCACCCGCGCGCGGGCCGGGACGTCGAGCGTGGTCCGGTCCAGGCGACGTGCCGCGAGGTCGAGCACCGCATGCGCGGCCCGGGACACGCCTGCGTCCGCGAAGCCGTCCCGCGCGGCCTGCTCCCACCGGCCGGCACCCGGCGCGGCCAGGTCACGGGTCAGCGAGGTGGTCTCGTCGTCCACAAGCAGCGCCGCTATCACAGCGATCGGCGCGATCCACTCGTTGCCCGGCTGCGCGTCCAGGCAGCGGACCTCCAGGTAGCCGCGCGGCCGGATCGGCGGGAACAGCAGCGTGAGGTGGTACTCCAGGTCCTCGGTCGTCGGCGGCGTGTCGAGCGCGCCGTCGATCCAGTCGTTGAACGTCAGACCCCGCGGCGCATCCCAGTCCCGCCCGTCGCGGCGCACGCACAGCAGCGGCGCCGCGAGCGCGTGCCGGGCCCAGGCGTGGGCCGGGTCGTCGCCCAGGTCGATCGCGCGGGTCAGCTCCCGGTCGACGCCGAACCAGGCCCGCATGCGGGCGGAACGCCAGCCGGTGTCGATGCCGCCCTGCCGGTGCGAGGTGGCGAACGCGGCCATCAGCGCGGGACCTGCCGCATAGAGCGCGGCCCAGCGGTCCGCGAGCTGCTGAGACTCGCCCGCGTCCACGCACGCCTGCAGGCCGGCGGTGTTGCACATCATCACGCGACCGGCCTCGCCCGTCCGGTCGAAGGCCTTCTCCAGGGCGTCGAACCTGGGCGTGCGCAGCAGTCGGCGCGGTGACCGCCACGGGTCCAGCCCGTGCTCACCGAGCACCAGTCCTTCGGTCGCGAGCAGCCGGGACAGCTGGCGGCGGTCGCCCTCGGTGGCGGCGTAGAGCGCGGCAAGCGACCGGAACGGCGCCGACGAGATCTCCACCTGCCCGCCCGGCTCGACAGTGACAGGCGTCCCGTTGTCGAGCGTCTCCTGCGGGCTGTCCGGCGCGATTGACGCCGGCGCGTGCGGGCCGAGCGCGCGCCGCAACGTCTCCAGTTCCAGCGGGCGGGCCGGGTCGTCCGCGTGGTGGACCGTGAACTCCAGCTCCGCGCCGATCAGCCGTGACGGCCCGGTCCGGAAGCAGAGCGACGCGATGTGCTCCTCCGCCTGGTCCCGGTCGGTGACCGATTGGTGCGACGGGGTGATGGTGGAAATGGACAAGATCCAAACCTTCCGGGACGCGCGTGAAACAGCGGATTTTTCCCCGTGTGAGGTGCGAGTTACCCGTGTCGATGTGCGAGACCACGCCGCGCTCACCCGTTCCGAGCTGCGGCAACCCACGGGACGTTACCGGCTCACTGCGTTGGGTGACACCCTCTGGCGCGTGCAACTTCCATCGTTATCCGATGGTGACCGGCGATCGCGCAACCCGATCGGGGCGCCCCTCGCGGTGGTCCTTCGGCCCGCACCGAGCGGGCGGCCGGACGATGCTGGGCAGGCCTGGCGCCGCGTCCGTCCCGACCGTGCGCCAGGCCCGCCCATCAAACGACTCAGCGCGGGTGAGCGTGGTTCCGTCACGCGAACGGGGTAAGCAGTGGGCTACGTCACTCCCGCCGTCGTTGATCGACATCGGTCATCGCGGCCCCAAGGTCGGGTAGGTTACCGTGAACACCGGCGAGGACCACGACACGCATCCGGGCTTCATCCCTGATGCGTCGTCGTCATACGTAGTGGGTAGTTTTCATATATGCCAGAAGCCCCCACCATGATCGCCGGACGTTACCGCCTCGGTGAAGAGATCGGCTCCGGCGGCATGGGCCGGGTGTGGCTCGCGCACGACGAGCGCCTTGACCGGGATGTCGCCATCAAGGAGATCGTCCTCCAGACCGGCAGCGAGGAGGACGCGGCGGTCGCCCGTCGTCGCACGCTCCGCGAGGCGCGCGCGGCCGCGCGACTCAACCACCCCGGCGTGGTGGCCGTCTACGACGTGTTCGAGGCGGACGGCAAACCGTGGATCGTGATGGAGCACGTGCCGTCGCGCTCGCTCAAGGAGGTCGTCCAGCAGGACGGCCCGCTCGAGGACCGCCAGGCCGCCGTGATCGGCCTGCAGATCCTGGAGGCGCTCGAGGCCGCGCACCGGGCTGGCGTCCAGCACCGCGACGTCAAACCGGCGAACGTGCTGATCACCGAGGACGGGCGCGTCGTGCTCACCGACTTCGGCATCGCCACGATCGAGGGCGACGCGCTTGTCACCAGCTCCGGCCAGCTGCACGTCTCGCTCGACTACATGGCGCCGGAGCGCGCGCAGGAGGGCCAGGCCACCGACGCGTCCGACCTGTGGTCGCTCGGCGCCACGCTCTACGACGCGGTCGAGGGCCACGCGCCGTTCCACCGGGCGTCAGCGGTCGGCACGCTCACCGCGATCGCTGTCGACCCGCCGGACACGATGGAGCGCCCCACCAGCCTGGCCCCGGTCATCGCCGGCCTGCTCCAGAAGGACCCGGGCAAGCGCCTCTCCTCTGCCGAGGCCGGCAAGCTGCTGCAGGCGGTCGCGGACGGCAAGGCCCCCCGCGCCGTGGCCACGCCTGCCGCCCCGGCCAAAAAAGATCAGAATCAGCCGGGGGTACGCACCGGAGCGCGCCGGCCCGCGCTGCTGATCGCCGCGGCCGCGGTGGTCGTGGTGCTCGCGCTTGTGGCGTTCGTGGTGTTCCGGCCGGACGGGTCGAGCGGCCCGACGAACGACGACAACGTGTCCGCGGAGCAGACCGGGACGCCCGCGCCCTCCTCCGTACCCTCGGAGGCTCCTGCTTCTGCGGCCGCCTCCCCGTCGCCGTCGGCCGCGGCGCCCGCGAGCCCGACCCCGACGCCGACCACCGGGAGCGGCGGTGAGGCGACCGGTGGCCGGCCACAACTGCCCGCGGGCTGGAAGGACTACAAGGATCCGACCGGCTTCTCCGTCTACGTGCCGAACGGCTGGTCGCAGCAGCAGCGCGGCACGATGGTCTACTTCGTCGGCAACAACGGGCGGGTGCTCGGCATCGACCAGACAAAGACGCCCCAGCCGAACCCGGTGGCGGACTGGCGGTCGCAGTCCAGCTCCCGGGTGGCCGGCGGCGACTTCCCGAACTACCGCGAGTTCAAGATCGCCGAGGTGGCGTACTTCCAGAAGGCCGCGGACTGGGAGTGGTCCTACGACGACCCGAACCTCGGCCGTCGCGTGCACGTCAACAACCGGGGCGTGATCACCTCGCCCACCCAGGCCTACGGCATCTACTGGCAGACGGACGACTCCGACTGGGCCGCCGCGCAGGCCGACCTGCAGACCATCTTCGCCAGTTTCGTGCCCGCCTCCTGAACCGCTTGACTTGAAGTGCGGTTGACGTTTGACGCTTGACCGCGTGACGGACTCGATCCTCGATGAGGCATACCGCAGACTGATCGACACCGGACCCGAGCGGAACGGCTGGCTCTCCAACCACGCACCGATGGCGGTGGAGGCGCTGGCCGCCCGCGGTCGCGCCGACGTCGGGTGAGCCCGGATATCCCGGCTTGAGCTCATCCCGTGGTGGAGGTTCGTTCCGCCTCGGCCTTTCCGGCCGCCCGGGCCTGCCGGCTGCGCAGCTGTCGTTCGGCGCGGATCAGCAGGCGCCGACGGCCACCCGGCAGTCGGCCGCCGACCTGCGTGACGGGCAGGTTGATCGCGGCGCGCCACAGGCCGTACCAGGGGAAACGGGGTTTCAGGCCGAGATCGCGCAGGGCGGCCGGGCCGAGCAGCCAGGTGCCGAGCGACAACGCGCGCGCCGGGGGCTCGGGTTCGCCCGCGGCGATCAGCGAGGCGGCCAGCGCCACGCTGTTCGCGTCCGGCGGCGGGTCGTGGGCCAGCAACTGGTAGAGCAGGCGGCGGCCGGTGCGCTCGGTGTGCGGCAGCCAGCGTTCGCCGACGCCCATCAACCAGCCGACGTAGGACCACAGGTGCATGACGGCCGCGCTGTCCGCGCGCGAGACGCGCACGCCGAGCAGTCGCAGGTGGAGCAGGAAGCTGGTGCTGAACACGCCGAGCGTGCTCGCCTGGTCGTACTGGTTGATCGGCACGCCGCGGAAGGCAGTGTCCCAGGCCGGGTCCGTTTCCAGCCGATGGTTGACCATCGCGTGCATGACGCGCACGTGAAGCGACAGCCGATGACCCTCGGCGCCCGCGCGCAGGCCGCCGGGCGCGGTGACTGCCCGCCACCACTCCGTCGTCTCAGCGATCCGGCGCGCGGTCTCACCGCCGGTCAGCCGGCCCGTGCGGACCAGGGGTTCAAGCGCCGCGGCGGTACGGTAACCGCCGAGCAGCGAGCCGTAGGCCAGTACCAGTGTGGCGTCCCAGCCGTAGGAGCGGCACGCCTCCGCACCCCGTTCCAGCAGCGCACCGTCCACCCAGGACGGAGGCGTACGGACCGTGTCGAGGAACTGCGCTATCGGGTGCGGCGCGGGCGCGCCCGGGTCGGCGAGCGCGTCGCGGATCTGCCGGTGCGTGACCGTGTGCTCCGCCAGCGCGCGGGCAAGCACCGCGCCGGGCTCGTCGCGCTCGAGCAGCGCCGCGCGCAACGCCGCCAGGTCGCCGGCGCTCGGCCGGGCGCCGGGGCCGGCCGTCAACCGCAGCGGGCGGGCCGCGCGTTCCGCCCACTGACCGCCCGCTCCGAACCGGGCTGGGGTGACCATTCCATGACCATAAGTCACGTCGGCGCCACGCGCCCGGCGAACGTCGTCGTTGATCGACAGGCATCGTTGACCTGGCGACCGCGGGGAGGCCGCGAAGGCCTCCCCGGGCGCGAACCGTCAGGGTGTACTGCAGGTGACAGTGGGTGCGTTCCAGGTGCCGTTCGCCATGACAGTGAACCCGAAGGACGTGGAGGCGCCGGGGGAGAGGTTCCCGTTGCCGTTCGGGCGCATGGTCATCACGGTTCCCGAGCTGTCCCAGCTCGGCGTGCCGTTCCAGGTGGCGGAGACGCGCTGGCCGCCGGTGAGCCTCACGATCGAGGTCCAGCTGGTGATGGCGGTGCTCCCCGCGCGCACTGTGACCTGCCCGTTGAAGCGGTCACCCCAGCGCTGCGTCTCCGCGTACGTCGCGGTGCAGGCTCCACCGGACGGAGGCGGCGTGGTGGGCGTGCCGGGGTTGCCGGAGCCGTCCGGCGCCACCGCCCGCCCGGTCGAGGGCGAGATCATGCCCGGGCAGAGACCGCGCGCGGCCAGGTTGGAGACGATCTGAGGCACCGCGCTGATCGTGGTCTGGTAGGCGTCGTGCATCAGGATCACGCCGCCGGCCTGCAGCGTGTTGGCCGCGGCGACGATCTGGGACGTGCTGGCGCCGTTCCAGTCCTGCGAGTCGACAGACCAGATGACCTCCCGCAGCCCGAGCTGGGCCTCGACCGACTGCAGCGTCCCGTTCGTCTCCCCGTACGGCGGCCGGAACAGCCGCGGCGTCACACCTGTCGCCGACTGGATCGCGCTCTGCGTCGAGGACAGCTCCTGGGTGATCTGCGCCGCGGACATCTGCGTCAGGTGCGGGTGGCTCCAGCTGTGGTTCGCCACCCAGTGCCCGGCCGCGACCTGTGCCTGTGCGAGGCCGGGGTTCTGCTGCACGCGCTGGCCGGTGTTGAAGAACGTGGCCCGCGCGCCCGCATTGCGGAGCGCGGTGAGCAGCGACTGGGTGGTGGCCGGGTTCGGGCCGTCGTCGTAGGTGAGCGCGACGTATCCGTTGTCGCAGGCCGCGGCGGCACGGGCGCCTGGCACTGCCGCGGCGCCGGCCTGCGAGGTGGCGGCCGCGGTGAGCAGGCCGGCGCCGGTGAGCACTGCGGCGACCAGCGCGGCGGCACGTTGTCGGGACATGGTGGGCTCCCTCCATCTTCTTACGTAAACATTCCGGAGTATGAATGGAGTTCTGTCCAGCTTCAAGAGAAGAACATCAATGTCTTGGTGGATGACAATAGTCCCGGAAGTTCCGGAATTTTGCCGGAAGGAAGCGGGCGTATCCTGTGATCATGGCGCGGGTGCTGGTCACAGGCATGTCCGGCGCGGGCAAGAGCACGCTGCTCGCCGAGCTGGCCCGGCGCGGCCACCGCACCGTCGACACCGACTACGACGGCCTGACACTTCCGGACGGCACCTGGGACGAACCCCGGATGACCGCGCTTCTCGCCGCCGAGGAGGCCCTGGTCCTCTCCGGCACGGTCCCGAACCAAGGCGCGTTCTACCCGCGTTTCACCCACATCGTGCTGCTCAGCGCACCCCTCGACGTGCTCCTCGCGCGCATCGCCACCCGTACCACAAACGACTACGGCAAGACGCCGTCCCAACAACAGCAGATCAGGGGGTACGTCCGAGACGTCGAACCCCTACTCCGGCGCGGTGCGACTATCGAACTCGACGCGCGCCTCCCGATCCACTCGCTCGCGGACACCGTCGAGTCGCTGCTCCGCGCCCCCGATCCCAGTGATCACGCCGTTGCCGCGAGCACGCTTGATTACTGACAACCCATTCGGCGGTACGGTGCAGCGCATGTCGATGCGGTCACGCCTGTCCGTCCTCATTGCCGGGACGGTCCTGCTCGCGGCCGGCGCCGCCGGGCTCATCCACGCCGACGCGGGCCTGACAAGCGAATCCACCCGGGTCGGCGGCGTACCGGTGGAGGTGGTCCGCAGCGGCGGAAGCCACGACGACGTCGGCGTCCGGCGGCCCGCGGTCGTGGTGGTGCACGGCTACGCCGGCTCCGGGCGTCTGATGCGGCCGTTCGCGGACACGCTGGTCCGCCGCGGCTACGTGGTGCTGCTGCCGGACCTGGCCGGCCACGGCGCGAACACCCGCCGCCTCGATGTGCCGTCGGTGATCGACCCGGAGATCGCGGGCGTGGTCGACTACGCCCGCGGCCTGGACGACGTCGACCCGGACCGGATCGCACTGCTCGGACACTCGATGGGCGCGGGCGCGGTGGTACGCGTCGGCGCGGCCGACCCGCGGATCACCGCCACGGTCGCGGTCTCGCTTCCCGGCGTCGAGGCCGCGCCCGGCCCGCGCCGTCTGCTGCTGCTCGTCGGCGCGCTTGAGCCCGGCGGCATCCGTGCGGCCACCGAGCGGGCCGCCGATTCCGGTCCGGGCTCCGAGGACGACCGCCGCCTGGTGATCGTCCCCCTGGTCGAGCACATCTCGGTCCTGTTCGCGCCCCGCACCCACCGCGAGGCCGCCTCCTGGCTCGACGCCGCGACTGACAACACCCCGCCGTGGACCGGCATCGCCCCGCTGCGCCGCGTGCTGTCGGGCACCGCGCTCCTCCTCGGCGCGCTGCTCCTCCTGATCGCCGCCGTCGCCGCCACCCCGAGACGCCGTCCCGCGCCCGGCCGCGACGGCCCGCGCGCGGGGCGGCCTGGCCGCGATGGCGTGGGCGCAGACGGGCCGGGCCGTGATGAGGCGAGCGCCGCCCCGTCTGCCGGCAGCCGGGGGACGTCTCGGATCGGGCAGGTCTGGGCCGCGGTCAGGGAGCGTGCACCGATCTGGGTCGTCGCGGCAGTTGCCGGGGCGCCCGGAGTCGTCGGTGGGGCGCTGCTGTCGCTGGTGGCGGCCGCGCCGGTGACCGGCTACCTGATCGGGTACTTCGCGCTGACCGGTGCGGTGCTGACGATCGCGGCGCCGCTCCTTGCCGCATATGCCCGCAGGAACGCGGATGGCCACACAAACCCGGCGGGCGCGCCGCCCTCGCTCGCCGTACCCGCGTCGCCCTCGTGGTGGCCGTTCGGTTCGAGGACGGTCGCGGCGGCGGCCGGATCGACGGCGGCGGTGCGGTCGGGCCCTGGACCGCGACTGTGGGCCGTTCCGGCCTCGGCCGTCGCCGGGGGAGTGGCTGTCGTCGTACCCGTGCAGCTGGGGTTGACCTTGATGGTGCCGTATGGGGATCGGTGGTGGCTGATCGCGGTGCTGGCGCTGGCGACGGCCGCGCTGTTGCACGGTGCGCGCGCGGTGGCCGGGCCGGGCTGGGATGCGGGCGTGCTGGTGCTGGTGTGCCTGCCGTTGCCGGTGGCCGCGGTGATCGGGCTGGCACCTGGTTTCCTGATGCTGATCGGGCCGCTGGTCGCGGTGCTTTTCGTGCTCTATGTCGGGCTTGCCGCGCTCGGCCGGAACGCCGCCTGGTGGCACCCGGTCGCGGCCGGCGCCGTGATGATCGCCTGGCCGGTCGCGGCCGCGCTTCCGGTAAGCGTGAGCTGAGGCGCGGACGGGAACAAGAACGATGCCCCCGGCCGTTGAGGCGCGCGTGAAGAAGATCGGATTCCTGTCCTTCGGGCACTGGCGGGACGTGCCGGGCTCGCAGACGCGCAGCGGCGGCGACGCGCTGCTGCAGACGATCGAGCTGGCCGAGGCCGCGGAAGAGCTCGGGGTGGACGGCGCGTTCGTGCGCGTGCACCACTTCGAGCGGCAGCTGGGCTCGCCGTTCCCGCTGCTTGCCGCGATCGGCGCGCGCACCCGCCGGATCGAGATCGGCACCGGCGTGATCGACATGCGCTACGAGAACCCGCTGTACATGGCGGAGGAGGCCGCGGCAGCGGACCTGATCAGCGGCGGCCGGCTGCAGCTCGGGATCAGCCGGGGATCCCCGGAGACCGCGCTGCGCGGCGCGGAGGCGTTCGGGTATCAGGCGGACGATCCGGCGGACATGGCGCGGCGCAAGGCGGAACTGTTCCTCTCCGCGATCGACGGCGCACCTGTCGCCCGCACCGATCCGGCCCGGACCGGCGGCGTGAGCGGGCACCTGGCGATCACGCCACAGTCACCCGGCCTGCGCGACCGGATCTGGTGGGGTGCCGGCACGCGCGCGACGGGCGAGTGGGCCGCGAAGCTCGGCGTGCACCTGCAGAGTTCAACGCTGCTGAGCGAGGACACCGGCGTGCCGTTCGACAAGCTGCAGGCGGAGCAGATCCGGCTGTTCAAGGAGGCGTGGACGCACGAGCGGACGCCGCGCGTGTCCGTCTCCCGCAGCGTGCTGCCGATCACCGAGGACATCGACCGGATGTACTTCGGCACGCAGGCACACGACGACCAGGTCGGGCTGCTCGAGGGCGTGCGGTCGCGCTTCGGCCGCACGTTCGTGGGCGAGCCGGACCGGATCGCGGCGGAGCTGGCCGCGGACGAGGCGGTGCGCGAGGCCGACTACGTGCTGTTCACGGTCCCGAACCAGCTGGGCGTCGAGTACAACGCCCGCATCCTCGGCACGATCGTGGAGCACATCGCACCGGCAATCGGGTGGAAGCGCGCTTTCTGACAATCCGCCACGGTACGGAGTGCCGCCCGCCGAGCCGTGGGCGGTGGGCAGCGGCGAGCCGAGGCGTCGGCCCGGCTGGCGATCGGTAGGGCCCGGCGCGCAGTTGCCGTCGTGACATCGGTCCCGTCGTCTCGGCGGCGGGGCCCGGCACGCGGCAGAATGGGTCTCGTGCCAATGCCTGATAAGCCGCTGCGGAAACTAGGATTTCTCACCATCGGCCTGTTCGACGAGGCTGATCCCGCCGCCGGCCACGAGTCCACGCTGCAGATCATCGAGCTGGGGGAGCGTCTCGGCTTCGACAGCGCCTGGCTGCGGCACCGCCACTTCCAGTTCGGGATCTCCTCGCCGGTCGCGGTGATGGCCGCGGCCTCGCAGCGCACCCGCCGGATCGAGCTGGGCACCGCGGTGACGCCGCTCGGCTGGGAGAACCCGGTCCGGCTCGCGGAGGACTGGGCCACCGTCGACGTGCTCACCGGCGGACGCCTCAACGGTGGGGTGAGCGTCGGCCCGCCGATGCGCTGGGACACGGTCAAGGGTGCGCTCTACCCGGACACCGCGGAGACCGAGGACCTCACCTACGGCCGGGTCGAGCGGCTGATCGCGGCCGTGCGCGGCGACGAACTCACGGACGGCACCGCGGTCGAGGGCTTCGAGCAGTTCTCGAACCGGGTGCAGCCGCACTCGCCGGGACTGGCCGGCCGGCTCTGGTACGGCGGGGCCGGGCTCACGTCCGTGACCTGGGCGGGCGAGCACGGCCTGAACCTGCTGACAAGCAGCGTGGTCTACGCCGAGGAGTCGGAGGACTTCGCGGAGATCCAGCTGTCGCACGTGCGCGCGTTCCGGGCCGCGCACCCGGACGGCGACGCGGCCCGTGTCTCGCAGGGTCTGGTGGTGATCCCGACCGACTCCGCAACGCCCGAACAAGTCACGAAATATCAGGCATATGCGGAGAAGCGCATGCCGCGTACGACACAGCCGAACGGCCCGAAGCGGGTGATGTTCGCACCGGACCTGGTCGGCACGTCCGCGGAGATCGCCGAGCGGCTCTATGCGCACGCCGCGTTCCGGGAGATCGACGAGGTGGCGTTCGCACTGCCGTTCACCTTCACCCACGACGACTACGTGCAGATCCTCACCGACATCGCCACCCACCTCGGCCCCGCACTCGGCTGGAAGCCGACCAGCTAGCGCTGCGCCGACCAGCTAGCGCTGCGCCGGTCGGCTAGCGCTGCGCCGGTCGGCTAGCGCTGCGCCGGCCGGCCGGCTGGCGCTGTGCTGTATGCCGGAGGTCAGCTGAAGTCCGGCGCGTGGTCGCGGGCCCATTCCGCGTAGCTGCGCGCCGGCCTTCCGGTCAGTTCCTCGACGGTACTGGTGACCGGCTCGGGCGTGTGCGTCAGCGACTCCCAGTAGTCAAGCGCGGTGTCCGCGAACCCCGGCGACGACCAGGTGATCATGGCCTGCCGCGACTCCTCCCGGGGCTGCTCCTCGACCCGCAGCTGCCGCCCGATCGCCGCGCCGATCAGCTCTACCTGTGCGGCCTGGCTGATCGATTCCGGACCGGTGATCACGTGGGTACGCCCGGTGTGCGCGTCGTCGGTGAGCGCGAGTACCGCCACGTCGGCGATGTCCCGCTCGTGGATCAGTGACCGCCGTGCCTCCGGTGACGGGATGCGTACCGTCCCCGTGTCCCTGATCTGGTCCGCCCACCCGAGCGTGTTGGTGGCGAAGCCGCTCGGCCGCAGGAACGTCCACCTGTCGGTGACGCCGCGGATTGCCGTCTCCACCTCGCCCCAGAATCCGGCCTCAGCGCTCATCGCGGACACGTAGACGACGCGCCGCCCGCCTAATTGCCGGGCGACCTGGTCCGCGAGTTTGCCGTCCAGGAACGGCCAGATCAGGAACACGGTGTCGACGCCGTCCGCGGCCCGGTCAAGCGTTTCCGGATCCGAGATGTCGCCCCCGTCCCGGCGGCTCATCGGGCGCGCCGTCACGCCCCGCTTCCGCAGACCGCGCACCACGTGCCGCCCGATGTTCCCCGTACCGCCGATGACAAGCGTGCTCTCACTCATGTGGACAGCAAACGTCCTCAACAACGGTTGAGGTCAAGCGGCGCGACGGTACTCCGAACGGGGGAGATGATCTCCGGGTCCGGGTTCCCTGGGCCGAAAGGGCGTCCCCGTCTCGTACCCACGGGTGGTTCTGCTCTGTGAAACGGCGCGGCGTCGCCAAGCACCGCCCGAATTAACTGCAAATTTCGGCATAATGGCCGTATGAAGCGTAAATACGTGGCGTGGGCGGCGTTGGCGCTGGCCCTCGGCGGGCTGGTGGTTGGTGCGGCGCCGGGCGCCGCGATGGCGAAGGGGTCGCAGGTCTCGCTGGGCGGGGCAAGCGCGCCGGAGCCGAGCGGAGCCTCCCTGCGCGACCTCAACGGTGGCAAGAGCATCTGCGTGAACATCCAGGTGGACGGCACCGGATGGCAGGGGTGGCGGTGCGGCAAGAAGGGCACGCGGACCACCGCGGGCGCGGCCGGCACCGCGAAGAAGGCGAAGGCGGTGGCGATCACGGCGAACGGCGTCGGGACGCTCTGCATGAAGATCACGATTCAGTCCGCGCCGGTGCAGACCTGCGTCAGTGACAAGACTGTGCTTGTCGCGGGCTCCAACAGCGGCAACGTCCGGCTGGACACGCTCCAGATCAAGACGTCCGGGAGTGGCGTGTGCGGCAACAGCCGTGCGAACTACGCCTCCTGGTCCGCAGTGACGTGCGCGAAGGCGGGGACCTGGCTCCCGATCGGCAAGTCCGGCGCGAACGCGCTCGGGCTGTCTCTCTAGACCATCAGGCGAAGGCGATCGCGTGGCCGCCGGCGATGCTTGCCCGGCACGCCTCCCAGAGCGCGAACCACACGGTCGTCTCGGTCGCGAAGTCCGCGTCGTCGTCCACGTGGCCGATCCGGTGCGCCTCGGCCTCGGGCAGGCTGCCGTCGTCCGCGAGCGTGATGCCGAGCGCAGGCGCGCACCGGCGCAGCTCCGCACGCAGGCCCTGGCTGGAGCCGACCATGCCGCCGCCGGCCACCTCGGGGTGGTCGTTGAGGAACAGCGGGTTCGGGAAGTCGACGGGCACGTAGTACCCGGCCGAGTCGGAGTGGCAGAGCAGGTGCGAGGAGAACATCATCGTCTCGTCGTCGATCAGGCCACGGTCGGCCTGCAGCGCGTCCGGCGTCCGCGCGGGCGGGACCGGGCGGCCCGTGTCCACAAGCGCCATCACCCGGCGCAGATAGGCGAGCGCGGAGTAGGGCAGGTCCGCGGCCACGTGCGAGTCGCGCGGGACCGGCGCGGTGTCCGGCTCCGACCAGGTGATGCCCTCGGACGCGAGCGCGACGCGCAGCGCCTCCAGACCGGCCCCGTCATTCGTGCCCACAGCGATCGCAAGACCCATTTCGGGCACGCTACCGGAGATCACCCGCGCGGCTGTCACCGGGAGTGATCGTGCTGTCCGAAGCGGGCCGTCCGGGCGAGGCCAAAGGAGTTCACGCACGTCGATGCGTTCGACGGGCCGGCCAGGTGCGCATCTTCTACCGAGAGTGATCGGTTCGCAGCTGATCCACGGCCGCCTATGAAACCCAGTGCGCGGCCGTGAGCAGGGCGGACTCTGGCTTACCCCGTCGAAGGTGGTGAATGTCTTCTGGGTGTGTCACTGTGATCGAAGGGTGATCACTATCATCGCGCCGGTGATCCACAGAAGAGTGTCCATAGTGGCCGTTCTGGGCCTCCTTGGCGCCGTCGCGGTCGCACCATCCGCCGCGCTCGCCGACGAGACCGAGAACGCACCGCCCGCCGAACCTGCGAAGGTCGAGCTGGTCCTCGACGTCAGCGGCTCGATGAAGGCCGCCGACATCGACGGCAAAACCCGCATCTCCGTCGCGAAGGACGCGTTCAACACAGTCGTCGACGCGGTCCCGGAGACCACCCAGCTCGGCATCCGCGTGCTCGGCGCCACCTACGGCGGCGACGACAAGGCGGTCGGCTGCAAGGACTCTCAGCAGCTCGTCCCGGTCGGCACTGTCAACAAGGTCGCGGCGAAGAACGCGATCGCGTCGCTGCAACCCACCGGCTTCACCCCGGTCGGCCTGGCACTTCGCGGCGCGGCAGACGACCTCGGCACCGGCGGCTCCAGCCGGCACGTCATCCTGATCACCGACGGCGAGGACACCTGCGCGCCGCCCGACCCGTGCGAGGTCGCCCGCGAGCTCGCCGCCAAGGGCACCAACCTGGTCATCGACACGCTCGGCCTCGCGCCGGACGAGAAGGTCCGCCAGCAGCTGGTCTGCATCGCCACCGCCACCGGCGGCACCTACACGGCCGCGCAGACGCCGACCGAGCTGACCGACCGCATCACCCAGCTGGTCGAGCGCGCCACCGACGTGCCGGTCGCGGCGCCGCCGGTCTCGGTCACCGGCACGGACGTCTGCGAGGGCGCGCCGACGCTCACCGCGGGCATCTACACCGACCGGGAGAAGTTCGAGGAGCACCGGTTCTACCGCGTCGTCGTCGCGGAGGACCAGGAGCTGCGGGCCTCGGTGAGCGTGGCGCTGGACCGGCCGCTGCAGCGCGACTACGGCGTGCTGCTGCGCGCGGTCTCCACCGACGGGCGCGAGCTGGTCCGCGGAACCGATGCGGGCAGCGGCCGCACCGACGTGCTCTCCACGGGTCTGCGCTACTCGGGCGCCTACTCCGACCTCGATCAGGAGTCGGAGGGTGACCGCGTGGTCTGCCTCGCGGTCAGCAACTCCTTCGCGGCAGGCGCCGGCGCGGCCAACGCCGCCGCCACCCCCGGTATGCCGATCGAGCTGAGCATCGACGTCGTCGACGCCTCACCGGCCCCCGACGCGCCCGGCCTCGGCCGCGGCTTCCTGCTCCTGCTCGTGCTCGCCGTGTCCGGCCTCATCGCCGGCCTGCTCGCCGGCTGGCTGACCCGCTGGTGGGTCGCCACCTGGAGGGAGAACTGATCATGCGAGTCCTGACTGTTCTGGGCGGCGCCGCGCTGCTGCTGGGGCTCGCCGCCCCCGCGCAGGCCGCGCCCACCCCCACAACTGACACCGAGGTCACGCCGTCCCCGGGTGCGCAGACCGTCACCAAGGCCGGCACCAACTTCAACAACGCGGCCGCCGTCGACGCGGGCCAGCCGGTCGAGGTCGACGCGGCCACCGGTGAGTACCTGTACTGGTCGTTCGCGGCCACCGCGGGCCAGGTGCACGACATCGCGGCCACCGTCACGCTGCCGCCGGCTGCGGACCGTACCGGCGACCAGGCCTGGACCGTCGAGGTCTTCGACGGTCTGCGCCGCCGCCAGGCGTGTGTCGACGGCGTGCAGAGCCCGGTCGCCAAGACCGCCGACGCCGAGGTGAAGCTGCGCTGCACGCTCCGCCGGGTGCGCTCGTGGGCCGAGCCGTGGTCCGGCGACCCGCTGCCCGGCACGTACTACGTCCGGCTCTCCATCACGGCGATGCCGGAGAAGGACCTCGGCCAGCCCGCGAAGGTGTCGCTGCTCGTCGGTGCGGACGAGGCCGGCACCTCCGCGGACGACGGCGAGCTGGCGGCGCCGCTCAACCCGGTGACCAAGGCCGGCACCGTCAACGCGCAGCCGTCGGCCGCGCCGTCCGGCAGCCCGCTAGCGGGTTCCTCCGACGCCGGCGATGACGGCTGGAACTGGGACTGGCTGCCCAGCCTGCCCGAGTTCTCGGCCCGCTGGTTCTGGACCGCGGGTGGCGGCATGCTCGCCGCGATCGCGGGCGTGGTCGGTTTCGCCCTGACCCGCCGCCCGCGCGCCGTTCGCTAGCTTTCCTCAGTCCCCCGCACCGGCGCGACCGCGGCCAGCCCCCACGCTCGCACCGGCCCTGCCGCCGGGGGAAGAACGGCCGGACCCGGAACCTTCCTCCCGGGTCCGGCCGTTCATGCATTCAAAGGCTTCCGGGGGTACGGGCGTCCGCCTGTTCCCGAGCGCCGGGAGGTCTGGCAGGATGGGCCGCGTATGGTGATGATCGATATCTGCCGGGACAGCCTGGACGGGCTCTCCGTCGGCGACGCGCTCGGCGCACAGTTCTTTGTACCGGGGACGCACCCGGACACCCTTCCGGCCGGGGAATGGCCGTGGACCGACGACACCGAGATGGCCTGTTCGGTCGTGGCCGCGGCGCGGGCCGGGCAGCCGCTCGACCAGGACCGGCTGGCCGCGCTGTTCGGAGAGCATTTCGAGCCCTATCGGGGGTACGGCGGGGGCGCGGTAGTGCTGCTCCGGCAGATCCGTGAGGGTGGGGACTGGCGGGTGCTGGCGCCGGCCGCGTTCGGCGGGCAGGGGTCGATGGGGAACGGCGCGGCGATGCGGGTGGCGCCGCTCGGTGCGTTCCACGCGGGGGATTCGGCGACCGCGGCCCGGGAGGCGCTGCGCTCCGCGGAGATCACGCACGCGCATCCGGAGGCGATCCTCGGCGCGGTGGCCGTGGCGGTCGCCGCCGCGGAGGCCGGGTGGGCGCGAACCCTGCGTGACCGGCCGGAGCCCGCGGATCTGCTCGACGCGATCGGTGATTATCTCGTCGGGAGCCAGGTGCGGACCGGCGTGGAGCGGGCGCGCCGGCTACTCGGGGTGACCGTGGCGGAGGCGGCCTACGAGTTGGGAAACGGCGCGCAGGTGCTGGCGCAGGACACGGTGCCGTTCGCGCTCTGGACCGCGGTCACGTATCTGCACGATTTTTCCGCAGCGATCTTTGCCTGTGTGGAAGCGGGCGGCGACGTGGACACGACCGGCGCGATCGTCGGTGGCATTGTGGCGTCTTATACGGGGCGTGACGGAATTCCGGGGGAGTGGTTGGCGCGCCGGGAGCCGTTGCCGTCGTATGCGCTTTCTGCTGCCTAATGCGTACCCTCTGTGGTATTTGATCTTCGCCTCTGCCCTGAGCAGCGGAAACGCCGGTCGATACCGTCATAGGCCGAAATTTCGGGCACCCGGCCGCGACCTGGAACATCACACGCGCCGGGCCCGGATGACCGTCCCGCGGCGGCTGGGGCAGAATCGACCGTCCCCAGTGGCCCGGCAATAGTGTGAAATCGATGACCGCTCCACGCTTCGACGGGTTCCCCGGTCTTTTCCGAAGAAGATTCGTTCGGTACGGTCTGGGGCGCTGTGCGAAATTAAGCAATTCTTAAAAGAGCGGTGGGAAGCCAAGTGACCGAGGGTATCGACCTCGTTGTTGCGGCCCGGGTGGGCGACCGTCGAGCGCTTGCGGAGCTGAACGCGCTCCATCTGCCCCTGGTCTACAACGTCGCGGGCCGTGCGCTGCGCGTTCACGCGGACATCGAGCACGCGGTCCGCCGCACGTTCGCCCGGTCCGCGCGCGAGCTGGCCCAGCTCCGCGACCCGGAACGCTTCCGCGGCTGGCTGCTCGCGCTGACCGTCCGTGAGGTCGCCGGGCTCCAAGCCGCAGGCACCGGCCTCTCGACCGCGCTCGACGGCGGCGCACCGGACCCCACCACCGACTTCGTCGGCCTCGGTGTCGTCCAGCACGGGCTTACCGGCCGCCGCCGCGAGCTCGACGAGGCCACCCGCTGGATCGACGGCGAGTTCTCGATGGTCCTCGCGCTCTGGTGGCTTGAGGCCGCCGGCCTGCTCAGCCGCGCCGAGGTCGCCGAGGCGCTGCGCACGCCGCCGGACGACGTCACCGGCCGCGTCACCGAACTCCGCGAGCAGTGGGAACAGGCCCGCGCGCTTGTCGGCGCCCTTCGCGCCCAGCCGGCCTGCCCCGAGCTCACCGCGATCACCGACGGCTGGGACCGCGTCCCCGCCCCCGCCTGGCGCCGCGGCCTCGGCCTGCACGTCGGCGACTGCCCCGCCTGCGCCGCAGCCGTCCACGACCTGCCCGAACTGGTCCGCCTGCTGGCCGACAACCCGCTGGTCCCGGTCCCGGGCGCGCTCGTCACCGCGCTCGCCGCCGACGGCGTCATCCCGGCCGACGCCGCCAAGACCAACCCACTGCTCGGGGGTACGCCCGCGGCGACGCCGGTCCGGTCGAGCACGGCCGGCACCAGCGGCCCGGCGGCCGGACGGCCGGGCGCGTACTCGGCCGGCTGGGGCGGCGCCCCCGGCACCCCGGCGGCCGCGGCGACCGCCGCCGGTGGCGTTGCAGTGCCCCCGACCGCCCGCCCCGCCACCCGAACGGGTGATGCTGGAGCGGTTTCCGCCGGACCCACTGTCGACATCGCGGCCATCGCTGCTGCGGCGGCGGCCGGTACCGCTGCCGCCGCCGGTAGCGCCGGAAAGTCGTCTGCGGCCGACGCCGCCCGGTCACAGCAGGGCTCCACGGCTGAAGGCGCAACGACCAGCCGTGGCTCTGCGAGCGGTCGGGGCTCTGCATCCGGTCAGGGTTCTGTGAGCGGTCAGGGGCCCGTGAGCGGTCAAGGTTCTGCGAGCGGCCAGGGCTCTGTGAGCGGTCAGAGTTCTGTGAGCGGTCGGGGCTCTGCATCCGGCCAGGGCTCTGCGAGTGGTCAAGGCGCTGCGAACGGCCAAGGCGCTGCGAGCAGGCATGGCGGCGCAGCCGCCCGCCACACGGCATCGCCTGAGGTTTCCCCGCGCGATGCGTCCGGCGGAGTGGCTCACCGGCCGACCGCGTCGGTTCAGGGCGCCGGCACGGGCGCTGCCACCGGGGCGGCCGCCCGCCACACGGCATCGCCTGGCGCATCGGCCTCCCGGGCTGTCGCCGACGCCGCCGGTCAGGGGGCGGGTGGATCGACCGGAACTGCCTTCCGCGCCGCCGCGACAGGTGCTGCCACAGGTGCTGCGGCAGGTGCTGCGGCAGGTACTGCCGCCGGTACTGCCGCCGGTACTGCCGCCGGTACTGCCGCCGGTACTGCGGCCGGTGCTGCGGCCCGCCACACCACGTCGTCCGGCGCGGCCGGGACCGCCCGGCCCGCCTCCGCCGGTCAGACTGCCGCAGGCGGTGCGGTCGTGCGGCGCACTGATCAGTCCGGGCAGGGCGGTGGAGGGCGGCACGGCGCCGATCCGGCAGGCGCGGCCGGAGCCGCGGCGCTCCCGGACCGTACCGGCGATGTCTCTGGAAGGTCCGCGGCCGGAACGGCCGAAGGGCGGGCCGCGACAGGTGGCACGGCGGCAGCGGCCGGCGCGGACGCGTCGTCGGAGGCCGGCCCGTCGTGGAAGGGTGCGCCCACCCGCATCCCGAGCGCGGACCCGGTGGTGGAGGACGAGCCGGCCTGGAAGGGCGCGCCGACGCGGATTCCGGTGACGGACTCGCCTACCGCGATGCTGCCCGCCGTGGCCGGGAGCGGCTCGGCCAAGGGTACGAGCGCGCGGGAGGCCCCGCCGAGGGCGTTGCGTGGGGCGGTCGCCGGTGACACGGTGGCGGTGCCGATGTCCCAGGGCGCCGTGGTGCCCCGGCAGCGTGGCGCGGTCCCACCGGCGCCGAGGGCCGAGGAGCTGTCGACAGCTGTCATCCCGCGGGTGCCGCTCGCGGTCGCCGCGGGCGCCGAGACCGGGCCGGACGGGCCCGATGACCGGGACACCGGCGTGCTGGCCGGCGTGATCCTGCCCGGTGACCAGTTCGTGCCGTCGCAGACCGCGTCCCGGCACCTGCCGCCGCCTGCCGATCACGGTGACGACGACGCCGGGATCCTGCCGGTGCCGGTCGAGGCGGAGGAGAAGGAGCGCGGCGGGCGGTCGACGGCGGTGCTGGCGCTGGCCGGGGTCGCGGCGGCCGTGGTGGCGCTGACCGCGGGCGCCCTGGCGATCAACAACGCGATCAAGGGCGACGACAGCACGCGGACCGCGGCGCCGATCGGGTCGCAGGGCGTCTACGCGGTGCCGCCGGTCGTGGAGTCGAGCGCCGCGTCCGAGTCGCCGTCCCCCTCGCCGTCGCCGTCCGCGTCCGCCTCGAAGTCGGCCTCGCCCAGCCCGTCGGCGAAGCCGTCGCCGTCCAAGACCCCGTCCGCCGCGGCCTCGTCGCCGGCGGCCGGTGGCGGCAACACGCCTGTCGTGGTCCGGCAGTCGTTGCGGATGGCCTCGGACTCCGGCCGCTACGTGCGGGCCAGCGGTGGCAGCGTGAGTGTGGAGCGGGTGTCCGCGAGTAGTTCCGCGGCGACCCGGCTTGAGGCGTCGTTCGAGGTGGTGGCCGGTCTGGCGAACGCCGGCTGCGTCTCGTTCCGCACGTCGGACGGCACGTACCTGCGGCACTTCGACTACCGGATCCGGGCGTCCGCGGACGACGGCTCCGCGATCTTCAAGTCGGACGCCACGTTCTGCATGCAGCAGGCCGGCGGCGCCGTGATGCTGCGGTCGCACAACTTCCCGGACCAGTTCCTGCGGGTACGCGACGGTGGCCTCTACATCGGCACGCCGGACCGTCAGTCCGCGGCGTCGATGCTGTGGGTGCTTGCGGACGGGCTCGGGGACTGATCCAGGTGACGTCTGCGGTAAGCGCGGGTCTTGGCCCGGTTACCGCAGACGGTCATCGAACACCAGCGGCCCGCGCCGCTCTTTGACGTGTCGTAGAACGCCCACCGGCAGTCCGGGGCCGCGCAGAGTTTGACGCGCGCCCAGCTGCCGGTGGCGACCGTGTGCGCGACCGTGAGGACGATCCGGTCCTCGGCCGTGAGCGTGAGCCCGGTTCCCGGCGTGTACGCGAGCCGCAGTGGGAACGTCTCGGCCGTACCCTCGCCGGTCAGGCTCTTTCGGAGCGCCGTGCGCAGGCGGAGTGCCGCCTCAAGATCCAGCCCTCGGGACAGGCCGTGCGCCGTGAGCCAGTCGTCGAGCGCGCGCTGATCGCGGAGTTGCTCGCCGCCCTCGTGCGTGGCGCCGTGCCGCCGGAACGTGCGTTCGTCGACCGTGTTGAGAAACGCCTCGAGCAGCTCCAAATCCTCCACGACACCAGACTAGCCGATGAGTGGTGTTGCAATCTACGACACCGCTGTTATGTTTTACCGGTGTTGACTCCGTTTGCGCTGCACGTCAGCGACCAGGACCTGACCGCGCTCACCCGCCGCCTGCGCGACACTCGGGCACCGGCCGCGTTCCCCGCGCCCGGCTGGGCCGCCGGCGCCGAGGCCGAGACCGTCGCGCGGCTCGTCCGGCACTGGGGCGACGGGTTCGACTGGCGGGCGCGGGAGACGGAGATCAACGCGCTGCCGCAGTTCACGGCGGACGTCGCGGACACCCGCCTGCATTTCGTGCACCTGCGCGGCGAGGGGCCGCACCCGCTGCCGATCGTGTTGACGCACGGCTGGCCAAGCACGTTCCTTGAGTTGGCCCGGCTCGGCGACCGGCTCGCCAACCCCAGCCGGTACGGCGGGGACGCGGCCGACTCCTACGACGTGGTGATCCCGTCGCTGCCCGGCTTCGGGTTCTCCGCGCCGTCCGGCGTGCCCACCCACGACCTGTGGCACACGCTCATGCGGGACGTGCTCGGCTACGACCGGTTCGCCGCCCACGGCGGTGACCTCGGCGCGGGCGTGACCAGCCGGCTCGCCGCGTACCACCCCTCGTCCCTGATCGGCATTCACCTGCTGGCCGCGATGACCCCGCCCGGCGAGCCGGTGACCGACGAGGAGCGCGCGCACGTCGCGCAGGTGGCCCGATGGCACGCGGCCGAGGGTGCTTACGAGCATCAGCAGCAGACGCGGCCGCTGACGCTGGCGCACGCGCTGAGCGACTCACCCGCCGGGCTGCTGGCCTGGATCGTCGAGAAGTACCGGGCGTGGAGCGACTCGGCATACGCGTTCACCGACGACGACATCCTGACCCAGGCGTCGATCTACTGGTTCACGAACACGATCGCCACCTCGTTCCAGCCGTACTTCTCCCACCGCCCGTTCTGGCAGCGCATCGAGGTCCCGACCGGCTTCGCGTCCTTCCCCGCGGACCTCTCCCGGCCGCCGCGCAGCTGGGTCGCCCGCACCTACGACCTGCACCGTTACACAGCGATGCCGCGCGGCGGCCACTTCGCCGCCCACGAGGAGCCCGACCTCCTCGCCGCCGACCTCACCGCGTTCTTCCGCCCTCTCCGCTGATCGACGAAGATCGCTGCGAAACCTCATAAAAGCAGCTAAGCGTGCAAATTGGACTATCGATTTCATAGGGCGGCAAGGCGCGTGTGAGGATGGGTGAAAAGCCGGGCAAACGGGAGCTGGCTGACCACTTATCTCGGCTTTATGCCGGAGCGGGGACCATGCAGCGTTATGTACCGTATTCCCGCTCTGGACGGGCTCCGGCTGGTGGCCGCGCTGGCCGTGGCGCTCTACCACTACACGTCCTTCTGGTCCGTTGATGGAGTGCACAACCCGACCCACTATCTGCCGTACGCCGGCCGGGTGACGATCTACGGCTTCCTTGGCGTCGAGATGTTCTTCATGATCAGCGGGTTCGTGATCGGGATGAGCAGCTGGGGGAAACGGCTTGGGGACTACGCGGTGTCCCGGCTGGCGCGGCTCTACCCGGCCTACTGGGCGTGCATCGCGATCACGCTTGCGGTGACCACGCTGCTGCCGATCACGGGCGGCTGGATCCCGGTGTACGACACGTTCACCTGGACGGACATCGGCATCAACCTGACCATGCTGCAGCACCCGCTGGGACATCCCTCGGTGGACAACGTCTACTGGACGTTGTGGACCGAGCTGCGGTTCTACCTGCTGTGGGCGCTTGTGGTCGGGCGGGGCGTCACGTACCGGCGAGCCGTGCTCTTCTGTGTGGTCTGGGTGTTCGCGTCAGTGCTCGCCGTGCAGCTCGCCAACCCGATCCTGAGCACGCTTGTCATGCCGGAGTACGCGGGCTACTTCTGCGCCGGCATCGTGCTCTACCTGATCCGCCGGTTCGGGGGGTCGGCGCTGCTGTGGGGGATGCTCGCCTTCACCTGGCTGCTCAACCTGCACAGCCTGGCCGGGCGGGTGAAACTCGACCCGGGCTGGACCGTGCCGCTCTGGCCGGCCGTCCTCATCATCACGCTTGTCTACCTGGTGCTGATCGCGGTCGCGACCGGTAGGGCCGACCGGATCGACTGGCGCTGGCTGACCGTGGCGGGCGCGCTCACCTACCCGTACTACCTGCTGCACCAGCGGCTGGGGTACATCGTGATCCGGCACGGGATGGTCGACACGAGCATTCCGCTTGAGGTGCTGGTGCCGGCGACGATGGCGTTGATGCTGGTGCCGGCGTGGCTTGTCTACCGGTTCGTGGAGAAGCCGTTCGGGCCGAGACTGCGAAGGGCGTTGCAGAACAGCGTGGCGGAGATCCGCAAGGACCGCTCGGGCGACGCGGTGAGCACGGACCACCAGGCGGGCAGGGATCAGGCGGGCAGGGACCACGCGGCTGAGACGCCGTCGCAGCGGACCGCGGTCGTGCCGGTGCAGAGTAACCGCCGTCCCGAGCCGGCGGGCGCGTCCCGGGGCGCGTGACCGCTCCCGCCCCGCCTCCGCACCGTGTTCAGGCCGGCCGGTACTCCACTTCCGGCCGGCCCGGCCCGCCGTACCGCGGGGACCGCACCACTCTCCCCGTACCCGCGAGATGTTCGAGGTATCTGCGGGCCGTGACACGCGAGACGCCGGTGGCCGCGGCGATCTCCGCGGCGGACAGACCGCCGGTCGGCGGCGACGCGCGCAGAGCGCCGAGCACCCGGTCAAGCGTGGCCGTGTCCAGGCCCTTGGGCAGCGAGTCCGCGGGCGCGCCGCCGCGCATCGCCGCGAAGACCCGGTCGATCTCATGCTGCGCCGCCACCTGCCCGTCCCCGTGCAGTTGCCTGTGATACTCCGCGTACCGCTCCAACTTGTCCCGGAACCCGGCGAACGTGAACGGTTTCAGCAGGTAGTGCGCCACGCCGAGCGCCGCCGCGGACCGCACCATGGCGAGATCACGCGCGGACGTCACCGCGAGCACATCAGTCGGGATTGCCGCGGCGCGCAACGCCCTGACGATCTCCAACCCGTGCAGGTCAGGCAGGTGCAGATCAAGCAGGACCAGGTCGATGCCGCCGGGCCGGAGCGCGGCCAGCGCGGCCCGCCCGGAATGCGCCACCCCGACGACCTCGAAACCCTCGATCCGCCGGGTGTACGCGACGTGCGCCTCCGCGATCAGCGGCTCGTCATCGACGACAAGCACCCGGATCGCTGTCATGACGGGCCTCCGATCGGCAGCCGCACCGTGATCACCGCACCGCCCGAAGCCCCGGACGCCGCCACCGCCGACCCGTTGTGCCGCTCCGCGACCTGCCGGACCAGCGCGAGCCCGAGCCCACGCCCCTCCCGCTTGGTGGTCCACCCCCGCCGGAACGCGGCCGCCGCCTCCTCCGCGGTCATGCCCGGCCCGGTGTCCTTCACCCGGACCAGCACCTCCGCCGGCCCCTCGGTGACAAGCACCGTCACCCGGCGCGGCGCAGGATGCCCGGCCAGCGCCTCAAGCGCGTTGTCGATCAGGTTACCGACCACTGTGAGCAGGTCCCGGCTCGGCAGCCGCGCGCCGTCCAGCCGGGACTCCGGGTCGACAACCAGCTCGACGCCGCGCTCCGCCGCCTGCGCGGACTTGCCGAGCAGCAATGCGGCCAGCGCCGGCTCCGCGACCGCGCCGACGACCTGGTCGGTGAGCTGCTGCGCCAGCTCCAACTCCGCGGTGGCCAGCCGGACCGCCTCGTCCGCGCGCCCCAGCTCGACCATTGTCAGCACTGTGTGCAGCCGGTTCGCGGCCTCGTGCGCCTGCGCGCGCAGCGCCTCGGTCAGCCCGCGCACCGAGTCCAGCTCGCCGGAGAGCGCGCGCAGCTCCGTGTGGTCCCGCAAGGTCAAGACCGTGCCGAGGGTACGGCCGTCGAAGCGCGTCGCCCGCTGATTGGCGACCAGGATGCGATCGCCGGCAAGCACCGGCACATCAGCGGGCGGCTCCGCCGCGGTGAGCAGCTCCGCGACCTCGGCGGGCAGCTCGAGCGCGGAGACCGGCGCGTCGTCCGCGTCGTCCGGGAGGCCGAGCAGACGGCGGCCCTCGTCGTTGATCAGCGCGACCCGGCCGTCCGTGTCCACCACGACCAGGCCCTCGCGCACCGAATGCAGGACCGCGTCGTAGTACTCGTACATGCGCCGCATCTCCTCCGGACCGAGCCCGTGCGTCTGCCGCCGCAGCCGGTTGGAGAGCAGCCAGGCGCCGGCCGCGGCGATCCCGAGCGCGGCAAGCGTGGCGAGCAGGACCACCGGCAGCTGGTTTCGCAGCCGCCGGTTGATCTCGTCGGTGGTGATCCCGACCGAGACCAGGCCGGTGATCGCGCCGGCCTCGTCACGGACCGGCACGACCGTGCGCACGGACCGGCCGAGGCTGCCGGTGGTCGTCTCCACCACGGTGCCGCCGTTGAGCGCCTCGTCGATCGAGCCGACGAACGGGCCGTTGATCAGCGTCGGGTTCGGGTGCGTGTAGCGGGTGCGGTCCGGCGCCATCACCACGATGAAGTCGGTGTCGGTCGCGTCCCGCACGCTCTCCGCGTACGGCTGGAGGATGCTCGTCGGATCTTCGGCGCGCAGCGCGCTCACCACAAGCGGTGAGAGCGCGATCGTCTCGGCCACGGCCGTGACCTCCTCGACGGCCGCGTGCTGCGCGTCCTGCGCGGCGAGCGCGACAGTGCCCACGGTCCCGGCCGTGACCAGCAGCGTCACGACGAGCACCTGCAGCACGAACAGTTCGCGCGCGATGCTCCATCGTCGGATGATCGGCCGTCGGATGATCGGCATGTTTCGGGTCCGGGTCCTCACGGTGAACAGAATGAACGCAATGGTGCCTCACCCTGAGACACAGGCCACAGTCTGCGGCATGAGCGTCACAGAGCACACAGCGCCGGTACGGCGGTCGGGTGGCCGTACCCACTTCCTCTATATCGCCGTCATCGTCGCCGTGCTTCTCGGCATCGCGGTCGGCTTCCTCTGGCCGGACACGGCGAAGGAGCTGGCACCGCTCGGCACCGGCTTCGTCAACCTGATCAAGATGATGATCGGGCCGGTCATCTTCTGCACGATCGTCCTCGGCATCGGCTCGATCCGGAAGGCCGCGTCCGTCGGCAAGGTCGGCGGGCTGGCGCTCGGCTACTTCCTGACCATGTCCACGGTCGCGCTGGCGATCGGCCTGGTCGTCGGCAACATCGTGCACCCGGGCCAGGGCCTGCACCTGAGCGACTCGGTCGCGGCCGCCGGTCAGAGCGCGGCCGGCAAGGCGCCGCACACAAGCACCGCCGACTTCCTGCTCGGGATCATCCCGCACACGCTCGTCTCCTCGCTTACCGAGGGCCTGGTGCTGCAGACGCTGCTTGTGGCCCTGCTGTTCGGCTTCGCGGTGCAGTCGATGGGCACGCGGGGCGAGCCGGTGCTTCGCGCGGTCGAGCTGCTGCAGCGCGTGGTCTTCAAGATCCTCGCCATGATCATGTGGCTGGCCCCGATCGGCGCGTTCGGCGCGATCGCCGCGGTCGTCGGCGCCACCGGCATGGACGCACTGAAGAGCCTGGCCCAGATCATGCTCGGCTTCTACATCACCTGCGCGATCTTCGTGTTCGTGATCCTCGGCCTGATCCTGCGGCTGGTCGCCGGCGTCAACATCTTCAGCCTGCTCAAGTATCTCGGCCGCGAGTTCCTGCTGATCGTGTCCACGTCGTCGTCCGAGTCCGCGCTGCCCCGCCTGATCGCGAAGATGCAGCATGCGGGCATCAGCAAGTCGGTCGTCGGCATCACGGTCCCGACCGGCTACTCGTTCAACCTGGACGGCACCGCCATCTACCTGACCATGGCGTCGCTGTTCATCGCATCGGCGATGGGCGACCCGCTGAGCATCAGCGAGCAGATCTCACTGCTCCTCTTCATGATCATCGCCTCGAAGGGCGCGGCCGGCATCACCGGCGCCGGCCTGGCCACGCTCGCCGGCGGCCTGCAGAGCCACCGCCCCGACCTGGTCGACGGCGTCGGCCTGATCGTCGGCATCGACAGGTTCATGTCCGAGGCGCGGGCCCTTACCAACTTCGCCGGCAACGCGGTCGCCACCGTCCTGGTCGGCACCTGGACCAAGGAGATCGACAAGGAGCGCCTCGACGCGGTCCTGGCCGGCCGCGAGCCCTTCGACGAGGCCACCATGCTCGACGAGGAAGAGGAGGCCAAGCAGGTCCCGGCCGCCGCCGTCACCTCCCCTTCGGACGACGCCACCCGCTGACCTGATCCCGTACGCCGCCGGACCCGACGGCACACGCCTTGCCGGGTCGCGGCGCGTCGGACAGCGTATCGACGTTGTGCAATGTAGTGTGTGCGTACTCGGGCGCCGCCGGAATCCCCCTCCGGCAGCGCCCGAGTCGTACCCGCGAGGCTTTTGTTGGTACTCGTCGGCCAACTGCCGGGCCAGCAACAACAGCTACGAAGACCGGCGTTGGTTCAGCGGTACCACCGAAGACGCCCTCGAGTTCGTCTGCGCCGGCTTCATCATCCCTCTCACCGACCGGCCGCAGCCTGACCTCCAGCCGTCAACCCTCGACGAACTTACGAACTGAAGCACTCAGCCATGCACAGCGTCCGATCCGATATGATCAAATGCCCGGTAACGCACCGCAATGATCGGACAGTCAGCGAGTCAGTTGGTCAATCCAAATGAATCGAATAATCACCCGTCGAATGTACACAGGAGTGGTTATGGGTGCCGCATAGCCACTCCTGTGTACATTCGACGGATGATCTCTGTGCGGAGATTCTAAGCCGATCCGCTTTATGGCAAAATTTCGCGCGCGCGGTGCCCGCTCTCCAGTTGCTCTCCGTAGTGACCGCCTTTTGTCCTTGATCACGTAAGCTTTACTGAGATTTCGCGGTCGGGGTGCGAGTCGGGCACTCCGCGCCCGAAATTTCGTTATATAGAAGCCCCTGACGCGCCTTACCCTGACCGCGGAAGGTCGGTAGAAGGCCCTAGGGCTCAGGGGTCATGTCCGGCGAGGCCGTCCAGTCCTCTGGCCGGACATGGATCTTCCACTATGCGGGAATCAAGATCCTTGTTTTGCTCACGGTCCTTTCCCGGCTGCGCAAAGGACCGTGAGCAAAACAAGGATCTTGACCACCCCGGCCACTCCGCCAGCCACCGTTCGGCGGCACCGCCTTGGCCTTGCCTGCAGCGAATCCCTGTGTAGATCATCCTCGCCAAAATTCCCGCGGTAGCTGCTTCTTTGTCCCCTCCACGTTTCTGCGGGAGCCGTTCGCATGTCTTGACCTTGCCCAATCCTGAGTGGAGCCGGCCGCGCAACCGGCTTGACGCGCGCCACCGCTTCGATGCCGCTCTTGATCTTTGTCAGGCCACGCGCTCTGCCGAGGTCTTGTGATCAAAGTGGATAAGTGCCGTATTGGCCGCAATGCTGCGAAATTTCGGGCACAAGGCGCCCGCGACGCGACCTGACTCAGAGGCGCACAAGATCGATAGTGCCGTCCCGAGCGCTGTCCGAAGGCGACGCCGGGGCAGGTGGGAAACTGATAGGGATAGTGCGCCGGATCGGCATGTCGGAAGGCGCCAGTGCCGGGTGAGTAGGGCGGGAGACTGAAGGGCGGAGCGTGCCGGATCAGCACGTCGAAAGCGCGGCATCGGGCCGGGTTAGTAGGGCGAGAAAAAGCGGGGAGAAGCGTGTCGGATCTGCAGGTCGGAAGCGCGGCGCCGTGCGGGTTGAGTAGGGCGGGAAAATGGCGGGGAGAAGCGTGCCGGATCTGCAGGTCGGAAGCGCGGCATCGGGCCGGGTTAGTAGGGCGGGAAAATGGCGGGGAGAAGCGTGCCGGATCTGCAGGTCGGAAGCGCGGCGCCGGGCCGGGTGAGTAGGGCGGGAAACGGCGGGGAGAAGCGTGCCGGATCAGCACGTCGGAAGCACGGCATTGACGGCTGGGTGAGCGGAAACGGCATGGAAGATGCGCCGGATTTGCCTGCGGCGGCGCTGGACGTGACGATCCAGGCGACCGGTGTGGGGGTGTGCCCGGCCACGGCGGGAACGGATCCGAGCGGCGTGCGGAGCGCTAGCGGAGCCCGGCGTGAGGTTGGCCCGCGGGAGCGTGCGGGTCGCGACCACCCACGGAGTGGGAAAGCGGCTTCGGGTTCGTGATCTGGGGTGGTGCGGGGCGGGGGAAGGAGAGGGATTCCCAGCGTTTGAGGGCGGCCACGAGGACGAAGCTGACGCTGACCAGGAGGGCCCAGGAGCCGAATTTCGAGAGGTGGACCATGCGCCAGACGTCGCCTTGGTCGGGGTACTGCCAGGCGCCGAGGAACGTCGCGCCGTTTTCCGCGAGCCAGAGGACGCCGCCGATCAGCAGGAACGACACCGCGAGCGGCATCGTGTAGCGGGTGGGCCCGACGCGGAACGTCACTGTGGTTCGCCAGGTCGCGGCGATCAGCGCGATCGCGCCGAGCAGTCGCAGGTCGGGGAGCCAGTGGTGGGCGAAGAAGTTGGCGTAGACGAACAGGGCGGCGAGCGCGGTCGGCCAGGTCCGGTAGTTGATCAGCTGGAGGTCGAGTCGGCGCCACGCCTGGCACATGTAGCTGCCGACTGCCGCGTACATGAAGCCGCTGTACAGCGGCACGCCGCCGATCTTGCTGAAGGCCTCGCCGGGGTACGCCCACGAGCCGGTGCGGACCTTGAACAGCTCCAGGGCGAGACCGACCAGGTGGAACAGGCCGATGACAAGTACCTCCCGCCCGGTCTCCACACCGACCGCCCAGAGCAGCACTGTCAGCGCCAGGCAGCCGGCGAGCAGCGCGTCGTACCGGGCGATCGGCAGCGGCACCACGCTCGTCACCGCCAGCATGGCGAAGACCGCGACCGCGAACATGCAGCTGACGGCCTCGTGATACCCGAACCGGAGAAGCTGGCGCATGACGTGAGTCTGTCCGCGCCCTCGGTGGCGACGGGTGGAGCGTTTGTGGAGGTGCTGTGGACGTCCCCGCCTCTGATCCGCCGGGAAACCAGGGACATCGTCGTCGCCGGAGGGAGGTGCTAGGGCGCGGTTCCTATCTGCCAGGGCCCGATGTACCTGCCCCACACCACGATCGCAGCGGCGGGCGCGGCCACCACGAACGCGATCTTCAGTGCAAGCTGACCCGGCAGCGCTATCGGGGCGGGCTCACGTCGTACCCACGCAGCGTTTTTGATCTGGGCAGGGTGTGGGGGAGCGTGACGATTGTGGCGAGGGCGAGAGCCGAGATGATGGCCTGGGCGGCGATGGCGGCGGGGGAGGACACGCCGAGCACGTAGATCGAGTAGCCGTTGGCGGCGGCGTCGGTGGTGAGGATCGCGGCCGCGAGGAGCAGGCCGGCGCGGCGGCGGAGGAGTAGGAGCACGCCGGCGAGCGGGTCGAGGAGCGTCAGCGAGAGGAAGTAGGCGGCAAGCCACGGCGGGGCCCACGGGTAGGGCGGCCAGGTGGTGAGCTGCCAGAGGTGGACGGCGCCGCCGTAGAGCAGGACCGCGGCCAGGAACCTCAGCGTCCGCGTCCGCGCCGGCCGGTCGGGGCGTCGTGCTTGAAGTGCACGAACAGGCGGCCCCAGTTGTCGCCGTCCTTCTCGACACGGTGGTAGAGCTGCTTGATGTCGCGCTGGTCGAGGAAGCGCAGCACCTTCTTCTTCAGGGCGCCGCTGCCCTTGCCGGGGATGATCTCGACGGTGGCGGCCTTCTTCTGGATCGCCTCGTCGATGATGTTCCGCAGCGCGCGGTCGATCTCCTGACCGCGGTTGAAGATGTCGTGCAGATCCAGCTTCAGCTTCACGCGCCCATATTAGCTGTCGCCCACGTCTCACCCCGCTCCGGAAATCCGGACGATCATGTGTTCGTTGGTCAGGAACGCATAGTTCTCTACCGACTTTATGGGGTGGACCCCAATGAACGAGCGCGCTGATGCTGTCGTTCTGTTCGGCGTGACCGGCGATCTCGCCGCCAAGAAGCTGATCCCCGCCCTCTACGAGCTGACCCGCCGCGGCCGCCTGGACCTGCCGGTGATCGGCGTCGCCCGGTCGGCGTGGGACCACGAACAGCTGGTCAAGACCGTGCGGAAGGCGGTGGTCGAGGCCGTCGACGTTGTTGACGAGGCCGCGTTCGACGCGCTGACCGCGCGAATGACCATGATCTCCGGGGGGTACGACGACGCGCGCACCTACGCCCGGCTGGCCGCGGAACTTGCCGACGCGAAGAATCCGCTCTTCTACCTCGCCATCCCGCCTACCGTCTTCACCGACGTGGTCAACGGGCTGAGAGAGCTCGCGGACCGCGGCCGGGTGGTCGTGGAGAAGCCGTTCGGGTACGACCTCGCGTCCGCGCAGGCGCTCGCTGTCACACTGCGGAGCGCGTTCGCGCCGGAGCGGATCTTCCGGATCGACCACTACCTCGGCAAGGAGGCGGTGGAGGGGATCACGGCGGTCCGGTTCGGCAACCGGCTGCTGGAGCCGATCTGGAGCCGCGAGCATATCGACAACGTGCAGATCACGCTTGCGGAGCAGTTCGGCACGCAGGGGCGGGCCGGCTTCTACGACCGCAGCGGCGCGGTCCGGGACGTGCTGCAGAACCACGTGCTCCAGGTCGCGGCGCTGCTGGCGATGGAGCCGGGCGGGTCGAAGTCGGACGAGCTGCACGCGCTGCGCCGGATGCGGCCGCTGACCCCGGCGAGCACCGTCTTCGGCCAGTACGTGGGTTACCGGGACGAACCGGGCGTCGGGGAGGGCTCGACGACCGAGACGTTCGTGGCGGCGACGCTGCGGATCGACACGCGGCGGTGGGCGGGCGTGCCGTTCCACCTGCGGGCCGGCAAGCACCTCGGTGAGACCGCGACCGAGGTGGTGGTGACGCTGCGGCCGTCGAGCACGGCACCGTCGACGCCGAACCTGCTGCGGCTGCGCCTCGGGAAGAAGGACGGCCTCGGGTTCACGCTCAACGTCAAGGCGCCCGGCCGGGATGCGGCGGCGACCCGCGCGGTGCCGCTCGACGTGGATTTCGGCACGGTGCTCGGCGAGCGCCAGGAAGCCTACGAGCGGCTGATCGACGACGCGCTGGACGGGCGGCAGGACCGCTTCGCCTCGGAGGAGACGATCCGGGAGGAGTGGCGGATCGTGGCGCCGGTACTGGACGCGCCGATGCCGATCCTGCCGTACGAGCGGGGGAGCTGGGGACCGGAGACGCCCGGCACGCTGCCGACCGGTGGCTGGCACGCGGTCGGCGGCGCCGGACGCTAGGTCAGGAGGGACTGGAGCGGCACCGACTCGTCGGCCAGCCGCTCGAGCCACGGTCGGCGCGGCACCGATCGCACCAGCACCGCGTCGACCGCCAGGACGGTCTCTCAACCGCTCAGTTCGGACAGCTCCCGGCTGATCGCGTCCGCCACGCTGCGCTGCTGCCACTGCCGTGCGAACGCGTCGGGCGGGACGACCTGCACCGGGCAGGTCGCGTGCGCCACGCAATAGCCCGCGATCGACCGCCGGAACACGCGCCGCCACCAGCGCTGCGGCGTCCGGCCGACGAAGAGCACGTCGTCCTCGCGCGCGTAGTCGACAAGCGCCGCGCCCGGCCGGTCAAGCACGGTCACCGAGTTGATCTGCACGTCCGGCGGCATGCCGCCGAGCGCGTCCGCGAAGCACTCGCGGATCAGCTGGCGGGCCGCATCCCGCCCACGCACGTAGACCGCGTCCGTGCCGTCGAGATCCCAGGCGCGCACCGCACGCAGCGGTACGCCACGCCGCCGCGCCTCACCGACCGCCAGGCGCAGTGCGCGCAAGCCGGTCAGCGACGGCGACACACCGACGATCACACGAGGTCCCACCGAGTCGGCCAACACTCTGCCCTCCGTCCCGTCCGCCCGTCATCACCACGCCGATGCGCCGGCGGACGTGCCGCATCACAAGACCCAACGATCGGGTGTCACGGGGTGCCCGCCCGCGCCGCTCGTCGTCATGCAGACGGTAAGCCCCCGATGCCCTCTCCCGTAAGGGGCGAATTTCATCGATCTGTGACAGGCCTTTCGACACGCGGTCACAGAGTCTTGCATAATGCAGGTAAAAGCCTGCATAATTCTGGGCATGGACCGGGTCTTCCGCGCGCTCGCCGACGCCACTCGCCGCGGCCTCCTCGACAGCCTCCGGGCCCGCGACGGCCAGACGCTCGGCGAGCTCTGCGCCGGGCTCGACATGGCCCGCCAGTCCGCCACCCAGCACCTCACCGTGCTCGAGGAGGCGCACCTGATCAGCACCGTCCGCCGGGGCCGGGAGAAGCTGCACTACCTCAACCCGGTGCCCATCCACGAGATCCGCCGCCGCTGGATCGCCGCGTTCGACGAACCGCGGCTCGCGGCGCTTGAAGCAATCAAGGAGCGCTCGATGATCCCCGACTACGTCTACGTCACGTACATCCGGAGCACTGCCGAGCGCGTCTGGTCCGCGCTCACCGACGCCGATCTCACCGCGCGGTACTGGGGGCACAGCAACAGGTCCGACTGGCAGCCCGGCTCCACATGGGAGCATGTCCGGACGGACGGTTCCGGCATCGCTGACGGCGGCGGCGTCGTCATCAAGACCGATCCGCCCCGGCAGCTCGTCATCTCGTTCGGCATGCCCGGCGACCGGCCTGAAGACGGCGCGGGAACCGTCACGTTCGATGTGGAGCCCTGGCAGGAGATCGTGCGGCTCACGGTCACCCACACCGGACTGACGTCCGAGGAGGACCTCGGCCTCATCTCCAAGGGCTGGCCCGCGGTCCTGGCGAACCTCAAGTCGCTGCTGGAGACCGGCGACGTGCTGCCCCAGGCGCCGTGGGAGATGTGAGTACCCGTGCTCACGCGTACCACAGCTGGCGGGCATAGGTTTTCGGCATGAACGCCAAGACCGTCACCGCTGCCCTGGCAGTCGCCGTCCTCACCGTCGTCACCTGGTTCGCCTGGCTCGGCTGGGACACCAAGCAGGACGTCGACGCGGCCGGGAACGTCTCCGGGCCCTACCAGGCCTGGCAGGTCATCGGCTGCGGCGTCACGCTGCTCGCCCTCCTGGTCGCGGCGATCGTGCTGCGCGTCAACGCCGTCGCCACCGCGGCCGCGATCACGCTCGCCTTCACCGCGGTCTGGACCTGGGACGCGGCCCGCCACGACGACTCCGGCCTCTTCGCGGTCGGCGCGCTCCTCGTCTTCGTCGGCCTCGCCGCGAGCAGCGCGATCGCCGCGGCCGTCACCAGCTTCGTCGCCCGGCCCCGGCCCGCCTGAACCGCGCTGCGGTGAGATCAGAATCCTGAAGAACTAGAAGCAGATTTTCCCGCTTCCGCGGTGGTCCGGTTCCGCATGCTCCCGCGGGCTCCGGTGCCGTGGGTGGCCGGGGAAACCCAGGGGCGTGCGTCAGGTCGACACAGGTGCCGGGCGCTGTGTCGATGTGGGGCCGGGGCGAGGCGCCGCAGCCCGGGATCCCACGTCGATCCAGCGCCTACCGTCGCCAGGCGAGGCGCTGGATCAGGAGGGTGAGGATGCCGGCGATCACGATGGCGATCAGGTTGATCAGGAGTTGCAGGGCGGAGCCGGCGGCCTCCTCGGTCACGCCGTAGGCGAGTGCCACCGCCGCGTTCGCCGCGGCCGGGACCGTGGTGACGGAGATCAGGACGCCGACCAGGGTGCCGGCCCGGGCGGAGGTCAGGGACAGCATGCCCGCGACGCCGGCCAGGAAGCCGACGACCCAGGAGAGCGCGTCGGGGCGCCAGATGAAATCGGTGAGCGGGCGCTCGGCCAGAAGCATCGACCTGTCCACGAGGCCGGTGGCGTCGAGCAGCAGCGTGGTCGCGGCCGTGCAGGCCATGCCGACGGCGAAGCCCACGGCCAGGGAGAGGAGCGCGCGGCGTACCAGACGGGGCCTGAGTCTGACCGCGCCGACGCAGAGCGCGGCGAGCGGGCCGAACTCGGGGCCGACCACCATGGAGCCGACGATCAGGATCGGCTGGTCGAGGAGCACGCCGATGCCGGCGATCACGCAGGCCACGACCATGAACATGCAGAACGCGACGGAGAGCCGCGCCTCCTCGCCGGTTTTCGACTCGACCTCGTGCCAGACGACCGCGTCGACGCCGAGCCCTGGGGTGCGGCGGGCGGCACGGCCGGCCGCGCGGGACAGCGCCACGTCGACCTGCTCGATCACGATGGACCCGGACTCCTCGATGCCGAGTCCGCGCAATGCGTCCAGGATGTCGCTGGCGCCTTCACGTACCACGTCGAACTCGATCATGTCGCCGCGTGGGGTGCGGGCCACCCCGGGCATCACAACCACGTGCGCCACGGCCTCGTCCTTCGCCAGCAGCGTTTCGATCTCGGCGGTCAGCGCCTCGGGCGCGATCACCCGTACATGAAGCATCGTCGGCCCCTCCCGCCCGGTAGCGCCCACGAAGTCTAGAGATCGGCTCGCGGGGGTGCTCCACTGCCTGAGGAGGGTGCGACATGCCAGGCTCGCGGTCTGCGCGAAAGGCTGACTGAAGGAAAGAGCGGACGACGGGATTTGAACCCGCGACCCTCACCTTGGCAAGGTGATGCGCTACCGCTGCGCTACGTCCGCGTGTCACTCCGGTATGTTGCTCCCGGCGACAGGGGAAACATTACGCGACGCCCTTCATCGACGTCGCACCGGGTTCCTGTTGCGGCCGCGAGGGGTCGCTACCGTGGTGGCGTGGCCCACTGGATCTTTCAGAGCAAACCCGGCACCGGCCTCGATCCCCGCCGCTGCGTCAAACGGTACCGATCCCGCATCGCCGCTGGTGACGACATCGCGTTCTGGCAGACCGGCGGCGTCGGCCTTGTCGGGCTGGGCGCGATCGCCGGCCCGCCCGAACTCGACGCCGAGGCCGGTTGGACCGCACCGATCACGCTGCTCCGGGTCTTTCCCGAGGCTCCGGTCCCGCGCGCCGCCCTGCTGGCCGACCCCGACTTCGCCGACAGCGCCATCCTTCGCATGCCGGGCGCGGCCAGCCCTTTCCCGGTGACCGGCACCGAGTGGGCCGCCATCCTGCGCCACACCGCCGGGCGCTGAACGCCGCAGGTCGTGGCACGCACCGTGTCAGTCGCCACCGAGCCGGCCCCGTGGAGCGTCGTGGGGATCTTCCAGGGCCGCGGCTGGGAGCAATCCGCGCAGCCCGGCGTCGAGCAGCGGTGACCGGTACTGCTCGCTGCCAGGGATTTTCGCGATCGCCATCACCAGGTCGAGCGCCTGTTCGAACGTCACGTCCAGCCGGAGCTGGTGCCGTTGTTGCGCAGCCCGCAGGAGCGGTTCACCGGTAGCGGACAGTCGTTCTCGGTCTCTACTCGACCGGGCGCCGAGCACGAGCAGTCGCAGCCAGGAGCGGGCGGCTCCTGCCCCTGACGGACGCATGAGCTGCACCTGAGACACGTTGATGATGAATGGGTTGCTGGTCGCCCGTCCGAGGGTCGAACTCGGTCTTCCGGATTGAGAGTCCGGTGGTCTACCTACCTCAGCCTCACGGGCGTTGATGTTGTCTACTGCGTGGACCTGGGCGGATTTGAACCGCCGACCCCCGGAATGCCATACCGGTGCGCTACCGCTGCGCCACAAGCCCGAGAAAAGGAAACGCCGCCCGGTTTGGAATCGGAGGGCGGCGTCGAGGAGCACGTGCTATTCACGCCGTCGGAAGGAGGCCTCAGCCTGGTGTTCGGTCATTGTCGCTGGTCTCCTCTCCGGTAAGGCGGTGCGGTGCTTGTGAATACGTTAGGGCCACGCCACCGGGCCGGCAACGCAATTACGCCGCCCGCATCCCGGTGGAACGGGATGCGGGCGACGGGTCAGCCCTTGACGCCGCCGGCGACGAGGTCGAGCTTCCAGTAGCGCTGGAGGAACAGGAACAGCGCGAAGATGGGGATGATGGAGATGAGCGCGCCAGTGATGACGAGCGTGTAGAGCGCGGGCTGGGAGGCGCCGCGGTTGAGCAGGGAGTAGAGGCCGACAGTCAGCGGGAAACGGTCGTCGTTGGCAAGCATGATGTAGGGGAGCAGGAAGTTGTTCCAGATGCCGATGAACTGCAGCAGGAAGACTGTGACCAGGCCGGGCATCATGACCGGCAGGCCGATCGACCACAGCATGCGGAACTCGCTCGCTCCGTCCACGCGCCCGGCCTCGAGCATCTCGTCCGGGATGGACGCGGCGGCGTAGACCTGGCAGAGGTAGATGCTGTACGGGCTGATCACGCTCGGCAGGATGACAGACCAGTACGTGCCGACCAGGCCGGTCGAGGAGAGCAGCAGGTACTGCGGGATGGACAGCGTGATGCCGGGGACGAGCACGCCGGCCAGCAGCGACCCGAGGATCACCTTCTGGCCGGTGAACTTGTACTTTGCCATCGCATAGCCGCAGGCGGCGGAGACCAGCACGGTCAGGAACGCGCCGCCGCCCGCGTAGATGAGGCTGTTCAGCGTCCACTTCCAGAACCGGCCGCCGCCGTAGGAGTTCAGCGCGGACACGTTCTCGCTGAAGCCGCCGTTGAAGCTGGGGAAGCCGGAGAACGTGGTGAACAGCTCGCCGGCGCCCTTGGTGGAGGCGAAGACCAGCCAGATGATCGGGGCGAGCGAGTAGAGCGCGCCGATGACCAGCAGGATCGTCGGGACGAGCTTGACACGCGAAGCGGATTTCACGCCGACCTCCTGGCACGGAGCCGGAACACGGCCAGGGCGGCCAGGGACATGAGCACTGTGGCCAGCGCGAGCAGCACCGAGGTGGCCGAGCCCAGGTAGACGTCGTTCTCGATGAACGCCTGCTGGTAGATCCGCATCAGCGGCACCCAGTCCGGCGTGATCGAGTTGGTGACGGACTTGACCGTGTTCGGCTCGCTGAAGACCTGGAGCATGCCGATGAGCGAGAACACCGACGTCATGATCAGAGCAGGGGCCAGCAGCGGAATCTTGATCTTCCAGGCGATCTGCCACTCGTTCGCCCCGTCGATCTTCGCGGCCTCGTAGACCTCGGCCGGCATCGCGCGCAGCGCCGTGTAGAGCACCACCATGTTGAAGCCGACCGAGCCCCAGATGGCGATGTTCGCGATCGAGAAGTAGATCGAGATGTCACCGAAGAAGTCCGGCGCGGGCAGGCCGAGCTCGGTGAACGCCCTGGTGATCGGGCTGACCGCGGGCAGGTAGGTGAAGCCCCAGAGCACCGACGCGATGACGCCTGGCACCGCGTACGGCAGGAAGATCGAGATCCGGGTGAAGCCCTTGAGACCGACCTTGGGTACGTCGAGCATGAGCGCGAACGACAACGCCAGGCCCATCGTGATCGGCACCATGATCACGCCGTAGGCCAGCATGCGGGTCAGCGCCTCGTACATGGCCGAGTCGGTGATCGCGGTGACGTAGTTCTCCATCCCCACGAACACTTCGGTGCGCACGCCGAAGCCCCGGCCGCGGACGCGCATGGCGTGCAGGCTGAGCCAGATCGCGTACCCGATGGGGATGAGGAAGAAGGCGATGAAGAGGACGACGGCAGGTGCGGTCATCAGATAAGGGGCGGCGCCGGGGCCGCGGCGGCGTCGCTTAACAACAGTGGTCATGTGCACGCATCCGTTCTGGACACCGACGGCCCGCCGGCGAGGAGCCGGCGGGCCGAACAGTGCTAGGCGACCTGGTAGCCCTGCTTCTTGAGGTCGTCGACCGAGGTGGTCTGCACCTGGTCCGCGACCGCCGCGAAGTCGGTCTTGTTCTTGACCGCGGTCGGCAGCAGGTCCTCGAACGCGCCGTAGGTGACGTTCGTGTTCGGGCCCCAGCTGTCGAAGCCGCGCGCGGTCTTCGCGATGGCGGCGGCGGTCGCGGTGTAGTCGGGCTGGTTGCTCATGTACTCCGGCGCGTTGCCGAGCACGTCCGCGCCCTGACCGGCGGTCGCCGCCGGGTACAGGCCGATCTTCACCAGCGCGGCAAGCGCCTCCGGGTCCGCGGTGATCCACCTGGCGAACTTCGCGGCCGGTGCCTTCTGCTTCGAGGTCGCGGCGACGCCTGTCGAGGAGCCGCCCCAGAAACCGGTGACGTTCTCGCCTGCGGACCACTGCGGCATCGGGGCGACCTTCCACTTGCCCTTGGTGCCGGGGGTGACGCCGGCCAGCACGCCCGCGCCCCAGACCGCGCTCGGCCAGGCGATGATGGTGCCGTCGCTCATCTGCGCGTTCCACTGCGGCGTGTACATCGGGTCGCCGAGGATGTCGCCGGAGTTGGCCAGCCCGCCCCAGAAGGACAGCATCTTCTTGGTGGCCTCGTCGTTGATGCCGACCTTCCAGGCGTCGTTCGAGTTGCTCCACCAGTTCGCGCCGGCCTGCTGCGCGAAGCCGGCGAGCCAGCCCGCATCGCCGGGCGAGAAGGTGGTCAGGTACTTCTTGGGGTCCTTCGCGCGCACGGCCTTGGCCAGCACGCCGAACTCCTCCCAGGTCTTCGGCACCGAGAAGCCCATCTCGGTGAAGATGTCCTCCCGGTAGAAGAGCATCATCGGGCCGACGTCCTGCGGGATCGCGTAAGTGGCGCCGCCGAACGAGGTCAGGTTCCAGGTGCCCTCCGCGAACGCGCCCTTGATCGGGGCGATCGCTGTGGTGATGTCCTGCAGAGCGTTGTTCGTGATCAGCGTCGGCAGCGCCTGGTACTCGGCCTGGATCACGTCGGGCGCGTTGCCGGCCTTTGACGCGGTCAGGAACTTCGAGACCAGCTCGTCGCTTGCGGCCTGGCCGGACAGCTGCACCTGCTGCGTCGGGTTCTTCGAGTTCCACAGGTCGACGACGGTCTGGATGTTCTCCGCCCAGGACCAGAAGACGATTGTGGCGGGCGCGTTCTCGTCGCCCTCGATCGCCGGGGCGGCGCCGTTCTCGCCGCCCTCGTCGTCGCCGTTGCCGCAGGCGGCCAGGAGCATGGTGGCGGCCGACGTGGCCAGCAGGGTCCTTCTGCGCATGATGTTCTCCGCTTTTAGGTGAGGGTCAGCCGGCACCGTCAGGCGCCGGAGTGCTGCCGCAGGATCGCGACACCACGGGGGGCGAGCTGCGCCCCGTCGTGCAATGGGGTACCGGTGAGCACGTCCACGGCATCCCCGTCGAAGGGCACGGAGACGGTGCCGTCCCCGTGGTTGAGCAGGAAGAGCAGGTCGCCGCGTCGAACCGCTTCGACATTGGGCGGCAGACTGTGCAGCACGCCTTCGACGCCGGCGTCCTTGAGGAAACGGGTGGTCAGGGCGGACAGCCCGTCGGCGTCCGGCAGCGTCGCGATGTACCAGGCCACACCCGCGCCGAACTCGTGACGCGTCACCGCGGGCGAGTGTGAGTCGTCGAAGGTGGCGATCACCTCGGCGCCCTCCGCGCGAATCGTCTCGGTCCAGTCACGTGCCCGGAAACCCGACGTGTTGAAACCGGTTTCATCGCGCCACGAGCAGCTGAGGTCGCCGTCGACCGGCCGCCACGCCTCGCCCGACATGCCCAGCACCTCGCGCAGCGGCGCCGGGAAACGCCCGGTGTGCAGGTGGCCGCGCGGGTCGGCGAGCCCGGAGAACGGCCCGACGACAAGGACTCCGCCCGCACGCACCCACGCCGTGAGAGCCGCCGCGTCCTCGTCCGAGAGCACAAAAAGACTAGGAGCGATCACCAGTTGGTACGCGAGGAGCTCCGACGACGCTCGCGCGAGGTCCACTGTCACCCCCCGCTGCCAGAGCGGGTAGTAGTAGTCGGTCAGCTGCTCCACCACGGACAGCCGGTCGCTCGGGCGCGCCCGCTCCTCCGCCGCCCACCAGCTGTTCCAGTCGTGAAGCAGGGCGACGTCCGCGCGCACCTCCGTACCCGCGACGGCACTCAGTTGTTGAAGTTCCAGACCGTGCGCACGGACCTCCTCGTGCGCGGTGGTGTCCGGCCCGGCCAGCGGCACCATCGCGGAGTGGAAGCGCTCCGCGCCGAACGCGGACTGACGCCACTGGAAGTAGCAGACCCCGTCCGCGCCGCGCGCCACCGCCTGCAACGACTCCAGGCGCAGCTGCCCGGCCGGCTTCGGCAGGTTGTGCGGGCGCCAGTTGACCGCGCCGGTGGACTGCTCCATCAGCATCCACGGCTTGCGGCCGGCAAGCGAGCGCATCAGGTCGTGGGTGAGCGCGGCGCGGGCCGGGAAGCGCGGGTCGGCTAGGTCCGGGTACCAGTCGTTGGAGATGATGTCCTGCTCGGGAGCCCAGGACCAGTAGTCGACCGGCTTGAACAGGCCCATGTAGTTCGTGGTGACCGGCTTGTCCGACCGGGCCCGCAGCAGGTCGCGCTCGGCCTTGAACTGGTCGAGCAGTGCGTCCGAGCAGAACCGGGCCCAGTCGAGCCGCTGCGACGGGTTGACGATGTAGGGCGCGGTGCGCGGCGGCAGGATCTCGGCCCAGTCGGAGTAGTGCTGCGACCAGAACGTGGTGCCCCAGGCCGTGTTCAGCTCGTCGAGGGTCCGGTAGCGCGCGGTCAGCCAGCGCCGGAAGTTCGCGGCGGTCAGATCGCAGTGGCAGACCTGGCCGTACTCGTTGCCGACGTGCCACATCGCGACCGCGGGATGATCCGCGTAGCGCTCCACCAGGTCCGTCACGATCTCAAGCGACCGCGCCCGGTAGACCGGCGACGACGGGCACCACTGGTTGCGCGCGCCGTACCAGAGCGTGGTCCCGGACTCGTCCACCGGCAGCGTCTCCGGCCAGCGGTGCCCCATCCACGGCGGCGGCGACGCGGTCGGCGTGGCCAGATCGACAGCCACCCCGGCGCCGTGCATCAGGTCCAGCACCCGGTCCAGCCAGGCGAAGTCGCGCTCGCCCGGGGCCGGCTCCAGCCGCCCCCAGCTGAACACGCCCACGGTGACCAGGTTGACGCCGGCTGCCCGCATGAGCGCCGCGTCCTCCTCCCACACGTGCTCCGGCCACTGCTCCGGGTTGTAGTCGCCGCCGAAGAGCAGTCCTCGCCCGTCGGTCACGGTGTGCAGGCCGGGTTTCACGCGTGTGCCCCCTTGGTTCGTGGCGCCGCGGAGCTGCCGCCGATCACCAGGCGGCACGGCACCAGTTCACCGCCGTCCGGCGGCCCGGCGGCGTCGTCCGAGAGTTGTTCGATCAACATCTGCGCGCCGCGGCGGCCCAGCTCCAGACTCGGCGGCTCAAGCGTGGTGATCTGCGGCCGGAACATCGCCGCGACCTGCGCGGACGTCAACACCAGGACAACCGTCAGATCCGCTGGTACGTGCCAGCCGCGCTCCTCGACGGCCTCCAGCACGCCGACGACCGCCTGGTCGCTGGAGACCGCGACGGCAGTGGTCTCCGGATGCGACTCCAGCAGCGCGTGCAGCGCCGCGCGGCCCTGCTCCGCGGTGTCCGCGCCGAAGCCGTCCGCATAGGACAGTCCGGCTTCCTTGGCCGAGGCCGCGATCTCCTGGCCGATGCGCACGACCGGGCCGTACTCACCCGCGTACGCCGCGCTCGTGTGGTTGATGAACGCGATCGCGCGGTGGCCGAGCCCGGTCAGGTGACCGACCACGTCCGCGCCGAGCCGGCCGAAGTCGATGTCCGCGAACCACAGCTTCTCCGGGCGGCGGGTGCGGCCGATCAGCGCGAACGGCACGTTCTCACCTGTCAGCAGCTCCACCCGCTCGTCGTCCAGCCGGACCTCCATCAGCAGCACGCCGTCAAGCAGCCCGGTGCCGGTCAGGTAGCGCAGCTCCTCAAGCGGGTCCGCGTTCTCCGGGGAGAGCAGCAGGTGGTAGCCGAGCTCGCTGGCCGCGGCCGCCGCGCCGGTCGCGAACTGCATCTCGGTCAGGCCGAACCCGCTCGCCGGCGCCGGGTAGTGCAGCGCAAGGATTCTGGTCCGCTTGCTGACCAGGCCGCGGGCCAGCACGTTCGGCCGGTAGCCGAGCTCCTGGGCGGCGGACTCGATGCGGCGCTTCGTCTCGGCGGCGACCGGGCGCGTGCCGTTCAACGCGGCGGACGCGGTGGAGACCGCGACGTTCGCGCGCATGGCTACGTCCCGTAGCGAGATCATGCGCCACCGACTCCTGTTGTCCGAATCACTGTCGAAACGTTTCGCACACGCTAGAGCTGCGCTTCTGAAGATGTCAATGGTGTTACATGAGGAATTCCTCTGATCAAAAAGTGGTGGTTAGGTGACCGTCCGTCATGGCGCGAGCCCGGGGCAGGCGCGGAGTCCGGTCCTTGAGCGTCATCGCCGGACGCGCGACCACGCGCCAGGAGAACGCGGCAGGCGACACGGCCGGCCACGTGCTCCTCACGGCGACAGCAGGGCGAGCAGCGCGCGTACCGCCGGGGTCGCGGTGCGGGTCAGCGCATGGGTGGTGCGGGTGATCGGCGGGCCGGGGAGCGTGCGCAGCGCCACGCCGGGCGGGACATCTGTGACGGTCGCGACCAGCTCCGGAACCAGCGCGACGCCCAGGCCGGCCCGGACCATCCGCAGCACCAGCGCGTAGTCGTCCGCGGTGTGCACCACGTTGGGGCGGAAGCCGGCCAGCGCGCACACCCGGTCCAGCAGCTCGTGATCAGTGGTGCCGGCCGAGCCCCCGATCCACGCCTGCTCGTGCATGCGCGTCGCGTCGCCGTCCTCCGGCAGCGCCAGCAGGATCGGTTCGGTGCCGAGTGCCAGCCGCGTCGTGCCGGGCGGCGGATCCTCCGGGATCACGTTGTAGGTGAACGTGATCGCCACGTCGCAGCCGCCGTCCGCGAGCGCGGCCAGGGCCTCGCGCGGCTCCAGCTCGTGCACGACGACCCGCAGATCCGGGTGCCTCAGTTGCGCCGCCCCGATCGCGGGCAGCAGGCGGGCGGCCGCGGCCGTGCCGAAACACGCGACCCGCAGCGGCCCGCGCGGCGTCGCTGCCGCCCGCAGATCCTCCTCCGCCACCTCCATGGCGTGCAGGATCGTGTGCGCGTGCCGGACCAGCCGCTCACCCTCAGCGGTCAGCCGCACCCGCCGCCCGGCGCGGGCGAAGAGCCGCACGCCCGCCTCCCGCTCAAGCGTGGCCAGCTGCTGGGAGACGGCGGACGACGACATGGCGCAGGCCTCACCGACCGCGATCATCGTGCCGCGGCGGGCCAGCTCACTGAGGAGTTTCAGCCGGGTGGGGTCCAACATCCTTAAAACCTTACAGTTGTACGAAGTAACGCTAAGTAGACGTGATCGTTCTACGGTGGCGATACTCCCACCATGATCACGGTCATCGAAGTGCCGCAATTCCAGGCGTCCCAGTCGCCGTCCGCACCCCGGCTCGCCGACGGCGCCCGTTTCCTGGCGTCCCTGATGCCGTCCGCGCGCCAGGTGCGCGTGCCGATCGGCGGCACGCTCGCGGAGACCGCGGCGAACGTGCGGGCCGCGCTGCCGGCCGACGGCTTCCCCGTGGTGGTCGGCGGTGACTGCGGCGTCGGCCTCGCCCCGGTAGCGGCCGCGGCGTCCCGGTACGGCGACCGGCTCGGCGTCGTCTGGTACGACGCGCACGGCGACCTGAACACGCCGGAGACCTCGCCGTCAGGTGCGTTCCCCGGCATGGTGCTGCGGACACTGCTCGGCGAGGGGCCGGACGCGCTTGTGCCAGCGGTGCCGCTGTGGCCGTCCCAGGTCGCGCTTGTCGGCACGCGCGTGCTCGACCCGGCCGAGTCCGCGTACATCACGTCGTCAGGCATCGGCGGCGCACTCGATCCCGGCGCGGTGGCATACCTCCACGTCGACCTGGACGTGCTGGCCGGGATCATCTCCGTCGGCTGTTCCGAGCCGGGCGGGCTCACCCCGGCGCAGCTGCTGGAACACGTGGCCGGCGTCGCCGCCCGGCACGAGATCGTCGGCCTGACCATCAGCGGGTACGCGCCCGCCTCCACAGTCGACGAGCCGATGCTCCGCGAGCTGATCCCCGCGTTGGTGCGGATCTGCGCCGGCGGGCAGGCGCGGCGCATCGAGCGGATCGCGGCCGCGTCCTGGCCGGCCGCCGTAGCCGAGGAACGGGACGGCTGGCTGCTGCGGCACACGCCCGGCGTCACCCGCCGCCGGAACAACTCGGCGCTGCCGGTCGGGCTCCCGTCCGTACCCTCGATGGAGCAGTTCTACGGTGCGGTCAACGCGCCGGCGATCGCGCAGATCTCACCGGCGGATCAGTACGCGGAACTGGACGCGCTGCTCGAATCGCGCGGCTATGTGCTCAACGGCGAGACCTCGGTGCTTACCGCCGCGACGCTCGGTTCGCCGTCGCATGCGGTGACGCGGCACGACGACAGTTCAGAGTGGGAGCGCCTGTTCGCGTCGATCGCCGGAGACGTCACCGCACTGCCGGTTATCTCCCGGATCGCGGCGCCCGCCGCCGTCTTCACAGTGCAGTCCGCCGCGCTCGCGCTTGCCGTCACCGTCGACGGCTGGACCGGCGTGTTCTGCATGGTCACCAGGCCCGAGCACCGCCGCCGCGGCCTGGCCACCGCACTGCTCGCCGCGATCGCGGAATGGGCGCCGGGCCCGCTCTACCTCCAGGTCGAGGACACGAACACTGTCGCGCGGGCCGTGTACGAGCGCGCCGGATTCACGCTGTCCCACAGGTACCACTACCGCACCAGGTGATCGCGGCGCGGGGGTGGCCGGATCTCACCGGCCGGGGCTGTTCCGCGGCGGCAGCAGGCCGGACAGCGCCGCGCGTACCGCCGGCAGTCCGTCCGGGCTGAGCACCGACTCGGGGTGGAACTGGAACGACCGGAACCGTTGCCCGCGCAGCGCGTACACGTCCCGGGTGAGCGGGTCCCGGCACACCTGCACCGCCCCCGGCGTCAGCGGGCTCCGGAACGACTCGCGGCCGTCGCTCGCGGTGAACGTGTTGTAGAAGCCGACCCGGGCCGGTTCCCCGAACAGGTCGATCCGCAACTGGGTGCCCTGGTGGGGAACAGCCCTGCGGATCAGCCGGAGCCCGAGCAGCATGCTGAGCACCTGATGGCCGAGGCAGACGGACAGGAACGGGCGGCCGCCGGCCAGCAGATCGGCGGTCAACCGGCGCAGCGTGCGGATCCTGGGATCGTCCGCATCGCCCGGATCGCCCGGCCCGGGACCGATGATCGTCAGGTCGAACGCGTCCGGGTTGACCGGCTTGTCGTACCGGATCACCTCGACCTTCGGCCCCAGGCTGCGGACCTGCTGCGCAAGCATCCCGGTGAACGCGTCCTCGCCGTCGACGATGGCGATCCGCTGGTCAGGTGGCAGCGAGCCGGCGGCGGCGCCCGGACGCCGTGCGTCCAGCCAGTAGGGAGCGAACGCGTCGTTGCGGGCCCGCAACGACGCGCGGACCTGCGGATGGTCAGCGAGACGGCGGCTGCCGGGCGCGCGCGGCCCGGCCGGCCCGGTCAGTGCGTCAAGCAGCGCCGCGGCCTTGGCCCGGGTCTCCGCGGCCTCGGAGGCCGGATCAGACCCGCGCACAAGCGTGGCGCCCACGCCGATCGACAGTTCGTCACCGGCGATCTCCGCGGTCCGGATCATGATCGCCGAGTCCATCTCGGACCGGCCGCCGTCCCGGGTCAGCAGCGCCAGCACGCCGCCGTAGTAGCCCCGGCCGGCCGGCTCGTGCCGCCGGATCACCCGGCACGCGTTCTCGAGCGGGCTGCCGGTGACTGTCGGCGCGAACATGGTCTGCCGCAACACGTCCCGCGCGTCACGCGTGGTCACGCCGGCCACCAGGTACTCGGTGTGCGCGAGATGCGCCATCTCGCGCAGCGCGGGGCCGATGACGTGGCCGCCGTCCTCGCAGACCGCGGCCATCATCTTCAGCTCCTCGTCGACCACCATCGACAGCTCGTCGGTCTCCTTCGCGTCCCCGAGGAAGGCCAGCAGCCCGTCCAGTTCCGCGCCGCCGGGCGGATACCGGTACGTGCCGCTGATCGGGTTCATCGTGGCGACGCCGCCGCGCAGCGACACGTGCCGTTCCGGGCTCGCACCGACGAACGTCCGCCCGCCCAGGTGCACCAGGAAGGTCAGGTATACGCCGGTCTCCCGCCCGAGGAGCCGTGCGAACAACCCGGCCGCGGCGGCTGGCGAGAACCCGTCGACGCGGGCCCGGAACGACCGCTTGATGACGACGTTGGAGCCCTGGCCGGTACCGATCTCCTCGCGGACGACCGCGCGCACGATCTCGGCGTAGGCGTCGTCGTCGATGTCGAAGTGCCCGCCGGTGAGCGTCACCGCGGTGTCCGGAACCGCGTCCAGGAAGCGGGCGACCGGGACGGCGTCACGGTGCTCGACCCCGAGCGCGAGCAGCGGCACACCGTCGTCCCGGCAGGCGAAACCGCGCTCGGCCAGCTGGCGGTACGGCAGCACGGCCAGCACGTCCCGGTCCGCGGGCAGATCGGCGACCGCCGCCACGTCGAGTTCAGGCCCGGTGAGGACCTCGATCTCGCCGCCGCGGTGAAGCAACGCGAACGGAGCCGTCCCCGACAACAATTCCTCCACCGTGCCCCCCGTTCGCCCGTGTGGCTGCGACGACGAGCATTCCAGGTGCACTGTGGATGGATCAGCTACTCGAGCGGGTAGGCGGGTAGTCCTTGCCGGGTGTGAACGGCCGGTGCGAGCATCGGCCCGGACCACGACACGGAGGGCCGTCGACATGTCGCATCTGCCAGCCGAAACACCCCGTCCGGCCGCCCCGGCGCGGAAACGATCCCGCCGATGAGCATCCCGCCGATCCCGCCCTACCCGATGCCCGGCCGCCACGACGTGCCGCCCGGCGGCGTGGGCTGGCGGCCCGACCCGGCGCGCGCGGCACTGCTCATCCACGACGCGCAGCGGTACTTCCTGCGGCCTTTCCCGGCGGACGCCTCGCCCGGCCGGGAGCTGCGGCGCCACCTCGGCCTGCTCCGGGACACGGCGGACGCCACCGGCATGCCGGTCTTCTACTCGGTGCAACGCGGCGACATGACGCGACCTGAACGTGGCCTGCTCCACGACTTCTGGGGTACGGGCATGCGCGCGATCCCGGAAGACCGTGACGTCGTGCCGGAGGCCGCGCCCCGCCCGCACCACCGGACCGTCGTGAAGTGGCGCTACTCCGCGTTCCACCGCACGCCGCTCGCGGAACTGCTTGCCGCCGCGGGCCGGGATCAGCTCATCGTCTGCGGCGTCTACGCGCACCTCGGCTGCCTGATCACCGCCTACGACTCGTTCAGCCGGGACATCGAGACGTTCCTGGTGGCGGACGCGACGGCGGACTTCACCGCCGGCCACCACCGCACGGCACTCCACACCGCGGCTGCGAGCTGCGCAGTCGTGCTTGACACCGCCGACATCGCTACCCACCTGGGTGGTTCCGGCACCAGCGGTTTTCGGTGACCACCCACGGATCCCCAGGCCGCGGGAGCATGCGGGGCTGGACCACGGCGGTGGCGGGACATGCGTGTGGTCTTGGGTTTCTTCGGGTTCTTGTGTGCCGCGCCGGCGGCGGTTCGCTCAGGTCCGGCCGGTGGACCCGGTGGTTGATCATTGAGGGGTGCTGACTCCCTCGCTGTCCACCCCGCCGCTGTTCGCCGCGCTTGCCTCGGCCCGCAACGTCCTGATCGCCGGCGCGGGCGGTGGCTTCGACGTGTACGCCGGGCTGCCGCTTGCCTTCGCGCTGTGGGAGAGCGGTGTGCGCGTGCACCTGGCGAACCTGTCCTTCTCCGAACTTGAGCTTGTCGACCGCGAATTCTGGACCGCCCAGCACGTGGTGGCCGTGACACCGGACTCGGTCAGCCCCGACTGGTACTTCCCCGAGGGCACGCTCGCCCGCTGGCTGGCCGCCCACGACCTGCCCTCGACGGTGTACGCGTTCCCGCCGCTCGGAGTCCAGTCGCTGCGCGAGGCCTACCGGCACCTGATCGACACCCTGGACCTCGACGCGGTGGTGCTCGTCGACGGCGGCACCGACATCCTGCTGCGCGGCGACGAGAACGGGCTCGGCACGCCGGTCGAGGACGTGACGAGCCTCGCCGCCGTCGCCGGGCTCGACGTGCCGGTCAAACTTGTGACGTGTCTTGGCTTCGGCATCGACGCCCACGACGGGGTCAGCCACGTGCAGGTGCTCGAGAACATCGCCGCGCTCGACCGCGACGGCGGCTACCTCGGCGCCCTGTCCATCCCCGGCACCAGCCGCGAGGCGACGCTCTACCGCGAGGCCGTCGCGGACGCGGCGGCAGCGACCCCGCAACGCCCGAGCATCGTCCAGGGCCAGATCGCCGCCGCGACAGCCGGCATGTTCGGCGACGTCCAGTTCACGTCGCGCACCCGGGGCAGCACCCTCTTCATCAACCCCTTGATGGCCATGTACTTCACGGTCTCGCTCGACAAACTGGCCGCCCGCTGCCTCTATCTCCCCCTCATCGAACCGACCTACGGCCGTCGCCAGGTAATCACCCGCATCGATTCCTTCCGCGCCACGCTCCCCACCACCCGAATACCCCGCGCCTATCCGCACTGACCGGGACCTCAGGCGCTGAGGCATCCTTCAAAGCATGGAGCCTTGAAGATCAACGGCATCCACACCCTCGGCGGGTACGACCTGGAGGTCGACACCACCGACGGCGTGGACGCCCAGCTGGTCGAGGCCGTCCGCACCGCATGGCGCCGCCGGGACCCGCAGCTGGGCGTGCTGCGGCACCACATCTGAAGCGCGCCGGCCCACAGATCCTCGCGGGTAGCCGGAGCATGGAGGTCAGTGCGAAAGGTCGGGAGGTGTCGTGTCGAGGAGGCGGGGGTCGGGCGTGGAACTCATCTTTGACAGGCCGCGCAGTGCGCGGATCAGCCACAGCCAGTTGCGCGGGTTCTTCATGTTCAGGCCGCCCATGAGCTGCCGCAGCATCGTCATCGTGTCGAAGTAGGCCCGCTCGCAGACGAGGTTCTCCTGCTCGTCGAAGATGAAGGAGGCGGTCATCCGCATGCGGAAGCGCTGTCCGGTCGCCGGGATGCCGTTCAGCGGGCCGAGATGCGTACCGGTCAGCCAGAATTCGACGATTACCGCGTCGGGGCAGTGGCGCAGCGAGATGAGTTCGTGGTTCTGGTCCGGGAACGCGCCCCGCGACTCGGCCCAGTAGCCGCGCACGCCCTCCTCGCCGTCGTAGACCCGCATCGTCGCGATCAGCTCGTAGTACGGGTGCGGGAACGTGGACAGCACGTCGTCCCACTGTTGCGTACCCTCGTCGTGGATGTGGTCGAGCACGAGCTTCTCGCGTGCGCGGAGCGTCTCGGGGTCGGGCAGGTCGAAGCGGCCCATGGTTCTCCTCAGGATCTGGGCGGGATTCGGAGGCACCCTACCGGCGTCCGTCCGATGTGTCGCGTTCTCTGTGATCACGGTCGTTCGTCGCTTCGGCGGTATAAGGTGGCGACTCCGCAACAGGCAGGAAGGCGTGTGATGTCGGCGGCAACGACGCTCCGTAACCTCGCGCCCTGGCTTCCGACCGGGGTGGCGGTGGCCTTCCTGCTGCTCTCCATGGTCACGGTCGCGACCTACGCGGTACGCGGTGACGTCGATCCGCCCGTACCGGTCCGGGCCGCGCCGGCGCTGCCGTCGTTCTCCCCGGACACGCCGCCGCCGTCCATCGACGGCAGGGCCACGATCGGCCTGGCCGATCCGGGGCGCCGCGCGCCCGAGGTGGAGCGGCCTTCACCCGGGCGAAGCAGCACCGCGCCGCAGCCCTCACCCGGGCGGGGCAGCGTCGCGCCGCAGCCCGCACGGAACGGGCTCTCCGGGGCGTACCGTGTGCTCGATTCCTTTGATGGTGGTTTCATCGGCGAGGTGCTCGTCTCGAACGCGGCGCGCACCGACGCGGATTGGACCGTCACACTGACCATGCCGGAGACGATCACCGGGCTGGTCACGTCGTGGGTCGAGGGCGCGCCGCAGGCCACGCTCGACGTGGACGGCCGCACCTACACGTGGCGGTCCGGCGTGCCGGTGGGCGCGGGCGGCAGCGTACCCCTGCGATTTCATGTGAACCGGGACGGCGGCGCGGAGCGCCCGGCTCGATGCACGGTCAACGGCACGTCCTGTTCGGGTCTGACGTAGGAGCAACAGTGCGGCACGAAGGTCTGCTCGGTGCGACGTTCGCGGACGGCGCGGTCGGTTGCGCCTACGCGGAGGGCAAGGTGCTGATCGTCAAGATCGGCGATCGTGAGCTGGAGCCGGACGAGTTCCACGTCCGCCCGGACACCGAGATCACCGGCTGGGCCTACGTCTGCTCGTGCGGCTGGCGGGGCACCCAGTGGCAGCGCGTCGCCACCCCCGAGGAGCAGGACCTGCCGGCCCGCCGCGTCTGGTCCGCCCACCCGTCCCCGCCGATGGACGCGATAGACCTGATCAGCGGCCACGAGTACGGCGACCACATCACGCCGATCCGCGACGCCGCGCTGGCCTCGCTCCCCGGCTTCCCGGACGACCGCGCGCTCGCCGCCGTCGGCCAGGCCCGCGAGCTGGGCGCCTCCTGGTCCGACATCGGCACGGCCGCCGGCCTGACCCCCGAGGAGGCACACGCCCGCTGGCAGCACGCGCCCGTCCAGATCATCACCCCCCGTCACGGCGCCCAGCTTGCCGCACTCGCCCGCCTCTGCTCCCCGTCCTGACCCGCCGGGGCGGGCAGCGTCGCCCATACGCGCCGAACACGGCGGTCAGCGGCGCGGCCCGGCGTCATTACTCTGCTCGGATGACGGTGACTGGCGGCTCCTGCCCACCGCCGCCGGTGACCTGCCCTGCGACATCGCGCTCCGCCACGGCCACGCCCAGCTGGCAGACCTGCTATCGAGAACAAGATCCGCACCATTTTCTCGCTCTATGGGTGCGGGTCCGCGACTCATCGACCGTCCTCATCGGCGCCGGCAGGTCATGGAATCGGCGTCAGGAGGTTACGGAACGCTCGACCGGCAGGCGGCGGGCGATCACGGGGATCACGATCGCCGCTGCGACCAGGTGCGTCAAGATGAGCAGCAGCCGCGTGGCCCACCCGGCGTTCGCGATCACATCCGGTACCAGCGAGAGCAGCGTCAGCACCACTGTGACTCGGACGAACGTGCTCCGCGGCCGTCGGGCGAAGCGGCGCAGTCCGGCCGCGATGACCAGCCCGACCAGCGAGAAGACGACCGTCAGCGTGGCGAAACCGGACGGCGGAATCGGCCCACCCGCGACATCCAGGCTGATCCCGGCGGCCCGCCCTGCAGCCGCCACCGCGGCAGTGGCAACAGCGGCCACGATCGCGGCGGCGAGTCCTTCGAGCAGCATCCGGCGAATGCCGGTGGTGGAGCTGGTGGCGGCCTCGGTGCGCGTGCTGGTCATGACGATCCTCCGACGTATGCCGACCGGCCCACGCCGGTCTCCACCTGAACGTCGAACCGCATCACCCTAAATCGACAAGATCCACAGATTTCCCGGAAGACACCACCCGCCGCTGCAATCGGGACCGGCACAACCTCGACCTAGATCCTTGGGGGGGGGGGGGCCCCCGGGGCCCCCCCGGCAAGGGGGGGCCAAGCCGCCCCGACAAGAAAGGGGGGGGATTGACGGGGGGGGACGAACCCAACGCGGGGGCGG